>NZ_JCADBN010000011.1:0-285788 GCF_059359135.1 Pseudonocardia sp. OZ21
GGTGGGGGGCGGGCGGGGGGGCGGGTGGGGGCGTCCTCGGTCACAACCGGCCCAGGGGGCGGGACGGGCCGGCTGATCGTGACTAGCGTCGATCAGACCCGGGGGCGCCCGGGCACGTGACCGGGAGGACCCGGATGTCGATCGACAGGCCGCTCCGGCCGGCGAGCCTGTTCGCCGACCTCGTCTCGACGACGACGTCCACCGCACCGCGGCAGGTGCTGGGGCGAGCCGTCGTGATGGGCGGGTCGGTTGCCGGGTTGCTCGCGGCGCGGGTGCTCGCCGACGTGGCCACCGAGGTCGTGATCATCGAGCGGGACGGGGCCGATCCCGGAGTGGACGCCCGGCCGGGCGTGCCGCAGGGACTGCAGGTGCACGCGCTGCTGGCGGGAGGCCGGCTGCATCTCGACCGGTGGTTCCCCGGCTTCTCGGCCGACTGCGTGGCGGCGGGTGCCTACGTGGCCCCGTCACGCGATCTGCGACCCGCGCTGACCGGCCGCCACCGCTGGCTGCGCAGCGTCGACCCCGGCGTCATGTCGGGGAGCCGGCCGTTCCTGGAGGGAATGATCCGCCGCCGGGTGCTCGCACTCCCCGCGGTCACCGTGGTCACCGGGCGCGCCACCGGCCTGGAAATCACCGGTGAGGCCGTGACCGGCGTGCACGTGGAGGTGGTCGGGGAGGAGCGCATCGAGCGGGCGGATCTCGTCGTCGACGCCACCGGCCGTGCGAGCCGGCTCGGCGAGTGGCTCGAACGGGCCGGCTGGGAGCGCCCCGAACTCGTCCGGCTGCCGATCGCGCTGAGCTACGCCACCGGGTACTTCCGGAGGACGGCGACCCCGGATCCGCCCATGTGGCTCATCCGCGACCTGCAGGGCCGGACGAACGGCGGGGTGTACGGGCCGATCGAGGACGACCGCTACATCGTGATGATCTCCGCCTACGGGGACCACCGGCCCGGCAGCACGATCGAGGACTTCCGCGCGCAGCTGCGGGCGGACCTGCCGGCACCCTTCACCGTGGTCACTGCAGGAGAACCGCAGGGTCCGATCCGGACCTACCACATGGCCGACAGCCGCCGCCGCGACTTCGGCTCGGCGCACCGTCTCCCGGCCCGGCTGGTGGCGGTGGGAGACGCCGTGGCGTCGTTCAACCCCACCTTCGGCCAGGGCATCTCCTCGGCGGCGCTGCACGCCGTGTGCCTGGAGTCGTACCTCTCCGACGGCCCGGATCTCGACGCTCCGGCCGACGGCTTCTTCGCCCGGCAGCGGGTCGTGGTGGATGCCGCCTGGCGGTTGTCGACGATCATGGACGTGCGTCGCACGGGCGCCGTACTGCGCCTGTCACTGCGGGAGCGGCTGGCCCGGGGCCTCTCCGAGCGCGTCCTGACCGCCGCGCCGCAGGACGCCACCGTGGAGGCCACGGTGACCGCGGCGGGCTTCATGCTGGTGCATCCCGACGTGCTGCTCACCCCGCCCGTCCTCGCGCGGGCCGCGCTCGTGCACGGGCGGGTGGCGGCCGCCCGAGGTGTGGCGGCAGCGCGGCACGGCCTGGGGTGGCTGGCCGGGCGGGTGAACGAGCGGCGGACCCGCCGTCCACTTCTGGACGAGGCGGCCTGACGGCAGCTCAGCGAAGGTCCGACAGGATCGACGCCGCGCGTTCGCCCTGCCAGAGATCGGGCCGCCACCGCTGTACGAGCGGACCGACGGGCGGCGGATTTCCTGGTCCCGCCCACACCACGAACAGCCAGCATCGCTCGCCCCCGAGCCGCCACGGGGTGCGCAGTTCGGGGTGCCGGCGCACGGCCTCGGCGTCGGCCGGGTAGAGCTCGAGCGCCACCACGATGGGTGTCCTCTCCGGCCGCCGGTCGAGCCACCGGATGTACGTCCGGGCGCTGATGCGCCGGCGCCGGTCGGAGACGCGCAGCGAGGCGGCGGCGATCTCCGTCCACGCCAGACGGAACGCCGGCCTGCGGCGGCCGGTGTCGAGCCGGATCCCCTCGTGGTCGATCACCAGCCGCCGCGGCCGTCGCAGCTCGAACAACGCCTGCGACACGAGGAGTGCGAGCAGCCCGAGACAGACTCCCAGAACCCCGGCGACCACCCGTGCTGTCAGGCCTCCGTGCACCTCGCTGCGGACCGCGGCGACAACGGCCACCACGGTGAGTCCCCACAGGATCGGGGCCGAGATCAGCAGCCCCGGAGCGCTTCTCCTGCGCAGGTCGATCACTCCGCTCGTCACGCGGCGAGACGCTACGCAGACGTGCTACGACGCGGGGCCGTTCGGGAGAAGACGTGTGAGTCCGCTCCCAGCATGCGGACGTCCATGGATCGTGGACCGGACAAGTGGCACGCTGTCAGTTGTGACTGCGCTGACCCTGCGACTCGTGGCCCGCCGCCACGTGGACCTGCACCGGGTGAGCAGCGCACTCTGTCGACAGCGCTGATCTCGCGCCCCCGACCACCACATCTCAGCTGGCGCCGAGGCCTGCCGCCCTGATCGCGGTGTGCCTGTGCCGCGATCCGGAGGCTCCGTCTTGCCCCCCACCACGTCCGTTCCCGGCAAGCGCAAGCGCGGCGAAGGCCAGTGGAAGCTGGGCTACCGCGAGCCCCTCAACCCGAACGAGCGCACGAAGAAGGACGACGACGGGCTGAACGTCCGCGCCCGTATCGAGAACGTCTACTCCAAGCACGGGTTCGACTCGATCGACCCGGCCGACCTGCGTGGCCGGATGCGCTGGTGGGGCCTCTACACGCAGCGCCGCCCCGGCATCGACGGCGGCCGCACGGCAGCGCTGGAGCCCGAGGAGCTCGACGACCGCTACTTCATGCTCCGCGTCCGCATCGACGGCGGGGCGCTCACCACGGAGCAGCTGCGGGCGATCGGCGAGGTCTCGCAGGACCATGCGCGGGGCACCGCCGACGTCACCGACCGGCAGAACATCCAGTACCACTGGATCCAGATCGAGGACATGCCCGCGATCTGGAAGAAGCTCGAGGGCCTCGGCCTGCTCACCACCGAGGCGTGCGGCGACACCCCCCGCGTCATCCTCGGCTCACCGGTCGCCGGGATCTCCGCCGGCGAGAAGGTCGACCCGACCCCGGCGATCGACGCGATCCTCGAGCGGTACATCGGCAGCCCGGAGTTCTCCAACCTGCCGCGCAAGTTCAAGACCGCGATCTCCTGGCAGCAGGACGTGGCGCACGAGGTGAACGACGTCTCGTTCGTCGGCGTCGAGCACCCGGAGCACGGCCCCGGCTTCGACGTGTGGGTCGGCGGCGGCCTCTCCACCAACCCGAAGATCGCGCAGCGGCTCGGGGCGTGGGTCCCGCTCGACGAGGTCCCCGACGTCTGGGCGGGGATCATCTCGGTGTTCCGCGACTACGGCTACCGCAGGCTGCGCCACCGCGCCCGGATCAAGTTCCTCGTGGCCGACTGGGGCGCGGAGGAGTTCCGGCGCGTGCTGGAGGAGGAGTACCTGGGCCGGAAGCTCGTGGACGGCCCCGCGCCGGCCACCCCCGAGAGCCCGATCGACCACATCGGGGTGCACAAGCAGGTCGACGGCCGCAACTACATCGGCGTCGCACCGCCCGCCGGACGCGTCTCGGGAGCCACGCTGGTGGCGCTGGCCAAGGCCGCGGAGACCGCGGGCTCGCGGCGGGTGCGGCTCACGCCGCAGCAGAAGATCGTCGTGCTCGACGTGCCCGACCGGAACGTCGCGTCGCTGACCGCAGAGCTCGCCACCCTGGGTCTGCAGGCCGAGCCGTCGCCGTGGCGGCGCGCCACGATGGCCTGCACCGGCATCGAGTTCTGCAAGCTCGCCATCGTCGAGACGAAGGAGCGGGCGATCCGGCTGGTCGAGGAGCTGGAGAGCCGGCTCGCCGACGTCAGCCCGGACGTCCCGATCTCGATCCACCTCAACGGCTGCCCCAACTCCTGCGCCCGCACGCAGGTGGCCGACATCGGGCTCAAGGGCCAGATCGTCACCGACGCCGACGGCGCGCAGGTCGAGGGCTTCCAGGTCCACCTGGGCGGCGGCCTCGGTCTCGACGCCGGGTTCGGCCGGAAGCTGCGCGGGCTCAAGGTCACCAGTGCCGAACTGGGCGACTACGTCGAGCGGGTCGTCCGCCACTTCCTCGACCAGCGCCAGGACGGCGAGCGGTTCGCGCAGTGGGTCACCCGGGCGGCGGAGGGCGATCTCAAATGAGGCGCGAGGTGATCCGGAATGTCTGAGCGTGCCGTCCCCTTCTACTGCCCGTACTGCGGTGAGGAGGACCTCCGTCCCGCGGAGCAGACCGAGAAGGTGCCGCACGGTGCCTGGTACTGCGCCGACTGCCTGCGGACGTTCTCGCTGAAGCTCGTCGGAATCGGAATCGCGGAGGTGGCACGATGAGCGTCGCGACAGAGGTTGATCTGCGGGCGGTCGCGGAACAGGGTGCGGCCGAGGTGGGCCCGGATGCCACCGCCGAGCAGTTGCTCACCTGGGCCGCCGGCACGTTCGGCGAGCGGCTGATCGTCGCGTCGAACATGCAGGACGCGGTACTCGTCGACCTGGCCGCCCGCGCCCTGCCGGGGGTGGACGTGCTGTTCCTCGAGACCGGCTACCACTTCCCCGAGACCATCGGCACGCGGGACGCGGTCGGGTCCGTGTACGACGTGCGGATCGTCAACGCCACGGCGGAGCACAGCGTCGCGGAGCAGGACTCGCTGCTCGGCAAGGACCTGTTCGCCCGCGACCCGAACCAGTGCTGCGCGCTGCGCAAGGTCGCCCCGCTGCAGCAGACGCTCGCGGGTTACGACGCCTGGGTCACCGGTGTTCGCCGGGTCGAGGCGCCGACGAGGGCGAACACGCCGCTGATCACGTACGACGAGAAGTTCGGGCTGGTGAAGATCAACCCGATCGCCCCGTGGAGCGACGAGGAGATGGACGCCTACATCGCCGAGCACGGGATCCTCGTCAACCCGCTCGTGTCGGAGGGCTACCCGTCGATCGGGTGCGCCCCCTGCACCGCGAAGCCCGCACCGGGCGCGGATCCGCGCAGCGGCCGCTGGGCCGGCACGGGCAAGATCGAGTGCGGGCTGCACGTCCAGTGACCGCCGCAGCCCCCACCCTCGACGCCCTCGAGGCCCTCGAGTCCGAGTCCATCCACATCTTCCGCGAGGTGGCGGGCGAGTTCGACCGCCCGGTGATCCTCTTCTCCGGCGGCAAGGACTCCACGCTGCTGGTGCACCTCGCCGTCAAGGCGTTCGCGCCGGCGCCGGTGCCGTTCCCGCTGCTGCACGTCGACACCGGGCACAACTACCCCGAGGTGATCGACTTCCGGGACCGGCTCGTCGAGCGCCTCGGACTGCGCCTGGAGGTGGCGCACGTCCAGGACTGGATCGACGACGGACGCCTCGTCGAGCGCCCGGACGGCACCCGCAACCCACTGCAGACCACCCCCCTGCTCGACACGATCGTCGAGCACCGGTTCGACGCGGTGTTCGGCGGCGGCAGGCGCGACGAGGAGCGGGCCCGGGCCAAGGAGCGGATCATCTCGCTGCGCGACGCGTTCGGCCGGTGGGACCCCCGCAGCCAGCGGCCGGAGCTGTGGAACCTCTACAACGGCCGCCACGCGCCCGGCGAGCACGTACGGGTGTTCCCGATCTCCAACTGGACCGAGCTCGACGTCTGGCGCTACATCCAGCGCGAGGGGATCGAACTGCCGTCGATCTACTTCGCCCACCAGCGCGAGGTCTTCCGCCGCGACGGCATGTGGCTCGCCGAGGGACCGTGGGGCGGCCCGCGCGGCGCCGAGACGCTGGAGCTTCGGGACGTCCGCTACCGCACCGTCGGCGACGGGTCGTGCACCGGTGCCGTGGAGTCCACAGCGGTGACGGTGGAGGAGATCATTGCCGAGGTCACCGCGTCCCGGCTCACCGAACGCGGGGCCACCCGCGCCGACGACCGCCTCTCCGAGGCGGCGATGGAAGACCGGAAGCGCGAGGGGTACTTCTAGTGACACGGGATCTGCTCCGCTTCGCCACCGCCGGCAGCGTCGACGACGGCAAGTCCACTCTGGTCGGTCGCCTGCTGTACGACACCAAGTCGGTTCTCGCCGACCAGATCGAGGCCGTGCAGCGCGCGTCGGTCGACAAGGGACTGGCCACTCCGGACCTGTCCCTGCTGGTGGACGGGCTGCGCGCCGAGCGCGAGCAGGGCATCACGATCGACGTGGCCTACCGCTACTTCGGCACCCCCACGCGCGAGTTCGTGCTGGCCGACACCCCGGGCCACGTGCAGTACACGCGCAACACGGTCACCGGCGCCTCCACCGCCGAGCTCGCGGTGCTGCTCGTCGACGCCCGCCACGGCGTCGTCGAGCAGACGCGCCGCCACGCCGCCGTGCTCGCCCTGCTGCGGGTGCCGCGGCTGGTGCTGGCCATCAACAAGATCGACCTTGTCGACTACGACGAGGCCGTCCTCGCCGCGATCGCCAAGGACTTCGCCGGCCTCGCGCGTTCGCTGGGCTTCGCCGACGAGGCCGTCGTGACGATCCCGGTGTCGGCGCTCGTGGGCGACAACGTCGTCGAACGCTCGGCACGCACGCCCTGGTACGACGGGCCGACCCTGCTCGGGCACCTGGAGTCGGTGCCCGTCGCCGGTCCGGAGGTGGCCGCGCCGTTCCGCATGCCGGTGCAGTACGTGATCCGTCCCAGATCCGAGGAGCTGCACGACTACCGCGGCTACGCCGGCCAGGTCGCCGCCGGCACCGTGCGGCCGGGTGACGAGGTCGTGGTGCTCCCCGGCGGAGCCCGCACCACCGTCGAACGCGTCGACACGGCCGACGGGCCGCTCGACGCCGCCGGTGCCGGGCGCAGCGTCACGGTGCTGCTGACCGACGACATCGACATCGCCCGCGGCGACGTCCTCGCCACGGCCACGGCCCCGCCCCGGCTGACCGCCGAACTCGAGGCCACGCTGTGCTGGCTGTCGGACAAGCCGCTACGGCCGGGCGCCCGGCTGCTGCTCAAGCACGGCGCGCGCACCACCCAGGTGATCGTCGGGGCGCTGGGCGACCGGCTCGACACCGACACCGTGTCCTATGTGGACGCGCCGGAGCAGCTGGGGATCAACGACATCGCGCGCGTCAGCCTGCGCACGGCCGACCCGCTGCCCGTCGACGACTACGCCGACATCCGCGCCACCGGCAGCTTCCTGCTGATCGACCCGCCCACCGGTAACACGCTAGCGGCCGGCCTGGTCGGCAGCCCGCTCACGCTGGCGGGGTAGCTGCCGTGCCACTCCAGCCCGTTCCCGTCCGCCTGCCGTCACACGCAGGAGGGATCCGCGTCGGGTCCGAGGGGGCAGCCCCGGTGCTGGTGGAGGTGGCGCACGGCAGCCGCGACCCGCGGTCGGCCACCACCGTGGCCGCGCTCGCCGACGAGGTCCGCAGCCAACACCCGGGGCTCGACGTGCGCGTGAGCTTCCTCGACCTGTCCGCCCCCCGCCTGCCGGACGTGCTCGCCGGCGTCGCCGCGGAGGGTCACCGGCGCGCCGTGGTCGTCCCTCTGCTGCTGGGCCACGCCTTCCACGCGAGGGTCGACGTCCCCGGCGAGGTCGCGAAGGCCGCCCGGCGCCACCCGCAACTCGACATCACCATCGCCGGTGTGCTCGGCGGCAGCCCGCTGCTGGAGGCCGCCGCCCTGGACCGCCTCTCCGCCGTCGCCGGCCCGCTGCACGACCCCGGCCTGGGTGTGGTGCTCGCCGCCATCGGCTCCTCGCACGCCCCGGCGAACGCCGCCGTGGCCGAGGTCGTCGACGGCTGGGCGAGGCGCTTCGGTTGGACGGGCGGCGTGGCGGCGTTCGCCACCTCCACCTCGCCGACCGTGCCGCAGGCGATCACCGCCCTCCGGGCGCAGGGCGCGGAGCGGGTGGCGGTGGCCCAGTGGATCCTCGCCCCGGGCCTGCTCCCGGACGCGATCGCCCGCGCGACCCACGCCGCAGGCCAAGACGTCCTGCTCGCCGGTCCCCTGGCGGCGCACCCGGCAGTCGCGTCCCTGGTGGCCGACAGATACCGCACGGCCCACCCCACCCCCACCCTCTGCCGCACAGCAGGCTGACCGCCCCGCACTCCGGAGCCCTACTGCTGCTGACACAAGCCGCACACAGCACTACGGCTCCGCAGTGCACCGGCGGCCGGGGCCGCCCGCGCGAGTCGCCCGGTCCGGGCGCGCAAGCCACCCGCCCCATCCGCGCCGCCGGCCCCCCAGCCGCGTCCTACGACCCGCGAGTCGCCTGTTCCGCGCGCATGAGTCGCCCGGTCCGCACCCGCGCCACCGGCTCGCGCGCGCCCACCCCACCCCCACCCGCTGCGCACCATGGAGCCGTACTGCTGGTGGGACGCGCCGCAGACCGCACTTTGGCTCCGAAGTGCGCCCGCGGTGTGGGCTGGGAGGTGGTGTCCGTACATTTCGTGCGGTTCCCGCCTCTCGGACGCCTGGTTGTCCTCTTCCCCGGGCGGGACGCACGATGGTGCAGTGACGTCGACGCAGGTGTGCCCGCAGGGCCCCGCCGTGTTCCGACGTGCCGACCTCGCCTCGAGGTCGGGGTTCCTGGTCACCGATCTCGAGAGGTTCTGGCCGTCCCGCCGCGGCCACGCCTTCGACGAGTTCTGTCGCTGACCTCTCGCATCGCCCGCTGATCCGCCGCCGCGCCTTCGCGCGCGCCATCAGCGACCTGCGCTCCGCCTGCCCGGGCATTCCCGGCCGGGCACGCCCCACCCAGAACAGGACTCCATCCGATGCCCCGGCTCCGCACCCCCACCCTGATCCCGGCCGTGATCACTGCCGTGATCGCCCTGCTCACCGCCACCGCGTGCTCGCGGGCCGAACCGGCGCCCACCGACACCGTCGCGCCCGTCAACGGCGGGAAGGCGACGGAGCTGCGCCTCGGGTACTTCCCGAACGTCACGCACGCGCCGGCGATCATCGGCGTGGAGCAGGGCTTGTTCAAGGCCGGACTGGGCGACACCACCCTGACGCCGCAGACCTTCAACGCGGGCGGCGACGCGGTCAACGCGCTGCTCGGCGGCTCGCTCGACGCCACCTACATCGGCTCCGGCCCGGCGATCAACGCCTTCGCGAAGTCCGACGGCCAGGTGCGGGTCGTCGCCGGTGCCACCGCGGGTGGCGCCCAGCTCGTCGTGAAGCCCGAGATCACCGATCCGCAGCAGCTCAGGGGGAAGACGATCGCCACCCCGCAGCTGGGCAACACCCAGGACATCGCGCTGAAGGTGTGGCTGAAGAAGAACGGGCTCACCGCGGGCGACGGGCCGCAGGACGTCAAGATCGCCAACCTCGACAACCCGCGCACCCTCGACGCGTTCCGCCAGGGCAGCGTCGACGGCGGCTGGCTCCCGGAGCCGTGGAGCTCCCAGCTCGTCCTCAACGCCGGCGCGAAGGTGCTGCTCGACGAACGCAGCCTCTGGCCGAACGGCCGCTTCCCCACCACCGTGCTGCTCGTGCGGGCCGACTTCCTGCAGAAGTACCCGGAGACCGTCCGCGAGCTGCTGCGGGCGCACATCAAGGCGATCGACCTGGCGCAGACGGATCCGGCACAGGCCGAGACCATCGTCAACCAGGGTCTGCAGAAGCTCACCGGCAGCGTGCTCCCCGGGCCCGTGATCGACCGTGCCTTCGAGAACATCGCCCTCGACCCCGACCCGCTCGCCTCGACGTTCCCGCAACTGGCGGAGGACAGCGCCACGGCGGGGATCACCGAGAAGCCGACCGACCTGGTGGGCTTCCTCGACGTCGCGCCGCTGAACGCCGAACTCCAGGCCGCCGGGAAGCCGCCCGTGGACGCCGCAGGACTCGACAACAAGCCCGGAGGCAACTCATGACCGCCACTCTCGACCGTCCCGTCGGCACCGAGCACCGCGCCGCCGTCGACCTGCAGGGCGTCGGCAAGGTCTTCGGCCGGGGCGCCTCGGCCGTCACCGCGCTGACCGAGGTGGACCTGCGGGTGCAACCGGGCGAGTTCGTGGTGCTGCTCGGGGCGTCGGGCTGCGGCAAGACCACGCTGCTCAACCTCGTCGCCGGGCTCGACCAGCCGACGTCGGGCAACGTGACGGTGGACAGCGGCCGTCCCGCGGTGATGTTCCAGGAGCCCGCCCTGCTGCCGTGGCTGGACGCGGGCCGCAACGTCGAGCTCCCGCTACGGCTGGCCGGGGTCGGGCGAGCCGCCCGCCGCACCCGCGCCGCCGAACTGCTGGACCTCGTCCGGCTGGGCGGCCTGGCGCGCAAGCGGCCCCACGAGCTGTCCGGCGGCATGCGGCAGCGCGTCGCGCTGGCCCGCGCGCTCGCCGCCACGTCGAGCGGCACGGACGCCGAGGGCGGCCTCCTGCTGATGGACGAGCCGTTCGCCGCGTTGGACGCCATCACGCGCGACTTCCTGCAGGGCGAGCTGCAGCGGATCTGGCAGGCCACCGGGGCTGCGGTCCTGTTCGTGACCCACGACGTCCGCGAGGCCGTCCGCCTCGGGCAGCGGGTCGTGCTGCTGTCGTCGCGGCCGGGCACCGTGGTGCGGGAGTGGGACCTCGCCGCCGCCCGGACCGACCGGGAGGAGCTCTCCGAGGAGATCACCGGCAGGCTCCGGGAGGTGATCTCCACACATGCCCGCGCCTGAGGTCGTCTCCGACGCGCAGTCCGCCGACACCGCCGCGGTCGGGGCGGGCCTGGACGCGCTCGACACGCCCACCGAGACGCGCAAGCCGGTGCTGCGCCGGGTGCTGGCCACCGGGCTGCCACCGCTGATCGCGCTCGTGCTGTTCATCGGCGTGTGGCAGGCCGTGTGGGCCTCGGCGATCTACCCGGAGTACCAGCTGCCTGCCCCGCTCGCGGTGTGGCAGGAGTTCGCCGGCACGGTCGTCGACGGCAGCATCTGGGGGATCGTCTGGGTGTCGCTGCACCGCGCGGTGCTCGGGTTCCTCACCTCCGTGGTGGTCGCCACGCCGCTCGGGCTGCTCGTCGCGAAGGTCCCGGTGGTGCGGGCCGCGATCGGTCCGCTGCTGGCGGGCATGCAGAGCCTGCCGTCCGTGGCGTGGGTGCCGGCGGCCGTGCTGTGGTTCGGGCTGACCGACACCACCATCTACTTCGTGGTGCTGCTCGGCGCCATCCCGTCGATCGCCAACGGGCTGGTGTCGGGCATCGACCAGGTGCCGCCGATCCTGCCGCGCGTCGGACAGGTGATGGGCGCAGGCCGGATCAACTCGGCGCGGCTGATCCTGCTGCCCGCCGCGCTGCCGGGCTACATCGCGGGCTGCAAGCAGGGCTGGGCCTTCTCCTGGCGTTCCCTGATGGCGGCGGAGATCATCGCGACGTCCCCGCAGCTGGGGATCGGGTTGGGCGCGTACCTGAAGCAGGGCAGCGACTTCAACAGCATGCCCGGCGTCATCGCCGCGATCTTCCTGATCCTGCTGGTCGGCGTCGGGGTCGAGCTTCTGGCGTTCCGGCCGCTGGAACGTCGCGTGCTCCGCGCCCGCGGCCTGGCGCCGGCACGTTGATGGCCGCGCCCATGCGTACCACCGGATACCCCGACGACCCGACGATCGGCGGCGCCCGCCGCGCCGCGCTGAACGAGGCCGGCCGGCGCCCGGTCGGGGTGTTCGCCACCGTGGTGAATCCTGCCGTCGGGCTGGGGCTCGCCGTCCTGCTCTTCTCCGGCTTCTCCGCCGCGACATAAGGGAACCGGTGACCCGCTATCCCGGCAGGACGCTCACGAGGCGACGTGACCGGGACCTGTGCCACCACGCGAGCGCGCTCTGTCGGACGCACCGCCGACCCGGTCCGTCCGACACCCACCTCCTGGAGGCACCCATGTCCACCCCCACCCGCGAATCCATCCGCCGGACCATCGCCGACCGCATGCTCGACTCGCTCGAGGACCTGGTGCGCAGGCACCGCGCTCTCGCGCTGGACGAGCAGCCCGCCGGCGAGCAGGTCGACCTGCACGCCGAGCTCATCGCCGCTGAGGTGGCGCACGAGCTGGCCGTGGTGCGCAGCGCCCTGCACCGGCACCCGCCGTTGGGCTGAGGCACCGCGCCCGGGCAGCAGCCCGACTGCAGCAAAGCCACTTTCCTGCAACCTCGTTGCATGAAAGTGGCTTTGCTGCAACCAGGGCGGGGGCTACAGCCGCGGGTCCACCGGCTCCGACTCCAGCGCGAGCACCGCGAAGACGCACTCGTGCACGCGCCACAGCGGTTCCCCCGCCGCCAGCCGTTCGAGCGCCTCCAGGCCCAGCGCGTACTCGCGGAGCGCGAGCGCCCGTTTGACGCCCAGTCCGCGCCCGCGCAGCCGCTCGAGGTTGGCGGGCGCGGCGTACTCGGGGCCGTAGATGAGGCGGAGGTACTCCGGCCCCCGCACCTTGACCCCCGGCTGCACGAGGCGCCGGCCCTCGCGGGTGAGGTTGGCCAGCGGCTTGACGACCATGCCCTCGCCGCCCGCGCCGGTCAGGTCCTCCCACCACGCGGTGCCCGCGGCGACCGAGGCCTCGTCGGTGGTGTCGACCACGAGGGAGGCGGTCCGGCGGAACAGCTCCGTCCCGGCCTCGTGGAGGCGGTCGGCGACGGCGAGATGCCAGTCGTGGGCGCGGGTGTGGAAGGTCGCGCCCTCGGCGGCGAGCACCTGGAACGGCGCCAGCTGCACACCCGCGAGCCCGTCGGTGGGCCAGCAGTACCGGCGGTACGCCTCGCGGAACGCCGTGACACCGGCGGCACGGGCGGTCGTCCCGGCCGTCAGCTCGGCAACGTCGATCCCGCGCGCCGTGGCCGCCGCGAGTGCTGCCCCGGACGCCGAGAGTGCGGCCCCGGCCGCCGCACCGACCGCGGCGTACTGGTCGCGGATGAGGCCGCCCGCCTTCGCGCTCCACGGGAGGAGCTCGGCGTCGAGCAGCAGCCACCCGGTGTCCAGCTCGTCCCAGAGCCCGGCCGCGGTGACCGCGGCCCGGACACTCTCCAGTAGCTGCGCGGTCAGCGCGGGCGGGAAGAACGGGCGTCCCGTGCGGGTGACCACCGTGCCGGGACCTGCCATTCCGAAGCGCTGCGCGCCGACGGCGTCGTCCCGGCAGACCAGCACGACCGCCCGCGACCCCATGTGCTTCTCCTCGCACACGACGAGCGGGACGCCGGCGGCGCGGAACCCCGCGAACGCCTCCGCGGGGTGCTCCAACAGCCCGTCGCCGGTGGACGTGGCCGTCGGCGCCATGGTCGGCGGCAGGTAGAGCAGCCACCGCGGGTCGACAGCGAACCGGCTCATCACCTCGAGCGCGGCCGCGGCCTGCTCGGCGCGCACGGTGATCGTGCCGTGGTGCGCGGTGGCGATCATGCGTTTGCCGGTGACGTCGGCGATGTCGAGCACGTCGGGCGCGCGGACCGGGGCCTGCGCGGCGGGGGGCGGGGTGAGCGGGCGCTTCGGCTCGTACCAGACCTGCTGCGCCACGACGGCCACGACCTCGCGCTCCGGGTAGCGCAGCGCCGTGAGCTTCCCGCCGAACACCACACCGGTGTCGAGGCACATCGTCTTGTTGACCCACTCCACCTCCGGCGTGGGTGTGTGCCCGTACAGGACGGTCGCCGCGCCGCGGTAGTCGTTGGCCCACGGGTAGCGCACCGGCAGGCCGTACTCGTCGGTCTCGCCCGTGGTGTCGCCGTACAGCGCGAGGCTGCGCACGCGTCCCGACGCGCGGCGGTGGAAGCGCTCGGGAAGCCCGGCGTGCGCGACGACGAGCCGTCCACCATCGAGGACGTAGTGAGAGACGAGCCCGTCGCAGAACTCCCGGACGGCGACGCGGAACTCCTCGCTCTGCCCCGACAGCTGGGCCAGGGACTCGGCGAGCCCGTGCGTGACCTGCACCGCCCGGCCGGAGAGCGCCCGCACCAGCTTCTGCTCGTGGTTGCCGCACACGCACAGCGCGTCTCCCCCGGCCACCATCCCCATGACCAGCCGCAGCACGCCGGGGGTGTCGGGGCAGCGGTCGACCAGGTCGCCCACGAACACCGCGTGCCGCCCGGCCGGGTGGTGCGCGCCGACCGCGCGCCCCTCCTCGTCGCGGACGAGGTCGTAGCCCAGTGCGGTGAGCAGGTCCTCCAGCTCCCCGCGGCACCCGTGCACGTCGCCGATCACGTCGAACGGCCCCGTCTCGGTTCGGCGGTCGTTGAGCAGCGGCTCGATCTCGATCCGCGCCGCGTCGACCTCCTCCACGGAGCGGAGCACGTGCACCCGGCGGAACCCCTCCTTGGCCAGTGCCCGCAGCGACCGGTGCAGCTCGCTGCGCTGGCGCCGGATCACGTGGGGTCCGAAGCTGCGGTCGGTCCGGGCCTCGTTGCGCTGCCTGCAGACCGCCTCCGGCACGTCCAGCACGATGGCGACCGGCAACACGTCGTGCTCGCGGGCCAGCGCCACCAGCGGGGCGCGCGCCTCCCGCTGCACGCTGGTGGCGTCGACGACGGTGACCCGGCCGCCCGCCAGCCGCTTGCCCGCCACGACGTGCAGCGCCTCGAACGCGGCCGTGGTGGCCGACTGGTCGTTCTCGTCGTCGGCGACCATTCCCCGGAAGGCATCGCTGGAGAGCACCTGCGTCGGCGCGAAGTGCTTGCCGGCGAAGGTCGACTTCCCCGAGCCGGACGCGCCGACGAGCACGACCAGCGCCATGTCCGGGATGCGCAGCACACGCGGCTCGGTCATCGCCCGCCCTCCGGTGCCTGCTCCCGCTCGAAGACGGCCAGCTGGGTGGGTGGGCCGACCTCCGGGTCGTCGGGGCCGACGGGCCGGAACCGGACCGTGTAGCCGTGCCGGCCCGCCACCGCGGCGGACCACTCGCGGAACTGCGCCCTCGTCCACTCGAATCGGTGGTCGGTATGGCGCATCCGGCCCGCCTCCAGGCTCTCGAAACGCACGTTGTGCTCGACGTTGGGGGTGGTCACCACGACCGCGGCAGGCCGGGCGGCTCCGAAGACGGCGTGCTCCAGCGCGGGCAGCCTGCTCTCGTCGACGTGCTCGATCACCTCCATCAGGACGGCGGCGTCGTAGCCGGCGAGCGTCTGGTCGGTGTAGGTGAGCGCCGACTGCCGCAGCGTGATCCGCTCCCGCTGCCGCTCGGCCATCCGGTCGAGCTGCAGGGCGCGCGCGGCGGCCTCGAGGGCGCTCGCCGAGACGTCGATGCCGACGATCTCGGTGAGCTCCGGGTCGGCGATCAGGTCCCGCAGCAGCGCGCCGTTGCCGCAGCCGAGGTCGAGGACACGGCGGGCGCCCAGTTCCTTGAGCGCGCCGAGAACGCTGTGCCTGCGCTGCACCGCCAGCGGCTCCGGCCGCTCGGGCACCGCCGTGACCACCGGCTGGGCGAGCGCGTCGTCGAGTTCGGCCACGTCGGTGTCGTCGGCGTCGGCGAGGCGCTCCAGCGCCGTGCGCACGTAGGGGCGCTGGTGCGCGAGGTACCGCCGGCTGATCAGCGTGCGCTCCGGGTGGGCGGCGAGCCAGCCGGCGCCCGCCCGCAGGAGCTTGTCGACCTCGTCCTGGCCCACCCAGTAGTGCTTGCTGCCGTCGAGCACCGGCAGCAGGACGTAGAGGTGGGTGAGCGCATCGGCCAGGCGCATCTCCCCGGTCAGCGTCGTGTCGAGGTAGCGCGAGTCGCCCCACTCGGGGAACTGCGGGTCCAGCGGCACCGGGTCCGCGACCACCTGCCAGCCCAGTGGCGTGAACAGGCGCTCGACCAGCTCACGGCCGTCGCGACAGGGCAGCGTCGGGATGCGGACCGACAGCGGGATCGGCCGGGCCGCCAGCTCGGGGCGCGCCGCGCAGCGGCCCTTCATCGCCGAGGAGAACACGGAGCCGAGCGCCACCGCGAGCAGCGAGCCCGCCGCGTACGGCCGGTCGTTCACGTACTGGCCCAGCGTGAACCCGGTGGTCGCCGCACCCTTCACGAGCGCGACCGGGTCGACGTCCAGTAGGAGGGCGGCGGTGCATTCCTCCTGGTCCGCACGGGGGTAGAAGACGTGCGCCGTGCCGGCCGCCACGGGGAACGCCTGTGCCCGGTCCGGGTGCTTGTGCAGCAGGTACCCGAGGTCGGTGGCCGGCTCCGCGGTGGTGGTCAACATCAGCAACACGGAGGGAGCCTGTCAGACGGGCCACCGAGGCCGGTCCGGCGTTGCAGCAAAGCCACTTTGCTGCAACGAGGTTGCGTGAAAGTGGCTTTGCTGCAATGGGGGGCAGTGCTCCCGAGCGGGGGCTCAGGCGGCGGAGGCGGACGCCCTCGCCACGGGCAGGCTGCGCAGCACCGCGCGGGCCACGGCGTCGTTGTAGCGCAGGCTCTGCGCGTTCATCCCCGGGCGCGTGAACGCCCCTGCCACCTTCACCGCGGTGTGCGGGCCGACGGCGAAGCGGCGCGGGTGCACCGCGCCGGAGGCGTCGACCAGCGCGCCGTCGGACGGGCGCACGCGGATGAGCCCCGTGTTGCGCAGGACGGTGCCGTCGTCGTCGACGATGACGGCCTCGCCCGCGGCACCGCTGCGCATCAGGCTCGCGAGCAGCGGGTCCTCGGTGCGGGCGGCGCTGGCGTCGGGCAGCCGGGCGTCCACCAGCACGGTGGCCGTGACGGGCGGGGCGCCCTCCAGCGACGCGCTGCCGGCGCGGAACGTGCCGTCGGCGACGTCCACCCACATCCCGGCCCCGAGGAACTCCACGAACCCCGCCCGGGACAGTGCGAGCAGCTGGCGCACCCGGAACCCCGGCGGCCCGCTGGCGACGGCGTTGAAGAAGCTCTGCCACCAGTTCACGTCGAAGGCCTGCGACCGGGCGGAGAGCGCGCCCGACCCGACGAGCCTGCCCAGCGACCCGTACACCGAGAGCATCGCGACGAAGGCCCCGAGGTGTGGGGTGTGTGCCGGGTCGACGTGCTGGCGCAGGTCCTCGGCGATCCGCTCGCGCACCAGTGGCTGCAGCGCGGCGAGGTCCGGGGCGTGGACGCCGTCGAGTGGGCGGTCCAGTGCGGAGAAGTCGATGCGGTCGACGGCCCCGGGCACCGCCGCGGTGATCAGCTCGTCCATGGCCGGGGTGCCCCAGCCGAGCGCGGTGTACCGGGCGGCGAACTCGTCCCAGGGCAGCCGGACGCGGTCCGGGTGGCCGAGGAACAGCTCGTGGTACCACCCCCAGGCGATCTCCTTGGCCATCAGCGGCCACACCTGCGCCCGCAGGTCGACGGGCTCACCCGCGGCGATCAGCGGCTCGATCTCGGCGGGCCCGAAGAACCGTGGCAGCAGCGGTCGTCCGGCGCGCAGCTCGTAGTGGGGCTTGGAGTGGTAGGGCGCCCCTCGCGGCGAGCCCACGACCAGGTGCGGCTCGGCGCCCGACGGGAGGTAGCGCAGGGTGTCGCCGTCCGGGCCGACCGGCTCGAACCGGCCGCCGCGACCCTCGAACAGCAGCACCACGAGGTCGATGAACGCGAGCCCCATGCCGCGCACGATCGCCGTCTCCCCCGGCCGGATCACCGACAGGTCGGTGTCGGTGGTCTGCTCCGGCGGCAGGTAGCGCAGTCCCAGGCCGGCCGCCCGGTCGGCGAGGGCGAGCTCCTCCTCGGTGGGGGTCGCGTCGAGGTGGCCGGAGGCGAGCACCACCGTGTCGACGCGCAGCGCGGGGGCGTCCTCCAGGAACACGATCTGCGTCGGCCCGTCCTCGGCAAGCCCGACGGCCCGGGTGCGGTGCACGTGCACCCGCACCCCCGGCGGCATCCCGGCGATCACCTCGTCCAGCACCCGGCCCAGGTAGGCGCTCTGCAGGCGCCGGCTGGGAAAGGTCGATGCGGTGACGGCGCGCAGCTCGGCGGCCAGCTCGGGACCCAGCTGGTCGGGGTCGCCGTGGGTCTGCAGCTCCTGCGCCCAGTCCCAGAACGAGGGGCCCGGCCGGATCGGTCCCTCACAGACGACGGAGTCGTCGGTGTACATGGTGACGTCGGCGGCCATCGAGTTCATGGCCAGCAGGGGCGACTGGTCGTGGCGCCAGATCCGGCCGGCGCCCGCCGGGTAGGGGTCGATCAGGTGCACGTCCAGGCCGGCCCCGACCGTGCCGGACAGCAGCTCCGGAGCGCTCGCGCCGAGTCGCTCGAGTATCCCGGCGCCGCGCGGCCCGGCACCGACGATCGCGATCGCGGAGGTCAAGGGGTTCCTCTCGGCAGACGGACGTTGACGGTCCGTGCCTCAGACGGCGGTGCTGGTGCGGCACAGGTCCACGTGCCACCGCCGCACCAACCTCAACCCCATCACCCGACAGTAGGTCGGCGTGCCGCCGCGGGCCAGTGATGCGGACGCAACTCACGTGCCCTTTACAAGGTGACCGCGTCGACAAGAGCGGACAGGGCGGCGGCCAGCCGGTCAGCGCCCGCGGTGAGGGCTCCCGCCGGCTCCGCCAGGTACGTGTCCCGGCGGATCTCGATCATGATGGACAGCACCCTCTGGTCCGTCCCGTGGTGGGCGAGCGGGACGTAGGTGCCGGCGAAGGGGGAGTCGAGCCCCACGGTGCCGATCGGGGCGAACGCCGTGCCGGCCGCCGCGACGAGCCACTCCGGGGTGTGCACGGCGTCGGTGCCGAGGCACACCGCGGGCCGGGGGCCGTCGGCGTGCAGCTCGTAGGGCAGCGGCGCCGACGGGTAGGAGTGCACGTCCAGCAGCACGGCGCGCCCGGTGGCGGCGAGCCGGTCGTGGACGGCGTCGCGCACCGCCGTGGCCCACGGGGTGTAGAAGGCGTCGAGCAGGGCGTGGCGGTGCGCGGGGTCGTCGGCGCGGATCCGCTGCCCGCACGTACCCCGCGTGTAGACGGCGGCCATACCGACCGCAGCCATCTCCTCCCGCTCGTCGGGGAACCGCTCCGGGTCGACGACGAGCCGGGACACCCGGTTGATCAGGGCCCACGGCCGGAGCCGGGCGCGGTCCGCGGCGGCCGTGGCGATCCGGTCGGTGTGGTGGTCGGTCAACGCGGCCTGCTCGGCCGCCAGCTCGTCGTCGTCGAGCACCAGGTGCGGCCGGGTCCACCCGGGGATCTCGGTGCCGGCGTGCGGGACGTGCAGCAGCACGGGACTCGAGCCGTCACCTGGGAGCACCCGCCCATCCTTCCCGAATGTGACCGGCTCGATGGCCGGTTGACGACCCCATCGCCCGGTGCTGGAGTGGAGAGGTGACCGTCCGGGTTCCCCTGGTGACGCGACCGCACATCGACCTCGGCCGGGTGTGGTCTGCGGCGTGTCCGGGCTCCTGAGCCCCCAGCCCCGCACCCACCTCCCGGAAGGACCCACCATGCCCGTCGAGTTCCTCGGCATCGGCGCCACCAACAACGGCTCGGAGACCGATCCGCGCACCGGTCCCGCGTTCGACAAGGAGTACACGCTCGCCCTCGCCCGCGCCCACGAGGAGACCGGGTGGGACCGGGTGCTCACCGCCTACGGCTCCGGCAGCCCCGACCCGGCACAGGCCGCGGCGCTCATCGCGACGCACACCGAGCGGCTGCAGCTGTTGCTGGCCCACCGGCCGAACGTCTCCTACCCCACCTTCGCCGCGAAGACCGTCGCCACGCTCGACCAGATCAGCGACGGGCGGCTCACCCTGCACGTGATCACCGGCGGCAACGACCACGAGCAGCAGCGCGAGGGCGACACGCTGCCCAAGGACCGCCGCTACGACCGCACCCGCGAGGCGATCCAGATCTTCAAGAAGGCCTGGACGTCACGGGAACCGTTCGACTTCCACGGCGAGCACTACGACTTCAGCGACTTCGTGCTGGACGTCGAGCCCGCCCAGAAGCCGCGTCCACGCATCTCCTTCGGCGGGTCCTCCGCCGCGGCCTACAAGGTGGGGGCGGAGGAGGCCGACATCTACGCGCTGTGGGGTGAGCCGCTCGCCGGCACCGCCGAACAGATCGCCACGATCACCGATCTCGCCCACGCGGCCGGACGTCCGGCGCCGACGTTCCAGGTGGCGTTCCGCCCCATCCTCGGCCGCACCGAGGAGGAGGCCTGGGAGAAGGCCTACGCCACCGTGGCCCGCATCCAGGACCGGACGAAGGGCGGCACGTCGCAGCTCACCCGCCGCCACAAGCTCACCGACCCCGAGAACGCCGGGTCCCAGCGGCTGCTGGAGGTGGCCGCGCAGGGCGAGCGCTTCGACCGTGCACTGTGGACGGTCACCGCGAAGGCCACCGGCGGGGCGGGCAACTCCACCGCGCTGGTGGGCACCCCGGAGACCGTGGCCGCCGCCCTGCTGGACTACTACGACCTCGGCGTCCGCATCCTGTCCGCCCGCGGCTACGACCTGCTGGAGGACGCCAAGGAGTTCGGCCGCGAGGTGATCCCGCTCGTGCGCGCCGAGGTGGCGCGGCGCGACGCGGAGCAGGCGCGCACCGCCGTTCCCGCCTGACGCAGCACCTACCTCGGAGGAGCTAAGCGCAGGACCGCCTGGGTCTGCGTCACCCGCGCGACGAGCCTCCCGGCCGCGTCGCGCAACTCGGTGTCCACGACGAGCGTGCTGCGCCCCGCGTGCAGCACGCTCGCCACGGCGTCTATGTGCCCGGACGTCACGGGGCGCAGGAAGTTCGTCGCCGAGGTCACGGTGGCCGTTCCCGTCGCGCCGTCGGGGAGGTTGAGGAACGCGCACCAGCCACCGGCGGCGTCGGCCAGCGCCATCAGCGCCCCGCCGTGCAGCAGGCCACTGGACGTACACCGGGTGCCGTCCCACTCGAGGCGCAGCGCCACCTCGTCCGGTCCGGCCCGCAGCGCGGTGGCTCCGAGCACGGCGGTGAAGGGCATGGCGCGGTGCATCTGCGCGGTGAGGTCGTCGGTCACGGGAGGCACACTGCCGCCCCGCCGTGCTGCCGGTCCATTACCTGCGGGGTCATCGATCAGGCGCGCCGGGGCCGGTTAGCGTCCGGTCATGACCGCCGCCACCGCCGCCGGAACCGCGTTCGGATCGCTGCTGCGCGACTGGCGTCAACGCCGTCGGCTGACACAGCTCGACCTCGGCCTGCGGGCCGAGGTGTCCGCCCGGCACCTGAGCTTCCTGGAGACCGGCCGGTCGAAGCCGAGCCGGGAGATGGTGCTGCACCTGTCGGAGGAGCTCGACGTGCCGCTGCGAGCCCGGAACGAGCTGATGATGGCGGCCGGGTTCGCCCCGGCCTACACCCAGCACGGCCTCGACGACGCCGAGTTGGGCGAGGTGCAGCGCTCGTTGCGCCGGATCCTCGACGGCCAGGAGCCCTATCCCGCGGTCCTCGTCGACGGCTCGTGGAACCTGCTCGCAGCGAACCGGGCGGTCGCGCTGCTCACCGACCTCGTCGACCCCGAACTGCTCGCCCCACCGGCCAACGTCCTGCGCGTGAGCCTGCACCCGCGCGGGCTGGCCCCGCACGTCGTCGACCTGGAGGAGTACGCCGCCCATCTGGTGTCCCGGCTGCGCCGGCAGGCGGAGCGATCGGCGACCACGGGGCTGCGCGCGCTGCTGGGCGAGCTCGTCGGGTACTGCCGGGACGCCGGGCTCGATCCGACTGCGCAGCCCCGCGACCGGATTCTGCTGCCGCTGCGGCTGCGGCACCCGGACCAGGAGCTCACGCTCTTCTCGACGGTGGCCGTGCTCGGTGCGCCGCTCGACGTGACGCTGGAGGAGGTGGCCATCGAGAGCTTCTTCCCCGCCGACGACGCCACGGCCGCCTACCTGCGGGAGCGATTCGCCTGATTCCTCCCGAGCGCCCCCGCCGTAGTGGACCATGAAGGGCCGGGCAGTGACGGGGGGACGCGTGGGTGAGAAGCCGGGGCCTGCCCCGTTGATCGGGGTCGACGACATCGGCACGCCCTCGTGGGCGCAGGGGTACGAGTCGGCGGCGAACGCCGGGCTGCTGGCGGTGGCCGGCACCGCACCGCGCCCGGCGCTGCTGGCCGCCACGCTGGATCCTCGTGCTGGAGCAGGGCAGGCTGATCGAGCATGGCCGCCACCTTGAGCTGATGGCGCTGCGCGGCACCTATCACGAGCTGTTCACGCTCCAGGCGCGCGCGTACGGCGAGTCGGCGGGTGAGCCGGATACGGTCCCCGCATGACCGACGAGCTGGTGCACCTCGACGTCGCGGCGGGCGTCGCAACGATCACCCTGGACTCCCCCGCCAACCGCAACGCGCTGTCGGCGCAGCTGCGCGGGGAGCTACTGGGCCACCTCACCACCGCGATCGAGGACGACGCCGTGCGGGTGATCGTGCTCAGCCACACCGGCCGGGTGTTCTGCTCGGGGATGGACCTCAAGGAGTCGCGCGGCGCCACGGCGCAGGACCAGGGCGTCGGTGAGTTCCCCGCGATCCTCGAGCGGATCTGGGCCTCCCCCACGCCCGTGATCGCGCGGGTGGCGGGGCCGGCCAGGGCAGGCGGGGTCGGGCTGGTGGCGGCCTGCGACATCGCGGTGGCCGCCGAGACGGCGACGTTCGCGTTCAGCGAGGTCCGGATCGGCGTCGTCCCGGCGGTCATCTCCGTCACCGTGCTGCCGCGCCTGCTGCCGCGGGCGGCGCACGAGCTGTTCCTCACCGGCGAGACGTTCGACGCCAACCGCGCCGAGCAGATCGGGCTGGTGAACAGCGCCGTGCCCGGCTTCGACCTCGACACGGAGGTGCACCGCTACACCGAGGCGCTGCGGATGGGCGCACCGGGCGCGCTGGCGGCCACCAAGGCGATGCTCCGCCAGGAGCGGCCTGCCGCGATCAGCGAGCAGTTCGCCGAGATGCGGGAGCTCTCGGCGCGCCACTTCGCAGGCAAGGAGGGCCAGGAGGGCATGCGGGCCTTCGCGGAGAAGCGCGCGCCCTCCTGGGCGCAGTAGCGCTGTCCCTCAGGCGCTGGGCGGGGTCCAGCGCGGGTCGCGGCCCGACGCGGCGAGCGCGCGCTCGAACGCCGGCGCGCCGGCCGGCACGTCCACCGCGGCGCCGAACCAGCCCCCGTCCCGTCCCATCTGCGCGATCGACTCCACGCCCTCCAGCACCACCTGGGCGAGGGCGGGCGGCACCTGGAGCGGCTGCCCGGTCGAGACGGCCAGGTCCCAGGCGTGCACGGCGAACTCCGCCGTCATGATCGAACCGATCACCGCGGCGGGCATCGGCGAGCCACCCATCTGCGACTCGCCCTCCCAGGCCGCCGGGGTGGCCCACGCCTGCGCCGCCGCAGCAGCCTGCTCCTCGCACGCCGGCGCCCACCCGCTCTCCGGAAGCCCGCGCAGGAACGGGGTGCGCTCCTCTCCCGTCCAGGACGGGTCCCAGGCCTGACGCGTGCCCGAGCGGTGGGCGAGCAGGAATCCGAAGGCGATGTGGTTGACCACGTCCCGGACGGCGTAGTCGGAGCACGGGGAGGGGTCGTCGTACCGGGCCGGGTCGGCACCCCGGATCACGGCGACCGCGAGGTCGATGCTCCTGCTCATGTGGTCTGCGTTGTCCATGCCGGTGAATCTGCCGGGCGGGCGCCCGCCCGTATTGCACGAACGCGACACCGCGGCCCATTCCCGTCGGTGGTTAGCCTGGTCACGTGGACGTTCTGGAGGACGAGGCGCTCGACCGCGCGCTCGGGGTGCTCGCCCGCAGGCCGCTCGTGGCGCTGACCGGCGCCGGGCTCTCCACCGACTCCGGCATTCCCGACTACCGCGGCCCCGGCTCCCCGCGCCGCACCCCGATGACCTACCAGGACTTCGTCTCGGGCGAACCTGCGCAGCGCCGCTACTGGGCCCGCAGCCACGTCGGCTGGGCCCGGATGGCGCACGCCGAGCCCAACGCCGGGCACCGGGCGATCGCCGAACTGGAACGCGTGGGCGCCTTGCACGGCCTCGTCACGCAGAACGTGGACGGGCTGCACCACGCCGCCGGGAGCCGCGCGGTGATCGACCTGCACGGCCGGATCGCCGACGTGGTCTGTCTCGGGTGTGGCGCCCGCAGCCCCCGCGACGAGCTCCAGGGCAGGCTCGCGGCGCTGAACCCGGGCTTCGTCGACGCGGCCGGAGCGGAAGTCGAGGCCGCCCCCGACGGCGATGCGGCGCTCGAGGCCACCGACGGCTTCCGGCTCGCCGCGTGCCACGGGTGCGGCGGCGTACTCAAGCCGGACGTGGTGTTCTTCGGCGAGAACGTCCCGCGGGAGCGGGTGGCGCGCGCCTACGCCATGGTCGACGCCGCGGGCTCGCTGCTCGTCGCCGGCAGCTCGCTCACGGTGATGTCCGGGCTGCGCTTCGTCCGGCACGCGCACAAGATCGGCGTGCCCGTGGTGATCGTCAACCGGGGCCGCACCCGGGGCGACGAGTTCGCCGAGGTGCTGGTGGACGGCGGCTGCTCGGACGTGCTGCCGGTGATCGCCGCGACCGCGGCCAACGCCGCCTGACGTCGGCAACCTCCGTCGCCCGGAGGTGTGCGAGGGCACCAGCATGATCGTGCATGATCGTCGTGACTGTGGGTGCACACCACCTCCCTTCCCGTGACGCGGGTCCTCACCATCGTCACGACCGGGTAACGGTGCCCGGACAGGGAGGGCTGACATGCGTCGGACCGGATTACTGATCGCGATCGTGGTGACGATCACCGCCGTCCTGGGCGGGCTCGGCGTGGTCGGCGCGCCGCCCGCGCAGGCCGCGACCCTGACCCAGGTGAGCTCGTTCGGCAGCAACCCCGGGGCCCTGGTGATGTACGCCTACCGTCCCGCAGGCGCAGGCGCCGGTACCGGCCGGCCGGTCGTCGTGGCGCTGCACGGCTGCACCCAGAATGCGGCCGGCTACGCCGCAGGCTCGGGCTGGACCGAGCTCGCCGACCGCTGGGGCTTCACCGTGGTCTTCCCCCAGCAGCCCTCGGCCAACAACCAGACCTCGTGCTTCAACTGGTTCCAGGCCGGGGACGTCACCCGCGGCCAGGGCGAGGCGGCGTCGATCGCCGCGATGGTGGCCTACGCCCGCTCGACCTGGGGCGCCGGCCGGGCCTACGTCTCCGGGCTGTCCGCAGGCGGGGCGATGAGCGCGGCGATGCTCGCCGCCTACCCCGACGTCTTCACCGCAGGGGCGATCATCGCCGGGATCCCGGTGGGCTGCGCCACCGACACGGTCTCCGCCTTCGGCTGCATGAACACCCCGCCCACCCGCACCCCGGCTCAGTGGGCGTCCGCGGTGCAGGCCAAGGCACCCGGCGGGACGACGGACTGGCCCGAGGTGTCGATCTGGCACGGCGACGCCGACTTCACCGTACGTCCGGGCAACGCGACCAACAGCCGGGACCAGTGGACGGCGGTGCACGGGGTGCCCCAGGCCCCGACCGCGACGACGTCGCTCCCCGGTGGCACCACGCGGGCGGTCCACGCATCATCCGACGGCGTGGCCAGGGTGACGACCTACACGATCGCCGGCATGGGCCACGCCACCCCCAACGACCCGGGCACCGGACCACAGCAGTGCGGGCAGGCCGGCGCCTACTTCGCCGACACCCTGTGCTCCAGCTGGTACGACGCCGTGGCCTGGGGGTTGGACGGCGGCTCCGGCGGCACTCCCACACCGACGACGACGCCGACCACCCCGCCGACAACGCCCCCGACCAGCCCGCCCCCCACGACCGGGCCGTCGCTCGGTTGCTGGACCGCGTCCAACTACGCCCACACCCAGGCCGGCCGGGCCACCCAGTCCGGCGGGCACGCCTACGCGGTCGGGTCCGGTACCGACCTCGGGCTGTGGAACACCTTCGTGACCACCAGTCTCCGGGAGACCAGCCCGGGCTACTACACGAGCGTCAGCGGCTGCTGACAACACGGCGGGCCACACCCGGCACCGGCCGTGCGGGCCGGGTCGGGTGTGGCCCGGCCACCTAGCGGACGTCGCTGCGATCCCGCCGGACGTGGGTCGCGACGAGGTCGACCAGCCGGTCCACGCCTGCCGAGGTGCCCCAGCACAGCGGCAGCACCACCACAATGGCCAGGACCACCTGCAGCGGGAACGGGAGCTGGGTGATCCACAGCTCGACCGCGTCCCACCAGTCGGCCACCGCGCGCAGCACGTCCCCACCCCCCGTCACGTTCCGACCCACCTCATCGCCCACACGGTAGCGGGCAGCCGATGCGACTAGTTTTCGTGCCATGTTCGCCGTCTACGCCGCAGAGCCCAACGCCGACGCTCCGCTCGAGTCCCTGACCGTGGGCGAGCGCCCCGAACCCGAGGTGCCCGACGGCTGGGTGGCCGTATCGGTCTCCGCCGCCAGCCTCAACATGCACGACCTCTGGACGCTGCGAGGCGTGGGCATCAAGCCCGAACAGTTCCCGATGATCCTCGGCTGCGACGGCGCCGGCACCCTGGAGGACGGCACCGAGGTCGTGCTGCACTCGGTGATCGGCGACGCGTCGCTGCACGGCGACGAGACCCTCGACCCGAAGCGCACGCTGCTCACCGAGAAGCACCAGGGCACGTTCGCCGACACCGTCGTGGTCCCGAAGCGCAATGCCGTGCCGAAGCCTGCCGGCCTCACCCCGGTGCAGGCGTCGGTGATGGGCACGGCCTGGCTGACCGCCTACCGGATGCTGTTCGTGAAGTCCGGGCTGCGGCCCGGGCAGACCATGCTGGTGCAAGGTGCGTCCGGCGGGGTCTCCACGGCACTGGTACAGCTCGGCGCCGCGGCCGGGATGCGGGTCTGGGTCACCGGCCGCACGGAGGAGAAGCGGGCGGTCGCGGAGAAGCTGGGTGCGGACGCGACGTTCCCGTCGGGAGAGCGGCTGCCCGAGCGCGTCGATGCCGTATTCGAGACAGTCGGTGACGCCACGTGGTCGCACTCGATGAGGGCACTCAAGCCCGGCGGTGTGATTGTTGTGAGCGGATCGACGAGTGGTCCGAACCCGGGCGCCGATCTCCAGCGTCTGTTCTTCCTCCAGCTCCGCGTCATCGGTTCGACCATGGGCACCCGGGAAGAGCTGTCCGACCTGCTCAGTTTCGTTGCCAACGCCGGGATCAGCCCCGAGATCGGGCTCGAACTGCCGATGGATCAGGCCGCGGAAGGGTTCCGCGCGATGCTCGAGGGCGAGACGTCTGGCAAGATCGTCTTTACCAAATAGCACCGTCCGTCGCGTTGGATCAGCCGCTCGTCTACGGCAACTGGTTGCTGAGAGACCCGCTTGGCCCTCTCAGGACGTACAGTAAGTAACCGTGTCTGAGCCACCAAGTCGAACGGCGCCGGGATCCGTGTACATCCCGGTGCCCCGAGTGACAGGTCTGGTCGAGTTGCTTGACCGGTTGGACCGTGCGGTCGCCGCCGCACTGTCGCCGGTCACCTCGGCGGAAGGGGTCAGCCGAGATGGCTGGCGAGTGCTGCTGATGCTGGCCCGCGGCGGTGGTCGGAGCATGGGCGAGATCGCCTCGCACACCGCTCTGCCTGCCCCCACAGCCACCCGTGTGGTGGACCGGTTGGTCGCTGCCAAGCTGGCCTACCGGCGCACCGACCCGGAGGACCGCCGTCGCGTTCTCGTCCATCTCGCTGCGGACGGACGCGCTGTGGTCGAACGAGTCTGCGGGCGCGTGGAACGCCGCGCAGGCGAAGCACTCGGCTCCCCCCACACCCCTGAGCGCGCCCAGCTCGCCGAACTCCTCGAAGCCCTGGCCTGCCAGGGCGTCAACGTCTGACCGACCTTCTCGCTCCCACGCCGCCTCCCCAGCAGCCTCGCCTCCCCGCCCACAGCCTCCCCGACAGCCCCCCGGATCAGCCCCGCTTCACCCCGAGCGCGTTGTCCAGCCAGTCCTGTCCGCGAGCACCGAGGTACTCGCGGGCGGCCACGATCGCCGGCACCTGGCTGCGCTCACCGGTAAGCGCAGCCATCAGGTGGGTCACCGTGACGCCGTGAGCGGGACGGTCGAGCACACGCACGGAGTCGCCCGCCGCCACCGCGGCGGGACGTTCGACGGCCAGGTACGCACCTGGCCGTCGAGCGGCGACGAACCGCCGCACGAGATCGGGCACGCCGCGGAACCCCGCGAACACCCGGCACGGGATCCGGGGGCCGCGAACCTGCAGCACGGCATCCCCGATCTGCCAGCGCTCTCCGATCACGGCGCCCGAGCAGTCCACGCCCGACATCGTGAGGTTCTCCCCCACCCCACCGGACAGCACCGGCTGTCCGAGCTCGGCCGTCCAGAACGCGAGGTCGTCGCACGAGTAGGCGTACACGGCTTGGTCCGGACCGCCGTGGTTCGCGACGTCGCAGATCGTGTCGCCCTCGACGCCGGTGGCCGTGAGCAGCACCGGGCCCTCGACCGGACGCTTGTCGATGCCGGAACGCCCGCTCTTGACCTTCGTCCACTCGTCGGTGCGCACGACGGCCACGTTCACCGACTCGACTCGTCCCACGGCGTGCGCGGCCGGTGTGGTCATCACGGCACTCCCCCCGCCGCGGGCGCCCCCAGCACCGTGTCGGCCGTGACCCGCCCCGCGTCGGTGTAGGGGAAGACAGCGAGCACCAGCACGGCCACCCCGAGCACCACCAGGCGCCAGAGCAGGCTGCCGCGCCCGCACAGCCAGCCGGCGGCGTAGGCCACCGTCAGCGGCACCACCACCGCGTAGAACCCGGTGAGCTCCGCCGCGCGGTCGGCCACCGCCCCGGGCGCTGCGGCGATCAGCGTGACCGCGACGCCGATCCCGAGCATCGCCAGCAGCCCGACGAGAAGCAGCATGAACCGCCGCTTCACCCGGCCGGCGAAGAACCCGATCACCAGTACGACGACCAGGACGAGGCCCGCGACTCCCGGCGACTGCCCGCCGGGCGCCGCCGGAAGATCCGTCATGGGGTCATGGTAAAGCGCCCGGCGATCATCGCCGAGATCATTTGCGCAGGCATCCGCAGGATCGGGCCGGCGGGGTCTCCTACTTCTTCCCGGACTTGGCGTCGCCTGCGGAGTCGGTGGACAGCGCGGCGACGAAGGCCTCCTGCGGGACCTCGACCCGTCCGATGGTCTTCATCCGCTTCTTGCCCTCCTTCTGCTTCTCCAGCAGCTTGCGCTTGCGGGTGATGTCGCCGCCGTAGCACTTGGCGAGGACGTCCTTGCGGATCGCCCGGATGTTCTCCCGCGCGATGATCCGCGACCCGATCGCCGCCTGGATCGGCACCTCGAACTGCTGGCGCGGGATCAGCTCACGCAGCTTCGTGGTCATGGACGTGCCGTAGGAGTAGGCGTCGTCCTTGTGCCGGATCGCGGAGAACGCGTCGACCGCCTCGCCCTGCAGCATGATGTCGACCTTCACCAGCTCCGCCTCCTGCTCGCCGGCCTCCTCGTAGTCGAGGCTGGCGTAGCCGCGGGTGCGCGACTTCAGTGCGTCGAAGAAGTCGAAGATGATCTCGGCGAGCGGCATCGTGTAGCGCAGCTCGACCCGGCTCTCCGACAGGTAGTCCATCCCGCCGAGCTGGCCGCGCCTGCCCTGGCACAGCTCCATGATCGTGCCGATGAACTCCGACGGCGCCAGAACCGTCACCTTCACCACCGGCTCGAAGATCTGCGCGACCTTGCCGGTCGGCCAGTCGGACGGGTTGGTCACCGTCATCTCGGTGCCGTCGTCCTTGATCACGCGGTAGACCACGTTCGGCGCGGTGGAGATCAGGTCCAGCCCGGCCTCGCGCTCCAGCCGGTCGCGGGTGATCTCCAGGTGCAGCAGGCCGAGGAACCCGCAGCGGAACCCGAAGCCCAGCGCCGCCGATGTCTCCGGCTCGTAGGTGAGCGCCGCGTCGTTGAGCTGCAGCTTGTCGAGCGCCTCACGCAGGTCCGGGTACTCCGAGCCGTCCACCGGGTACAGCCCCGAGTAGACCATCGGACGCGGCTCGCGGTAGCCGGTGAGCGGCTCCGTGGCGCCGTGACGCTGGCTCGTGATCGTGTCGCCGACCTTCGACTGCCGCACGTCCTTCACGCCGGTGATGAGGTAGCCCACCTCACCGACGCCCAGCCCGACGCTCGGCTTGGGATCCGGGGAGACGATGCCCACCTCGAGCAGTTCGTGGGTGGTGCCCGTGGACATCATCTTGATCCGCTCGCGCGGGGTGATCTTCCCGTCGACCACGCGGATGTAGGTGACGACGCCGCGGTAGGTGTCGTAGACCGAGTCGAAGATCATCGCCCGCGCGGGGGCATCGGGGTCGCCGACCGGCGCCGGGGTCACCCGGACCACCTCGTCGAGCAGTTCCCGCACGCCGAGCCCCGTCTTGGCGCTCACCCGCAGCACGTCGCCGGGCTCGCAGCCCACGATGTGCGCGATCTCCGCCGCGTACCGGTCCGGGTCGGCGGCGGGCAGGTCGATCTTGTTGAGGACCGGGATGATCGTGAGGTCCTTCTCCAGCGCCAGGTACAGGTTGGCCAGCGTCTGGGCCTCGATGCCCTGTGCGGCGTCGACCAGCAGGACCGCGCCCTCACACGCCTCGAGCGCCCGGCTCACCTCGTAGGTGAAGTCGACGTGGCCGGGGGTGTCGATGAGGTGCAGGACGTGCTCGGTGGTCCCCACCTTCCACGGCAGCCGCACGTTCTGCGCCTTGATCGTGATACCGCGCTCGCGCTCGATGTCCATCCGGTCGAGGTACTGGGCGCGCATCGCCCGCTCCTCGACCACACCGGTGAGCTGCAGCATGCGGTCGGCCAAGGTGGACTTGCCGTGGTCGATGTGGGCGATGATGCAGAAGTTCCGGATCAGCTCCGGAGGGGTGAACGTCTGGTCGGCGAACGAGCTCACTCACGGATCCTTCAGGTATAGGTCCTTCTATCGTCCCATGCGGCGCCGCGGGCGCGGCGCCACCGGTCACCCGGCCCCCGCCCGCACTGTGGAGCCGTACTGCTGTGGGGACGCGCTGCACACAGCATTACGGCTCCGCAATGCGCCGGACGGGGCGGGTGATCACCGTCAGCGGGACGGACACTTCGCCGAAAACCGGCCTCCCCACCGGGGTGCATCTCATGTCACCATGACCAGATCGTGGAGACCCAGGGCCGAGACGGAGCTCCGCGGTCCGACCGTCGGGCCCCAGCCTCGGCGTCCGGTCCGAGCTGCCCGACGGCCTTCGCAGGGGGCGACCCGTGACACCGCGCTCCTCCTCGGCGCTCGCTGTCCCGAGCGAGTGCGTGCTCGTGGAGGGTGAGCCGAGCTGCTGCTGCGCACAGGACGCGTGCCGGCTGACCGACCAGCAGATCCTGGTCCGGGCCACCGACAAGTTCCGCTGGCAGCAGCGGGGCACCTCCGCGGGCGCGGTGGCCGCCCGGGTCGGCATGGACGAGCTGCTCGCCCACGCCCGCAGGCACCGCCCGTCCCCACTCGTGTCCGAGCTGCTCCGGATGTGCATCCTGGTGCGCATCCTCGACCCCATCCGCACCGCACCGGGCCACCCCGACGCGGAGACGGTCGAGACCGAGGTCGAGGCTCTGCTGCTGGAGTACACCGAGCTCGCCGAGCTCGATGACGATCCGCGCAGGCTCGGCGAGGCCGCCACCCTCCGCGCACACCGCACCGCCGTCTTCCACCAGGGGGAGAACGCGCTCACCGACACCGCCGTCGCCCACGCCATCCTCACCGAGCTCACCGCCCCGGAGCCCCACGAGGACCCCGCCGAATGGTCGCGACTGCTCTCGCGGAGTCTCAACGGGTTGGTCCTCGTGCTGCTCAAGCTCGGCTCGCACGAGCTGGCCGACGAGGTGTCACAGCGGGCGATCACCGTGTCCGAGGGCGGCGCGTCGGTGATGGATCGTCTCGTGCTCCAGCTCAACCGCGTACGGCTGCAGCTGTCGTGGGCGTTGCGCCTCGAGCGCGGCGGACGCGACGCGGCCGCCGCCACCCGCTTCGTCGGCGCCGCACAGACCGCGCACACCGCCGCCCGGCTCTGGGCCGCCGCGCACGGCCTGCCCGAAGGCGGAACCGAGGCCATCGAGGAGTGCTCGATCATCGGCGCGGCGTACTCCCTGAAGCAGCCGGCGCCGGAGCACCTGGAGATGCTCGTCGCGCTCGAGCCGATGACCAACTTCACCGAGGACCGCATCATGCTCGCCATCGCCACGGCACGCTGCCTGCTCGCCGCAGGCGGACCGGGCGACGCGGCGGCGGCACTCGCGCCGCTGCACCACGAGCTGCGCATGTCCACCCCGGACGCCGTGCTCGCTCTCGCCCTGCACCGGGAGTTCGCGAGGATGGACGAGCTCGCCAACGGTGCCCCGCGGCGCTCCGACGCGCTCGCGAGCTACGCCGAGGCGCTCGAGGCCGAGCTGTGGGCCCTGCGCGAGGCGCGCCTCACCGCGCTGCGCAGCCACTCCGAGCACCACCGGTTGGCCCGCGAGCACGGCGCGGTCGCGGCCCAGGCCCTGCAGGACCCACTCACCGGGCTGCCGAACCGGCGGGCGCTGGACATGCGGCTCGTCGAGGCCACCACCACACCGGCGCTCCAGCCGTGTGCCGTCGCCCTGATCGACCTCGACCGGTTCAAGGACGTCAACGATGCCCGCTCGCACGCCGCGGGCGACGCCGTACTGCGCGAGGTCGCCACGTGCCTGCGCACCATCCTGCGCTCCCAGGACCTCGTGGCCCGGTACGGCGGCGACGAGTTCGTCGTGGTCATGCCGGCCACGCCGCTCCCGGAGGCACGGGCGGCGCTGCAACGCGCCACCGACGCCGTGGCGGCACTGCCCGCCGATGTCGCCGCCGGCGTCACCATGTCGGTCGGGGTGGTCCGCGCCCCGCTCGACGGCGAGCCCGAGGTGGCGCTCGCCGCCGCGGACGCCGCCATGTACCGCGCCAAGCACTCCGGCGGCAACACCGTGGTCACCGGCGCCGTTCACGCCGGCCGTGTCATGTCCTCCGTGACGTCGAGCGCTGCCGCCGCCCCGCCCGAGTAGCTGCCGTCACCGGCGGCACGACGGTGTCACGGACCAGGGATCAGACGGAGTCCAGGAACCGGGCGAGCATCGCTGCCCCGCGGTCGGGATCCTGGGTCATCCACCAGTGCCCGAGCCCGTCGAGCGTCTCCTCGCGGGCACCCGCTCGCACCGCGGCGCGGTGGCGCTGCTCGATCGTTCCCACGAAGTGGTCCTCCGTCGCCACCACCGAGAGCCCGGGACGGGCCGCCGCGGCCTCCAGCCCCACCCCGAGCCGCGCCAGCACCGGCTGCGCCGCGGAGCGGTACAGCGCGAGGATGCACTCGCCCATCGTCACGTCGAAGGCGGGCGCGATGCGCTGGGCGACCGCGGGAGCCATGCCGCGCTCGGCCAGGTTCTCCACCACCTTGTCCACGGGGGTGTCGAGCCGCTCCTCGATCGCCGCCTCACCGACGCCGGGGGTCTGCCAGTCCTGCGCGAGGTCGTGCCACACGTAGTCCGGATCGAAGAGCCCCACGACGTCGGAGCACCAGCTGCGCAGCAGGTCGGGCCGGGTCATCGCGACGTTGAGCACGTGCCCGCCGCCCCAGTCGTGACCGACCAGGTCGACGGGGCGCCCGATGCCCTCCAGCTCGGCCACCAGCCAGTCGCGGTACTCGTCGACCGTCGCTGTCCACCCCGGGGGCACCGGGGCCCCGAACCCGGGCGGTGAGAGCCGCACCTGATCGTCGTAGCCGCGTGCGGTGAGCCGCTCGCTCAGCGGGTCCCACAAGGCCTCGGTCTCCGGGTTGCCGTGCACCAGAACCACCGTCATGCGATCACCCTAGGCGGACCGCGGGAACTGCTGGACCGGGCCGATTTCCGACGGTCCCCGCCGGGCTGTAACATGGACCGCTGAGCGCCCGGCGTGAACGCAGGATCCCCCGCCGCCGGTGCGGACCGGAACAAGGCGAAGAAGAACTCGAGGCATTCGCGTGGCCAACATCAAGTCCCAGATCAAGCGGGTCAAGACCAACGAGAAGCGCCGCCAGCGCAACAAGTCGGTCAAGTCCGCCGTTCGCACCGCCGTGCGGCGTTTCCGCGAGGCTGCGGAGGCCGGCGACACCGAGAAGGCCACCGAGCTGCAGCGCGCCGCAGCCCGTGCGCTCGACAAGGCGGCCAGCAAGGGCGTCATCCACAAGAACCAGGCTGCCAACCGCAAGTCGTCGCTGTCCAAGCGCGTCGACGCGCTCTGACGAGGCCACACCTCCAGCCCACACGGCGCTGCCCTCTCGGGGGCAGCGCCGTTGTGTTGTGTCACGGCGCCCGCCCTCCGGCACCGCTCAGCGTGACTCGCGTGCCGCGCAGATCCGCAGTACCGCGCGTTCCAGCGCGTACCCCGCGTCGGCTGCCGCTCCCTTGACGTCGGCGTTCACCTCGGCCGCTGCGTCGAACGCGATCGCGAGCGACTCGGGCTGCCACGCCCGTACCTGGGCCTGCGCCTTGCGCACCTTCCACGGCGGCATCCCCAGGGTGCCCGCGAGCCGGTTGGGATCGCCCCGGCCGGCCGCACCCACCCTGGCCAGGGTGCGCACCCCGTCGGCCAGCGCGTCGGCCACCAGCACGGGCGCCACCCCGAGCACGAGCGCCCACCGCAACGCCTCCAGCGCCCCGGCCCGGTCGCCCGCCATCACCTTGTCGGCCACCGCGAAACCGGACGCCTCCGCGCGGCCCCGGTGGTAGCGGCGCACCGCCTGCTCGTCGACGGTGCCCCCGGTGTCGGCCACGAGCTGGCCCGCCGCGGCAGCGAGCTCCCGTAGGTCGGACCCGACCGCTTCGATCAGGACGCCCACCGCGGCGGGAGCGATGCGCCCACCGGCCCGTCGCACCTCGGAGCGTACGAAGTCGGCCCGCTCCTCGAAGCGGGTGATCCGGTTGCACGTGGTGACGACGGCGCCGCCCTTGCGCAGCGCGTCGGCCAGCCCCTTGTTGCGGGCGCCCCCCGCGTGCAGCACGACCAGGACGATGCCCTCGGCCGGGTCGGCCGACTGTTCGACGATCGCCGTGGCGAGCTCCTTGCCCACCTCGTGGGCGGCCTGCAGGACGATGACCCGGCCCTCGGCGAACAGCGACGGGCTCAGGTTGTCGGCGAGGTCGACCGGGGTGAGGTCGGCGGCCCGGTAGCGCCGCAGCTCGGCGCCGGGCTCACCGGCCCGCACCTCCGCGACGACCTGCTCGACCGCCCGCTCCACCAGCAGCTCCTCCTCGCCGAGGATGAGGCGCAGCGGCGCGGGCGGAGGGGGCGCGGACATGACGTCCATGCTCGCGCACGCCACCGACATTGCGTGACCCGGCTCCCAGAATCCGGACAGGACTTGGGGGGCAGTGGATCGTGACGTAACGTGGCTGACATCTGACGGCTGCTCGACCAGCCGCGGAACAACTTCACATGGCTCATCCAGAGGGGCAGAGGGAACGGCCCGGCGAAGCCCCGGCAACCGGCGATGCGCATCCGCGCTCGATCACGGTGCCAATTCCGACCCGCATGGTGCGGGGAAGATGAGGAGATCTTTCGATGACTCTGACTGCCTCCACGCGTCCCGACGGCGACGGATCCACCGCCGCCTACGACCTCGGGCCCGCACGCGCCCTCTCCTGTCGTGAGTGTGGCCACCAGATCCCGCTCGCGGCCGAGTTCGCCTGCCCGCAGTGCTTCGGCCCGCTCGAGGTCGACTACGACTTCGGCACCGTCACCCGCGAGTCCATCGAGGCCGGCCCGAAGTCGATCTGGCGCTACCGGCAGCTGCTGCCCGTGCCGTCCACCGTGCAGGAGCACCCCAACACCGAGCCCGGTCTCACCCGCCTGATCAAGGCCGACCGGCTGGGCGCCGCTCTGGGGCTGCGCAACCTCTGGGTGAAGGACGACACCGGCAACCCGACCCACTCGTTCAAGGACCGCGTGGTGGCCGTGGCGCTCGCCGCCGCCCGCGAGCTCGGGTTCTCGGTGCTCGCCTGCCCGTCCACGGGCAACCTCGCCAACGCCGTGGCCGCCGCCGCGGCCCGCGCCGGGTGGGACTCGGTCGTGCTCATCCCGTCGTCGCTCGAGCAGGCGAAGGTGCTCACCACCGCCGTGTACGACGGCACCCTGCTCGCCGTCGACGGCAACTACGACGACGTCAACCGGTTGGCCACCGAGCTCGCCGCCGAGCACGAGGACTGGGCGTTCGTCAACGTCAACGTGCGGCCGTACTACGCCGAGGGCTCCAAGACGCTGGGCTACGAGGTGGCCGAGCAGCTCGGCTGGCGGCTGCCGGAGCAGATCGTGGTGCCCGTGGCGTCGGGGTCGCAGCTCACCAAGGTCGACAAGGGTTTCACCGAGCTCGGCAAGCTGGGCCTGGTGGAGCCCACGCCCTACCGCGTGTTCGGGGCGCAGGCCACCGGCTGCTCCCCCGTGGCCAAGGCCTTCGAGGACGGGCACGACGTCGTGCAGCCGGTGCGCCCGGACACGATCGCCCGCTCGCTCGCGATCGGTAACCCGGCCGACGGCCCCTACGTCCTCGACGCGGTGCGCCGCACCGGCGGGGCCGTGGCGCACGTCAGCGACGCCGAGGTGGTCGACGGGATCCGGCTGCTCGCCCGCACCGAGGGCGTCTTCGCCGAGACCGCGGGCGGCGTCACGGTGGCCACCGCGAAGAAGCTCGTCGAGTCGGGCAAGCTCGACCCGGACGCCGAGACCGTGCTGCTGATCACCGGCGACGGGCTCAAGACCCTCGACGCGGTCGCCGGCCAGATCGGCCCCTCGGCCACGGTGCCCTCCACCAGCAAGGCCGTGCGCGAGGCGCTGGCGGCGCGCGGACTCTGAGGCCGGGGCGGCCCCCAGCTCCGTCACGAGGCGCTGGGGGCCGCTTCCTCCGGCTGCGCGTCCCGGATCGTGTGCCAGACCTTGCGCCTGCGCTGCTGTTCGGTGGGGTCGGCCACGGGGGCCGACGCGAGGAGCCGCTGGGTGTAGCGGTGGCGTGGCGCCTGCAGCACCTGGACGGCGCTCCCCTGCTCGACGATCCGCCCGCGGTGCATGACGCCGACCCGGGCCGCGAGTGCGCCGATCACGGCGAGGTCGTGCGAGATGAACAGACACGCGAACTTCAGCTGTTCCTGCAGGTCCCGGAACAGGTCGAGGATCCGGGCCTGCACGGAGACGTCGAGGGAGCTGGTGGGCTCGTCGGCGATCAGGAGGTCGGGGTTCAACGCGATCGACCTGGCGATGCCGACCCGTTGACGTTGGCCACCGGAGAGCTCGTGCGGGAACCGGTCGCGTGTCGAGGTCGGAAGCTGCGCGGCGTCGAGCAGGTCATCCACCCGGCGGCTCAGCTCGCTGCCGTGCAGGCAGGTGTGCAGGCGTAGCGGCTCGGCGACGCTGTCGCCGATGGTGGCTCGCGGGTTCAACGACGACGCGGGATCCTGGAAGACCATGCCGATCCGGCCGCGGGCACGCCGCAGGGCCTTGCCACGCAGCGCGGCGAGGTCGTCGCCGGAGAGCCGGATCGTGCCCCCCTCGGGACGCACCAGGCCGGTGATGGCCGAGGCGATCGTGCTCTTGCCCGAACCGGACTCGCCGACGAGTCCGAACACCTCTCCGGCGCCGACGTGCAGGCTCACCCCCTCCACGGCCGGCACGTCGAACCGCCCACGGTAGGTCACCCGCAGGTCGTCCACGGTCAGGATGCCGGTGCCTTCCTCCGGAGCGGCGGTCCGATCCGGCACCGGCGCGGGCTCGTCGACGACGACCGGCGCGGGGACCAGCGGTGCGGTGGGCAGGGACACCACGGCGTCGAGCAGGTGGCGGGTGTACTCCTCACGGGGCGCCGCGAACAACTGCGCGACGCTCGCCTCCTCCACCACCCGGCCCGCCCGCATCACGACGACCCGGTCGGCGAGGTCGGCGACCACGCCCATGTCGTGGGTGATGAGCAGGATCCCGATGCCGAGCCGGTCACGCAGGCCGCGCAGGAGGTCGAGGATCTCGGCCTGCACGGTCACGTCGAGCGCGGTGGTGGGCTCGTCGGCGATGAGCAGGGCGGGCTCGTTGGCGATCGCGATGGCGATCACCACCCGTTGCAGCTGACCGCCCGACAGCTCATGGGGATAGGAACGGGCCTTCCGCTCCGGGTCGGGCAGCCCGACCAGCGCCAGTAGCTCGAGCATGCGCTGACGGGCCGCCGCCCGCGTCAGCGAACGATGGGTCGTGATCGCCTCGAGCACCTGGGCGCCGATGCTCAGCACCGGGTTCAACGCGCTCATCGGCTCCTGGAAGACGAAGCCGACCTCGTTGCCACGGACGGTCCGCAACTGCTCCGCGTCGAGGGCGATCAGCTCACGTCCGCGCAGCAGCGCCGAGCCGGACACCGTGGCGGTGTCCGGCAGCAGCCCGAGCAGGGACATCGCGGTGACCGTCTTCCCCGAGCCCGACTCACCGACGACGGCCACCACCTCGCCGGTTCCCACCGAGTAGCTGACCTCCGTCACGGCGGGGGTCGACCGGCCTGCGGAGCCGAAGGACACCGAGATCTCCCGCACCTCCAGCAAGGGAAGCGCGGTCACGGCGTGATGCCCGCCTTGAGGTAGTTGGGATAGGCCGGGAAGTCGGCCACGAAGAAGTTGCCCACCTTGGAGCCGCGCAGGAACGAGTTGCGCGTGTAGATCAGTGGCACGACGGGGCTGTCCTGCATGATCCGGCGGTCCACCGCGGCCCACTTGCGTCCGGCCTCGACCGGGTCCACCGTGGCCTGCGCATCGGCGATCATGGCGTCCACCTCGGCGTTGGAGTACCGGGAGATGTTGTAGCCGCCGTTGCCGATCTCGCCGGACGCGAAGAGCGGCTGGATGTTGCCGTTCGGGCTCGGGAAGTCGGGCTGCCAGCTGAAGTAGGCCAGGTCGTAGTTCGCCTCCGCGCCCGTGACCTCCGCGTTGAACGCGTCGGAGTCCAGCGGCCGGATCGACACCTGGATGCCTGCCCTGGCGAGTGCGGCGCCGAGCGCCTGTGCCCGGTCCGCCCCGCCGTTGGAGGTGCTCACCAGCAGGCTCAGAGCGGGCAGGCCATCGGGATGGCCGGCGGCCGCGAGCATCTGCTTGGCCTTCTCCGGATCGCCGGCCGGCTGCGTCGGGTAGAGGTCGTAGGTCTCCCGGCCCGCGATGCCGGGCGTGATCAAGGTGGTGGCAACCTCACCGGCGAGGGCGGCCGAGCCGGCGGACGCCACCTGGAAGGCGCTGCGGTCCACCGCGTACTGGAACGCCGTGCGCACCGCGGGATCGGCCAGCGGGCCCTTCTGGGTGTTCAGCACCAGCATGGCCAGCGCGCCGGCGTTCGAGGTGACCACCCGCTGCTTGACGGCCGGGTTGCTCTCCAGCTGGGCCAGGGTGGCGGCCGCGACGAACGACGCTCCGAAGGCGAAGCGGTCGTCGCCGCTGTCGGCGGCGAGCCGCTGGGAGATCACCGTCCGGTCCTGGGAGAACTGGAAGACGACCTGGTCGGGCAGCCCCGCGCGGACCTGGTCGGTCGCCTTGTCCCAGTTCGGGTTGCGCACCAGGGTGGCTCCCACGCCCTGCTGGTAGGACTGCACCTCGTACGGGCCGGAGCCGACGGGATGCTCGCCGTAGTTGGCCTCGGCGCCGGTGGTGCGCGGCACCGGGGCGAAGGCCGGGGTGCTGGCGATCCACGTCCAGTCGCCGTAGGGGCGGGCCAGCCGGAAGACGATCGTCTTCTCGTCGGGGGTCTCGATCGAGCTGAGCCCCTGCCCCTCGAACGGGCCGCGGTAGTCGGCCCCCCCGACGAGCAGCGCCTTGTGGTAGGTCAGGCCCTGCGAGAACGACGGCGAGAAGGACCGCTCGACCCCCCACTTGACGTCCGCGCTGGTGATCGGGGAGCCGTCGGAGAACTTCAGCCCGTCCTTGAGCGTGAACGTCCAGGTCGCCCCGCCGTCGCTGGGCGTGCCGGTGTCGGTGGCCAGGTCCGGTACCACCGCGGCGGTGACACCGGGCCGGATGTCCCAGCTGGTCAGCCTGCGGTGCACGAGGGCCAGCGAGGTGATGGCGAGGCTCTGGCTCTTCGCCGGGTCGAACGAGTTGGTGGCGCCGTCCTGGAGGACGTAGAGCGTGCCACCGACCGCAGGGGCGGCGGACGCGGCGGCGGCACCGGAGCTGCGCTCGTTCGCGTTGCAGGCCGCGAGCAATGCACCGGCCCCACTGACCGCGCCTGCCGTCGCAACGAGTCGTAGGAATGACCGCCGGTCCATGAAGTTCTCCTTGTCGATGATCACGAACGAACCAGCCGCGCCCGGGGGTCGAGCAGGCCGTAGAGCAGGTCGACCGCGGTGTTGGCGACGACGATGAGGAAGGTGGCGAAGACCGTGTAGCCCAGCAGCAGCGGCAGGTCGAGCTGCTGGACGGCGTCGATGAGCAGGCCGCCCAGCCCGGGCATCGAGAACACGCGCTCGGTGATGACCGCACCTCCGAGCAGCGAACCGAGGTCCAGACCGAAGATCGTCACCACCGGCAGGGCGACGTTGCGCAGCGCGTGCCGCCGGATCACGCTGGACTCTCGAACGCCCTTCGCCCTGGCCGTGCGGATGAAGTCCTCGCCCAGGACGTTCAGCATCTGGTTGCGGGTGAGCCGGGCGTAGAGCGCGGCGTGCAGGAACGCCAGCACGAGCCACGGCAGCACGAGGTGCCACGCCCAGTCGACCGGGCTCTCGGTGAACGGGACGTACCCGCTGACCGGCACCACGTCGAGCGTGAACCCGAACAGCAGGATCCCCAGCAGCCCCACCAGGTACGTCGGCGCGGAAACCCCGGCAACGGACCCGGCCATCAGCAGCCGGTCCAGCGGCCGTCCGCGGTGCAGAGCAGACACCACGCCGGTGCCGACCCCGACGCACAGCCAGATCACGGCCGCCCCGATGGCCAGCGAGAACGTCACCGGCACCCGGCTGGCGATCAGCTCGCTCACCGGGGCGTTCTGTTGGAAGGAGTACCCGAAGCACGGTGCGTCGCAGTGGATGGCGGTCGGGCCGGAGCCGTACGTGCGCCCGACCAGGATGGCCGCGAGGAACGACAGGTACTGCAGGAACCACGGCTGGTCGAAGCCCATGTACTGCCGCGCGATCGCGAGGTTCCCCGGGGTGCACGGCTTGCCGCAGGACAGGAATGCCGGATCGGACGGCAGCAGGTAGAAGACCGCGTAGGTGGCGAGGCTGACCACCACCAGCACCAGCACCATGGACAGCACGCGACCCGCGACGAACCTCAGCAGTGCCATCAGATCCGGCGCCCCGACCGCGGGTCGACCGCATCACGCAGACCGTCACCGAGCACGTTGAACGCCCAGGTGGCGAGGAACAGTGCCGCTCCGGGGAAGATCAGGAACATCGGGTCGGTGGCGACCCAGCCGATCGCGTCGGAGATCGATCTGCCCCAGCTCGGCGTCGGCGGGGGAACGCCCACGCCGAGGAAGGACAGCGCCGCCTCCAACCCGATGTTCGCCGGGATGCTGAGCGTGAACACCACGACGATCGACGCCCACAGGTTGGGCAGCAGCTCCACGGTGAGGACGTGCCAGGGCGGCGCCCCCAGCGAACGTGCGGCCGAGACGAACTTGCGTTGCTTCAGTGACAGCGTCTCGGCGCGCACGATGCGCGCCACCCGTGGCCAGCCGAAGAAGCCGATGATCAGCACGAGCAGCAGGGGCCGCGGGAACGACGCCGGTGCGATCGCTCCGAGAGCGATCATGAAGACGAGCGAGGGGAACCCCAGCAGCACGTCCGCGATCCGGACCACCAACCGGTCCACCCAGCCACCGCGGTAGGCGGCGCTGACCCCGAGCAGCACCCCCACCACCGTGGCGATCACGGTCGAGACGGTCCCGATCAGGAACGACGTGCGCGCCCCGTAGGCGACGATCGAGAACAGATCCCGCCCGGTGAGCGGCTCGACACCGAACCAGTGCGCCGCACTCACCCCACCGAGCACACCCGCCGGCACCCCGGTGGCGGGGTCCAGCGCCGTGATGTCGTAGGTGTACGGGTCCTGGCCCGCCAGAGCAGCGAGCAGCGGGGCGGCCAGTGCCACCAGGAGCAGCACCACGATCACCACAGCGGCGGCGAGCACCCAGCGGTCCGCGCGCACCGCCCGCCAGAGGGCGGACACCAGCGACTGGGAGTTCCCGGAGCTACGCCGGAAGAACAGCCGCGTGGCCGGCGTCCGGTTCGGTGCGGTCACAGAGAGATCTCCGATGTCGGGGGAGCGACGCGCGGGGTGTCGGGACGCGCGGCACCGTCGGCACGTGCTGACGGGGCGCCATCACGACGCGTGCCGGTGGCCTCACCCGGGATCGGGTGGCGGCCATGGGGTCGGTCAGCGGCTGAGCGGACAGCCCGCGCTCGCGACACGGAGCAGGTCCACGTAGCGCCGGGACACGAGCAGGCAGGGTCGCGGTACCGCCCTGTGCTCCGTCCAGCCGCTCAAGACCGTCCTGCCTATCCGGGCGAATCCGCCCACCGGGCCAGGCTGCGCCCGGGTCATCCCAGTCGGGGAGAAAATCACCGGCGACGATCGTCAGTCAAGCGTTCGCCGTCTTCCTCACATTCAGCCGCCGTGGCCGTTGTCAGACGGTCGCCAGTACCTTCTCCGCCAGTACTCAGGCCGTTCTCTCAGAACGTGGCCCAACAGACCGCAGACGGCGACCACCGCGCGCGGTGCACAGGCGCACCCCATCGAGTGCCAACGCCGCATGGTGCGGTGGATTCTCCCAAGCTGTACGAGCTAGTAGGGGCTGGCGGCAGTGATGGTCGGGCCGGTCAGGGTGATGCGGCAGGTGAACAGCGCGCGGGCCAGGTCCCCGGGTCGGCGCTCCAGTTCGATCTTGGTCATGGGCATTACGTTGATCAAGTCCGGGTTGGGCGCGTGCAGGATGCGCTGTTCGACCTCGGCGAATTGGCCTTCGAGCTGCTCCTCTTGGGCGCGGAGTTCCGCGCAGCGTTCGTTGATGTCGCGGATGAGGTCCCGGTCGGGATTGTCGACACCTTCGAGGTTGCAAACGGTTCGTTGATCTTGGCGTCGGTGTCAGACGTGGCCCTTCTGAGGGCGCCGACCTGCTGCTCTCGCTCATGCTGCATCGCCGCGTCGAGGCTGCGAATGTTGGCGTCGAGCAGCTGGCGTCGGTAGGTGCCGAAGACGTGGTCTGAAGTGCCCCCGTCAGCCGGATGGCATCGTCGTGGTCCCGGTGGACGGCGTCGCGCCCGGTGAGCCCACTCGAGACGGCAAGATCGTCGGGGTTCCGCCCCGCCGCCCTGCCTGCGAACCGCTGGCGGCCGGGATGAGTCGTTCGGCGAGAGTCAGCGCCAGAGCCACGACACCGATCAGGGCGCCGATCAGGACCGTGCTCTGGACGCCGTAGCTCGACACCGCGAGGCTGCCGGCCAGAGCGCCGCCGGTGATGCCGACGTTGACGGCGGCGGAGACGGTGGCGGCGGCGAGGTCGGAGCGCCCGGGCGCTATCTGCAGCACGAGCCCACCGAGCGACGCGGTGAACGCGGCGAACGCCAGTCCCGCCACGGCGAGCAGGCCGACCGCCGCCACCGGGTGGTGGCCAAGTGCGTACAGCCCGAACAGTGCCGCCGACTGCAGCGCGACGGTCGCGGCCAGGGCGCGCCACGGGCCGCGGTCGACCACCGCGCCGAGGGCGAGGATCCCGAGCACGCTGGCGACGCCGCGGGCCAGCAGGATTGCGCCGACCGACGAGTCCGCAAAGCCGCTGACCTCGGTGACGAAGAGGGCGACATAGGTGTAGGCGGCGATGGCTCCGGCGGTGGCCAGGACGGCAACGCCGACCAGCAGCCAGAAGCGGCGCGCGTCGGGCATCGCGCCCCGGGCGGCATGTCCCTGGTCGGGCCGCGTCGAGGGCAGCAACGAGGCAACCAGGACGAGCACGATCGCGCCGAGCCCGGCCACCGCCAGGAACGACACCCGCCAACCCGCGCGCTCACCCAGCCAGGTGCCCGCCGGCACACCCAGGACCAGCGCAACGGTGCCGCCGGAGAACACCACCGCGATCACACGCCCTCGTAGCGCGGGTGGGAACAGCTCGGCCGCCGCGGGCACCACCACCGCCCAGAACAAGGCGTGGGTCGCCGCGATCGCCAGCCGGGCGGCGAGCATGAGCGCGAACGTGCTGACGAGCGCCGTGACCGCGGTGCTGACGACGAAGCCGGCCAGTAGCCCCGACAGCAAAACCCGGCGCGGGACCCTTCGCACCAGCGCAGTCAGCGGGACCGAGGCGACCATCACCACCGCGGCGTAGGCCGTGACGAGCATGCCCACCTGCGACGGCGAGACCGCCAGGTCCGCCGCCATGGGCAGCAGCAGCCCGACGGGCAGTGCCTCGGCCGTGGTGTAGAGGAACGTGCCGCCGGCCAAGCCGACAAGCGCTCCCACCGCCCGCCTGTCCTCCATCCGGACCTCCCATGTTTCCATCTAATGGACTTACGTCGGAAACAAGTTAGCGATCACCTCCGAGGTGGCGCAACTGGTAAAATGGATTTCGATGGGAACAGTTGAGGACGTCACGCGGATGCGCCTGGTGGGCGGCAACCTCGCCCTGGACTTCGTCAACACCCGCAGTGGCCCACCCCTCGGACCTCCCGACGATGACGTGCTCACCGGCTACTCCGAGCTGATCACCTGGGGCGTCTACGCGGACGCCCTCAGCGAGGCGGAGGCGGCAGCGTTACGCCGCGCGGCTCGCGACGATCCCGGTGGCGCTCGGGCCGCCTTCGCCCGAGCGCTGCGCACGCGCGACAACCTCGACGAGGTGTTCCGACCACTGGCCGCCGGCGAAAGCCCGAGCCCGCCCGCCCTGGCCCGGCTGCGTGACGACGAAACAGACGCGCTCGGCCACGCGCGACTGGAGCGTGAAGGCACGTTCGCGTGGACCTGGCAGGACGACCACACGCTCACCCGGCCGCTGCGGCCGGTGGTGCACGCGGCGGTCCAACTGCTCACCTCGGGCGAGCTGGAGCGGATCAAGGGATGCGGAGGCTGTCGCTTCCTCTACCACGACGAGAGCAAGAACCGTCGCCGCCGCTGGTGCAGCATGGAGGACTGCGGCACCGCCGAGAAGATCCGGCGCTACGTCGCCGCGCGACGCACCCGTGCGGCGCACTGACCCAGCCTGGTAGTGGCTGGTGCGGGCGCGGTGTTGGTGGCGTCGACGCCAGATCGACCAGCCTTCGGCGCTGGCCAGGAAGCTGAACCGCCCCGGGTTCAGTGGAGGCTCGGTTGTCCCGCCAGCGGGTGCTGGGCGGGTTGGTTGTGACGGTAGTAGGCGGTCTCGTACTCGATGGGTGGGCACATGCCCGATCATGGAGTGCAGTCGGTGGTGGTTGAACCAGTGCACCCAGCTCAGGGTGGCCAGTTCGAGATCGTCCAGGCCGCGCCGGGGGCCGTCGCGGCGGACGCACTCGGTCTTGTAGAACCCGATCACGGACTCGGCCATCGCGTTGTCGTAGGAGTCGCCGACGGTGATGATGGAGGCGACCGCGCCGGCGTCGAGTAGCCGGTTGGCGTAGCGGATCGCGGTGTACTGGGCACCGGCGTCGCTGTGGTGCACCACTCCGGCGGTGTCGTGCCCAGCCCGAGACCGGGTCCACAGCGCCATCTCCAGCGCGTCCAGCGGCAGCTGGGTGGGCGTGGCGGCGGCGGTGCGCCAGCCGACGATGCGCCGGGATTAGACGTCGGAGACGAACGCTGTGAACACCGCCCCCGACCAGGTGGGCACGTAGGTGAAGTCGACCACCCACAGCTCGTTCGGGCGGGTCGCGGTGAACTCGCGCCCCACCAGGTCCGGAGGTCGTTGCGCGGCCCGGTCCGGCCTGGTGGTGACCACCTTGCGGCCGCGGACCGCGCCACGCAGGCCGGCTGCGCGCATCAGCCGCTCGACCTGACACCGCAGCACCGGGTGGCCGTCCACGCCGCCCTCGCAGCGCAGCTGGTGCCACACCTTCCGGGCCCCGTACAGGCCCCGGCCCCGCTCGCGGTCGTGGTCGTGGTAGATCCGGCGGATTCGGCCAGCACCAGCTGGTCACGCAGCGCACGGGCGGATGGCGGGCCGATGCCGGGCGGCGTAGTAGCCGGACGGGGCGATCGGCACGCCGTGCTCGGTGAGCACCGGACAGCTCGGCCTCGACCCCGAACCGGCAATGGTGATCGTCGATGAACTTGATCACCAAGGCAGTCGCGGGTCGAGCTCCCGCGCGAAGAACGACGAGGCCGCCGACAAGATCTCGTCGGCCCCGCTTGAGCTCACGGTTCCCTCGCTCCAACTCCTTGATCCGTGCCGCGTCCGAGCTGGTCGTACCGGCCGCCTTGCCCGTGTCGCCCGGCGCTGCTAGGCCCAGCCGGGCAGTGTGTCCGGCACGATCCCGACGCGCTGCCCGATCCGGTGCACCGCCGCGTTCAGCGACAGCTGCGGGTCCTCGTTCATCGCCTCCTCGACCAGCCGCAACGCACGCTCACGCAGCTCGTCGGGGTACTTCCTCGGTGCGGGCACTGATCCACTCTCCTGTGAGATCAGAACCTCCACGAAACCCGGGGCGGTCCAAGCACCCAGTGCGCCCCACGCGAGTGCACGTCATCGGCGTGTTCGGGTTGTGTGTAGGGCATCAGCAGTGATCACCACGCGGCTCCCGCGGCACCCCCGGACCGTAGTGGTCCCGGTTGATCCGAACATGCAGGAGGCAGATCGTGGCTTGCGGGAGTCATCAGAATTGGCGTCGGGATCTCGCTCGCCGCTGAACGCCGGCGCGGCCCGTCGCGAGGCGGCCCAAGTTCTCATAACAGCAGGTCGGCGCGGTGCACGAGCGTGGGGTTGAGGTTTCAAGTCCCCTTGAAACACCGAGATCTCGCACTGTCCGGCCGATAGGCCACCTCCGTAGAACGATGGCAGCACGGAGGAGGCTCGCACGTGCATCACGTGCATCACGCGCATCACGTGCATCACGTGCTCGGAGCGGCCGTACGCGTGGTCCCGCGGGGACCGGATTCGGATCGTGCCGCGGCGATCGGGCGCTGTGTTCATGCCGGCCAGCCGGCTCGACGCCCAGCCGACCCGAACGGTCGTCCTCATCGCGGAGCCGGAAGCGGTGAGCCGCGGGAGACGAGCTCGAGATCGGCAGGGCTGCCGACCACAGCGACGTCGCCCGCGAGGTCGGTGCGGTCCACCGTGGCGCCCGCCCGCTCGAGACCGCCGAGGAGACCAGGATCGGGATGCCGATAGCGGTTACCGGCACCCACGCTGACCAGCACCGCGCGCGGCGCCACCGCGTTGAGGAACGCGACCGAGGTGTACCGGGAGCCGTGGTGCGGCATCTTGAGCACGTCGGCCCGCAGGTGGGCGCCCGACGCCAGCAGGTCGGCCTGGGCGGCGAGCTCGACATCGCCGGTGAGCAACGCGCTGACCGCCGGGGTGCCGGCCCGCAGCACGAGCGAGCCGTCGTTGACCGCCGTGCCGTCGTCCGGGTCGATGCCGGACTCGGGGTGCCGGGGGGCGAGCACGTCCAGGGTGAGCGCGGGCCACTGGAGGCGCCGCCCGGCCGTGAGCGCCACGAGCGGGGCACCGGCCTCCGCGGCGCGCCGGGCGACCATCTGCAGCGCCCAGCGCGGCTCGTGGACCGGACCGACCGCGACCGCCCCCACCGGCCGCCCGCGCAGGGCGCCCGCCAGGCCACCGATGTGGTCGGCGTGCAGGTGGCTCAGCACGACCATGGCGATCCCCTGCACGCCCAGCCGGTCGAGACACACGTCGACCGGGCCGTCGTCAGGGCCCGCATCGACCAGCACGACCCAGCCGGGCCGTCCGGTGGCCAGCACCACGGCGTCGCCCTGCCCGACGTCGCACATCACCAGGTGCCACCCGGCGGGCGGCCACCCGGGCGGGGCGATCCGCGTGGGCACGAGCACCAGCGCCAGGCCGAGCAGCACGGCCAGCAGCACCGCCCGCGACCGTGGGGAACGGCCGAGCACGAGCAGCACGAGCACCAGCACGCCGAGCAGCACGGCTCCGCCGACCCCGTCTGGCCACGGCAGCACGGCCCCTGGCACGGCCGCTGCCCGGTCGGCGACCAGGACGAGCCACCCCACTGCCGGGCCGGCCAGCCAGGCACAGGCCTGCGCAGGCAGCGGTCCGAGGGGTGAGAGCACCGCGGCGAGCACCCCGAGCACGGTGGCCGGGGCGACCGCGGGCACGGCGAGCAGGTTGGCGAGCACCGCGATCGGGCTCACCTCCCCGCTCAGCCCGGCCACCAGGGGTGCGGTGACGAGGAACGCCGCGGCCGGGACGGTGAGCGCCTCCGCGGCCCAGGCGGGTACGCCCCGGCGGCGCAGTGCGTCGGTCCAGCCGGGAGCGAGGAGCACCAGGGCCGCGGTGGCCAGCACCGACAACGCGAACCCCGGATCGACAGCCAGCGCCGGATCGGCGATCAGGAGCACCAGCACGGCCGCGGCGAGCGCCGGCATCGCCGACCGCCCGCGCCCGAGCGCGAGAGCCAGCAGCACCACCGCGCCCATCACGGCGGCCCGCACCACGCTCGCCGACGGCCGTGCGAGCACCACGAACCCGGCCACCGCCGCGGCACTCAGCGCCGCCGCGAGCCGCGGGTCGGCCCGCAGCAGCCGGAGGAGGGCGAGCACGGCGCCCCCGACGATGGCGAGGTTGGCACCCGACACCGCGAGCAGGTGGGTGAGCCCGGCCGCCCGGAAGTCGGCGTCGACCTCCGAGGTGAGGCCCCCGGTGTCGCCGACCGCCAGCCCGGGCAGCAGTCCCGCCGACGCGGCCGGCAGCACCCCCGCGGCCTCCCGCAGGCCCGCACGCAGCCCACCGGCGGCCTCCTGCCACCAGGGCGCGGCCGTGACCTCCTGCGGCGGACCGCGCACCCGCAGCACCGCGACGGTGAGGTCCCGGCGCCCGGCCGGGGCGAGCAGGCCCTCCGCGGCGGCCTCCTGCCCGGGCAGCAACCCGGTCCACCCCTCGGCGGGCGCGATCAGCAGCACGCGGCCGCCCGCGTTCCACCGCCCGTCGTCGACCTGCACCTCGGTGAGCACCGCCGGGACCAGCACCTGGCCCGCGGTGCCGGGACGGGAGCCGTACGCCGCATCGCGGATGGGCCGGGGGTCGTCGCGCAGCACCACCCGCACCGTGGCCGCCGCGCCCCGCTCGGCGGGCTCCCGCAGCGGGTGCTGCACGAGGAGCAGCGTGTGGGCCGTGACCACCACCGAGGCAGCAGCGGCGCAACCCGCGGCCGCGAGGACGGCGGGGCCGTGCCGCGCGCTGTGCGTCGTCCGCGCCGCACCGGCGGGACGCGCGCCGGTGGCGAGCACCAGTGCGGCCGCGGTGATCCCGACCGTGCTGATCACCGCGGCACACACCCCGGCAACGGGGCCGAGCCCGATGCCGAGCAGTACGACAGCCCACGCCGCCAGCGCGGCAGGCACCAGGCGCAGATCGGGGGGACGCGGGGGTTCGGCGGGATCGCGGGCGCGCATCAGACCGTGACCAGCTCACGAAGCTGCCCGAACCGGCGCTCGCCGATGCCCTCGATCTCGCGCAACTGCTCGACGCGGGCGAATCGGCCGTGGCGCGTGCGCCACTCCAGGATCCGCTGGGCGGTGACGGGCCCGACTCCCGGCAGGGCGTCGAGCTGCTCGGGGGTGGCCGAGTTGAGGTCGACCTTCCCCGGCGGCCTGCCAGGCGCCGCCGGGCCCGACCCGGGCGCCGCCGGGCCACCCGCTCCACCCGCCGCGCCCGGCAACGCATCGGGGGCCGGTGGCACCCCGACCGCGACCTGCTCGCCGTCGACCACCCGGCGCGCGAGGTTGACCCCGGCGAGATCGGTGCCGGGGACGGGTCCGCCCGCGGCCGCCAGGACGTCGGCGACCCTGGACCCCGCCGGCACCTCCACCAGGCCGGGTCGCACCACCCTCCCCGAGACACTGACCACGAGCGGCTCGGCCGGGACCGTGGTCGGGCCGGTGACCGGCACCTCGGGAGCCGCCGGAACGGCGGCCGTCGCCGCAGCCATGGTGGCGGACGACTCGGCGACGACCGCCACCTCGGGCAATGCACCGACGGGCTCGGCTCGCGGCCGCTCCACCCAGACCCCGATGGCGGCGACCACAGCGGCCGCGGCCGCAACCAGCGCCAGCGCGGTGGCCCCGGGACGGCCGGGATCGACCCGGGCCTCACGCCACGCGGCAGGCAGCAGCCGCCGCAGCCGCCCCGGCCTCGGATCGTGGCCTCCGTGGAGCACCACCCGCGGCAGCGGCCCCGTCGGCTCGTCGCCGACCGACCCCGCCCCCGCCGCCGGACCGAGACCGCCCGCCCCGCGCGAAGGCACCCCCGGCGGGGGACCCAGCACGGCAGCCAGCCGTCCGGGCGGGGATGGGGGGTCGGGGCGAGCCACGCCTCGACGCTAGGTCCGGGACAGACCCCGGCCCCGACGACTTCGGAACCTGTGGATGGCCGAGAGCCGATGTGAACAACTCCCCCTGGCCCGACCCCGCGCCCCCGAAACCGTCACCCCTCCCGAGCACACTGGTCACCGGGGGGCGGCGCCCAGCCCCCGCCACCATGATCGCCACGAGACGCACCTCATCGCCCTCCCCAGGGCCACCACGTGCGGCTCTCGGCGATCACCCCTCGCGAGACGCACCTGACCGCCCTCCCCAGGGCCACCACGTGCGGCTCTCGGCGATCACCCCGCCAGACACCAGGTCCCCTCACTGGGGCCGGCGCTCAGCGCCCCGCGGCGATGATCGCCGCGACACGCGCCTGATCGCCCTTTCCAGGGCCAACACGCACATCTCGCGGCGATCACCCAGCCCGAGCCGCACCTGATCGCCCTCCCCAGGGCCACCGCGCACATCTCGCAACGATCACCGCGGGCAGACGTCCCTGGACAACCTCCGCGGGCGGCGCTGACACCCACCCGGCGGCCAGCACGCACATCTCGGCGGCAATCACCCGCCCCGCCGGCCCCCCGGCGAGCTTCCCCGGTGGCCCCCGCCGCCGCGGCCATGATCGCCACGAGACGCACCTGATCGCCCTCCCCGGGCCGGCACCTCACGGCTCGAGGCGATCGCCGCGCCGTCAGAATCCCCGGCTACCTCCCCGCGGGAGGCGGCCCAACTCCGCGATCGTGATCGCTGCGAGACGCACCTGATCGCCCTTTCCAGGGCCAACACGCCCACCTCGTGGCGATCACCGAGCCCCAGACGCACCTATTCGCCCTTCCCAGGGCCACCACGCACATCTCGCAACGATCACCGCGGCCACACGCCCCCGGCCGCCCTCCCGGGGCGATCACCCCGCCAGACACCACACAGGCCACCTCAGCCGCCGGCGCCCAGCGCCTCGCGACCATGATCGCCACGAGCCGCACCTGATCGCCCTCCCCAGGGCCAACACGTACATCTCGCGGCGATCACCGCGCCCGAGATGCACCTGACCGCCCTCCCAAGGGCCGACATGCACATCTCGGCGCGGCGATCACCCCCCACGAGACGCACCTGGCCGCCCTCACCGGGGCCAGCACGTACGGCTCGCGGCGATCACCCCGCCAGATCCCCACGGGAAGGCGGCTCCGGCCCCCCGGCGAGCGCAGTCGCCACGAACCGCACCTGACCGCCCTCCCAGGGGCCACGACGCACGTCTCGCGCCGATCACCGCCACAAGAAGCGCGTCAGCGCTTCGGCACCACCACGACACCGAGCAGCCCGAGCCCGACGTGCGCGCCGATCACGGCCCCGACCTCCGACACGAGCAACCGGGTCGCGGCGGGTAGGCGTTCCCGCAGCAGGGTGGCCACCTCCTCTGCGCGAGCGGCTGCCCCGAGGTGGTGTACGGCGAGGTCGACGGGTCCGTCTCCCGCGGCCCGCACCGCGAGCTCCACCAGCCGCTGAGCCGCGCGCGCTGTGGTGCGCACCTTCTCCAGCGGCACGATGCGGCCCTGCACGACGTGCAGCAACGGTTTGACGGCGAGTGCGGTGCCGACCAGGGCGGCGGCAGCGCCGATCCGGCCGCCGTGGCGGAGGCGGTCCAGGGTGTCGACGGAGAAGAAGACGCGGCACCGGCCGGCCACGTCGGTGGCGGCCTCCTCGACGGCGGCGGCGTCGGCTCCGGCGTCGGAGGCGTCGGCCGCGGCCAGCACCGCGTACCCGAGGCCCATCGCGGCCGCCCGGGAGTCGACGATCCGGATGCGGTGGGGGCCGACCTGCTCGGCCGCCATCCTGGCCGCCTCCCACGTGCCGGAGAGCTCCCGCGACAGGTGCACGGAGACGACGCTGTCGGCGCCGGCGGCGAGGGCGCCGCTGTAGCACGCCGCGAAGGCGGCCGGGGTGGGCCGGGAGGTCTGCACGTCGAGGTGGCGGTCGGCGAGTGCAGCGCACAGCTCGGCGGTGGCGACGTCCCGTCCCTCGAGCCCGACGCGGGAGCCCAGCCGGACCTCCAGCGGTACCACGCCGATCCCGCGCTCCTCCGCAACTCCGGCCGGGAGGTAAGAGGTGGAGTCGGTGACAACGGCGACGGTCACGACGACGCACTTTATGGCACGGATGTCCGTCAGCGTCGCAACACGGGCCGCAGCACGTCGGCGCAGGCCGCGCCGACCACCGCGTGCGCCTGCCATCCCCAGTGCATGCCGTCGGGGTTGCCGTGGCCGCCGAGCACGTGGTCGGCGACGAGGGCCCGCAGGTCGAGCACCGTGGCGCCGTGCTCATGGGCCCAGCGGCGGGTGGCGTGCTCGGCAGCGGCCCGCCCGGCGTGCACCGATCCGTAACCTGCGGCGCGGTGCACCGCAGGCAGCATCGCGACCACGGGGATCCCGGGCCGGATCGTGAGCACGGCCTGGCGGCAGCGTTCCAGGTACTGCACGGTCAGCCGGGGCGGGAGCGCGACCGGACCGCCTCCGGGGACGGCCGCCGCGAACGCGCGCGCGAGCGCGGGCTGCGCCTTCCGATAGCCGGCCCGCACCACCCGGCGCAGGCCGGCCGGGCGCAGCACCGGGATCAGCTCGCGCAGCGCCGTGGGCAGTGGCGACGGGAGACTGTCCATCCCGCCGACCCCGAGGACCAGCGCGTCCACAGTGGGCATGACCGTCCACACCCGCGGATCGTGGGTGAGGGCGTGCCACGCGTGCCGGGCCGTCCACCCGATGCCGGCGACGAGCTCCGCGCGGCCGCCGAGTGCGGCGGCGGCGACGTTGGGCCAGAGCCTCGGCTCGTCGGCGGGTTCGGCCCGATGCGGGCCGTGGAAGGCGAGCGAGTCGCCGAGTACCAGCAGGACGGGGCCGTCCGCGGTCACCCCGGGCCGTCGGGGTCGGTCATGACGTGCCGACGTTGTAGCCCGACAGCCGCCAGCGCGGGTGGTCGGCACGGCGGGCCAGCGTGGCCCACCGGCAGTTGCCGATACCGCCGATGGACGGCCAGGACGACGTCGGCAGCGCGAGGAGCCCGCTGACCAGGCCCGCGATCAGGCCGCCGTGTGCAACGAGCAGCACGGTGGCTTCCGGCACCGACGCGAACTCCTCGTCCAGCTCGTCGATCACGGGCCCGGCCCGCCGGACCACGTCGACGCGGGACTCACCGCCGGGGGGCCGCCACGCGGGATCGGACCGCCACGCGGCTATCGCACCGGGCCAGGCCTCGTCGATCTCCGGCACCGAGCGGCCCTGCCACTCCCCCAGGTGCGTCTCGCGCAGCCGGGGGTCGAGCTTCACGGGCAGGCCGCAGGCGGCACCGACGATGTCGGCGGTGTCGACCGCGCGCCGCAGGTCCGAGCTGATGAGCCGGTCAGGGGCGACCCGCGCGATCTCGGGCGCGACGGCCGCGGCCTGGGCGAGCCCGGCCTCGGTGAGCTTCGAGTCGATGTGGCCCTGCATCCGGCCTGCGACGTTGTAGTCGGTCTGGCCGTGGCGGAGCAGCACCAGCCTCCGCAGACTCACCCGGTGCCGTCCCCGCCGCCGACGGACCCCGCCCCGTCGGGCACGACCTCGGCCTCCGGGAACGCGATGCGCGGACAGTCCTTCCAGAGCCGGTCCAGCCCGTAGAACCCGCGCTCCTCGGTGTGCTGGACGTGCACCACGACGTCGACGAAGTCGAGCAGCACCCAGCGGCCTTCCCTGGTGCCTTCCCGTCGGGTGGGCTTCGCTCCGTGCTGGCGCAGCTTCTCCTCGACCTCGTCGACGATGGCCTGCACCTGCCGCTCGTTGGGCGCGGAGGCGATCACGAAGCAGTCAGTGATCACCAGCTGGTCGGACACGTCGAGCACGACGATGTCCTGCGCCTTCTTGTCTGCTGCTGCGGCCACCGCCACGCGGGCCATGTCGAGCGCCTCGTCGGTCGCCGTCACCGTTCCCCTCTCCCGGTGGACCTGGGTCCACCTCGTCATGGCTATTGTCCCAGCCTCTGCCGGGGCCGCTGGACTCGGCCACCACAGGACGCCGGCCGGGGTTTGCCGACCGGCGGATCCGGGGTATGGGCGAGGATCAGGCGCGTATGCGACAAGGCAGCCGGGGGGCCGATGACGCAGGAATCGACGACACAGGAACCGACAGCGGAGGACGAGGTCGCGCGGGCAGCCGCCCAGGACGTGGCGCGCCTGCTCGACCGCCGCGGCCTCAAGGACGTCGTCGCGTTGGCGAGGCGCGTCCTGTGTGACGCTCAGCTGCGCGCTCCCTCCATCGCGGTACCACGCGGGAGCGACACCTGACCGGGCATCTGTACGCTGCGCTAACATGAACGGCTTCCTGGGCGGAATGCCGCCGGCCGAGCAACTGATGACACTGAACCGGGACGACCGGGACGGGTGCCTCGTCCTCATCGTGCACGGAGAAGTGGATCTGAGCACCGGCAGTCGGCTGATGGAGGCGGGGAGCGAGGCCCTCCACCAGGCCGCGGGGCGACCGGTGGTCCTCGACCTCTCGGGCGTCGACTTCCTGTCCTCCTCCGGCATGGGGCTGCTGGTCGCCCTGCACGACGAGGGCCGAACGATGCGCACCCCGCTCCGGGTGGTCGTCGACGAGACGCGCTCGGTGATCCGTCCCATCAGGACGATGGGGCTGGATGAGGTGCTCGCGTTGTTCGGCTCCCTCGACGAGGCCCTCACGGCCTGACGGTAGAGACGTCGATGGCGTACCCCGAAGATCTCGACGCGGTGATCTCCATGGTCCTCATGGCGGATCCCGTGTCGCTCTCGGTCGTGCGCCAGCGGTTCCGGCGGTGGCTGACCACGCTGCGCTGGCCGGAGCAGGAGATCGACGACGTGGTGATGGCGGTCAACGAGGCGGTCACCAACGCCATCGAGCAGATCCACCCGTCCGAGATCGGCGCCGAGGTGCGGGTGGCCGCCCGGCAGTACGCCGAGCCGGACGGCGGACGGCGCGTCCTCGTGGCGGTGGCAGGCGGCAAGCTGTGGCGGCCCGAACCTGCCGGCTTCCGCGGTCAGGGTCTCCTGATGATCCACTCGTGCATGGACGACGTGGGCGTGAGCCGCGAGCACGACGGCATCACGATGATGATGACCAGCGCGAAGGTTCCGCCGCTCTCCTACGAGCCGTGACTGCGCCTATCCCGTCCGGGCCGTGATCTTGCCGAGGGGAATGTTGCCTGCCCAGCACCCGGGAGCCGAGTCGTACCGGAGGAATCCGGTGCCGCCCGCACCGCCGTCGCAGTAGGTGGGCGCGTAGTCCGAGTCGAGGAATGCCGCGTCGGGATCGATGTCGGTGCCTGCGAACGGTGCTCCGGGGAAGGTCTGCGCTCCTACGTTCAGCCAGTTGTAGTCGCAGTTGTCCGGGGACGTGAAGCAGGGCTGCGGGCCGATCGGATTCGCGCCGAAGGTCGTGGTGTCGAACGCCACCGTCCAGATGACCTCCGCCGGCAGCACCGTGTTACCCGTGAAGTCGATCGTGACCCGGTGCACGAACCCGTCGTGACAGGTGCCGTCCGATGGGTCGAACCACTGGCCCGCGTTGGCGCCGGTGCAGTTCACCGGGTCGGCCGACGGGCGGTACGGAATGGTGCTCACTTCCGTCTGGGTGGCCAGCAAGGGTCCGGGTGCCGGGACGGCTCCGGAGTTGTCCACGGCATAGACGTTGACGGTGATCGGGTGGGCGAAGGTGGCCCCTGGCGTGGTCGCACAGTTGTCGTTGACCCAGGTTCCGCTCTCACAGGCCCAGCTGACCAGCACAACCTCCACGGACTCGAGTACGGATCCGGCCCCGGACCCGAGCCCTACGTGGTCGCCCAACTGGTTGGTGCCGGTCGCCTGGAAACCGAGAGACGGCACCTGCACGGGCATGTCGTCCGGTATCGAGCTGTACACGACCTCCGACACCGGGTCGGTACCAAGGCCAGGGGGCAACGGGGGACGGTACGTGCTCCCGTCACCGACGTTGACGCAGTTCCCCTGCTGGCTCTGGCTCGGCAGCGACAGGATCGGGCCGAGAAGACCGGAGGCGGTCGCGTCCTGCTCGACGTCGCACCGGTTGATCTGGTTCCGCTCGACGCTGCGGTCCTCGACGGAGATCGAGTTGCCGTCGTCACGGTCGTCCGAGCCGGTCGCGAACGCCAACGGGGCCAGCGCGAGTACGCCGGCCGCGGCGGTGGCCACCACGATTCCCGCCTTTTTCAGCACAGCCGTTCTCCTCATTGTGTGTCGGCATGAGAATGCCGTCAGTCCGAGCCGACGCGTCAGCTGCTGGACCACAGTGAGGGTCTCGAGAAGGGAGCCTGCTGACCGGGGGTCAATTTAGCGCGAACTCCCCGATGAACCAAATCTCGAGCACGATCAAATGAGGGAAATACCGTTGGTCAGGTTACGCATCTGATGGGGTGGAGTATTTCCGGTGAACATTCGCGCTGGACCGATTACGCCCCACGGAGAGTCGCGGGGACATCACCCGAAGGGTGACGGCGTCAGAGCCGCCCGTACTTGTTGTAGACGTCGATCACCGGAACACCCGACTGGACCTCCTCGCGGACCTTGTCCTCGATGTCCTTGGCCTCCTCGGACTTCGCCAGCACCTCGTCCAGCGCCTCCTTCGGGATCACCAGCACGCCGTCCTCGTCGCCGAAGATCCAGTCGCCGGGGTCGACCCGAACCTGGCTGCTGGTCGTGCCGGTCATCGAGATCGGCACCTCGAGGTCGTGGATCCGGGAGCGGCGCAGCGACTCGATCGGCGACGTGTAGCGCACGAAGACGGACAGTCCGTCGATCTCACGCACCAGCCGGCCGTCGCGGATGCCGCCATCGATGACGACGCCCGTGGCTCCACGGGCCCGGCTGGCGTTGCTCATCAGCTCGCCCCAGATCCCGCTCTGGTGCTCGCCCGCTGCCGCCACGACGACGACGCATCCGTCGTACATCTGCGTGAAGACCCCGAAGTCGGCCAGCTTCGTGTTGGCCGGCATCTCGGCGCGCTCCCGCATGTCGGGGCCTGCCGCCACGGTGTAGGCGGGGCCTGCCACCTGCATCGTCTTGTCGAGCGGGGCGATCGCGAGGTCGAGGCACTGATGGGGCAGGCCCATCTCGTCCATGATGTCGTAGACCACCGCCGAGTACAGCGCCTTCAGCCGCTTCGCGGTCTGCGCCACCCAGGCGGGATCGGGACGTGCGGTTCGATCGGACGCCTGTCCATTCGTCATGTCGTGCGTTCCCCTCTTACTCGAAGATCCCGTAGCCGGGTACGGCGTGCGCGCGCACGCCGTCCATGTCGAGCTCAACGCCGATGCCGGGGCTGTCGGGGAGGGTGATGTACCCGTCCTTGACGATCGAGCCGCTGCCGTCGGGCGCGGTGACGTAGCTGTCCCACACCTCGCGCTCCTCGAGCGCGTGCCACTCCTGCACGAAGAAGTTCGGGATCGCGCCGCACTGGTGCGCCGTGGCCATCGTGCCGAGCGGCGTGGAGACGAGGTGCGGCGCGAACGGCACGTAGTGCATCTCGGCGAGGTTGGCGATCTTCTTGGCCTCGGCCAGGCCTCCGCACTTCGGGACGTCGGGCTCGATCACGTCGACCGCCCCGCGTTCGAGCAGCTCGCGGAAGCCCCAGCGGAGGTAGAGGTTCTCGCCTGCGCAGATCGGTGTGCGGGTCTGGGCGCGTACCCGGACGAGCGCGTCGACGTTCTCGGCGGGGACCGGCTCCTCCAGCCACATCAGGTTGAACTGCTCCAGCTCCCAGGCGATCCGGCAGGCGCTCGGCACGTCGTAGCGGGCGTGCAGGTCGATGGCCAGGTCGATGTCCGGGCCGATCGCCTCCCGGACCGCCGCCACCCGCTCCACCATCGTGCGCAGCTCAGCGGCGTTGACCGTGTGGTTGAACTCGTCGAACTTCGCGCGATGTTGCAGGTCGTCGATGTCGAACTTGATCGCGGAGAAGCCCTCCTCGACCATCCGCTGGGCCCGGTCGACGCAGCCGGAGACCGAGCCGGCCGGGTCGTCCCCGTCGCCGCAGTCGGCGTAGAGCCGGATCCGGTCGCGGAACTTGCCACCGAGCATGCGGTAGACCGGCTGCCCCGCGGCCTTGCCTGCGATGTCCCACAGCGCCAGCTCGATCCCGCTCAGGGCGATCACGAAAACGCCACCCTGCGGACCGGCGAAGACCTTCCGCCGCCGCAGCTTCTCCCAGCACCGCTCGACGTTGCGCGGGTCCTCCCCGATCAGCAGTGGCGCCAGGTCGCCGATCATCCCGACGACACCCCCCGCTCCGGCGTCGGGATTCGCCTCGCCGAACCCGCTGATGCCCTCGTCGGTGTCGATCCGCACCAGCGTGGCCTGGCCGTGATAGGCGACCACGGCCGTGGTGACGTTGACGATCCTCATGCTTCCCCTCCCGGGAGCAGCCATCCGCCGGACACAGTGAGGCCCACGGCGAACTGTGGGCGGGCAGATGCCGGGGAGGCCGGGCGGAACCCCTCCCCGGACACGGATGTCAGGCCTGGTTGCGGTACGGTTTCATCGACTTGTCCGATAAGCTGCTGACATGGCTAGGAGACAAGAGCTCGCGGACGTTGTCAAGGTCCGCACGCTCCCGGTGCAGGTGGCTGCCCACCTGACCCGCCGGATCGCCGAGGGGGAGTTCGCGGACGAGCGCACCCCCTCGGAGCTCGACATCTCGCAGGAGTTCGGCGTCTCCCGCGCGGTCGCCCGTGAGACGATCAAGATCCTCGCGTCGCTCGACATCCTCGACGTCGCCCAGGGCAGGCGCGTCGTCGTACGGCCCGCCACCGAGTGGGACTACCTCAACCCGCTGCTGGCCGAGTGGCTGCCGGAGGAGCACGTCGTCGACCTGCTGAACGAGCTGCACCAGATGCGGCTGCTCCTCGAGCCGGAGCTGGCGGCCATGGCCGCGGCCACCATCTCCGAGGAGACGCTGGCCGAGCTGCGGGCCGAGCTGGCCAGGATGGCGAGCCTCGAGGAGGAGCCGGACGACTACCTCGAGGTCGACCACGAGTTCCACATGGCGATCTGCCGAGCGGCGAACAACCGGATCCTCGACCGGATCATGTACTCCGCCCGGTGGCTGGGCACCGCCAGCCGGCGGGTGACCAACGCGGTGCCCGGCGGCCTGCACCGCGCCACCCACGACCACACCCGGATCTTCGCGGCGCTCGAGGCGAGGGACCCGGAGGCCGCACGCGAGGCGATGCGGTCACACCTGCAGCAGACCATCCGGATCCTCACCGAGAAGCAGCAGAGGACGAAGACCAGGACGGCGAAGCGGTAGAGCACGAGGACTCGACCGCAGGGCCGCGGCGAGTCCCCTTCGATGCCCCGGTGTCGGGGCGGAGGGACGGGTGCGAGTTGGGAGCGAGCGAGGAAGGGCCGATCCGGCTCGGGCTGATCGGCACCGGGCTGGCCGTCGAGAAGCTGCACTGGCCGGCGCTCCGCCGGCTCGCGGACCGGTACGTCGTCACGGCGTTCGCCGACCACTCGGCCGCCCAGGGCGAGCGCTTCTCGTCCTACAGCGGCGTCGACATGGCCGGCTTCACAACCGACCACCACCGGCTGCTGGCCCGCGACGACGTGGACGCGGTGCTGATCTCGGTGCCGATCCCGGCCCTGTACGAGGTGGCACGCGACTCCCTGGCGGCCGGCAAGGACGTGCTCTGCGAGAAGCCGACCGGCACCGACGAGGACCAGGCACGGGCGTTCCTCGCACTGGAGGAGCGATATCCGGAGCGCACGATCCTCATCGGGGAGAACTACTTCTACCGCGACGACATCCGCCACGCGCGCGCCCTGCTGGACGACGGCGCGATCGGCAAGCTGCACCTCATGGCCTGGCGTCGCGCCAGGCGGCTGGTGCCGTGGGAGGGCGTGTTCGCCGGCACGGTGTGGCGGCACCGACCGCAGTACCGCGGCGGCGTCCACCTCGATGCAGGCGTGCACGACATCGCCCAGATCCGGATGCTCTGCGGCGACGCCGTCCGGGTCCACGGGGCCGTCCAGTGGGCCAACAGCACGATCGAGGCGCCGTCGGACCTGTCGCTCACCATGGTCTTCGCCTGCGGCGCCATCGGCAACTACACGGCCACGTACTCGGAGATCGCCGTTCCCGACGAGGGGAACGAGATGCGGCTGTACGGAACCGAGGGCGTGCTCGTTCTGTCGGGGCCGGAGGCGGAGCGGCACGTGACGCTGACCCGCGCGGACGGATCGACGCAGACCGACGTGTTCCGCGGGATCGACAACGGCTACCACGCCGAGCTGTGCGACTTCTCCGACGCCGTCCGGCACGGAGAGCCGGGGGTCGGCACGGTCCGGCAGAGCGTCGCGAACATGCTGGTCGTCCTGCGCGCGCTGGACTCGGCGGAGCGGGACGCCGTCATGTCGCTCGACGACGTCCCGCCCGGCGGGGGCGGCGTCCCGCTGTGGCGACCCCGGGGTGCCTCCGGTCTGTTCGACGGCCTGCCCGGGGAGCGTTCGACAAGAACGGCGATCTCCACCGTTGACAGACAGTGATTGCCCTTTTAGTGTGACCCGCGTCGCATTACGTGATACCGCGTTCCGCTACGTGAAACCCGAGTAATAGGACACAGCGCTCTCTCCGGCAAGGGGGCCGGCGACCGCTGTGCCGCGCCGACCCGAATTCTGCTTATCGGAAAGGCGCATCGAGCCCGCGGGCTCGTTCCTCGCACGACCGGGGAGGTGGACAACCTCCCGGCCCCCGTCGGTTGCACTGTCGCCCCGTCGGCACGCGTCCTCTCGACAGGACGTAGGAGGAGTGGTCATGACCCAGCGGTCGGAATGGTCCAGGAGGAAGTTTCTCGGGACGAGCGCGCTCGGAATTCTCAGTCTCAGCGCATGTGGCGGTCAGCCTGCCGCCCCGCAGGTGCAGGTCGAAGTCCCGCAGGGCGTCATCGATGCGGCCTCCGGCCTGCGCGGCAGTTCGATGGGGATGCTCTCGCAGAAGCTCTACTCCGAATCGGCGAACGCCGCGCTCGACCGCTCGATCCAGGCTTTCGCCGGCGCTACCGGCACCACGATCGAGAACTCCCTCGTCCAGGCCGACTCCGGCGACATGGTGGCCAAGACCGACGCCGAGGTGAAGGCGGGCAACGCCCGTGACCTGGCATTCTTCACCGACTCGCGGTTCATCGCGCAGTTCCACAACCTCGGCGACCTCACCGACGTCACCGACGTGGTGGAGGAACTGCGGGCCCAGTTCGGCGAGCCCGCTGCCGAGACGAAGAACTACTGCGTCTTCGACGGCCGGTGGTATGCGATCCCCTACCACTTCATCGGGGTCGGCTCGTTCTTCCGCAAGGACTGGCTACAGGAAAAGGGCATCGAGCTCAAGGACGCCTACACCTGGGAGGAACTGCGGGACATCGCACTCGAGATCTCCGACCCCGCCCAACGGCGTTTCGGGTGGGGTCAGACGGTGAACCGCTCCGGCGACGCCAACGGCTTCATCGAGAACGTCATCAACACCTACGGCGGCGCGATCTCCTCCAACGACGGACAGAAGGTGGAGTTCAACTCACCGGAGACCGTGGCCGCGGTCTCGTTCATGGGCGACATCTACACGAATCCGAAGTACAAGCCGATGCTCCCGCCCGGAATCGAGAGCTGGACCGACTCCAGCAACAACGAGAACTGGCTCGCCGGAATCATTGGGTTCACCCGCAACCAGTACAGCGTCTACGCCGACTCGAAGACGAAGCAGAACCCGGTCTACGCCAATACTCACCCGTTCATCGACGGAATCGGGCCCGCCAGCGACCGTCCGATCACCTTCGGCCAGTCGCAGGCGTTCGTCGTGTTCAAGGGGGCGAAGAACCCCGATCTCGCGAAGCAGGTGGCGAAGTACCTGGCGAGCGGCACTCCCCTGCTCGGCGTGGCGAAGGAGGCCCCCGGCCTGGTCAACCCGGCGTGGGACAAGGTGTGGGACTCCGACCCCTACTACACCAGCGGGGACCCTGCGTTCTCCGCCCTGCGCAAGATCACGCAACAGCCGCTGCCCCTGACCACCTCGACCGGCTACGCGTTCCCGCAGACGCCGAGCTCAGGGCAGCAGGCCAGCGTGGCCGCCTACCTCCTGACCGACATGATGCAGTCGGTCGTCCAGGGCACGCGGCCCGCTGAGGCGGTGGCCACCGCGCACGACCGGATGGTGCAGATCTTCGAGCAGCAGGGACTGCGGCAGTGACGATCCTGCGCCCCCGGCCGGCTCCGGTCGCACCAGCCGTCACGCGGGCGTCGCTCACCTCGGTCCAGCGCCTGCTCGGCCGCGACTGGCGGCTCGCCGCGGTGTTCATGGCCCCCACGGTCATCCTGGTCGCCGCGCTGATCCTGTTCCCGATCGTCAGCTCGGCGATCACCAGCACCACCGAGCGGCACGGGGCGGAGACCGTCTTCGTCGGCACCGACAACTACACGGCGCTGATCGGCGACGAGCTCTTCCACACCGGCGTGGTGAACTCGTTCGTCTTCACCGCGTACGCCGAGATCTTCAAGGTGGTTCTCGGCCTGATCGCCGCGCTGATGCTGCACCACATGCGGCGGGGAAAGGCGATCGTCGCGGGGGTGCTGCTGCTGCCCTGGGTGGTGCCCACCGTCGTCACGGCGTTCAGCTGGCGGTCGCTGTTCGACCCGATCTTCGGCAGCGTGAACACCCTGCTCACCGACTCCGGGATCGGCCCGGTGCTGGCGGCTCTGCACCTCGTCGACGCGTGGCCGGCCGGCTGGCTCTCCGACGCCTCGCTCGCCATGCCCTCGGTGATCCTGGTGAACGTCTGGAAGGGCATCCCGTTCTTCACGGTGACGTTCCTGGCCGGGCTCAAGGCGATCGACCACGGCCTGCACGAGGCCGCAATGGTGGACGGCGCGTCGCCGTGGCAGCGGTTCGTGCACGTCACGCTGCCCGGGCTGCGCTACGTCATGATCGTCACGGTCCTGCTGTCGTCCATCTGGACGTTCAACAACTTCGACCTGATCTGGCTCATGACCCAGGGCGGTCCCGGCGACGCCACCGCGCCGTACGTGATGGTGGCGTACTCGAAGGCGATCCAGCAGTTGCAGTTCGGCGCGGGCGCCGCGGTGACGCTGGTGATGGTGCCGATCATCGGCATCCTCGTCGTCATCCTCGTGCGGATGATGCGGCGCAGCGACGCCCCCGGCGCCGGTGACCTGGGCCGCAGCCGGCTCACCCCCGCGCAGCGCAAGGCCCTGCCCTGGGTGACCGTCGCCGTCGCCACGGCCGTGCTGGCCTGGGCGTCGCCGCACATCATCTGGAAGGCCGCGCTGGTGCTCGGGGTCTGCGTGCTGCTCGCCGCGGGCGTCGGGCGCGCCATCTCCACACTCGCCGCGCGCGGCAGGGAGAGGGCCGCACGGACGGTCAACGGCATCGGATCCGGGGTGGCGCTCCTCGGGCTGCTGCTCTTCGTGCTCGGCCCGCTCTACTGGATCGTCGTCACGGCGTTCAAGTCCGACACCCAGATCACGATGCGGACCAGCGACCTGTGGCCGACGCCGTGGAGCACGGAGCAGTTCACGGACCTGTTCACCAGCCAGCCGTTCGGCACCTGGTACATCAACACGATCCTGGTGTCGGTGGCCTCCACGGTGATCGCGCTGGTCTGCGCGGCGCTGTCGGGCTACGCGCTCGCCCGGCTGAAGTTCCGCGGCTCGGAGAGCTTCACCGTGACGATCCTGCTGACGTACGTGATGCCGGGCGCGCTGCTGTTCATCCCGCTGTACCAGCTGATGAGCGGGATCGGGCTGAACGACTCCCTCTGGTCGCTCGTGGTCACCTACCCGACGTTCACGCTGCCGTTCGCGACGTGGCTGCTGGTGGGCTACTTCAAGTCGATCCCGGCCGACCTGGAGGAGGCCGCCCTCACCGACGGCTGCACGCGCTTCCAGGCCTTCTACCGGATCGTGCTGCCGCTGGCGAAGCCAGGACTGCTCGCCGTCGCCCTGTTCACCCTGACCAACGCGTGGAACGAGTTCCTCTTCGCGTTCGTATTCATCACGAAGGACGGCTACAAGACGCTGCCCGTCGGGATGCAGTCGATGATCTTCGGTGACGTCGTGCCGCAGGGTCAGCTCGCCGCGGCATCGTTGCTGATCAGCATTCCGGTCGTCCTCATGTACGCCTTCGGCCAGCGGTTCCTCACGGAAGGCCTCACCGCTGGGGCGGTCAAGGGATGACCTCGGGACCGGACGAGGCGGTCGCGTCCCGAGGGGGACGCTCCAGCCCGGTGGGGACCTCGGTCGAGAAGGCGATGCGGATACTCGAGGCGCTGGCCGTCGAGGACGGGCCGCACCGGTTGATGGACGTGGCGGAGCGGGCCGGTGTCCCCCGCTCCACCGCGTACCGGGTGCTCGCCACGCTCGGCGCGCAGGGGTTCGCCCAGAACTGTGGCGACGGGCGCTACGGGATCGGCAGCCGGCTCGGCGGCCTCGGGGCGAGGGTCGTCCGGATGCTGTCGACCGGGATCGGCCCGACGCTGCAGGAACTGCAGCAAGGCGCGGGCGGCAACACGGTCCATCTGGCTGTGCGGGTCGGCGACCACGCCGTCTACCTGCACAAGGTCGACAACGACAAGCCCTACGAGATGCGCTCCCGGGTGGGCAACCAGCTGCCCCTGCACAGCACGGCGATCGGGAAGGCGATCCTCGCGCACCTCCCGCGTGACGAGGTGGAGGCCATCGTCACGACGGCGGGGATGGGGTCGCGTACCCCCGCCACGATCACGGAGGTGGCCGCGCTGCACGCGGAGCTCGCCGACGTGCGCGAGCGCGGTTTCGCCCTCGACGACGAGGAGAACGAGCTCACGGTGCGGTGCATCGGCGCCGTGGTGCTGGACCGCAACGGACGGCCCCGCGGCGGCGTCAGCGTCTCCTCGGTGACGTTCATGCTGGAGCGCGAGGAGCTGCTCGGCTACGTCCCGCTGCTGCAGGCCACCGCCCGGAAGGTGGCCGGCCTGATCTGACCCGTACGACCCGACGAGAGAGAGAAGGCGAACCGGACGTGCGCATCCAACCCGGCAAGGACGACCTCGAGGAGCTCACCGCAGCCTGGACGGGCGAGCGCTTCGGCTCCGGCCGGCCCCGCGTGCCCGACGAGGTGCTGGCGAGCCTCCGCCTCGCCACCACAGAGGAGGCCTGGGGGTTCCTGTTCCACGCCGGCTACGTCCGGCAGTTCGCGGGCGAGTGGCGGGAGACCCACCCCGGCACGGTGATCGTCGGGCGGGCCGTCACGGCGCAGTTCCTGCCGCACCGGCCCGACCTCGACGCGGTGGTGGTGGAGGCCGGAAGGCGAGAAGGGCATCTGGAGGGCGACCGCCAGAACTCCTGGGTGATCGAGACCCTCGAGAACGGCGACATCATGGTCGTCGACATCTTCGGCAAGATCGTCGAGGGCACGGTGGTGGGCGACAACCTCGGCACCGCCGTGGCCACCCGCACCGGCGTCGGCGCCGTGATCGACGGCGGCATCCGCGACCTGCAGGGCCTGCAGCAGCTCGGCGGCGGGGTCAACATCTTCCACCGGGCCGTGGACCCGACACCGATCCGCGGCGTCACCCTCGCCGGGATCAACATCCCGATCCGCATCGGCGGAGTCACCGTGCTGCCCGGGGACGTCGTGCTCGGGACGCCGACGGGCGTGGCGGTGATCCCCGCGCACCTCGCCGCCGAGGTGGCCGCGGCCAGCGAGGACACCCGCGTCCGGGACGTGTTCGGCAAGCAGCGCCTGTCGGAGCGCCGCTGGACGAGCGCGCAGATCGACGTTCCCACGTGGAGCGAGGAGATCGAGGCCGACTTCCTGCAGTGGCGCGCGACCCGCGCCGGAGAGGAGCGCTGACGGTGACCACCACCAGCAACGAGCCGTCCGTGATCACCGAGGAGCGCATCAGCACGGCATCGAGGCCGAGCGCCCTGCGCATCACCGACCTGCGGGTGGCCAACCTGCACGGGGTGCCCTTCCGGTCGTCGATCATCCGGATCGACACGAACCAGGGCCTCGTGGGGTACGGCGAGGTGCGCGACCAGGCGAGCGCCACCTACGCGCTGATGCTCAAGAGCAGGCTGGTCGGCGAGAACCCGTGCAACGTCGACAAGGTCTTCCGCAAGATCAAGCAGTTCGGCTTCCACGCCCGGCAGGGCGGCGGGGTGTCCGGCGTCGAGATGGCGCTGATGGACCTCGCGGGCAAGGCCTACGGCGTGCCGGCGTACGCGCTGGTGGGCGGCCAGTTCCGGGACTCGATCCGGTGCTATGCCGACACGCCGTCCGTGCCCGACCCGCACGAGATGGGGCAGCGGCTCCTGGAGCGCAGGCAGCGCGGCTTCACGATGCTCAAGATGGACGTCGGCGTGGACCTGCTGTGGGACGTCCCCGGCACCCTGATCGCCCCGCCCGGCGCCCGCGAGACCAAGACGGTGATGCACCCGTTCTCCGGCATCCAGGTCACCGCCAAGGGCGTGGACCACCTGGCGAGCTACGTGGAGACCGTGCGTTCGATCGTCGGGTACGACGTGGCGCTCGCCGCCGACCACTTCGGACACATCGCGCTCGACTCGTGCATCCGGATCGGGCGCGCGCTGGAGCCGTTCACGCTGGCGTGGATCGAGGACCTGATCCCGTGGCAGTTCACCGACCAGTGGCGCCAGCTCACCGAGGCCGTCGCCGTGCCGACGTGCACGGGCGAGGACATCTACCTCACCGAGGGGTTCAAGCCGCTGCTCGACGCCGGCGCGGTCCGGGTGATCCACCCCGACCCCGCCACGTCCGGCGGCATCAGCGAGACCAAGCGGCTCGGCGACTACGCGCAGGAGCGCGGCGTCGCGATGGCGCTGCACCTTGCGGCGTCGCCGATCGCGACAATGGCCTGCGTGCACCTGGCCGCGGCCACGGAGAACTTCCTCGCGCTGGAACATCACGCCGCTGACGTGCCGTTCTGGAGCGACCTCGTCACCGACCTGCCCCGCCCGCTCATCCAGGACGGCCACATCATCGTGCCCGAGACCCCGGGGCTCGGGTTCGGCGAGATCAACGAGGAGCTGTTCATGACGCATCTCGACCCCCGCGACCCGGTGTTCTTCTCCGAGTCGACGGTCTGGGACGGCGAGTCGAGCCACGACCGGCTCTGGAGCTGAGCGTGCGGATCGCGGTCACCGGGGCGGCGGGGAGGCTCGGGCGGTACGTCGTCGCCCGCGCACGGCTCGCCGGGCACGACGTGGTCGCCGTCGACCTGCCGGCGGCGCTCGCGACAGCGTCCGGCGAGTTGCAGCAAAGCCACTTTCACGCAACGACGTTGCCGCAAAGTGGCTTTGCTGCAACCGTCGAGTGCCGGGCCGCGGACATCACCCATCTCGACGAGGTCCGGGCCGCGCTCGCCGGCACGGACGCCGTGGCCCACCTCGGCGCGCTCACCCACCCCCACCACCCGGAGCCGGCGGTGCACCACATCAACGTCGGCGGCACGTACAACGTGCTGCTGGCGGCCGAGGAGCACGGGCTGGGCGCAGTCTGCCTCTCGTCGAGCGTCAACGCGATCGGTGGGATCTTCAGCCCGACCCCGCGCTACGACTACCTCCCGATCGACGAGGAGCACCCCGCGTACTGCGAGGACTCCTACAGCCTGTCGAAGTGGCTCGGGGAGCATCAGATGGCGGCGTTCGCCAGGCGCCGGCCCGCCGTCGCGTTCTCCGCGCTGCGGCTGCACGCCCTCCGCAAGGACTTCGCCGCCGCCCGCAGGCCGGCCGAGGACGACCGGGACCCCCGGGAACTGTGGGGGTGGACGTCCTTCGACTCCGCGGCAGCGGCCTGCCTGCTCGCCCTGCACCGCAGCACGCCGGGGCCAGCCGTCTACGACATCGTGGCCGCCCGGACCAGCACCGACGTCCCGTCGGAGGAGCTGGCCCGGCGGTGGTACCCGGATGTGCCGCTGCGCAGGCCGCTGCCCCGGAACACGGGCTTCTGGGACACCGGCAGGGCACTCGCCGAACTCGGCTGGGACGCCGAGGACGAGCATCCTGCCGTGTCGGACAGGGAGCGGAACGCCCGGTGAACGCAGTGGACGGGGACGTCACGTCCCCGTCCACCGTGCGCCGGTGCTATTCCACGAGCGCCGTGATCTTGCCCAATGGCTTGTTGGTGTCCCAGCACGATGTGGTGTCCGTGTCGAGCCGGAGGAAGCCCGTGCCGCCCGCACCGCCGTCACAGTAGAAACCCGGCTGGTTCGAGTCGAGGAACGCGCCGTTGGGGTCGATGTCGATGCCTACGTACGGAGCTCCGGGGAAGGTGTCGGCTCCGAGGTTCAACGAGTCGTAGGGGCAGCCTTCCACCGTGGCGACGCACGGGGCCGGACCGATCGGGGCGGGGCCGGCATTCGTCGTGTTGAACGCCACCGTCCAGATGACCCGGTCGGGTAGCGGCGTGCCTTCCGGGAAGTCGAACCTGAGTCGGAACGAGATTCCGTTGTAGCAGGCGCTGTCGGATGCGTCGAACCACTGGCCGGCGTTGGCACCCGTGCAATTCACCGGGTCGGCCGACGGCCGGTACGGAATACTGCCGACTTCCGTCCGGGTGGCCAGCAGGGCCCCCGGCGTCGGAATTGGACCGGAATCGTCCACGGCGTAGACGTTCATGGTGATCGGGTGGGCGAACGTGGCCCCGGGCGTGGTCACGCAGTTGTTGCTGAAGAAGTTCCCGATCTGGCAGGCCGAGCTGTCCAGCACGACCTCCAGGGACTCCAGCTCGCGTTCGGGCCCTCCGGCGAGCCCGACCTCGTCGCCGAGTTCGCTGGTGCCGGTGGCGTTGTAGCTGATGGAGACCACGTGGCCGGGCAGGTCGTCCGGGATCGAGCTGTAGACGATCTGGGACCCGGGATCAGGGCCGGGCCCGGGAGGCGGCGGGGGACCGAGGGAGCTCCCGTCACCGACGTTGACGCAGTTCCCCTGCTGGCTCTGGGAGAGGATCGGGCCGAGAAGCCCCGTGGCGGCTGAGTCCTGCTCGAAGTCGCAGCGGTTGACCTGGTTCCGCTGGACACTGTCGTCCTCGATGAGGAACGACGTGTTGTCATCTCCGTCGCCACGGTCGTCGCGGTCGATCGCGAATGCAAATGGACTCAGCGCAAATATGCCGGCCGCGGCGGCGACCGCCACGATTCCAGCCTTCTTCAGCACAGGTGTTCTCCTCGTCGCGGGTCGACATGAATTGCCGACGCTCGGAGTCAGCGCGTCGGCCGCCACGGCCATCGCGGAAGGGCCTCTTCGGGGGAGCCCGCCGACCGGGGGCAATCTATCGCGCAAGGCACCGTCAACCAAAGCGCGTAAACCCTATTGTACGAATAAAGTACGGACAGTCAGGTTACGCGTCTGATTGTGTTTGTTCAGTGTGGGCGAATTGCTGCAGAACAGCCCTTCGACAACGGAGCGTCGGCCCACTATCACCCGAAGGGCGGCGTACCCTGTCGACGGTGCGATCGAGAGGCGAACGCGCTCACCAAGCGCTGTTGCCGGGCCGGGACGGCCCCGCTCCCGGGTCGCGGTACAGGTTCCGTTTCGAGATGTACTGCACGACGCCGTCCGGCACCAGGTACCAGACGGGATGCCCGTCGGCGACCCGGCGCCGACAGTCGGTGGACGAGATGGCCATCGCGGGCACCTCGACGAGCGTGACGGAACCGTCCGGCAGGTGGTGGTCGTCCAACTCGTAGCCGGGCCGGGTGACCCCGACGAAATGCGCCAGGTCGAACAACTCGTCGAGCTTCTGCCAGGAGAGGATCTGGGACAGCGCGTCGGCGCCGGTGATGAAGTACAGCTCCGATCCGGGGCGCTGCCGGTGCAGGTCGGTGAGGGTGTCGGTGGTGTAGGTGGGCCCGCCGCGGTCGATGTCGACCCGGCTCACGGTGAACCGGGGGTTGGACGCCGTGGCCACCACCGTCATCAGGTAGCGGTCCTCGGCCGGGCTCACCTCGCGCTCGGACTTCTGCCACGGCTGACCCGTGGGCACGAACACGACCTCGTCGAGACCGAAGCGGTCGGCGACCTCGCTGGCGGCCACGAGGTGGCCGTGGTGGATGGGGTCGAACGTCCCGCCCATCACCCCGATCTTGCGCTTCACCTTGTGCAGAGTAATGCGCCGCACCGAAACACCGTGGCAACTCAACGGCCGTAGCGTCATCTGAACCAATCGGTTCAACGAGCGCAGGAGACCGCCATGAACCTGAGTCCCGACCTCGCAGCCGCCTGTCTGGTGCCCCGCCGGGTGTCCACCCCGGAGGAGGCACGGGACGTGATCGCCGCCGACGGGGCAGCGATCATCGGTGGTATCGCCGACGAGGAGGCGGCCATCGCCTTCGGCCGGGCCGTGCTGGGCGACGATCTCGTCCGGATCGGACGGCAGATCGAGGCCACCGCCAGGCGCGCCGCCGCCGACGGCGCCCGCGTCGACGAGCAGCCGCCCGACGCCCGCGGCCGCAAGCGCCGGATCTCGGGCGACACCACACTGCCGATGCCCCCGCACAACGACGGGTTCGCGTTCGGCGACCAGGCGCCGGACCGGCTCTTCCTGTTCGGCGCCCGACCGGCCGCCGTCGGAGGCGAGTCCTTCCTGATCGACGGCGTGCGGCTGCTCGACATCCTCGCCCAGGACCCGGCGAACGCCGAGATGGTGCAGTTCTGCCGCACGGTCGACATCGACCACTCGGAGCCCAACTTCCCGCAGGACCGGTTCTCCCCGATTCTGCGCACCACCCCGGCGGGACGGCCGCAGGTGCGCCACCACCCCTATCTCGCGCCGGTCCTGGGCCCTGACGAGGCGGCGCAGTGGCCGTTCGTGGAGCACTGGAAGGCCGCGGTGACCGCGGCGCGCGACACCGGCGCCCGCTTCCGGCTGGAGGCGGGCGACATGGCCTGCGTGGACAACTACCGGCTCTTCCACGGCCGCCACGGCTACAGCGATCCGGCGCGGGTGCTCTACTCGATCTGGGGCTGGAGCACCGCGGCCGTCGCGGTGCCGACGGGCACGCTGGACATCGTCAACCCGCAGAACCCGGCTCAGCTCGCCGGCTGACGCGCCTCGGCCGGGACCCGTTCCCCGATCGCGGCCCGGCAGCGCTCGGCGAAGGCGGCGGCGGCGGCCGCGTAGGTCGCCGTCACCGCCTCGTGGTCACCGGTGGAGATCAGGTCGAACTGCAGCCCGCGCCACAACGCGACGATCTCGCGGGCCGACCGGGCCGCGGGGGCGGCCGGCACCCCCTCGGCGCGCAGCGCGGTGGCCACCTGGTTGGTCCAGTCGTGGCCGACCCTGGCGAGGAACTCGTCGAAGCGGCCGGGGTTGTGGGCGGCCTGCCCGAAGATCTCGAAGAACAGCCGGTGGAACGGGAGGTTCTCCGGGGCGGCGATGCCCCTCCAGCAGTTCAGCAGGCGATCGACCAGCGGCGTACCTGGCTCGTCGAGGGCGGTCATCGCCACGGCGAACGCCGGGAACCGCCGCGAGGCCTCCAGCAGCGCCTGCTCGATCAGCTTCTCCTTCGAGCCGAAGTAGTAGAGCAGCATGCGGTTGTTCGTACCGATCGCCGCGCCCAGCCCACGCAGCGTCATCTCGGCGATGCCCTGCTCGAGCACGTGGTCGGCAGCCAGCCGCAGCAGTCGGTCCCTCTCGGGCTCCGCGCCACCGTCCACCATGGCGCACCACGCTACCCGGGACCCTTCTCGTTACCTCCGGGCGCCGAGAGCGCAACACGGCAGCAACCGTTGATCCCTAGCGTGGCTGAACCGCTCGATTCACCGGAGTCCGAGATGCGAGCACCAAGCAGCGCCACCCCGTCCCCCACCGACACCCCCTCCGCCGGGGCCATCACCCTGCGCGGGATCGTCAAGGAGTTCCCCCTGCGACGCGGCACGGCGCTGCGGGCCCTGGAACGTCTCGACCTGGAGATCGCCCGCGGCGAGTTCGTCGCGCTGCTCGGCCCGTCGGGCTGCGGGAAGTCCACCGTCCTCCGGCTCGCCGCCGGCCTCGAACAGCCCACCGACGGCGAGGTGCTCGTCGAGGGCCGCAGCCCGGCCGAGCTGATCAGGGCGCACCGGCTGGGCGTCGCGTTCCAGGAACACGCGCTGCTGCCGTGGGCCAGTGCACGCTCCAACGTCGCGCTGCCGTTCCGGGTGGCCGGGCGGCAGGTCGACCGCGAGCGCGTCGACGCCCTGCTCGAACTCGTGGGACTCGCCGGCTTCGAGGACGCGCGGCCCCGGCAGCTCTCCGGCGGGATGCGCCAGCGGGTGGCCATCGCCCGCGCGCTCGCCCTGGAGCCCGACGTCCTGCTGCTCGACGAGCCGTTCGGAGCACTCGACGCCGTCACGCGCCGGCGGATGAACCTCGAGCTGGCCCGGATCTGGATGGAGCAGCAGATCACCACCCTGCTGGTCACCCACGACGTCGACGAGGCCGTGCTGCTCGCCGACCGGGTCGTCGTGATGACGGGCAGGCCGGGCCGCGTGCGGCACGTGCAGCAGGTGGAGATCCCGCACCCGCGCGGCAGCGACGTCACGCGCGACCCGGAGTTCCATGCCCTCGTCGACCGGCTCACCGGGATGCTCGACGACCCCGAGCCCGCTGCAGCGGCCTCGTGACCCGGGCCGCCGGCGGAGCCACCGCACTCCCCCGCAGCCCGGGGCTGGCCGCGGGCGGCGTTCTCACGTTGCTGGTGCTCGCCGAGCTCGTCGGCCGGCTCGGACTCGCCGGGCCGGGCTGGCCACCGCTCACCGCCGTGCTCGGTTACGTGACCGAGCCTGCCGCACAGCAACTGCTGGGCCGCGCGCTCGTGGCCACCGGCTCCGCCGCGCTCGGCGGGTTCCTGCTCGGAAGCGTCGCCGCGCTGCTGGTTGCCGCACTCAGCGTGCTGCTGCCGGCCACGGCTCCCGGGCTCGACCGGCTCGCGGCCGTCGTCAACGCGGTCCCGCTCATCGCGCTGGGACCCCTGCTGATCACCACCGCCGGGCGCGAGGCCACCCCGACCCTGGTCGCCGCCCTGGCCGCGGGCTTCGCCCTGTTCGTCGCCGCGACGTCGGCACTGGCGTCGGCGAGCAACGCCCAGCGCGACGTGTTCACCGTGCTCGGCGCGGGCCGGGCCGCCACCCTGCTGCGGCTGCAGCTGCCCGCCGGGCTCCCGCTGATCGTCGACGGGCTCACCCTCGCCGCGCCGGCCGCCGTGCTCGGCGCGGTCATCGGGGAGTGGTTCGGCGCGCAGCGCGGCCTCGGCGTACTGCTGGTCAGCTCCATGCAGAACGTGCAGACCAACCAGCTGTGGGCCGCCGCGCTCACCGCCGCCGCCATGTCGCTGCTCGCCTACGTCCTGCTGGTGGCGCTGCGCGCGGCCGTGAACCGGAGGTTCCAGTGACCCAGCTTGCGAGCGAATCATCGCTGCCGGCGGCCCGGCAGGCTCCGGTCGGCCGCGAGCACACCTCCCGGCCGTCGCCGGTGCGGCAGGTCGCGCACGGCCTCGGCCGCGTCGTCTCCCGGTACTGGACGGTGGCCGTCTTCGTCGTCGGGTGGCAGCTCTGGTCATGGCTGGGCGGCTACAACCGGATCGTCGTCCCCGCGCCGTCGCTGGTGTTCACCGACGTGGTCGGCAACCTCGGCGCCTACCTGCCCGACCTCGGGTGGACGCTCGCCATGGCCGCGGGCGGACTGGTCGTGGGCATGGCGCTGGGCTCCGGGCTCGCGGTCGCGGTGTGGGCGTCGCGGATCGCCTCGGGCATGATCACGCCCTTCGCGCTCGTCATGCGGTCGGTGCCGGTGGTGGCGATGATCCCGGTGCTGGCCAGGGTGCTCGGCTACGGCTGGATCACCGTGCTGGTGATCACCTCCGTGGTCTCGTTCTTCCCCGCCTTCGTGTTCGTCGGGGCCCGGCTGCGCGACGCACCGCAGGCGACGTCCGACCTGATGGGCGTGCTGGGCGCGTCCCGCTCCACCGTGCTCCGCCTGCTGCTGCTCCCGCACGCCGTGCCCGGGCTGCTGGTGGCCTTCCGGCTCACCGCCCCCACAGCGGTGCTGGCCGCGATGCTCGCCGAATACCTGATGGGCGGACGGGGTCTCGGCACGTTGTTCGCGCAGTCGGTCAGCTTCTACCAGCCCGACCGGGCCTGGGGCACCGCGCTCGTGGCGACGGTCGTCTCCGTCGCCTGCTTCGTGGCCGCCCGGGCCGTGGAGCGCTGGGGCACCGCCCGGTTCACCTGACCCACCCGTACCGCACCCCCGAGCCCCCCGACCCCGAACCTGAGGAGACCCATGTCCAGCGACCCCGCACTCTGGTCCCGCCGCCGGTTGCTGCGCACAGCAGGCATCGCCGGTCTCGGCCTCGGTGTGGCCCCCGCGGCGCTCGCCGCCTGCGGCGCCGGTGGCGACACCGGCAGCGGCGCAACCACCTCGGTCCGGGTCGCGCTGGGCTGGATCACCAACGTCGAGTTCGCCGGCTTCTGGATCGCCGACGACCGCGGCTACTACACGCAGGAAGGCCTCGACGTGGAGTTCCTGCCCGGCGGCCCGAACGCGCCGGACCCCACGCAGACCCTCGCCGCGCGGGGCGCCGAGATCGCCATCCCGGTGGCGCTGCAGGCGTTCCTCTCGGCCGTCAACCAGGGCAACGACTTCGTCGCCTACGGGACGATGTTCCAGAACGCGCCGTCGGCGCTGCTGTCGATGGCGCGCAAGCCGGTACGTACCGCGCAGGACATCGTGGGCGCCCGGGTACTCGGGCAGCAGGGGGTGCAGCCCTACATCGACGCGGCGATGCGGCTGGCCGGCGTGCCCGTCGAGTACCAGTTCATCCCCGTCGGCTACGAGCCGAGCCCGCTGGTAGACGGTCAGGGCGACGTCTACACCTGCTTCGCCACCAACCAGCCGATCACGCTCGAACAGCAGGGCCTGGTGCAGGATCGCGACTTCATCGTCACCACCTACCAGCAGCTCGGGCTGGAGCAGTACGCCAGCGTGCTCTGCAGCGAGCGGTCCTGGCTCGAAGCCAACCGGCCGACGGTCGAGAAGTTCATGCGCGCGACGATCCGCGGCTGGCAGGACAACGCGGCCGACCCGTCGGTCGCGGCGCACCTCGCGGTGGAGAAGTACGGTGCGGATCTCGGCCTCGACCTCGCCCAGCAGACCAGGGAGAACGAGTTGCAGATCCCCTACACCGAGAGCGACCTCACGAAAGCGAGCGGGCTGTTCCGGATCGACCCGGCCCGCCTCTCCGGCCCGATGTACACGGCGTACACGGCGGCCGGGGTGACCCCGCTGCCCGACGCCGCGAAGATCGTCGACACCGCGGTGCTGGACAACGTCTTCCAGGGCAAGGCCACCGTCTGATGGTCCGTGACCTCGCCCGCCTGCCGAAGGCCCACCTGCACCTGCACCTCGAGGGCGCGATGCGCCCGTCCACGCTCGCCGATCTGGCCGCCGCGGCCGGTGTGCCGGTCCCGCCGGTGCGGGGCTACACCTCGTTCGCCGAGTTCGGCCTGCAGTACCGGGCGGCATCGGCGCTGATCACCACGGAGGAGCACCTGCGGCGCGTGGTGCGCGAGGTCGTCGACGACGCCGCCGACGACGGCGCGCTGTGGGTGGAACCGCACTTCTACCCGCCGCGCTACACCGGGCAGCTCGGCACCTCCGAGGACGTGCTCGAGATCGTCCTCGACGAGGGACGGCGCGCCGCGGCGGCCCGCGGGATCGGCTGCGGCTGGATCGTCTCGGCGCTACGGGACTTCGACCCCGCCCAGGCCGTCGAGCTGGCGAAGCTGGCCGCCCGGTACGCGGGCGCCGGCGTCGTGTCCTTCGGGCTGGCCGCCGACGAAGCGCTGTTCGGGCCGGAGCCGTTCGCGGAGGCGTTCGGGATCGCCCGCGACGCCGGGCTGATCTCCGCGCCCCACGCGGGCGAGCTGGCGGGGCCGGCCAGCGTCTACGGCGCGCTCGACGCGCTCGGCGCGCGGCGCATCTGCCACGGCGTCCGCGCGGTCGAGGACCCCGCGCTGGTGGAGCGGCTCGCCACCGACGGGATCGTGCTCGACGTCTGCCCGACCTCCAACGTCATGCTCGCCGTCGTGCCGTCCTTCGAGGAGCACCCGCTCGTCCGGCTGCTCGATGCGGGCGTCCGCTGCACCCTCAACGGCGACGACCCGCTCCTGTTCGGCCCCGGGCTGCTCGCGGAGTACGAGCTCGTGCGCCACACGATGGGGCTGTCCGACGAACGGCTGGCACAGCTCGCGCACTCGTCGCTGGTGGGCTCGGGCGCCCCGGCGGAGTTGGTGGCCGACGGTGTGGAGCTCGTCGAGGAGTGGCTGACGACCCCGGCGTGACGGCCCTGCTCACGTCCGACGTGAGCAGGGCGCCCGCCGAGGTCCGGCCGGTTCAGCGAGCAGCGTTCTTCACGAACCCGGTCTCCGCGTCGCGCAGCGAGGTGTCGCCCCCGTGCCAGCCGCCGCGGACGTGGCGGCGCACGGTGTGGTCGTCGGTGGCGCGCGCGGCGGAATGCCAGAGGTAGGCGTCGTGCAGGATCACGTCGCCGCGCTCGGCGTAGACCGGGAGCTCTCCGCGGATCTTCTCGAAGCCCAGCGGCATCGGCGCCGGCGGCGGGGTGTCGGTGTAGCCGCGCGCGGCGGGCGCCCCCTCGGGCACGGCCACGTTGTTGATGTTCTCGAACGGCGACGCGGTGGCCCAGAGATGGCTGCCGGGAACCACGCGGAGGAACCCGTTGGCCGGGCTGGTGCCGTCGATGTGGATCGTGAACGCGGTGCCCGGCCAGATGTCGAGATGCGGGACGGCCTGCCAGTCCGCGTGCCAGCCGATGCGGGTGTAGCCGGACTCCCGGCCCGGCCGGGCGTCCTGGTAGACCACGCCGCCGCGCCCCGGCCAGTAGTCCGGGCCGAGGATCCGCGTCACCAGTTCCACGAGCGCCGGGGTGGCCAGCGCCGCGCCGATCGTCGGGGCGAGCTCCTCCACGCGCTCCACGTAGTTGACGAAGTGCTCGGCCTTGGTCTCGTCGTCGAGGTACTTCCGCGAGCCGTGCCGGGCGTCGAGCTCACCGTCGAGCACGCCCTGCTGGGCGGCCACGCACTCCGCCTCCATCGCGTCGAGCGCGCTCTCGTCCACCAGGTCGCGCAGCACCACGAAGCCCCAACGGTCGTAGAAGGCCTTCGCCGCGTCGCAGCCGTCGGCGGGGGTGAACACGCCGATGTCGGTGAATGCGGTCAGGTCCGGAACGGTCACGTCGACTCCTCTGTATGAACCGGTCGGTTCAACCAGTGTGAACGACGACGGCCCGAGTCCGCGTTACGTTCCGGTGAAGGGGTCGAGCGGCCTACGCGCCGGCGCCCGCGGCCAGCGCGTCGGCCAGGAAGCGCAACTCGCGGTGCATCGTGTCCTGACCGTCCTCGGCGTGCCGGGCCACCGAGTGCCGGTAGCTCACCGCCGAGGCCAGCAGGTGCGCGGCGCTGTCCACATCGGCGGCGGCACACCCACTCGGTCGCGCCGCCGCGACGACGGCGCGGATCTGCTCCACCAGACGGGCGAAGCGCGTACGGAGTGCGTCGAGCACGGCGGGATGGGTGTCCGCCTCCCGCCAGAGCAGGTGCGAGAGCATCGCCGACGAGTCCAGGGTGCGGTCGAGGACATCGACCAGGCGGTGCAGGCTCGCCGCGACGTCGCCGGGCACCACCACGTTCGCCGGGTCGAGGTGTTCCTCGGGCAGCCGCTCGACCAGCGCCGTCAGCAGGTCCGGCTTCCGCTTGAAGTAGTAGTGCACCAGGCCCTTCGGCACACCAGCCCGCTCCGCGATCCGCGACGTGGGCGTGGCGTCGAAGCCCCGGTCGGCGAACAGTTCCTCCGCCGCGGCCAGGATCCGGTCGCGCGCACCCGGCTCGGTCATGTCGCACTCACCACCCGTCCATCCCGACGCCCATCCTGACGCGCAGCACGGCCGTGGCCAACCGGGCCACGGCCGTGCTGTGGATCGATCTTCCTGCTACCGGTTCAGTGCTGTCCGGCCAGCCCCCGGTGCTCCGCGTTGGCGGCCGGCAGGGCGGCGAGCCCCACGGCGACCGTCAGCACGCCGGCGACCCAGGACGTCCAGGACGCCCCGTCCAGGGCGCTGTAGCCCAGCACCCACGGCGAGATGAACAACAGCACGCCGAGCACCGCGTGCACGTACTCACTGGCCACCGAACCCGGCTGCGCCAGCGACCAGAGCGCGGTGCCGGCGATCACCACTCCGAACACGATGAGCGTCCACAACGCGGTGGCGTCAGTGCTCACCACGATCGGCGACAGGAGCGTCAGCACGCCGATCACGAGCGCTGCCCAGTCCTGCCACCGGTGCCATGACCTTGCGGTCATCGCGATCACCCTTCCCTCGTGGAGATGAGATCCAATGACTTGATGTTGCGCCTGACTGGCCGCCCGGTCAAGTTCACGGACGAGGATCCGGCAGAGACCTCCGCCACACCCGTCAGCGCTGGTAGGCGTGCCGGAACTGGATGCTGATGCGCGGCCCGGTCAGACGCGTCTTGGGCACGGAGTGCTGCCACGTGCGCTGGCAGGAGCCGCCCATCACGAGAAGATCACCCGGCCCGGGGAGGTACCCGATCGACGCGCCTCCACCAGTGGGACGCAGCCGGAACGGGCGGACCGCACCGAGCGAGACCAGGGCGACGATCGCCTCCGGAAGATCCCGGGCGACCCGATCACCATGCCAGGCGACACTGTCGGAACCGCCCCGGTAGAGGTTGACGCCCACCTGCGTGAACGCGACGCCGTACCGCTCGCTCAACACCCGCGCCATCTCGCACAGCTCCGCGGGCGGGGCAGGTCCGTCATCGAGGCGCCAGCGATGGGTGAGGCGCGGCTCCGGCACGATCCGGTCGTACATCCGCACGTCCCGGCCGGACCACGGCGTGGCGTCGAGGAGGTGGGCGAAGAGCCCGTCGGCGCCACGACACCAGCCGGGCCCGTGGTCGACCCACGCCCCCTCCCCCAGCCCACGGCGTCGGACCTCGGAGAAGGCCGCGTCGATCTCGACGCCGTCAGCGGCGGCGTCGAGCAGCGACGGCTGCCAGGCGAGGTCGAAGGGCGACACGCAGGCGACGCTACCTCGAATCGAACATCAGTTCGATCTCGATCACGCGGAGAGGTGCTATCGGCGGACCTCGTTGAGGTAGTTGTAGATCGTGTACCGGGTGACGGCCAGCTCGGCGGCGAGGCTGTCGACCGCGTCCTTGATCAGGAAGTAGCCCGCCTCGTCCAGCTCCTGCACCACGGCTGCCTTGTGGCTCTTCTTCATCAGCTCCACCGGGACCCCGGTGCGGTCGATGGCGTGATCCACCAGGAACCGCTGCAGGCTGTCGACGTCCGGGGGGAACGACTCACGCCGTTCCCCGTCGCGCGTGGCGCCCACCGTGGCCGGCCGTTCGCTGTTGATGCACAGGCAGCCCACCGCGACCCCGTTCTCGTCGCGCAGGAACATCGTGGACGACCGGATCGGCCGCCCGTCCGGTCCGTGCGTCTCGTAGTCGGTGAGGTCGTGCGTGGTGCCGCGGCGCACCAGGCCGAGCAGCAGGTCGGTGATCGGGCCGCCCGGAGTGCGGCCGGTCAGGTCGCCGGCCACCGCGATGATCGAGTCGGGCAGCCGGGACAGGTCGTGCAGCACCACCTCCGTGCCCGGGCCGAGCATCGTGGCCAGGCCGGAGACCGCAGGCACCAGCGCGGCGAGCAGGGCGTGTGACGCCTCGGCAGGTGGGTCGGCCGGGAAGCGGGATCCCGGGGGTGCCAGCCGGGTGAGACGGGCCAGCGCCACGCGGACGTGTTCGGCGGCCGAGGCGGGGGTGGAGGCGTGCGGTGACAGCCGGACGTGCTCGGGGCGGACGGTCGCGGCGAGCCCCTCGGCGGCCAGCGCGGCGCCGACCTGCTCGGCCGGATGCCCGGGCAGCTCGAAGGCCAGGATCCCGGCCCGCCGCCCCGTGGAGGAGACGATCCGGGCGCCCACCGACCGCAGGGCCTCCTCCAGCTCCCCCACCCGCTCCCGGATCCGGGCCTCGACCGCCGGCACGCCGACGTCCTCCACCAGTTCGAGGGCCGCGGCGAAGGCTCCCGAGGTGACCGGGCTGAGGTTGCTGATCGACCAGGCAGCGGCGGTGCGGGCAGGCGGGTGGATCTCGTCGTCGAACAGCCCCGGGTCGCGGGCTCCGGTCCAGCCCGACAGCACCTGGTCCATCCGCTCCAGCGCCCGGTCCGACAGCACGGCGAAGCCGGTGCCCCACCCGGCACGAAGCCATTTCTGCCCGCCGACCACGAGCACGTCGGCCACCTCCCACGGCGCGTCGACGACACCGAACCCCTGGATGCCGTCGACCACGAGCAGCCGGTCGCCCGCCACGTCCCGGATCGCGGCGAGATCCGCCAGGTACCCGGTGCGGAAGTCGACCGCGCTCACGGAGACCACGGTGATGTCGTCGGTGAGTGCGGCCGCGACCGCGTCGGCGGTGACGTGTCCGCCCGGCGGGGACAGCGGACGCACGCGCGCGCGACCCACCTGCTCGGCGCGCGCCCAGGGGTAGGTGTTGGACGGGAACTCCGCCACCGGCACGAGGACCTCGCCGCCCGGCGCGTGGAACGCCGCCTGGAAGAGGCCCGTGCTGGTGTTGGGCACGAGCACGACGTGGTCGGTGTCGCTGCCGCACATCCGGGCCGCGGCCGCCTTCGCGCGCACCTCCTGTCGCATCAGCTCGTCCACCGTGGTGGGGCCGGCCTTCGTCGACAGCTCCAGCAGATGCGCCGTGGTGTCGAGAACCGCGTGCGACGGGGGCCCGAACCGCGCGAAGTCGAGGTACCCGGCCGGCTCGTCGAACTGGGCGAGGTAGCGGGGCGAGAGCCGGGCGACCGGCAGCGTGCCCGTCACAGGACCCGGGCCAGGAACTGCCGGGTGCGCTCGTGCTGCGGCGCAGCCAGCACCTGGCTCGGCGGCCCGGTCTCGACCACGGCTCCGTCGACCATGAACACCACCTCGTCGGCGACCTCTCTGGCGAAGCCCATCTCGTGGGTCACGACGATCATCGTCATGTCCTCGGCGGCCAACGCCCGCATCACCTCCAGCACCTCCCCGACAAGCTCGGGGTCGAGCGCCGAGGTGGGCTCGTCGAAGAGCATCAGCTTGGGCTTCATCGCCAGCGACCTCGCGATGGCCACCCGCTGCTGCTGCCCGCCCGAGAGCTGCCCGGGGTAGGCGTCCGCCCGGTGCGCGAGGCCCACCCGGTCGAGCAGGGCGAGCGCCTCCCGCCGGGCGTCGCCAGGAGCCGTGCCGAGAACCCGGATGGGTCCTTCCGCCACGTTCTCGAGGACGGTGCGGTGGGCGAACAGGTTGAACCGCTGGAACACCATGCCGATGTGCCTGCGCTGCTTGGCCACCTCGCGTTCGGGCAGCTCGTAGAGCTTGCCGTGACGCAGCCGGAAGCCGATCGGCTCGCCGTCCACCCAGACCTGGCCGCCGTCGATCGTCTCGAGGTGGTTGATGCACCGCAGGAAGGTGCTCTTGCCCGCGCCGGACGGGCCGAGCAGGCAGACCACCTTCCCCTTGGACACGGTCAGGTCGATCCCGCGCAGCACCTCCGTGTCGCCGAACCGCTTGCGCACGCCCACGGCGCGCAGCAGCGGTGGCTGTTGGAGCACGGCGTCAGACATCCCGGCTCCTCACCGTCGGTGCGGTGCGCAGGGCCCGGGCGGCCCGGGACCACGGACCGCTCGCCGAGCCGGTGCGGTCGGCCGCGCCGAACGCGCGCTCCAGGTAGTGCTGGCCGACGCCGGCGACCGTGACCACGACCATGTACCAGATCGCGGCGGCCAGCAGCGTCTCCATCACCAGCAGGTTGTTGGACGAGATGTTGTTGGCCGCGTGGATCAGCTCGGTGACCCCGATGACGGACGCGATCGACGTGCCCTTGAGCATGTTGATGAAGTCGTTGCCGGTGGGCGGGATGATCACCCGCATGGCCTGGGGCAGCACCACCCGGCGCAGCGTCAGCAGTGGGCCCATCCCGATCGACTTCGCCGCCTCGGCCTGGCCCGGATCCACGCTGTTGAGCCCGGCGCGGACGATCTCGGCCATGTAGGCGCTCTCGTTCAGCGCCAGGCCGAGCAGCGCCGCGACGAACGCGGTGACCAGCACGTTGGTCTGCTCGTGCAGCAGGTAGCCGCCGAACGGCAGCGGGATCGAGATGTAGGTGAAGACCAGCGCGAGGTTGTACCAGATCAGGATCTGGAGCAGCACCGGAAGACCGCGGAAGAGCCAGATGTAGGCCGCGGCGAACCAGCGGGCCACGGGGTTGACCGACCGCCGCATCAGGGCGATCACGACACCGATCACGATCGCCGAGCCCTGGGCGACCACCGCGAGCACCACGGTGTTCAGCAGGCCGACCAGGATCACCCGGTACCAGAGGAACTCCGGCACCGACCCGTACTGGACCTGAGCCTGGGCCAGCGCGACCCCGAGCAGGGCGAGCAGACCGAGGACGACGACGCCACTGACCCAGCGCCCCCAGTGCCGGAGCCGGACGATCGGCAGTTCGCCGCCGACCGCGAGCGCGCGGCCGTCCTGCACGTCAGCTTCCGCCATTGACGCCCACCTGCGCGACGGCTCCCTGCTGGACGCCCCAGGCGTCGAGGATCTTGGCGTAGGTGCCGTCGGCCACCAGTGACTGGAGCGCACCGCGGACCGCCTCGGTGAGCGGGGCGTTGGTCTTGTTCACGCCGATCCCGTACGGGCCGCCGTTGATCGGCTCCCCGGGGACGACCTCGAAGAACTCCCCGTCGCCCGCGGTGCGCGAGATGTAGACCGCGCTGGGAAGGTCGTTGAGGATGGCCGCGACCCGGCCGGTGCGGAGCTGGTTCTGGTTCTGCGTGTCGCTGTCGGTGGCGGTGATCGTGATCGGCCCCGTGCCGGCCTGGACGCACTTCGCACTCTGCTCGGTGGCGAACTCCTGGTGGCTCGTGCCCTGCACCACCGCGACGGCCTTGCCGCACAGGGTGTCCGGGCCCGTGACGCCGTCCGGGTTGCCCTTCTTGACCATGATCGTGATGCCCGACGTGAAGTAGTCCACGAAGTCGATCTGCTTCTGACGCTCGGCGGTGTCGTTCATCGCGGCCATCGTGAGGTCCACCCGGCCGGACTGGAGGCTCGTGATGAGGGAGCCGAACGCCATGTCCTGGTAGGCGACGGTGACCCCCAGCTTCGCCGCGACGGCCTTCGCGAGATCGACCTCGTAACCGATGGGGGTGGTGCCGTCGGCCGCGTAGAAGTTGTTGGGCGCCGACTGGAGGTTCGAGCCGATCGTCAGCTTGCCCGCCTGCGCGATCGCGGGCGGCAAGGTGGCGGCGAGCTGCGCGTCCTTCTGGACCCCCGCCAGCACCGAGGACGTGTCGGGGACGGCGCCACCCCCCGCGGGAGCGGCTGCCGGCGCGCCCGCCCCGTCGTCCGTGCCACCCCCGCACGCGGCGACGGCGATGGTCATGAGCCCGGCGATCGCGGCGAGTCGCCAGCCGCCAGGCCGCGTTCGGCCCGTGGAGCTCTGCTGCAGGACGGACACGGGTACCTCCACGAGCTGGGGAGCGGGCGCGATGGAGGCAGACGGTACAACTGCCCGTTGAAGAGGTCAACAGACTGTTGAAGCCCTCCCGAGGTTGTCGGACCCTGCGGTTACGGTCCCGCTCGTGACGATCACCGGCCATCGCGCCGCCTACGGGCTCGCCACCGAGTTCGATCCGTTCCGCCACATCGAGGCCGACACCCTCGCCCTCGCCGACGCCGCAGAGGGGCACCTCGCCTCCCCCGTGCCGGGCTGTCCGGACTGGTCGGTTGCCGACCTGGTCTGGCACCTGCTCGAGGTGCAGCACTTCTGGGGGGCGATCGTCGCCGGCCGCGTGCAGGATCCGGCCACGGTGCCCGACCCGGTGCGCCCGGAGGACGACGGGCTGGTCCCGGGACTGCGGGCCGGCGTCGCCGGGCTCGTCGAGTCACTGCGCGGCGCCGAGCCAGGGGAGCCGGTCTACACCTGGGCCGCCCGGCGCGACGCGGGGTTCGTGGTGCGCCATCAGGTGCAGGAGGCCGCCGTCCACCGGTGGGACGCCGAACGGGCCACCGGCCGGGAGAGCCCTCTCGACGCCGCGGCGGCCACCGATGCCGTGGAGGAGTTCCTCGAGGTCAGCACGCCGTTCCGGGCCGACGACGCGGCGCCCGTCGGCGGCACGCTGCACCTGGTCGCGGTCGACACCGGGTTCCGGTGGCAGGCCGGGGAGGACCACGAGGGTGCAGCGCGCTGGCAACGGCTGGGCGGCGCGGACACCGACGGCGGAGGCGCGGACGCCGTGGTCCGGGCAACCGCCTCCGACCTGCTGCTCTACCTCTACCGACGCCGTCCGGCCGGCGCCCTGGAGGTCACCGGCGACCTGGCGGTTGCCGAGCGGTTCGCGCTGCGCACCGGCACCGACTGACGCCGGTGACCTGATGCCCCATGACGCCGCGTCGCCGGCACGCAGGGGCGTGCCGGCGACGCGGGGATCTCGATCAGCAGGGGATCGTCAGTGCGGGATCGTCAGGAGCGGAGCCCTCCGTGGTCGTGAGCCAGCCCGCCACCGCCCACGGTCGCGCCGGTCGGCCCGCTCGGCGCCGCGGGCGCGGCGCCCGTGATCAGCGCCGGGTCGGACGCCAGCGTGAAGGTCGAGTACGCGATGGCGTCGGCGTGCTCGTCCAGCGCGGTGTCGTTGATGTTGGCGATGGTGTCGCAGGCCTGGTGGTAGCAGGGGTCGTACGCCGCCCCGGCCGTGCCGCCGTAGGTGGCCGCCTGCTCCGGGGTCTTCAGGCCCTCCGCACCGGTGAACAGCCCGCCTGCGGGGATCCCGGCGGCGATGAACGGCCCGTAGTCCGAGCGCCCGTCGAAGTCGGTGCCCTCGCTGGCGAGGCCGCGGTCGGCGAAGAACTTCTCGAACACGTCCTCGATCGCCGCGGATCCGGCCGGTCCGGGGCCCGCGCCCACGGCGTCGGAGTTGTCGCCGTCGTAGACGAAGCGTACGAAGTTGGGCGAGCCCACCATGTCGAAGTTCAGGTAGCCCGCGATCCGGGCCCGCTCGGGCTGCGGCAGCGACGCCACGTAGTGCTCCGACCCGAGCAGTCCGAGCTCCTCGGCTCCCCACCAGGCGAACCGCACGGTGGCGGTCGGCTTGGCCTTCCCCATGAGGGTGGCCACCTCGAGGATCGAGGCGCTGCCGCTGCCGTTGTCGTTGATCCCCGGGCCTTCCGGCACCGAGTCGAGGTGTGCGCCGACCATCAGCACGGTGTCGCCGCCGCCCTTGGCGGTCTCGGCGAACACGTTGGTGGTGGTGCGGTTCTCGCTGATCGCGTCCACCTGCAGGTTCACCGTGGCGTTCTGCAGCGACTCACCGAGCGCGAACGTCGTGCCCACCACCGGGATGGCGAGCGGCGCCCCGAGCGTGCCCTCGAGGACCTCGGTGCGGTCGGGGGCGTTGCCTTCGTTCATGATCACCGCGCCCGCCGCGCCTGCCGCCGCGGCGTTGGTGGCCTTCACACCGAAGTCGCACGTCCCGCGCTGGAGCAACGCGATCCCGCCGGCGGGGAACCCGGCGAAGTCGGCCGCCTCACAGCCGCTCGTGGAGCCGCCGACCGAGGGCAGCAACAGGTCCACCGGCACCGCGGTGCCGGTCACGTCGCCGCTGCCGGAGAACGTCATCGTGGTGAAGTCGGTGCCCTCGGCGTAGGCGGCCTCCGCGGGCGCGGTCTGCGCGAACGCGGCGCTGTTGAGCTGGAAGAAGGGGAACTCGAAGTCCTGGGTGGTGACGGTCAGCCCGGCCTCGCGCGCCTGGTCGGCCACGTACTGCACCGACGCGTCATAGCCGTCGGTGCCGGAGGCACGGGTGCCGTCGTGGGCGTCGGCGATGTCCTGGAACGCCTGCAGGTGGGCACGCACACCCTCCACGGTGACGCACTCGAGGAGCTTCTCCACGGAGTCGTTGGTGCGGTTGTCGCATCCGGCCGGTGCCGCGGACGCCGGCGCGGCGGTGAGCACGGAGCCGGCGAGGGCGAGGAGCCCGGCTGTGGATGCGGCGACGACCCGTGATCGACGGGGTCGCGTGGCTGCGGTCATGTATGGCGCTCCACGTTTCGTCACGGTGACCCCTGTTGTGGGGGTCACTCCGATGGAGGAGAATGCGATCTTTGTCACGCAGAGTCAAGTGCTGGATCCGCTTGGTACTCATGTGCTACCAACGCTCCCGGTCGGGTCAGACCGGGAGCAGGCCCTCCACCACATCGGCGAGCTGCGCGGCCGTGCGGCACTCGTGCATCGGCAGCACGTCCGCGTAGCGCAGAGCGGCGGAGTCGCCGGCGCCCCACTGGCGGCGCGGCTCCGGGTTGAGCCAGTGCGCATGCCGCGCCCGGCCCACCAGTCGTCCGAGCACGGCGAGGTTGGGGTCGCGGTAGTTGGTGCGCGCGTCCCCGAGCACCAGCAGCGAGGTCTTCGACGTCACCGCGTCGCCCCAGTGCTCGGCGAAGCTGCCGAAGGAGCCGCCGTAGTCGCTGTGGCCGTCGAATGCGACGAGGTCGGCCTCCCGCAGCACCCGCTGCATCACCCCGGACAGCTCCGCCCCGGGGTCGAACAAGTGGGTCACCTCATCGGCACGCTCGACGAACGCGAACACCCGCACCTTGCTGAACTGCTCGCGCAGGGCCTGCACCAGCAGCAGCGTGAAGTGGCTGAACCCGGCCACCGAACCGGAGACGTCACAGAGCACCACCAGCTCCGGGCGACCCGGACGGCGCTTGCGATAGGCCGGGCGCATCGGCACGCCGCCGGTGGACATCGAGCGGCGCAGCGTCCGGCGCATGTCGAGCGTGCCGCGCCTGGCGTGCTTGCGGCGCACGGCCAGCCGGGACGCGAGCCTGCGGGCGAGCGGGTGCACGGTGCGGCGAAGCTGCGCGAGCTGCTCGGCGTGGGCGGAGAGGAACTCCACCTGCTCGGCCTGCTTCGGCACGGCCGTCTTCGCCACCTGGTCACGTCCGCGCTGCTCGGCGGTCCGCCGCCGCACCTCGTCGGTGACCATCTTCCGGAACGCGGCGATGCGGTCGCGGATCTCGCGGCGCCGCACCTCGTCGGAGAACGCGTCCCCCTCGGTGCCGCGCGCCCTCAGCTCGTCCAGGATCCGGGCCAGCAGCGTCTCGGGTGAGAGCACCCGCAGCGCCTGGTAGGCCGACCAGCTGGGCTGGCCGCCCGCCCCCCGCACTCCGGTGCCGGACGCGCCCGAGCGCCCGAGCGCGTCGACCACGGCGCGCGCCAGCTCGGCGAGCGCCGCGGTGTCGCCGTCGCGCAGCAGGTCGGCGAGGATGTCCCGCAGCGCGTCGACGTCCACCGGTCCGTCGGCGGTGTCATCCACGCGGGGGACCTCGACCTCCGCGGACCCCACCCCCAGCGCCGCCGGGAAGTACAGCTCGAAGAGCGTGTCGAACACCTGTCGCTGACCGGAGCGGCGCAGCAGCGCGGCGGCGAGCCCTTCCCGGACGTGCTCTCGGTGGATCAGGTCGAGAACACCGAGCACGCGTGCGGCGTCCACGGTCTCCCCCGGCCCGACGGACACGCCGTGGCGGCGCAGCGCGGTGACGAACTCGACGAGGTGCCCGGGCAGGCCGTGCTCCGAGCCGATGCTCACCGCGGTGTCCACCACCCCATGATTACCGCCGATCAGTTCAAGCGCAGCTCCGCAGCGGCCTTCACCGCGTCGGACTGGTGTTTCAGCACCACGCCGAGCGTGGCGCGCACGGTGTCGTCGTCGAGGGTGTCGAGCCCCAGCGCGAGCAGGGTGCGGCCCCAGTCGATCGTCTCCGCCACCGAGGGGGCCTTGCGCAGCTCCAGCCCGCGCAGCACGCGGACGGTGCGCACCAGGGCGTCCACCAGCGACTCGGCGAGCTCCGGGACACGGCTGAGCACGATGCGCCGTTCCAGGTCGGCGTCGGGGAAGTCGAGGTACAGGAAGAGGCAGCGGCGCTTCAGCGCCTCGGAGAGCTCACGCGTGGAGTTGGAGGTGAGCAGCGCGAACGGCCGCCGGGACGCGGTGATGGTGCCCATCTCGGGGACCGTGACCTGGAAGTCGGAGAGCACCTCCAGCAGCAGGCCCTCCACCTCGACGTCGGCCTTGTCCATCTCGTCGACGAGCAGCACGGTGGGCTCGGTGCGCCGGATCGCGGTGAGCAGCGGGCGCGGGAGCAGGAACTCCTCGGAGAAGACGTCGTCGCGGGTGTCGTCCCAGGACTCCCGCCCCTGACCGGCGGTGATGCGCAGCAACTGCTTGGCGTGGTTCCACTCGTAGAGCGCACGGGCCTCGTCGATGCCCTCGTAGCACTGCAGCCGCACGAGGCCCGCGCCGGTAGCCGCGGCCACGGACTTGGCCAGCTCGGTCTTCCCGACGCCCGCCGGCCCCTCCACGAGCAGCGGCTTGCCCAGCCGGTCGGCCAGGTACACGGTGGTGGCGACGGCCGTGGAGGCGAGGTAACCGACGCCTGCCAGCCGCTCGGCCACGTCCGCGACCGAGCCGAACAGCGGGGACTGGGGAGCACTCATCGACCTCATCCTGCCTTGCAGAACATCGCTTCGCCCAGCGCAGGTCGCGCCGCGCACAAGATCGCGGCGGCGCCCGCGAGTGGGCGCGAGTCAGGGCGCGAAGGCCCGCCGTACGGTCTCGGCCAGGATGCGACGGCGCTGCTCGTGGACGGCCTCGTCCTCGCTCCGGTCGGCGGTGTAGGTGAGGCTGGCGGGTCCCCAGGTGACGGAGAGGGCGACGACGAGCCGGTGGATCTCGGCCGCGTCGACCGACGCGGTGACGGAGCCCGCCTGCTGCGCCCGGGCCACGGCGCCGACCTTGTCCGCCTCGGCCTCCTCCAGGGAGGTGAAGAGGGCACCGCGGGGCGTGCGCTCCAGCCGGGCCCACGTGGCGAGGCGCACCAGTTCCGGCCGCTCGAGGTAGAAGTCGTAGAGGCCCACCGCGTAGCCGGGCAGATCGTTGCCGTCGCTGGGGACGGTGGCGACGAGCAGGTCGAGGTGCTCCTCGATCACGGCGTCGAAGAGCCCCTCCTTGCTGCCGAAGTAGGCGTACATCTGCGCCTTGTTCGCCTGCGCTTCAGCGGCGATCCGGTCCACCCGGGCGCCGGCGATCCCGTGAGTGGCGAACTCCGCGGTGGCCGCGTCGAGCAACCGGCGCCTGGTGGCCTGTCCGTCTCGCATGGGGGCCAGCCTAGCGAGCGAGGGGACAAACCAGTTAGTTGCTTACGGGAGCCGATGGCCGTACGGTCGAAGCAACCAACCAGTTTGTTTCTTCTGCCGAGTAGGGAACACGCACATGCGCCAGGTACAGGGGTTCGCGTCGCTGGAGCCCGGAACGCCGTTGCAGCCGTGGCGGTTCACCCGTCGCGACCTGCGAGCGGACGACGTCGCGATCGAGGTGACGTACTGCGGGGTGTGCCACAGCGATCTCCACGCCATCGACGCCGGTGGCCCACGGCCGCTCGTCCCCGGTCACGAGTTCGTCGGCCGGGTCGGCGCGGTCGGATCCGAGGTCAGCCGCTTCGCGGTCGGCGATCTGGTGGCCGTGGGCAACATCGTGGACTCCTGCGGAACCTGCCGCGCCTGTCGCGCCGGCCAGGAGAACTACTGCGAGGCGTTCCCCACCACCACGTACGGCGGCGTCGACCGCGTCGACGGGACGCCGACCCAGGGCGCCTACGCGAGCGAGTACGTCGCGCGGGACAAGTTCGTCCATCACCTCCCGCCGGAGCTCGACCCGGCAGGCGTCGCGCCCCTGATGTGCGCCGGGGTGACGGTGTGGGAACCGCTGCGCCGGTGGGCCGTCGGGCCGGGGAAGGACGTGGGGATCGTCGGGCTCGGTGGCCTCGGCCACCTGGCCGTGAAGCTCGCCAGGGCGCTGGGCGCGCGCGTCACGGTGTTCACCACCTCGCCGGGGAAGGAGGAGGCCGCCCGTGCCCTGGGCGTCGACGACGTCGTGCTGTCCCGCGACGAGGCGGCGATGGCCGCGGTGGCCGGACGCTACGACGTCATCCTCGACACGGCATCCGCCGCCCACGACCCCGCCCCGTACCTGCGGGCGCTGGCGATGGACGGCACCCTCTGTGTGCTGGGCATCCCGGAAGAGGGCTGGCACGTGGACGCGATGAGCCTGCTGGTGGGGCGCAAGTCGCTGGCCTCGGCCGGTAGCGGCGGCCTCCGTTCCACGCAGGAGTTGCTGGACTTCGCGGCCGAGCACCGCGTCACGGCCGACGTCGAGGTGCTGCCGGCGGACCAGGTCGAGATCGCCGTGAAGCGGCTGCGTGCGAACGACGTGCGCTACCGCTTCGTGCTGGACATGACCGGTTGGGCGCCCGTGCAGCCACGCGACTGAGGGTCTCGGGTCGCGACGCCGCGGGTGCCCCGGCCGGGTGGCGTCGGCGGCCGCCCGCCCGGCTGTCGGTGCTGTCGTCCACCATGGGGCAGGTGACGACAACCCCCCAGGCAGCATCGGCGGAGCCCGCAGCGGCGCCGCCGGGTCTCCGGGCCCGTGCCGAGGCCGTGCTGGCCACCCTGGCCGGTCCGTCCGCCCGGCTGCGCGACGACCAGTGGACGGCCATCGAGGCGCTGGTCGCGCAGCGCAGGCGCGCGCTGGTGGTGCAGCGCACGGGGTGGGGCAAGTCCGCCGTGTACTTCGTGGCCACCGCGTTGCTGCGGGCCGACGGCGCCGGGCCCACCGTCATCGTCTCGCCGCTGCTGGCGCTGATGCGCAACCAGATCGATGCCGCCGCGCGCGCCGGCATCCACGCCGTCACGGTCAACTCGGCCAACACCGCCGACTGGGAGCGCACCTACGCCGCTGTCGACGCCGGCGAGGTGGACGTCCTGCTGGTGAGTCCCGAACGCCTCAACAACCCCGACTTCCGCGACCGCGTCCTGCCCCGGCTCACCGCGAGCGCCGGGATGCTGGTGGTCGACGAGGCCCACTGCGTGTCCGACTGGGGCCACGACTTCCGGCCCGACTACCGCCGCCTGCGGGCGCTCATCGCCGACCTGCCCGGCGGCATCCCGGTGCTGGCCACCACCGCCACGGCCAACGACCGCGTCGTCGTCGACGTCACCGAGCAGCTGGGCCTCGCCTCGGGCGAGCCCCTGGTCCTGCGCGGCTCGCTCGACCGCGAGAGCCTCCGGCTGTCCGTCGTCACGCTGGCCACGCCCGCCCAGCGGCTGGGCTGGCTCGCCGCGCAGCTCGACGCCCTCCCCGGCGCCGGCATCATCTACACGCTCACGATCGCCGCGGCCGAGGAGATCGCCGAGTTCCTGCGCGAGCGGGGCGTCCCGGTCTCGTCCTACACGGGCAAGACCGATCCGGCGGAGCGGCTGGCGGCCGAGGCCGACCTCCTGGCCAACCGGGTCAAGGCGCTGGTCGCCACGAGCGCGCTGGGGATGGGGTTCGACAAGCCCGACCTCGGGTTTGTGGTGCACCTGGGCGCTCCCGCCTCGCCGGTGGCCTACTACCAGCAGATCGGCCGCGCCGGGCGCGCCGTCGAGCGGGCCGAGGTGGTGCTGCTGCCCGGCCGGGAGGACCGCGACATCTGGGCCTACTTCGCCTCGCTCGCCTTCCCTCCGGAGCCGCTGGTCCGCCAGACGCTGCGGGTGCTCGGCCCCGAACCGCTCTCCACCGCCGCGATCGAGACGCGCGTCGACCTCTCGCGCACCCGGCTGGAGATGCTGCTGAAGGTGCTCGACAGCGACGGTGCCGCCCGGCGCGTCAAGGGCGGGTGGGTCGCCACCGGGCAGGACTGGGTCTACGACGAGGAACGCCACCGCCGCATCGCGGAGGCCCGTCACGCCGAGCAGCAGGCGATGCTGCAGTACCTCGAGACGGCCGAGTGCCGGCTGGTGTTCCTGCGCCGCCAGCTCGACGACCCCGACGCGCAGCCGTGCGGGCGGTGCGACAACTGCGCGGGGCAGGTGTGGACCACCGACGTCGACGCCGGGGTCGCCACGGCGGCCGAGGAGCGGATCACCCGTCCCGGGGTCGAGGTACCGCCCCGCAAGCAGTGGCCGAGCGGCATGGCCGAGCTCGGTGTGCCGGTGTCCGGCCGGATCGCCGCGGGAGAGCTCGCCGACGTCGGGCGGGTGATCGGGCGGTTGTCCGACATCGGATGGGGCACCCGGCTGCGCGAGCTGGTGGCGGGCCCCGATGCCCCGATCCCGGCCGACGTGCTCGACGCGTGCGTCCGGGTGCTGGCCGGCTGGGGCTGGGAGGAGCGCCCCGTCGGTGTGGTCGGCATCGGCTCCCGCACCCGGCCCCACCAGCTCGACCACCTGGCCCGCCGGATCGCCGAGATCGGTCGCCTGCCGTTGCTGGGCACGCTCGTCCCTGCGGGGCCACGCCCCGCGGCGCACGACAACAGCGCCCAGCGCCTCGCGGCGGTGTGGGGAGCGTTCGACCCGCCCACGTTCGCGCCGCCCGGCGGCCCTCTCCTCCTCGTCGACGACCTGATCGACAGCGGGTGGACGGCCACCGTGGCCGCGCGGCTGCTGCGACAGGCCGGGGCCACCGCGGTGCTGCCGTTCGCACTGGCGCTGGCCGGCTGAGCGCGCCTCAGCTCAGCTCGTCACTTCGTCGGCAGCCCTGGCATGTCCAGGAGCAGGCAGCAGTGCTGCTTGCGGACCACGCCCACCCCGGGCGGCAGCGGCTCGGGGAGCGCCCCTGCAGGCACCGCCGCCATCCGCCACTCCGCCGCACCCGGCCGGCCGGCCGTCAGCCACCGTTCGAGCGCGGTGAGCAGCCGTACACCGAGCGCGGGGCCCGCAGCCCCGTACACCCGCACCCCCACGGGCGCGGCCCTGCCGCCCTCGGCACGGCCCGAACCGGCCACCACCATCGCCAGACCCGACGGACGCTCGCCCCGGACCGTGGCCAGCGCGATGGTGCCCCGTCCGGGCCCCAGCGGTAGCAGGTCGTCGGGCAGGCCCGGCTCCGCGTCCGACGCCAGCAGGCGGCACGTCCCGAGCTCGGTGAGGGCCAGCCAGAGACCGAACCCGTCCCACACGTCAGCAGAGCCCAGCCGCACCGGCACCGGGAGCAGCCCGCCCGGGTCGGCGAGGGCCACGGCCACCTCGGCCGCGTCCGGTCCGGGGCCGTCCTCGGCCACCTGCAGCATCAGTCCGAAACCGTCCAGCCGGGACGCGACGTCGGTGCTCGCCCCGAGGCCGCGCAGCCGGATGAACGCACAGCTGCGCACCGAGTCGCTGCGCAGCACCCCGTCGGGGCCGAGGTCGAGAGCCGTGGAGAGCTGGCTGCCGCGCACCGCGAGCGGCAGCAGCAGGCGCCCACCCGGCGCGAGCTGGGCCACCCACTCGGGGCGGATGTCGCTGCTGCCCACGGTCAGCACGACCCGGTCGTAGGGCGCCAGCGGTGGGTACCCGAGCGCGCCGTCCGCCGCCACGAGCGCCACGTCCGTGACCCCGGCATCGGCCAGGTGGACGGCGGCCCTCGCGATGAGGTCCTCGTCGATGTCCACGGCGGTCACCGCGCCGGTCGGGCCGACGATCCGCGTCATCAGCGCCGCGTTGTAGCCGGTGCCCGCCCCTATCTCGAGTACCCGGTGTCCCGGCCGCAGGTCGAGCTGCTCCAGCATGATCGCCATCATCGACGGCTGCGACGCCGAACTGGTGGCCACGCCCTCGGCGAACTGGACCGCGACCGCCTCATCGGCGTAGCTGTCCTCGATCGAGAGCCCGGGCAGGAAGAGGTGGCGCGGCACGGCACAGAACGCGTCCTCCACCGCCGGTGAACGGATTCGCCCGGCGTCACGGAGGGCGTCGACCATCCGGGAGCGGGCTCGATCGGCGGCAACCACCACACCGAGTCTCGTCGCGGCGCCGGGCGGCGACAACCTGGAACGAGCCCGTCACACGCGCGTGGAGGACGGCTCAGGAACCGGAACGGGCGACTCGCGGACGCGAAACGGGCGACTCGCGGGACGGGAACGGGCGACTCGCGCACGCGGAACGGGCGACTCGCGGGGTGGGGGGCGGGGGTCAGGTCAGGGGGACCAGGTCGTCGGCGTGGACGACCTCGCGGCGCTGCTCGGGGGCGAGGTCGCGGGAGCGGCGGCCGATCAGGGCCGGCAGTTCGGTGGCGTCGAAGCCCACCACCCCGCGAGCGACGACGACGCCGTGCGGCCCCACGAGGTCGACCACGTCGCCCGCCACGAAGTCGCCGGAGATGCCGTGGATGCCGGCGGCGAGCAGGGAGCGCCTGCGGCCGATCACCGCGGCCACGGCGCCCGCGTCGAGGTCGAGCGAGCCGCGCACGTCCGCGGCGTGGCGCAGCCAGAACCGGCGGGCCGACATCCGCCGTCCGGAGGGCTGGAAGGCGGTGCCCACCTTGGGACCCACCTCCGACGCGTCGAGTGCGGAGGTGACGTCCTCCGACGCCGCGAGCAGCACCGGGATGCCCGCGGCGGCGGCCATCGCGGCCGCCGTGATCTTGGTGGCCATGCCGCCGCGGCCGAGGCTGCCCTGGCCGGGGCGCGCGATCTGCACGGTTTCCAGGTCGGACGGCGCATCCACCTCGCTGAGCAGCGTCGAGCCGGGCAGGCGCGGGTCACCGTCGTAGAGCCCGTCGACGTCGGACAGCAGCACCAAGCCGTCGGCGCCGATGAGGTGGGCCACGAGAGCGGCCAGCCGGTCGTTGTCGCCGACCCGGATCTCGTCGGTGGCGACGGTGTCGTTCTCGTTCACCACCGGGAGCACCCCGAGGCCGAGCAGGCGTTCGAGCGTGCGCTGGGCGTTGCGGTAGTTGGCCCGGCGGATCATGTCGTCGGCGGTGAGCAGCACCTGCCCGATCGCCTGCTCGTGCCGCGCGAACGATGCGGCATAGGCCTGCGCGAGGAGCAGTTGCCCGACGGCCGCCGCGGCCTGCTGGGTGGCGAGGTCGCGGGGGCGGCGGGACAGCCCGAGCGGGGCCAGCCCGGCCGCGATCGCCCCGGACGACACCAGCACCACCTGGCTGCCCGCCGCGCGGCGGGCAGCGAGCGCGTCGACCAGCGCGTCGAGCCGCAGGGGGTCCAGCCCGCCGTCGAGACTGGTGAGCGAGGACGACCCGACCTTGACGACGATCCGGCGCGCCGCGGCGAGCTGCCCCCTGGCGGTCACGGCCCGGTCCGGGGCCGTTCCCCGGAGCTCACGGACTCGTCCCACACCGCGTCGTCCCAGACCGGCGGGGCCGGCTCGGCGGCCTGCTCCGCCTCGAACAGCTCGGCGTCGGTGCGCGGCTTGCGCCGTTCGATGCGCGCGGCCTTGCGTTCGGCCGCGCCGATGCGGTCGTCCCGCTCCAGGCGCCGGTCGGTGCCACGCCCGGACATCAGCACGGCGACACCCGCGGGGGTGCTCGGCTCCCAGTCGAACGTGACGTCACCGATCGTCACCGGGCAGCCCGGCTTCGCGCCTGCCTTGGCCAGCGCGTCCTCCACGCCGAGCCGGGCGAGCCGGTCGGCCAGGTACCCGACGGCCTCGTCGTTGTCGAACGACGTCTGCCGGATCCACCGCTCGGGACGCGCCCCGAGCACGACGAACCCACCGGGGAGCTCGCGGTCGGCCTCGACCGTGAACCCGGCGTCGTCGACGGCCTGCGGCCGCAGCACGATGCGGGTGGGTTCGAGAATCGGCTGCGCCGCACGGTAGGCCCGTACCTGCTCGGCCATGGCGAACGTCAGCTCGCGCAGCCCGGCCCGGCTCACGGCCGAGATCGCGTAGACCGGCCAGCCGAAGCGCTCGGTGAGCTCGGCGGCGACGATCTCGGACATGTCCTGGGCGTCGGGGACGTCGATCTTGTTCAGGGCGATGAGCCGCGGCCGGTCGGCCAGCTCGCCGCCGAGCGCCGGGGTGTACTGGGCGAGCTCGTCCTCCAGCGCCTGGACGTCGGCGACGGGATCGCGGCCGGGCTCGAACGTGGCGCAGTCGACGACGTGCACGAGCACCGAGCAGCGCTCGATGTGGCGCAGGAAGTCGAGCCCCAGGCCGCGGCCCTCGGACGCCCCCGGGATGAGTCCGGGCACGTCGGCCACGGTGAAGATCTCCTCGCCCGCGGTGACCACCCCGAGCTGCGGCACGAGCGTGGTGAACGGGTAGTCGGCGATCTTCGGGCGCGCCGCGGAGAGCGCGGCGACCAGCGAGGACTTGCCGGCCGAGGGGAACCCGACGAGGCCGACGTCGGCCATCGAGCGCAGCTCAAGCACGAGGTCGCGGCTCTCACCCGGCTCGCCGAGCAGCGCGAACCCCGGCGCCTTGCGGGCAGCGGAGGCGAGCGCGGCGTTGCCCAGCCCGCCACGGCCGCCCTCGGCGGCGACGAAGCGGGTGTCGGTCCCCACGAGGTCGGCGATGATCTCGCCGTTGCCGTCGAAGATCACCGTGCCGTCGGGGACCCGCAGCTCCAGGTCCTCTGCGTTGGCCCCGGCTCGGAACCCGCCCTGGCCCTGCTTCCCGTTGCCGGCCATGGCGTGCGGCCGGTGGTGGAAGTCGAGCAGGGTGTGCACTCCGGGGTCGACGACGAGCACGATCGAGCCGCCCCGCCCGCCGTTGCCGCCGTCAGGGCCGCCGAGCGGCTTGAACTTCTCGCGGTGCACGGAGGCGCAGCCGTTGCCGCCCGCCCCCGCGGTGGCGTGCAGCACCACGCGGTCCACGAACTTCGACATCGACTTCTCCTCATACACGACAACGGCGGGCCACCCCGAGGGCGGCCCGCCGTTGTGCAGAACTGGGTGGTGCCGACCTCAGACGGAGGCCGGAACGATGTTGATGACCTTGCGCCCGCGGGTGTAGCCGAACTCGACAGCTCCGTCGACGAGCGCGAACAGCGTGTCGTCGCCGCCGCGGCCGACGCCCGTGCCCGGGTGGAACTTGGTGCCGCGCTGGCGGACGATGATCTCGCCCGCACCCACGACCTGGCCGCCGAAGCGCTTCACGCCGAGGCGCTGTGCGTTGGAGTCGCGCCCGTTGCGCGAGCTGGACGCACCCTTCTTGTGTGCCATGGCTGCGTCTCCCTACTTCGCGATGCCGGTGACCTGGACCTTCGTCAGGGGCTGACGATGCCCCTGACGCTTGTGGTACCCGGTCTTGTTCTTGAACTTGTGGATGCGGATCTTCGGGCCCTTGGTGTGCTCGACGACCGTGGCGGTGACCGACGCAGCAGCGAGCGCCTCGGCGTCGGTGGTGACGTCGTCGCCGTCCACCAGGAGCAGGGCCGGGAGGGTGACCTCCGCGCCGGGCTCACCCTTGATCTTCTCAACGGTGAGCACGTCGTCGACGGCCACCTTGTACTGCTTACCGCCGGTCTTGACGATCGCGTACATCGACGCACTGCTCCTAGCTCGGGGGACGAAGCACAGAACTCTGTCCTCTTCTGTAGCTCTGCGCGGGCCGCGGCAACCGATGAACAGAGCGCGGCGCAGGGGTCCCAGGGTACGGAAGGGTTTTGGCAAGGGTCAAACCGGGTCTCCCCCGCTGTCGCCGGTGGCCGGAGGCCCGGCCGGACGGGATGCCGCCCGGCGCGTGCGCCGGGGCCGCGTGGCCCCGGTGGGCTCGGGCTGAGGCGGCGCCGCGACGGGTGTGGCGGGCTCGCTCGCCGCTGCCGGTGAGGCCGGCACCGTGACGACGGCCGCCACCGGTGCGTCCCCCGAGGCCGCGGCAGGCGCACCGGCCGTGCGGGTGACGCGGCCGCGCCGCTGGCGGGGCCGGGACTGCCCGTTCGCCTCGGACGCCCCGGTGGAAGGGGCGGCCGCCGCGGAGTCGGCTGCCTCCCCCGACTCGGCGGGAGCCGGCGGCGTGGCCTGCTCCGCGAGCGATCGTTCGACGACGACCTCCTCGACCGCGTCGGCGGCGACGTCGACCGGACCGGCGCTGGGTGAGGTCTCGACCACGCCCCGGCGCACGACCCGGCGGCTGCCGGAGCGGCGACCTGTGGGTGCGGGCGCCTCGACGACCTGCGGATCCTCGACCGCGGGCGCGTCGACCACGGGTGCGTCGGCCGCCTCGGCGACCGGCACGTCGGCCACGACCGGGGCCTCCACCACGACCGAGGGCTCGGCCACCGCGGGCTCGGCCACCGCGGGCTCCTCCGCCACCGGCGCCGGAGCGCCGACGTCGATCGCGGCGTCGGACGTGTCGGGCGTGTCGGGCGCGGACACCGCGTCGACGGTGACGCCGTTGTGCTGGCCGCCCTGGTGGGCGCCGTTCTGCTGGCCACCGCGCTCGTCGCCGTCACCGCGCCGGTTGCGGCCACGCGACCGGCGGCCGGAGACCTCGCGGTCGCGGTCGGCGCCGCGGTCGGAGCGGTCGCTGCGCTCGGTGCGGGCGGAGTCGGCCTTCTCGGTGAGCGGCTCGGTGCTGATGAGCACACCGCGGCCGCGGCAGTGCTCGCACGGCGTGGAGAAGTGCTCCAGCAGTCCGCCGCCGACCCGCTTGCGGGTCATCTGCACGAGGCCGAGCGAGGTGACCTCGGCCACCTGGTGGCGGGTGCGGTCGCGGGCCAGGCACTCGGTGAGCCGCCGCAGCACCAGGTCGCGGTTGGCCTCGAGCACCATGTCGATGAAGTCGATGACGATGATGCCGCCGATGTCACGCAGCCGCAGCTGGCGGACGACCTCCTCGGACGCCTCCAGGTTGTTGCGGGTGACGGTCTCCTCGAGGTTGCCGCCGGAGCCGGTGAACTTGCCGGTGTTGACGTCGATGACCGTCATCGCCTCGGTGCGGTCGATCACCAGCGTGCCGCCCGACGGCAGCCAGACCTTGCGGTCGAGCGCCTTGAGCAGCTGCTCGTCGATGCGGTACTCCTCGAAGACGTCGGACGGGCCGACGTGGCGGTGCAGGCGGTCGGCGAGCTCGGGTGCGACGTGCCCGACGTAGTTCTGGAGCGTGTCCCACGCGTCGTCGCCCTCGACGATGAGCCGGGAGAAGTCCTCGTTGAACTGGTCGCGCACGACCTTGAGGAGCAGGTCGGGCTCCTCGTAGAGCAGCACCGGCGCCTTGGGCTTGTTGGGGCCGGTCTGCTCGGCCCTGGTCTTCACGACCTCCCACTGCGCCTGCAGGCGGCGGACGTCACGCTCCAGCGCGTCGTGGCTGACGCCTTCGGACGCCGTGCGGATGATCACGCCGGCCTCGCTGGGGACGATCTCCTTGAGCATGTCCTTGAGCCGCTTGCGCTCCACGTCGGGCAGCTTGCGGCTGATGCCGGCGGCGCCACCGGACGGCACGTAGACGAGGAAGCGGCCGGCCAGGCTGATCTGCGTGGTGAGCCGGGCGCCCTTGTGGCCGATCGGGTCCTTGGTGACCTGCACGAGCACGCTGTCGCCGCTGGAGAGCGCCTGCTCGATCCGGCGGGCCTTGCCCCCGAGACCGGCGGCGTCCCAGTCGACCTCGCCTGCGTACAGCACGGCGTTGCGACCGCGACCGATGTCGACGAACGCGGCTTCCATGCTCGGCAGCACGTTCTGGACGCGCCCGAGGTAGATGTTGCCGACCATCGACGGGCCGGTGCCGCCCTGGTCGGTGACGAAGTGCTCGACGAGGATGTCGTCCTCGAGCACCGCGATCTCGACGCGGTTGCTGTGCTCCCGCACCACCATGGCCCGGTCGACGGACTCGCGGCGGGCCAGGAACTCGGCCTCCGACAGGATCGGGACGCGGCGGCGCCCCGCGTCGCGGCCGTCGCGACGGCGCTGGCGCTTGGCCTCGAGACGGGTCGAACCGCGCACGCTCTGCACGCCGTCGCCGTCGCTGTCGTCGGTGCGCTGCTCGCGCGGCTGCCGCACCCGGACGACGGTGTTGGGCGCGTCGGGCTCGTCGGGCGTGTCGGCGCTGTCGTCGCCCGCCCCACGGCGGCGACGGCGACGGCGGCGACGGCGCGAGCCGCCTGCCTCGTCATCGCCCTCACGGTCGCCGTCGTCGTCCTGCTCGGCGCTCGGCTCGTCGGAGGCAGCGGCCTCGTCGGCCTCGGCCCCGGCGGCGTCGGCGCCGGCCGGCTCGTCGGAGTCGTCGGAGTCGTCGCCGCTCTCGTCGTCGAAGCCGTCGCTGCCACGTCCGCGACCCCGGCCACGACGGCCACGGCGCCTGCGCCTGCGGGCCCCGTCGTCGTCGGAGTCGTCAGCGTCGGCGGCGGGCGGCGCGGCCTGCTCATCGGCGGTGTCGGTGTCGGTGTCGGCGGCCGGCGCCGTGTCGGTGTCCGGGCCGGCAGGAGCCTCCGGCTCGACGTCGACGGCCGCGGGTGCGGCCTCGGCGTCGGCCGACCGGCGGCGGGTGCGCGCGGGGCGCGTCGGCGGCTGGAACAGCGGTGTGGGGGGCGCGAACACCGGCGCGAGCGGAGCGGCGACCTCCGCCGCGGCGGCGGCCACGGGTGGCTCCTCCACGACGGGCTCGACGGCACCGGCCGCCGGCTCGGCGGAGCCGGGCACCAGTGCGGTGACGACCTGCTCGGCCGACTTGCGGTCGATGCTGGACTGCGCGCTGCGCACCTCGACGCCCAGGTCGGTGAGTGCGGCCATGACCTCGCGGCTGGTGCGTCCGAGCAACTTGGCCAGTGCGTGCACCCGCATCCGCTCGGGCAGTTCGTCCAGGCCGGGTACGGTGACCGGCCCGCCGGCGCTACCGGCAGGCGAATCGATATTCGACATTCAGCTCCTCCGCCCCCGGGCGCCTCCGTGTGGAGGCCGCCGCGCGGGGACACGTGCAGTTCTGTTCTCGCCGCGCGGTGCGCGACGAGCAATCCTCTGGTCTCGCTCCGCCCCGGAGGGCGGTCTGTGCTCGACGACGTGCCGTGACCGGCAGTAGCGCCGGTGCTCCGAGAGCCGACCCGCCGGTTCAGGCGCGGGTTGTGACCCGGTCGGAACCGAGTGGGTCGGCCAAGTCGCCTCGATGGTCGAGCAGTCCCTGCGCCATCCGGGTCGCCTTCGCGGGCACCGGCGGCCTGAGGCCTGCGACAACGTCGAGTGCACCCAACACGTCATCGGGTCGAACAGCGGGTGTCGTCTGCCGTACGACCGCCGTCATTATCGCACAGTTTGGCGTCCGATCGGTGGGAGTCGCCGGTGACCCACCCGACGGAACCGATGCGGCAGTGTGGTCGATCACCACGTCGGCCCGCACCAGCGCCGCCCTGACGTCGATCTGCCGCCGCCCGGACGGCGTGACGCGTTCCACGACCACGGAGGTCTCCGCCAGCAGCGCCGCGAGCGCCTCCCGCAGTGCGTCGGGTCCGACGCCGGGCAGTTCGATCAGCCAGTTGCTGCCGTCGATCCGGTCGGCCAGCGACGCTCCGTCGGCCACCGCCGCGTCGAGCACGTCGAGCCCGTCGGGCAGGGCCGCGTCGAGCGCGGCCACCAGCGCGGCCGGCTCGACCGGGCTGGTCAGCCCGATCTCCAGGTACTCCGCCTCGCTCGCCGAGCCGGTGGGTGCCGCGCCGATCCAGGACAGCCGCGGATGCGGGCTGAAGCCGTGGGAGTGCGCCACCGGGACCCCGGCCCGCCGCACGGCCCGTTCGAAGCTGCGTGCCACGTCACGGTGTGAGAGGAAGCGCAGCCTGCCCCTTTTGGCGAAGCGCATGCGGATGCGCTGCACGGTGGGCGGGGCGGGGTTAGCCGCCTCCCCGGGACGCACACGGGCCATGCGGGCAGCCTACGAGCACCGGACCGCCGGTCACTCCGCGGGCGGCCGGTTGGCCCGCACCGGGAACTCGCCGGTGTGGCCCATCCGTTCGGCGGCAGCGGACTGCACTCTCGTCCGCACGGCGAACCAGCCACCCACCAGTGCCGGGACGATGATCACGAGCGAGCCGACGGTGAACGTCCCCACCGGGTAGTCGAGCGCCATCAGCACCAGCACGCCGACGAGGAACACCAGGGTGACGTAACCGGTGTAGGGCGACCCAGGCAGCCGGAACGAGGGCCGCCGCACGACCCCCGCCTTCGACCAGGCCACGAGCCGGAGCTGGCAGGCCACGATCATCCCCCAGCTCGAGAGGATGCCCAGCGCCGCGACGTTCAGCACGATCTCGAACGCCTGCTCGGGCACCACCGCGTTCAGCGCGACGCCGAGCAGCGTGATCACGGCGGTGAGCGCGATGCCGCCGAAGGGCACGCCGCCGCCGGACATCCGGGCGGTGAACCGGGGCGCGGAGCCGTTCATCGCCATCGACCGCAGGATCCGGCCGGTGGAGTACAGGCCGGCGTTGAGACTGGAGAGCGCGGCGGTGAGCACCACCAGGTTCATCAAAGTGCCGGCGCCCGGCACCCCGATGGCCGCGAAGAACGTGACGAACGGGCTGGTGCCTGCCGCGTAGGAGGTGAAGGGCAGCAGCAGCGACAGCAGCAGCACCGAACCGACGTAGAACACCGCGATGCGCAGCACCACCGAGTTGATCGCCCTCGGCATGACCTTCTCGGGGTCCGCGGTCTCCCCTGCCGCCGTACCGACGAGCTCCATCGCGGCGTAGGCGAAGACCACACCCTGGGTGATCACGATCGCCGGCAGCAGCCCGTTGGGGATGAGGCCGCCGTGGTCGCTGATCACCCCGATGCCGGTCGCCGCGCCCTGGATGGGGAACCGGCCCACCAGGAAGACGGTGCCGACCACCAGGAACGCGATCAGCGCGACCACCTTGACCAGCGCGAACCAGAACTCCAGCTCGCCGAAGACCTTCACCGACACGAGGTTGACGCCCAGCACCACGACCAGCGCGACGAGCGCGATCAGCCACTGCGGCACCGCGCTGAACATCCCCCAGTAATGCACGTACAGCGCGACCGCCGTGACGTCCACGATCGAGGTCATCGCCCAGTTCAGGAAGTACATCCAGCCCGCGGCGAACGCGGCCTTCTCGCCGAAGAACTCCCGCGCGTACGACACGAACGAGCCCGACGACGGACGGTGGAGCACCAGCTCGCCGAGCGCCCGGAGGATGAGGAACGCGAACAGGCCGCACACGGCGTAGACGATGGCCAGCACCGGGCCCGCCTCGCGGAGCCGCTCACCCGCCCCGAGGAACAGGCCGGTGCCGATGGCCCCGCCGATCGCGATCATCTGGAGCTGCCGGGGTTTGAGGCCCTTCTGGTAGCCCTCCTCCTCGTGGTGGAAGCTCGGGCGCGCCTCGACCGCCGTCTTCCCGCTGCTGCCGCCACCGGGGTTGCTGCCCGCAGCGACCTCTGATCCCGTCATCCGTCCCCCCGATCGGTTCGATCGGCGAATTGGACCCCGTCGACGGCACGGCCGCACGGCGGAAGCGATCTTGGTCGGGACGAAGGTGACGGGGCGGATCACCAGGGCACAGAACGCCCATGACCAGCGCCGCGCGCACGCCCGGCGGTCGACGGGGTCCGCGCGGCGACGGGGTCAGAGCACGTCCTCCAGGTGGATCGGCAGGCGACGGAACCGGCGTCCCGTCGCGTGGTGGACCGCGTTGGCGACGGCACCGGCGACACCGACCATGGACACCTCGCCGAGACCCTTGACCCCGAGGCTGTTGAGCATCGGGTCGGGCGTGTCGATGAAGTCCACGTCGATCTCGCCGATGTCGGCGTTCACGGCGATCGGGTACTCCTCGAGCGAGGCGTTGAGGAAGCCGCCGAAGCGCGGATCGACCTCGCTGCTCTCCCGCAGGGCGGCGCTGATGCCCCAGATCACACCGCCGCGGAGCTGGCTGGCCGCGGTGGTGGGGCTCGCGACGCGGCCGCAGTCGGCAACGCTGACCACCCGGGGAATCCGGATCCGGTGGATGGTCGGTTCGATGCGGACCTCGACGAAGTGCGCCACCCAGCTGAACGTGACGAAGCCGGGGTGCTCGGGCCCGCCCGGGGCCGGCAGGCCGGCCCGTAGCCGGTCGATGACCTGTGGCGGCTGGCCGGGCGCGGTGTAGACGGCCTCGACCTCCACGGAGTCACGTCCGGTCGCGGCCACAGCCGCGGCCACGTCGACCGGACCCTGCGCCGGAGCCTTCAGGGCGGTGCGAAGCTCCGCGAGCGCGAGCGCGATCGCCGGCAGCGCCCCCGCGGTACCCCACGACCCCGCGGTCAGGTGGTGCGGGAGGGCGCGGGTGTCGCCGACGGCGGGGGTGACGTCGCCGGTCGGGATACCGAGGTCGGCAGCGACGGTCCGGACCATCGCGGTGCGCAGGCCCTGGCCCATCTCGTGCGCGCCGACCTCCACCCGCACCGCGCCGCTCGGCTCGGCGCACACCCTGGCGGCCGTCGGTGCGGCCATGCCCGGGTAGCACCCCACCGCGACGCCCCAGCCGACCCGGCTGCCGTCGTCGGCACGCATCGAGCCCGGTTCCGGCGTGCGACGGGCCCAGCCGAAGCGCTCGGCGCCGCGGCGCAGGCACTCGGCGAGGTGACGGGAGGAGAACGGCTCGCCGCTGATGGGGTCGGTGTCGGTGTCGTTGGCCAACCGAAGCTGCACCGGGTCCTGCCCGAGCGCGGCGGCGAGCTCGTCCACCGCGGACTCGAACGCGAACGCGGCCGCGTGCTCGTACGGCGCCCGCATGTAGCCGGGCGTCTGGACGTCGGTGCGCACCAGGCGCTGGAGACCGCGGTAGTTCGGGATGCCGTAGAGCCGGGAGGTGATCTCCGTGTGGGTCCCGGGGAACAGGTCGTGGCGCGAGGTCTGCTGGTCCACCTCGTGCACCGCCGCGAGCATCCGGCCGGTCCCGTCGGCGGCGAGCCGGACGTGCTGGCGGGTGGCGGGCCGGAAGCTGCTGTCGTGGAACACCTGCGTGCGCGGCACCACCAGCTTCACGGGACGTCCCACCCGGCGGGCCGCGATCGCCACCAGCGCGGTCTGGGGCTGCAGCGAGTTCTTCTGCCCGAACCCGCCGCCCACCGAGGGGGAGATCACCTCCACCCGGTCGGCGTCGATCCCGAGCTGCCTGGCCACCCCGTGCTGCACCGCGCCCGCGTTCTGCGTGCCCTCGTGCACCGTGAGGATGTCGGCGCCCCCGTCGCCCGCACTGCGCCACTCGGCCACCGTCCCGATCAGCTCCATCGGGTTCTGGTGCTGAGCCGCGTGGTCGTACACGGCGTCGACCACCACGGCGCCGGGCCGGGTGGCGGCCTCGGCGAGCACACCGTCGGCGTCACCGGCCACGACGTCGGCGAACATCGGCAACGGGATCGCCTCGGACTGCACGAGGGTCTCGGCGCCGGGTGCGTCGAGTGTGAAGGCGCCGGGCTCGCTCTCGTACTCGGCCCGCACCAGCGCCACGGCCTCGATGGCGACGTGCAGGGTGTCGGCGACGACGAGCGCGATGGGCTGGCCGCGATAGGCGATGTGGTCGCCCGTCAGCGGCTGGAAGCTCTGGAAGCCGTACCCACCGCCCAGCAGGAACCCTCCCGAGGTCAGTTCGTCGGCGTCGGCGTGGGTGAGCACCAGGTGCACCCCGGGCAGCGCCGCTGCCGCCTCGGTGTCGAGATGGACGAGCCGGCCCTTCGCCACGGTCGCCACCGCGAGCGCCGCGTGCAGCATTCCCGGCGGCACCCGGTCCGTGCCGTACCGGAGGGTGCCGGTGACCTTGTCGCGGGCGTCCACCCGCACGGTGCTCGGCGGGGCGGTCTCGGTACTCACTGCGCTGCTCGCTCTCCGGCGATGCGCAACGCGTCGGTGACGGTGCGGACGGCCAGCTCGATCTTGAACCCGTTGTGCCGGCCGGGCCGGGCACCGACCAGTGCGGCCTCACCGGCCTGGCGGGCGGTGTCGACGGTCAGCGGCGCCCCCACGAGCGTCCGTTCGGCGGCGGCGGCCCGCCAGGGCCGGGTGACCACCCCGCCCAGCGCGATCCGGGCGTCGGTGACCACGCCGTCCGCGTCCAGGGCGACCGCAGTGGCTGCGGAGGCCAGCGCGAACGCGTAGGACTCCCGGTCCCGGATCTTGTGGTAGGTCGACCCGCGTGCGGTACGGGTGGTGGGCACCCGGATCCGCAGGATCAGCTCCCCGGCCGCGAGGGTGGTCTCCCGCTCCGGGTGCGCGCCCGGCTCGTGGTGCAGATCGGCCAGCGCCACCGTGCGGGCGCCGTCCGGACCGAGCACGTCGACGAGGGCGTCGAGGGCGATGAGCGCGATCGCCCAGTCGCCGGCGTAGGTGGCGATGCAGCTGTCGCTGGTGCCCAGCACGGCATGCGCGCGGTCGATGCCCTCCAGCGCGGAGCAACCGCTGCCGGGCTCACGCTTGTTGCAGGCGAAGGGCGCGCCGCCGCGGAAGTAGCTGCACCGGGTGCGCTGCAGCAGGTTGCCGCCGACGGTGGCCATCGTGCGCAGCTGCTGGGACGCCGCCTTGGCCAGCGACTCCGCCAGCATCGGGTAGTCACGCAGCAGCACCGGGTCCTCGGCGACGTCGGCCATCCGGGCGCCGGCGCCGAACACCAGCTCGTCCGGGCCGGACGTGTCGACCACGGCCAGCTCGGGCAGCCGGTGCACGTCCACCACCGCGGGGGGCGCCTCGACGCCCAGCTTCATGAGGTCGTACAGCGTGGTGCCGCCCGCGAGGAACCGAGCGTCGGGCCCGGCCGACACCAGGGCGTCGAGCGCCTCGGGCACGCTCGTCGGGGCCGCATAGGCGAAGGGACGCACCGCTCAGCCCTCCGTCCGGTCGGCGGCGGCGCGGACCGCGGCGACGATGCCCGGGTAGGCGCCGCACCGGCAGAGGTTCCCGCTCAGGTACTCCCGCGCCTGCCCGTCGTCACCGGCGTGGCCCTCCGTGATGCACGCGATCCCCGACATCACCTGCCCCGGGGTGCAGTAGCCGCACTGCAGCGCGTCGTGGTCCACGAACGCCTGCTGCACCGGGTGCAGCTCCCCGCCGGGACCGGCAACGCCCTCGATCGTCGTCACGGACGCCCCCTGCGCCTGCACAGCAGGGGTCAGGCAGGACACCACGCGCCGCCCGTCCAGGTGCACCGTGCACGCGCCGCAGTGGCCGTGATCGCAGCCCTTCTTCGTGCCTGTCAGCTCGAGCCGCTCGCGCAGCACGTCGAGCAGCGACTCGCGCGGGTCGAGGTCCAGCTCCACGTCCTCATCGTTGACCCGGAAGCCGGCATGGACCGTGGTCCTGAATGGTGGGGACGGCGCGGTCGTACGCGCCGTCTCGTCGGTTCGTACCGGTGTGGCCATGGTGCGGAACTGTAAAGAGACCGAACCACAGATCGCATCTGCCAGATTGCTTATAGCCGCCGAAGAATTGCGGCCCGCTAGGAGGGTTCAGCGCTCCTAGGAGCGCCGCTCCCGCCGATACGCCGACGGAGAGATCGTCATCTCACGGGCGAACGTCGAGGAGAGATGGGCCGGGCTGCTGAATCCGCAGAGGTGCGCGATCTCGCTCACCGGCAGGTCTCCGCTCTCCAGATGGCGCCGGGCGGCCGCCACGCGGAGCGTGGTCAGATGACGGTGCGGGGTGCGCCCGATGGCCGCCTTGAACACCCGCAGGAAATGGAAGGAACTCAAGCCCGCGGCCCGGGAGATTTCCGCAAGGCTGAGCGGTTGGTCGAGATTCTCCTGCATGAACTGCAGCGCCCGGCGGACACGCGCGTCCTCCGGCCGAGGCACCGGCCGCAGGAACCTGCCGGTGTGACGCACGAGGAGATGCACGGCGAGGAACTCGGCAGCGGACTCCGCATAGAGGTCCGGCGCGCCCGTTGCGGCCGCGTCCGCGAGTCCGAGCATCACCTGCTCCAGCAGCGGGTCGGTCACCGCCAGAGCGTCGGCCTCCGGCAACTCCCCGCCCCATATCTCGGCGGCGGCGCGACGCAGCGTGCTGCCCGGCAGGTGGACGTGCAGCCTGCCGATCGGTTCGGGCGACGTGCTGCGCCACCGCAGCCGGGTGGGCCGCCCCGGCGCGGTCATCCCGATGCTCCCCGGCAGGTAGCCGGCGCCGCGCCAGCGGCCGTCGACGCAGGACTCGATCTTCGCGCGCCCTGACGTGACCAGAACGACCTGCTGGGCGTCGCTCGGCGGGATCGTGACGTCCTCGACCTCCGGAGCGTCGTCGAAGCGGCGTACCAGCAGGGAGCGCCAGCCTGCCTCGTGCCAGCTGGAGAACACCTGACGGGAGTAACCGGACTGGTCCACCTCGAGCGCCTCGAACCCGGCCACCACCTCCCGCTGCGGCGCACCGAGCAGGGTGGGTGGAGCGGGGTCCGTGGCCTCCCCGGAACGCTCGCGGGCCATGCCTCAAACCTACGCCGACGGCGGCGCGGCCCCGGTCGAGGACGCGAGGCCGCCCGACGCCGGGGAGCCGCGCCGTCCTACGGCGGTGGCGGCGCCGGAAGGGTCGAGGGATCGAGCATCAGCAACTGCTCCCCCGCCGAGACGAAGCCCGCCCGCCGGTAGAACGCCGCGCTCCCCGACGTGGGGGCGAGCAGCAGCCGCCGGTAGCGGCGTTCCCTGGCGTGCTCCAGCGCCGCGGCGAGCAGGGCCGCGGGCACACCGCGGTCGGCGAAGGCCGCGAGCACGAAGGCGTTGCCGACGTGCCCGATGCGGCCGCCGCGCGCGCCGGGGCGGGGCATGTGCACGATCTCCACCACGTTGATGGAGCCGATGGCCGTGAACCCGCTGCGCGGCGTCCCGACCTCGGCCAGCCAGAACGTCCGGCGGGGCAGTTCCACGCGCCACCACTGTTCGAACGCGGCCTCGAAACCGGGATCGTCGACCGGCCGCCCCGCGCGTTCCTCCAGCCAGGCCCGGCGCAGCTGGGCCAGTGCGACCACGTCGCGCTCGTCGGCGACCCGGATTCCGAGCGGTGGACCGGAACCGGTGCGATCAGCCACTCGTGCCCGGGCCTCCGGAGAGGGGGTTCACGACGGTCAGCGGGATGAGCGTGGTGCCGCTGGGCCCCACCTCGATGTCCGTGCCGGTGGACGGGCAGACACCGCAGTCGAAGCACGGCGTCCACCGGCAGTCGTCCTGCTCGCGGCCCGACAGGGCGTCCTGCCAATCGTCCCAGAGCCAGTCGCGCTCCAGGCCGGAGTCGAGGTGGTCCCAGGGCAGCACCTCGTCGCGCCCGCGCTCCCGGGTGGTGAACCAGTCGAGCGAGACCCCGAGCGGCTCCAGTTCGGCCGCCGCGGCACCCGTCCAGCGCTCGTAGGAGAAGTGCTCGCTCCAGCCGTCGAACCGGCCGCCGTCGCGCCAGACCCGCTCGATCACCCGGCCGACGCGCCGGTCGCCACGAGCGAGAAGGCCTTCGATCAGCGAGGGCTGCCCGTCGTGGTAGCGCATCCCGACGTTGCGGCCGAGCTTGCGGTTGCTGTTGACGGCCGCACGCAGCTTGCGCAGCCGCTCGTCGACCACGTCGGGGTGGGCCTGCGGGGCCCACTGGAACGGGGTGTGCGGCTTCGGGACGAACCCGCCGATCGAGATGGTGCAGCGGACGTCGTTGTGACCGGACGCCGCACGGCCGGCCTGGATCACCCGGTGGGCCATCCCGGCGATCTCCAGGACGTCCTCGTCCTCCTCGGTGGGCAACCCGCACATGAAGTAGAGCTTCACCTGCCGCCAGCCCTGCGCGAACGCCTCGGAGACGGTGCGGATCAGGTCCTCCTCCGACACCATCTTGTTGATCACGCGCCGGATCCGCTCGGACCCGCCCTCCGGGGCGAACGTGAGCCCGGAGCGGCGGCCGTTGCGGGAGATCTCGTTGGCGAGGTCGATGTTGAACGCGTCGACCCGGGTGCTCGGCAGCGACAACGACGTGTTCGTGCCCTCGTACCGGTCGGCGAGCCCTTTGGTGATCTCGGCGATCTCGGAGTGGTCGGCGCTCGACAGCGACAACAGCCCGACCTCGTCGAACCCGCTGGCACGCACCGCGGAGTCGACCATCTCGCCGATCCCGGCCAACGACCGCTCGCGCACCGGCCGGGTGATCATCCCGGCCTGGCAGAACCGGCAGCCGCGCGTGCAGCCACGGAAGATCTCCACGCTGGCCCGCTCGTGCACCGTCTCGGCCAGCGGCACCAGCGGCTGCTTCGGGTACGGCCAGGCGTCCAGGTCGCTGGTGGTGCGCTTGGTGACCGTGCGCGGGACGCGCTCGTCGACCGGCACGACCGCGGCGATCGCACCGTCGTCGTCGTAGGTGACGTCGTAGAGCGACGGGACATAACAGCCGTCGACGGCGGCCAGGCGCAGCAACAGCTCGCCGCGGCCACCGGGCCTGCCCTCGGCCTTCCATTCCCTGACCACGTCGGTGATGTCCCCGACGACCTCCTCGCCGTCGCCGATCGCGGCCACGTCGACGAAGTCGGCGATCGGCTCCGGGTTGAACGCCGCGTGGCCGCCCGCGACCACGACCGGGTGGTCGATCCCGCGGTCGGTGGCGTACAGCGGGATCCCGGCGAGGTCCAGTGCGGTGAGCAGGTTGGTGTAGCCGAGCTCCGTGGAGAAGCTCACGCCGAGCACGTCGAAGGCTCCGAGCGGCCGGTGCCCGTCGACGGTGAAGGCGGGCACGTGGTGCTCGCGCATCAGCGCCTCGAGGTCGGGCCAGACGGCGTAGCAGCGCTCGGCGAGCGCGTCGGCCCGCTCGTTGAGCAGCTCGTAGAGGATCATGATGCCCTGGTTGGGCAGCCCCACCTCGTACGCGTCGGGGTACATCAGCGCCCACCGCACCGCGGCCGACTCCCAGTCCTTGAGCTGCGCGTTCAGCTCACCGCCGACGTACTGCACGGGCTTGGAGACACGCGGCAGCAGCGGTTCGAGGTCGGCGAACACGGTGGGAGCGGTCATGGTGCCTCGGAGGTGAGTGCGTCGCCGGTCATGCTGGTCCAGGGTAGTCGCATCATCGGGGCGGCCGGTGACCGCGCGGTCTCCGGCCGGGGCCCCGCAGGTCGGTACGGTGATCGCCGGGACGAACGAGGGAGCGCGCCGATGGCCGTCGGACGCATACCAGCCGCCCTGCTCGCCGCTGCCGCGCTGGTGGTCGTGCCCGTCGTGACCCTGCCGCTGCCGTGGTGGACCGCCCCGCGGCAGCCCGTGGTGCTCCTCGGCGTCGACCCCGCGGCGCCGGGCGCCGCCGCGCGCTGGTCGGGCTGGGAACTGCTCGGCACGCTCCGCACCGCCCTGCTGGTCGCTCTCGTCGTGGCGGCCGTGAGCGCGGTGCTGCTGTCGCGACGCGGGGGACGCCGGGCCGTGGCCGCGCGGGTACTGCTCGTCGCGGCCGGGGCCGGGCTCGTCGCGACCGGGGTGTGGGTGCTGGTCGGCTGGGGCGGCGCCGCGGCGGTGGGCGCCGTGCTCGCGATCCTCTCGGGTGTCGGCGCCGTGGTGCTCGCGGCGATCCGGACCCCCCGGGCCACCGTGGTGAGCATCCTCGTCGCCGACTTCCTCGCCGTGGCGCTCGTGGCAGCGGCCGTCCCGCTCCTGCCGGGCGGGGCCGGCGCCCCCACCGGGGCCCACTCCGCCGGGCCGTTCGTGCGGGTCGCCGGGCTGGACGCGCCGCAGTTCCGCGGCGGCACGGCGGGGCTCGCCGGATCGGCCGGGACCCGGGTCGTCGCCCTCGACGCCGGTGTCGGCGCCGCGAGCCGGGACGGACTCGCCGTCGTGGACGCCGGCGGACGGGCCGACGTGCTGGCCCTGACCCCGCACGACCCACCCTCGGTCGCCGGCCCGTCGATCCTCGGGGTGAGCGGCGGCCGGGTGGTGCGCTGGTCGGCCGTCGACGCCCTGACGGTGACGGGGCTCGACGCCGCCGACCCCGTGGCCGTCACCGTGCACGGCGTCAGCGCCGCGAGCCCACCAGGCCCGGACGGCGTGGTGTGGCTGCGCGCCACCGGCGACCCACCCGGCACCGCCCGCCTCCTCGACCTCGCCGAGCGCAACGGCACGCAGTCCGCCGCCGGCACCTTCCTGCCCGTGTTCACCATCCTCGGACCCACCGACAGCGCCCCCATCGACGTCACCACGGTGTTGCCCGTGCCCGACGGCGGCCTGCGTTTCGTCCCGCAGGCGGCCGGCGTACGCCTGGAACGGCTGTCGAGCGGGCCGACCGCCCGCGCGGAGGTCACGGCGCTGGCAGGCGGGCTCGACCCCGGCTGCGGGATCACCGGCTCCGGCCCGGCGAGCTTCCTGCCCGGCCCGAGCCCTCTCGCCGTCGACGCGCGGGGCGGCATCTGGTTCGTTGCGGGCGACGCCGCGGCGGCGCGGCTCGTCCGGCTGCACCCGGGTGGGGACCTCCGGGCCGTGGCGGCACCGTTGCCGGGTGCGGTCACCGCCCTGACGGTGGCTCCGACGGGTGACGTCGTGCTCGCGCTGGCCGGGGCCGACGGCCCGGCGCTGTGGCGGCTCCCGCAGCCGGACTCCGCGCTCGGCGACCTCCCGCCGCCGCCTTCGTCGTGCACTCCGAGCCCCGCGGCGGTGGCCCGGCCCGTCGGCCTGGTGCCGGTGGCCCGGGCCGGGCGCGACACGCTCGGGGTGCCCATCGGCGTGGACGGGCGGTGGGCGGCCGGCGCGGCTGGGCTGGCCACCGAGGTGGCCGTCGTCGCCGCCGACGGGACGCGCACCCCGGTCGGCACGCGCCGCGACGGCACCACGGACCGGGTCTGGCCCGACGGTGCGGGCGGCGTGTGGTGGCTCGAGTCCCCCACCGGCACCGACCCGCCGATCGCGCTCGTGCACGGGACCGCCGCCGGTGAGCAGCGGTTCGCGGCCGTCCCCGACCCGGCAGCGGGCACAGGGGGCGCTACCGGCCTGGTCCCCGACCTCGGCGGCCGCCCGCCGCTGCTCGCCACGGCGGCCGGCGCGTTCCGGGTCGACGGCGGTGCGGCCGTGCGTGTCCTCGACGGGAGGGTCGGCAGCGGGGTCGTCCGCACCGACGGCCGCGGCTGGGTGCTCGTGGACGGCAGGCTGCTCGCCCTCGACGGCGATCGCGTGTTGGGCGCGGTGGTCGACGCGGGCGGCCGGGCCGGCGACATCACGCCGGTGGCGGTCCAGCTCGCCCGCGGCGTGGCGCCCGCGGCGCTGGCCCTGCCGCGCGCCACCGTGGCCCTCGACCGGGCGGGGCGCGCCGTCGTGGTGGCCGACGACGTGGTGCTCGCGGTCGGCGACGACGGCGGCGTCTCCGTGGTGGCACAGGACCGGCGGCTGGTGGGCCTCGGGCTGTTCGCCGCCGAGGGCGGCCTCATGGCCTATGCCGCGGGGGACGTGCTCCGGGTGGACCTCCCCTGAGGTCTAACCCCAGGCGGCACGCATGGGGTTGCCCGCTGTGGTGAGCCTGCGGGTGGTGGCGGCGATGACCACCACGATCGCGATCGCCCCGGCGACGACCACCCCGGCAGGCGGGTCGTTGAGGGCGATGCCGGCGGCCGCCCACACCGCCGCGACCGCATAGCCGACGACAGCCGTGCCGGAGAGCACCACCCACGACGCGATCACCGCGACCGCCAGCAACACGACGACCGCCGCGATCGCGGCCAGCGCCCCGGTGCCCGGCAGCCCGACCCACACCCCGGTGGCGGCGGTGCCGAGCGCGGTGGCGAACGACACCCAGCCCGTGTACAGCGCGACGGTGCCGCGCAGCACCACCCGCTCCAGCACGCTCTCGGCGGGCACGCGGGTGAGGCGCCCGAACACGACGGCCAGCGCGACGAGCAGCACGAGGATCACCAGCTCGGCGAGTGGCAGCCAGCCGGCCCCGAACGCCAGCACCCAGCCGGCGTTGAGCACGGCCGACACCGCGAGCCACCAGCCGATCTCCCGGTGGAGCTGCCGTCCCCGCTGACCCGGTAGCGCCTGGTAGACCGCGTAGGCGAGGAACCCGGCGTAGATCGGCGCCCAGATGGCGAACGCCCACCCGGCGGCGAGCAGCGGCGTGGCGTAGTCGCGAGCGACGACCCCGATGGGCTCCCCGATGGCCCCGGTTCCGGCGAGCGCCGAGACGACGATCTGGAGCACCGCGAGCAGCACCACCACGATGGTGCGGACGAGGTCGACGAGCGCAGGCCGCTGGGACGTTACCGTCATGGCAGCCATTGTCGGCCTGCCCGCGGCTGCCCGGCCAACCGAGTCGATGACGGGTCGGTGACGGGTCGGGACACCAGGGCGAGTGGAAGATCGGCTGGCCCTGCTACTTCAGCAGAAGGACGTCCAGCCGTCGCGACGCCACCGTGACTCCGAGCGCGATCATCACGACGAAGTACGACAGGTGGCCGAGCATCCCGAGGTGCACCGCGCCCGTGGTGAGACCGCGCATCAGCTCGACGGCATGGAAGAGCGGCAGGCACTCCACCACGATCTGCAGCCACCGCGGGTAGACCGAGAGCGGATAGAACGTGGTGGAGAACAGGAACATCGGCAGGATCGCGAGCGTGACCAGGTCGAAGTCCTGCCATGACCGCATGAACGAGGTGGCCGCCATGCCGACCGCGGCGAACGCGAACGCCACCACGAGCGCGGCGGGCAGCGCGAGGAGCGCCCACGGGGAGACGAGCAGCCCGAAGCCCGCCATCACCGACAGGAACCCCAGCGCGTAGAGGCCGCCGCGGATGAGCGCCCAGCCGATCTCCCCGAGCGCGATGTCGACCGGCCCGAGCGGCGTGGCCAGCATGGCCTCGTAGAGCCGGCCGTACTTGAGCTTGAAGAAGACGTTGAAGGTGGCGTCGAACACGGCCCCGTTCATCGCCGAGGCGGCAAGCAACCCCGGCGCGATGAAGGCCGCGTAGCTGATGGGCGCGCCGTCGGGCCCGGGGAGGGCCCCGACCAGCGACCCGAGCCCCTGGCCCATCGCGACCAGGTAGAAGACCGGCTCGAAGAACCCCGAGACGAACGCGAGCCAGGCCCGCCGGGACGCCGTGGCCGACCGGAGCAGCAACGCGTGGGAGCGCCCGGCGTAGCTCCCGGTGGGGAACAGCCGCAGCCACGGGACGGGCGCTGGTGCCTGCGTGGTCACCGGACCAGCCTCCTGGCGAAGAATCGGGTGGAGAGCGCGATCCCGAGCGCGAGCAGCGCCACGAGGTAGGCGAGATGCCCCAGCGCTGCGAGCGGCTGCCAGCGGTCGAGCGCGGCCGCGCGGGCGAGTTCGGTGCCGTGCCAGAGCGGGGAGACGAACGCGAGGGGCTGCACCCACCCCGGCAGCCGGTCGACCGGGAAGAACGTGCCCGAGAACAGCGTCATCGGGATGACGACGAACCGGAAGAGCGCGTTGAACGCCGCGCCCTCGTTCTCCAGCGTGGCGGAGAACGCGGTGACCAGCGCCGCCACCGCCGCGCCGGTGAGCACAGCAGCCACCAGCGACACCACGATGCCCGCGCTCCCGACGCCTCCGAACAGGGCGATCACGATGATGTAGATGGCGCCGGAACCGGCCATCTTGGCCGCCACCCAGACCAGGTGCCCGAGCGCCACCTGCGCCGGGGAGATCGGGCTCGCCGCCATCGCGTGGTAGACCCGCTGCCACTTGAACCCCGACAGCACCGGATAGGTGGACTCGAACGCCGCGCTCTGCACGGTGGACACGGCCAGCAGCGCCGGCGCGAGCCACACCAGGTAGTCGACGCCGCCGGTGGCCTCCGCGGCACTGCCGGTGCCGGCGACCAGCGACCCGAACCCGACCCCGAAGGCCAGCAGGAACAGCAGCGGCTGCAGCACGGACGACACGGCGGTGGCCCGCCAGTTGCGCCGGTACCAGGTCCAGAAGTGCTCCACCACCAGCAGGACCCCACCCCACGGGCCCGGTGCCCGGCCGGTGGACCGCGGTCCCGCACCGCGGAGCGCGAGCTCGCTCATCAATCCACCAGGGTGCGGCCGGTGAGCCGGAGGAACACGTCCTCCAGCGAGGAGCGCCGCACCAGCGCCGAGAGCGGCACGAAGCCGGCTCGGGCCACCTCGGCATGGGTGTGTTCGCCGTCGGCCGTGTAGAGCAGCAACCGGTCGGGCAGCTCCTCGACCCGCTCGGCCAGAGGCGCGATGACCGCGGCCTCGGGCCGGAGCGCCGGGTCGAACCGCAGCTCAAGCACCTCACGCGTGGAGTAGCGCTCGATCAGCTCGGCGGGCGACCCCTCCGCGACGATCACACCGCCGTCCATCACGACGAGCCGGTCGCACAGCTGCTCGGCCTCGTCCATGTAGTGGGTGGTGATGATCTGGGTGACGCCTTCGCGCTTGAGCCGGTACAGCCGCTCCCACAGCAGGTGGCGCGCTTGCGGGTCGAGACCCGTGGTGGGCTCGTCGAGCAGCAGCAGCTCGGGTTCGTTGACCAGTGAGCGCGCGATGGTGAGGCGGCGCTTCATCCCGCCGGAGAGCGGTTCGACGGCGTCGTCGGCGCGGTCGGTGAGCTGGGCGAACTCCAGCAGCTCGGTGGCCTTGGCCCGCACGTGCGCCCGGGAGAGCCCGAAGTAGCGGCCGTAGATCTGGAGGTTCTGCCGCACCGTGAGCTCGGCGTCGAGGTTGTCGAGCTGGGGGACGACGCCGATACGGGCGCGGATGCGCGGGCCGTCGACATCCGGATCCATGCCGAGCACCTGCAGTGACCCATCCGTGCGGGGCGACACACAGGCGATCATCCGCATGGTGGACGACTTGCCTGCGCCGTTGGGACCCAGGAAGCCGAACACCTCACCGCGGGCGACGTCGATGTCGACACCGCGGACCGCCTCGAAGTCGCCGAAGCGCTTGCGCAGCCCGCGGGCCTGAACCAGTCCATCCGCCACGAGAAGCACGGTATCCGGCGACTCCGACAAAACACGCGCCATTTCAGGCGGCTCTGGACGCCGCAGTAGACCGGTCTCTATAGTCCTGGCGTGCCTGATCGATCCACCACACGTCAGCGCGTGATCCGGACCGCGGCGGACCTGTTCCGCGTGCAGGGCTACCACGCCACCGGCCTCACCCAGATCCTCACCGAAGGCGGTCTGCCGAAGGGCTCGCTGTACTTCCACTTCCACGGCGGGAAGGAACAACTGGCGGTCGAGTCGGTTTGTTTGGCCGGCGCGGAGTTCGGAGCCGCACTCGCCGCAACGCTGGCGAGCACGCCGGATCCCGTGGATGCGCTGGAACGCGCGGTGGCACTGCTCGCGGAGCACCTGGTCGCCACCGACTACCGCGAGGGCTGCCCTGTCGCGACGGTCGCCCTGGACACCGCGGCACACAACGACGCCGTCCGCACGGCCTGCGCCGACGTCTACGGCTCGTGGCAGTCGCTCGTGGCCGACCACCTGCGCGCGGCCGGGGTGGCGGAACCCGACGACCTCGCCACCGTCGTCCTCGCCGCGGTCGAAGGCGCCCTCCTGCTCGCCCGGACCCGCCGCGACGTCGCCCCCCTGCGCGCGGTCGGCAACCGCCTGCGGGTCCTTCTCGACAACGAACGGAGCTCGATATGAGGGTCCACCACCTCAACTGCGGCACGATGCGGCCCTTCGGCGGCAGGCTGGTGAGCGGGACGGGGCCCCTCCTCGCCACCGCCGAGATGGTCTGCCACTGCCTCCTGATCGAGACCGACCACGGCCTCGTCCTGGTGGACAGCGGGCTCGGAACGGGCGACGTCACCGATCCGGACGCGTCACTGAGCAGAGGGTGGCAGTGGCGGTCCCGCCCGGTGCTCGACATCGCGGAGACCGCGCTGCGCCAGGTCGAGCAGCTGGGATACAGCGCGTCCGACGTGCGCCACGTCGTGCTCACCCACCTCGACCTCGACCACGCAGGCGGCCTGCGGGACTTCCCCGACGCCCAGGTGCACGTGCTGCGCACGGAGCTGGAGGCGGCGACCGCCGCGCGCACCAGCGCCGAGCGATTGCGCTACCCGCGCCTCCACTGGTCGCACGTGACCCGGTGGGCACCGCACGACCCGCAGGGCGAGAAGTGGTTCGGCTTCGAGGCGGTGCGCGAGCTTCCCGGACTGCCGGCGGAGATCCTGCTGGTCCCGCTGATCGGCCACACCGTCGGGCACACGGGCGTGGCGGTGCGCGATGGCGACCGCTGGCTGCTGCACGCAGGCGACGCCTACCTCTTCCACGGTGAGATGCGCCCGGAAGCGCCCTGGTGCTCCCCCGGGCTGCGCTTCATCCAGAACCGGATGGAGACCGCACGCGGGCTCCGCCTCGCCAACCAGGACAGGCTTCGCGAGCTGGTGCGCTCCCACGGCGACGAGGTCACGGTGTTCAGCGCCCACGACGCCGTGGAGCTGCGGACCGCTCAGCGCGTCCGGGTGGCCGACGGCCTCAGCGCAGCCGCAGCTGGAACCAGTGCTCGTCGCGCAGGTCGTCCGGGCCGAGCCGCAGCACCTCCGGCCACACACAGACCTCGGTGAAGCCCCGCATCAGGTAGAACGCGGCCAGGTCGGTGTCACCACGGGTGGAGAGCATCAGCTGCTCCAGCCCGAGCGCGGTGGCGTGTGCCACGGCCGCGTCCAGCAGCCTCCTGCCCCAGCCGCGCCCCTGCAGGTCGGGGCGGACCATGAGCCGCAGCACGTCGGCCCGGTGGGCCTGCACGCCGTTGCCGGCACGCAGGAACACCGTGCCGGCGAGCGTGTGGTCGGCGCCGATCACGATGAGCTGCTGGCGCTTGGCGCGAACGTCGCCGACCGCCTGGGCCGCGGCCGCGCGGATGTCCGCCTCGGGGGCGTCCGGGGCGAAGCCGACGGCCCCGCCCGCCCGCGTCACCGCGACCCAGAGCGTGCCCAGCGCCGTGTCCATCTCGGGATGCACCTCGTGCACGAGGTGTGGGCCGCTGACGAAGGGCTCGTCGGCGGCGGGCGTCACAGGTTCGGGAACCAGAGCTTGATCTCGCGGGCCGCGCTCTCCTCGGAGTCGGAGCCGTGGACCAGGTTGAACTGCGTCTCCAGCCCGAAGTCGCCCCGGATGGTGCCCGGCGTGGCCTTGGCGACGGGGTCGGTGCCCCCGGCGAGCTGGCGGAACGCCGCGATGGCCCGCGGACCCTCGACGACGGCCGCGAGCACACGACCCGAGGTGATGAACTCGAGCAGGTCGCCGAAGAAGGGCTTGCCGTCGTGCTCGGCGTAGTGCTGCTCGGCGAGCTCGCGCTCGACGGTGCGCAGCTCCAACGCGACGATGTCGAGGCCCTTGCGCTCGATGCGGGCGAGGACCTCGCCGACCAGCTTGCGCTCGACGCCGTCGGGCTTGACGAGGACCAGGGTGCGTTCAGTCACGCGTCCAGGGTATCCACGGCCCGCGGGAGGGCCGCGTCAGGGATCCCGGAGCTGCTGGCTGGGGAGCTCGCCGCGGGCCATCTTCCCCGCGAGGTCGCGGCGGAGCAGCAGCAGCGCGACCCACACGAGCACGAACACCACGCCCATCACGCCCAGCGCAGGCACCAGCAGGCCACAGGCGACCATCACGACCTGCAGGGCCAGCGCCGGCCGGAGCCCCCACGGTCGCCGCTGCACCCCGGCCGCGACGATCATCGCGACGGCGAGCGCCAGGATCACCCCGACCGCGAGCGGAGTGGCGCCGTCTCCGAACTTCGACAGCACCAGCAGCGAGAGCGCCACCACGATCGACTCCAGGACGAGCGTGGCGGCGAAGACCCCGCGCAGCCCCTTCATGGGGTCGGGGGCGCTCGCGCGGTCGGGAACGGTCACAGCGGTTCCTTGGCGAAGAGGGCCCTCACCTCACCGGCCGTGACCACCGAACCGGTGACCACCACGCCCACTCCGGACTCCCCTGCCTCCTCGGCCAGCTCCCCCGCCTGTTCCACAGCCGTGGCCAGCACGGGCTCCACGCTCACCCGGTCGGAACCGAACACCTCGACGGCGAGCGCGCCGAGCTCGTCGGGGTCCATGACCCGCGGCGACGAGTTGGCCGTGACGACCACCTCGTGCAGCACCGGCTCCAGCTCCTCGAGGATGCCGCGGACGTCCTTGTCACGCATCACCGCGAGCACGCCGACGAGTCGGGTGAACCGGAAGTCGGTGGTCAGGGCGGTGGCCAGCGCGCGGGCGCCGGCAGGGTTGTGCGCGGCGTCGATGAGGACGGTGGGCACGCCCTGGCCCGCCGCGACCCGCTCCAGCCGCCCCGGGGACGCGACGCCGGCGAAGGCGGCGCGCACGGCGTCGGGGTCGAGCGGCTGCCGCGGCCCGGCGCCGATGAGCGCCTCGGCAGCGGCGAGCGCCAGCACGGCGTTGCTCGCCTGGTGCTCGCCGTGCAGCGGCAGGAAGATGTCGTCGTAGGTGCCGGCGAGACCCTGCAGCGTGAGCCGCTGGCCGCCCACCGCGATCTCGCGCTCGCGCACGCCGAACTCGGCGCCCTCCCGGGCCACCTGCGCGTCCACCTCGACGCAGCGCTCCAGCAGCACCTCGGCCACGGCCTTGTCCTGCGCGGCCAGCACGGCCACCGCGCCGGGCTTGATGATCCCGGCCTTCTCCCTGGCGATGCCGAGGATGTCGGTGCCGAGGAACTCCTGGTGGTCGAGCCCGATCGGGGTGACCACCGCGACGTTGCCGTCGGCGACGTTGGTGGCGTCCCAGCGGCCGCCCAGCCCGACCTCGAGGATCGCCGCCTCGACCGGCGCGTCGGCGAAGGCGGAGAAGCCCATCGCCGTGAGCACCTCGAACTTCGACAGCGTGCCGAGCTTCGCGTCCACCATCTCCGCGAACGGCAGGACGTCCCGGTAGATCTCGACGAAGCGCTCCGGCGTGATCGGCCGGCCGTCGATGGTGATCCGCTCGGTGACCCGCTGCAGGTGCGGGCTCGTGTAACGGCCGGTGCGCAGACCGATCTCGGTGAGCAGGGCGTCGACCATCCGGGACGTGGACGTCTTCCCGTTGGTGCCGGTCAGGTGCACGATCGGGTAGCCGCGGTGCGGGTCGCCGAGCACGTCGACGAGCGCGGCGATCCGGTCCAGCGACGGCTCGATCACCGTCTCCGGGGCGCGCCGGTCGAGCTCGGCGTCGGCGGCGAGGAACTCGGCGAAGCCGATCACCGACGACTGAGCAGGCACGACGTCGGGGCTCTCCCCGCCGCGGATGGCGTCGAGGACGTGCGAGACCACCGTGTCCTCGGCCAGCTGCTCCGGCGACCGGACCTCGCCCTCGCCCTCGGGCAGCTCGTCGGATGGCCTGCTCATGATGCCGGGAGGGCGGCCAGCCTGGCCTCGACGCGGTCGATGTCGGCGGCGGCCGCGGCACGCCGTGACCGGATGCCGTCGACGACGTCGGCGGGCGCCTTCTCGACGAACTTGGGGTTGCCGAGCTTCTTGTCCGCCTGGTCGAGCTCCTTCTGCGCGGCGGCCAGGTCGCGCGCCAGCCGCGCACGCTCAGCCGCCACATCGATGGCGCCCGAGGTGTCGATCTCCACGTGGACGGCGCCCCCGGCCAGCCCGACCTCGAACGACGCGGTGGGCGCGAACTCGGCCCCCGGCGGGTCGAGGCGGACCAGCGAGCTGACGGCGGCGCGGTGCGCCCCGAGCCCTGCCTCGTCCAGCCCGACGAGGCGGACGGCGATCCGGCGGCTGTCGGGGACGCGCTGCTCGGTGCGGAAGCGGCGCACCTCGGTGATCAGCCGCTGCACGTCGAGGACCCGCGCCGTGGCCGCGGCGTCGGTGGACGCACCGGCGTCGACCGGCCAGTCGGCGACGACGACCGACTCCCGCCCGGTGAGCCCCTGCCACAACGCCTCGGTCAGGAACGGGATGACCGGGTGGAGCAGGCGTAGCAGCGCGTCGAGGACGTGCCCGAGGACGGCGCGGGTGCCGTCGGCCGTGGCCTCGTCACGCAGCTGGACCTTGGCCAGCTCGACGTACCAGTCGCACAGCTCGTCCCAGGTGAAGTGGTAGAGCCCCTCCACCGCCTTGGCGAACTGGAAGTCCTCCAGCAGCGCGTCGGTCTGCTCGCGGACCTCGCGCAGCCGCCCGAGGATCCAGCGGTCGGCGTCGGTGGGCGCGGCGGGCAGCGGAAGCGCCGGGGACGCCCCGTTGGACAGCGCGAAGCGGGTGGCGTTCCACAGCTTGGTGCCGAAGTTGCGCGACGCCTGGACGGCGTCCTCGCCGATCGGGACGTCGGTGCCCGGGTTGGCGCCGCGGGCCAGCGCGAAACGCAGGGCGTCGGTGCCGTAGCGGTCCATCCACTCCAACGGGTCGACCGAGTTGCCGGACGACTTCGACATCTTCTTGCCGAACTGGTCGCGGACCATCCCGTGCAGGGCGATGGTGTGGAACGGGATCGCATCGGCCGAGCCCCGGTCCTGCATGGCGTACAGGCCGAACATCATCATCCGGGCGACCCAGAAGAACAGGATGTCGTAGCCCGTGACCAGCACCGACGTCGGATAGAACTTCGCGAGGTCGGGGGTCTCGTCCGGCCAGCCCAGCGTGGAGAACGGCCACAGGGCCGAGGAGAACCACGTGTCGAGGACGTCCTCGTCCTGCGTCCAGCCGGCAGGCGGCTCCTCGTCGGGCCCGACGCAGACCATCTCGCCGTCGGGGCCGTACCAGACCGGGATGCGGTGGCCCCACCACAGCTGCCGGCTGATCGTCCAGTCGTGCATGTTGTCGACCCAGCCGAACCAGCGGGGCTCGAGCTCCTTCGGGTGCACGGCGACGCGGCCGTCGCGGACGGCGTCGCCCGCGGCCTTCGCGAGCGGCGCCACCTTGACGAACCACTGCAGCGACAGCCGCGGCTCGATCGGCTCCTTCGAGCCCCGGGACGAGTGCCCGACGCTGTGGAGGTAGGGCCGCTTCTCGGCGACGATCCGGCCCTGCGCCGCCAGCGCCTCGCGCACGGCGACGCGCGCCTCGAAGCGGTCCATGCCGTCGAACTCGGTGCCCGTGTTCGCGATCCGCCCGGACTCGTCCATGATCGAGGGCATCGGCAGGTCGTGACGCCGCCCGATCTCGAAGTCGTTGGGGTCGTGCGCCGGGGTGACCTTGACAGCGCCGGTGCCGAAGCTCGGGTCGACGTGCTCGTCGGCCACGACCTTGATCATGCGCCCGACCAGCGGCAGCTCGATCTCCCGGCCGACGAGGTGGGTGTAGCGCTCGTCGTCGGGGTGGACGGCGATGGCGGTGTCGCCGAGCATCGTCTCGACGCGGGTGGTGGCGACGACCACCGAATCGTCGCCGTCGCCGTAGCGGATGGAGACGAGCTCGCCCTCGACCTCGCGGTGCTCGACCTCGACGTCGGACAGGACGCTGCGCAGCTCCGGCGACCAGTTGACCATCCGCTCGGCGCGGTAGATCAGGCCGTCGTCGTAGAGCCGCTTGAAGATGGTGCCGACGGCGCGGCTGAGCCCCTCGTCCATCGTGAAGCGCTCGCGCGACCAGTCGACGCTGTCGCCGAGGCGGCGCATCTGGTCGAGGATCTTGCCGCCGTGCTCGGCCTTCCACTGCCAGGTGCGTTCGACGAACGCCTCGCGACCCATCTCGCGGCGGCTCGTGCCCTCCGCGGCGAGCGCGCGCTCGACGAGCGCGTGGACCGCGATGGACGCGTGGTCCATGCCGGGGAGCCACAGCGTCTCGTAGCCCTGCATGCGACGGCGCCGCACCAGGATGTCGATGAGGGTGTGCTCGAAGGCGTGGCCGATGTGCAGGCTGCCCGTGACGTTCGGCGGCGGGATGACGTTGCTGAACGACGGCTTGTCGCTCGACGCGTCGGCGGTGAAGTAACCGGCGTCCACCCACCGCTGGTACATACCGGCCTCTACCTCACCCGGATTCCACTGGGCGGGCAGGTCGGCAGTGCGGGATGGGAGGGTGTCGGTCACCCTTCGAGTCTACGAGCCGTCGTCGACCCGGTTCTGCGCGCACCCACCCCGGGGGGCGGGAGCAGGAGGGCGTGCAGGCGGTGGAAGCCCAGCACCGGGGCCGTCCGGCGCTGCCGCACGAGGCGCAGGTCCAGCGCGCGCACCCGCCCGCTGCCGGGCTCGTAGACCCGCCAGCTGTCGGCGTCGACCACACCGAGCGCCAGTACGTAGTGCCGCGGCACCAGCGAGCCGACGAGCATCGGCACCGGCCTGCCTGCCGCGAGGGCGGCGGTCGCCTCGTCGAGCGCGGCCGTGAGGTCGGCGCGGGACCTGTCGTCCACCAGCCGCACCCGGTACGGCCCCGCGCCGGGGACGTGCCGGCGCAGCCACCGCACCATCCCCCACGGCGTGGTGCCGAGCGCCCGGGGCCAGAAGCGGTTGGTCTGCCGGTGCACCTGCTGCTGGCGCGCGTCGTACCGCGCGCCGAACCCGCTCGCGACGCCGTGCGCGCCGGCCACGGTCGTACCGGAGGCGGTGGCCGCACCGGCCACCGCCTCCCCGTCCAGCCGCAGCATCTCGGCCGGGTCGGCCCAGGCCGCCAGCGCGACCAGCACGGCGCTGCCGCAGGCCGTCCGGTCCACCTGGTCGAGCCGCGCGTCGCCGCGGCGCTGCTCACCCATGTGCTCGCCGAGCAGCGGCCTGCGCCCGCCCGCCAGCGGGAGCACCTCCGCGACCCGGCCCGGCTGCCGCGCACCACGCAGGACGAGCGACCGGACCCGCCGCGCCACACCGCACACCGTCCGCATGCCGCGATCCTCCCTGCGGACGGCCCGATGCGCACCTCCCCGGGGATTTCTCCTGGCTCTCCGTCAGCGCGCCGCGGTCAGCGCCGTCGACCAGAGCTCCCCGCCGTCCTGGGCGCGCAGAGTCACGCGAAGCTCCCCGCCGCCGGGAGCGACCTCGACCTCGCCGAAGTGCTGGAATCCCTCCATCGGGGAGGCGTTCGCCACCGGGGGCGTCCGCGAGAACACGACCTCGGGACCGAACGTGGAGTCCATCGCGTTGGGCCCGAACGCCCCGGCGTTCAGCGGGCCGGAGACGAACTCCCAGAACTCGTCGAACTCCGTGAAGGCCGCGCGGGACGGCGAGTACGTGATCGCTGCCGTGTAGTGGACGTCGGCGGTCAGCCAGACGACGTTGCGCACCTTGCGCTTCTTGAGCTGGGTCAGCACCCAGGCGATCTCCGCCTCGCGACCGCTCGGCGGGCCCGCGACGCCGTTGGCGACGGCCTCCCACGCCGTGCCGTCGGGCACCTGGATGCCGATCGGCATGTCCGACGCGACGATCTTCCAGGTGGCCTTCGACGAGGCGAGCCCGTCCACCAGCCACTGCGCCTGCTTCTCGCCGAGGATCCGCCCCATCGGCGCGGTGTTCGCGTCGTTGGCGTCCCGGTAGGTCCGCATGTCGATCACGAACACCTCGACGTGCGGGCCGTAGGGCAGGCGCCGGTAGACGCGCCCGTCCACCGCGCGGCGCGGGTCCAGCGGCACCCACTCGTGGAAGGCCTGGAACGCCCGCTTCGCGAGCACGTCGACGCGCTTCTCGGTGTAGCGGTCGTCGGTGATCACCTCGCCGGGGTACCAGTTGTTGAGGACCTCGTGGTCGTCCCACTGGTTGATCTGCGGCACGGCCGCGCTGAACGCCCGCACGTTGTCGTCGAGCATGTTGTAGGCGTGCTGCCCGCGGTACTCGGCAAGCGTCTCGGCCACCTTGGCCTTCTCCGGTGTCACGACGTTGCGCCACGTCCGGCCGTCGGGCAGCGTGACGCTCTCGGTGAGCGGGTTGTCGGCGTAGATGGTGTCGCCGCTGTGGATGAAGAAGTCCGGGTTGCGGTCGGCCATCGCCGCGAAGATCCGCATGCCGCCGAGGTCCGGGTTGATGCCGAAGCCCTGGCCGACGACGTCACCCGACCACACGAACCGGACGCCGTCGCGCTTGCCGGGCAGCGTGCGGAACGAGCCGCCCACGGCCCCGCTCACGCTGCGGTTGTCGAGGTCCTCGGCCGTGACGCGGTAGTGCACGGTGCGCCCGTCCGCAGGCACGCGCAGCTTGCCCGTGAAGTCGGTGTCCGGGGTCAGGACCGGGCCGCGCAGGGTGCGGGACCTGCGGAACTCCGGGTTGTCGGCCACCTCGACGACCATCCGTGACGGGCGGTCGGCCCGTGCCCAGACCAGTCCGGAACCGGCCAGCACGTCCCCGGACTGGACGCCGTGGGTGAGCACGGGGCGGTCCGGACGGGCGAGGGCGGGCGCGGCGAACGCGGGAGCGGCACTGCCCAGCGGTACGGCGGCGGCGAGGCCACCGATCGCGGCGGTGCGGAGCAGGGTGCGGCGGTCGAGGTGTGGGGAGCGCATGGGAGGCATGCAATCCGATCGGGTGAACCGGACGCCGGATCGTCGAGGGGACGGGCAGGTGAACACTCCCCGTCCGGTTTGCCGCGGGCCATCCCCTACTCCCCGGCACTGACCTCGCGGCGGTCGAGCCGCCAGGAGACGAGAGCCACCGCGATCGCCGCGGCCGCCAGCAGCACCCCGAGGTAGGCCGGGGCCGTGTAGCCCCAGCCGGCCCCGATCGCCAGTCCGCCGAGCGCGGGCCCGAGCGAGTTGCCGACGTTGAACGCCGAGGTGTTGGTGGCGCTCGCCAGTGTCGGCGCGGCTCCCGCCAGCGCGAACACCCGCGCGTTCAACGGCGCCCCCGCGATGAACGCGACGGCTCCGAGCAGCACCACGAGCCCGACGACGACCACGGGCTCCGGCGCGAACACCCCGATCAGCCCGAGCAGCACACCCGCTGCGGTGAGGCCACCGAACAGCGTGGGCCACGGGTACGGGTCGGCCAGCCTGCCGCCGACAACCACGCCGACGAGGCTCCCGAGCCCGAAGCCGAGCAGCACCCCGGGCACCCAGCTCTCTTCCAGGCCGGTGACGTCGGTGAGCAGCGGCGCGATGTAGCTGAACGCGCCGATCATCGCCGACTGGTACAGCGCGGTGGTGCCCAGCGCGAGCCAGAGCCTGCCGCGGCGGAACGCGGCGAACTCGGCGGCCAACCGGGGTGTGGTGCCGCCCGCCGTCCGGCGCGGGACGCTCAGCACCACCCCGACAGCGCTCACGGCGGCCAGTGCACCGACCGCCCAGAACGCCGAGCGCCAGCCGAACTGCTGCCCCACGAGCGTGCCGAGCGGCACCCCGGCGACGTTCGCGACGGTGAGGCCGCCGAGCAGCACCGACAGGGACATGGCCCGCAGTTCCGGCGCCACCACGGACACCGTGACCACGGCCGCCACCGCCCAGAACGCACCGGTCGCGACGGCCGTGACCACCCGGGCGACGAGCAGCACCCCGTACTCGGGCGAGAGCGCGCTGACCACGTGCCCGATGACGAACACGGCGAGCGCGGCCAGGAGCGTGGTGCGCTGGGGCAGCCTCAGCGTCAGCACGGCCATCGCGGGAGCGCCGACGATCATCCCGACCGCGAACGCCGAGATGAGGTAGCCGGCCTCGGGGATACCGACCCCCAGGTCGGCGGCCAGCTGCGGCAGCAGTCCGGCGATCATGAACTCGCTGGTGCCGAGCGCGAAGATGCTCAGCGCCAGCACCGGGACGACCCGCGGGATGCGGGCAGGCAACGACGGTGCAGCGACACCCGGCACGGTTTCCCCTTCGGTGCGAGACCGTCGATCACAACCGGCCATCGTCGCCCCGGATTCCGCGGAACGCCGCGGCCCCGTGGCACAGTGCACTTATGACCCAGATCGCACCCGAGATCCGCGCGTTCCTCACCGAGGGCACCCGCACCGGCAAGCTGGGGTTCGTCGCCGCCGACGGACGGCCACTGGTGGCTCCGGTGTGGTTCGTGGTGGAGGGTCCCGACGACGCTCCCGAACTGGTGTTCAACACGGGCGCGGACACTGCGAAGGGCCGCGCGGTCGCGCGCGACCCCCGCATCGTGATCTGCGTCGACCTCGAGCAGCCGCCCTACGCGTTCGTGCAGGTGCAGGGCGAGGCGACGGTGTCGGAGGACCCCGACGAGCTCCTGCGCACCGCCACCGCGATCGCCACCCGCTACGTGGGCGCCGACCGCGCCGAGGAGTTCGGGAAGCGCAACGGCGTGCCCGGTGAGCTGGTGGTGCGCCTGCGCCCCACGAAGGTGGTCGCCGCGCTGGACATGCTCGGCTCGTGACGGCGGGGGCGGGTCAGGCTCGCTTCGCCTGGTCGCCCGCCGGGGCGCCACGCTCGCTGTCGCTGTCCCAGCCCTCGGCCAGCCTGCTGATCTTCTGGGAGTAGTCCCGGGCGGCCACCGCGGGGTCGTCGGCCCGCCCGGCCGCGACTCCCACGAGGAACGCGGTGACAGGTGCACCCGGACGGCTGACGCCGTGGGCGACGTCGGAGGTCAGGTCGAGCACGAGGTCGGTGGTGGCGGCGCTGTCCAGCGTCTCCTCCAGCCCCAGCTCCCTCGCCACCGCGGTGACCCACTCGGACAGGGCGTTCGCATCGCTACTCGGGCTCACGAGCCCGACCCTATCCGCGGGACCGCGGTGGCGCCCGGCGGGTCGATCAGCCGAACAGGGCAGGGATCTTGATCACGAGCTGGTACAGGCCGTAGCCGAGTGGAATGAGCACCCACAGCCAGGCGACGACGGCGCCCACCCACTGCAGGGCGCCCCACTCGGTTCCGGTGTCCCCGGTGATGTTCTCCGCCGTGCTCATGCGCGTACTCCTGCCGTGGTCGCCGACTCACCGGAGACCGGCTCGTGGAACTTCTCGTTCACCGGGCGGATCAGCTCGTTGCAGATGAACCCGATGGCCAGCAGAACGATCATGATCATGAATGCCGGCGTGTACCGGCCGGGACCCTGCACCCCCGCCTCGATCCGCGCATCCGCGATGGCGTTGACGATGAGCGGGCCCAGCACGCCTGCCGTGGACCAGGCCGTGAGCAACCGCCCGTGGATCGCACCCACCTGGTAGGTGCCGAACAGGTCGCGCAGGTACGCGGGCACCGTGGCGAAGCCCGCCCCGTAGAACGACAGGATGAAGATCGCGCAGACCAGGAACACGACCCGGTTGGTGTTGGTCGTGAGCATGACCGTGAGGTACAGCAGCGCGCCGACCCCGAGGTAGATCCGGTACATGTTCTTGCGGCCCAGGTAGTCCGACACCGAGGACCACAGGATGCGGCCGAGCGAGTTGGCCAGCGACAGGATGGACACGAACCCGACGGCCGCTGCCGCGATCGTCGTGGCGGGCGAGCTGCCACTGAAGAAGTCGACGAAGATCGGGCTGGCGCGCTCGAGGATGCCGATCCCCGCGGTGACGTTGAAGCACAGCACCACCCACAGCAGCCAGAACTGCGGCGTCTTGATCGCGTTGCGCGCCGAGACGTTCCCACGGCTGATGAGCGTGCCCTGCCGGGCCTGGGACGCGTCCCAGCCCGCGGGCTTCCAGTTCTCCGGGGGCACGCGGATCAGCAGCCACCCGACGGACATGAAGACCGCGTAGATCAGGCCCATCACCAGGAACGTCATCGCGATGCCGTGGACGTCCGGGTCACTGCCGGAACCGCCGAACGCCGCGAGCAGCTGGCTGGTGAGCGGCGAGGCGATGAGGGCACCACCGCCGAAGCCCATGATGGCGATGCCCGTGGCGAGACCCGGCCGGTCCGGGAACCACTTGATCAGGGTGGACACCGGCGAGATGTAGCCGATGCCGAGCCCGATACCGCCCACGAAGCCGTAGCCGACCACGACCACCCAGTACTGCGAGAAGTACAGGCCCAGTGCGGAGATCAGGAACCCGGCGACGAAGCACGCCGACGCCACGACCATCGCCCAGCGCGGCCCGTTGGCGTCGACCTTCGTGCCGAACAGTGCGGCCGACACGCCGAGCATGATGATGGCCAGCGTGAACGGCAGTGCGCTCTGGACACCCGAGATGCCGAGCCCGGCCTCCAGCGGCGGCTTGAAAACGCTCCACGCGTAGGCCTGGCCGATGGCCAGGTGGATCGACAGAGCCGCGGGCGGGATGAGCCACCGACTCCATCCCGGAGGAGCGACGATCCGCTCCCGTTGGAGAAACCCAGCAGCCATGACGGTCCCCTTGCCTTGAGCACACTTTGCGCCCAGAACTTAGGAGGATCTTATTGCAGATGCAACTCGCGCAGGGGGCTTGACCAGGACATATGAGGCAACCAAGACCATCCGGTCAAGATTTTCCCAAGAGCTGACCAAGATCCGATACGACGAGCACGCGCGCCGATACGGGCTGTGGCAGACCGAACGCCGGCCCCGCGTTCGGGACCGGCGTTCGACCGTGCGAGTTGAGCTCTCGGAGCGCGCTCCTAAGCGGAACGTTCCCGGCGCTCGCGCCGCGGGGGCACCCGCGGCACGATCGTGGGGTTCACGTTCTCGCGCACCGTCTGCTCGGTGACGACCACCTTGGCCACGTCGTCGCGGCTCGGGATGTCGTACATGACCGGCAGCAGCACCTCTTCCATGATCGCCCGCAGGCCGCGGGCGCCGGTGCCGCGCAGGATGGCCTGGTCGGCCACCGCCTCCAGCGCGTCGGCGGTGAACTCCAACTCCACGCCGTCCATCTCGAACAGCTTGTGGTACTGCTTCACCAGGGCGTTGCGCGGCTCGGTGAGGATCTTGACCAGTGCTTCCTTGTCGAGCGAGGTGACCGAGGCGACCACCGGCAGCCGGCCGATGAACTCGGGGATCAGGCCGAACTTGATGAGGTCCTCGGGCATGGTGTCGCCGAAGCTCTCGGCCGCCTCCAGGTCGTTCTTCGAGCGGATCTCCGCACCGAAGCCCAGCCCCCGCCGCCCCACCCGGTCACCGATGATCTTCTCGAGACCCGCGAAGGCCCCGGCCACGATGAACAGCACGTTCGTCGTGTCGATCTGGATGAACTCCTGGTGGGGGTGCTTGCGGCCACCCTGCGGCGGCACGCTCGCGGTGGTGCCCTCGAGGATCTTCAGCAGCGCCTGCTGCACACCCTCGCCGGAGACGTCGCGCGTGATCGACGGGTTCTCCGACTTGCGGGCGATCTTGTCGACCTCGTCGATGTAGATGATCCCGGTCTCGGCGCGCTTGACGTCGTAGTCGGCGGCCTGGATGAGCTTGAGCAGGATGTTCTCGACGTCCTCACCCACGTAACCCGCTTCGGTGAGCGCCGTGGCGTCGGCGATCGCGAACGGGACGTTGAGCAGCTTCGCCAGCGTCTGCGCGAGATAGGTCTTGCCACAGCCGGTGGGGCCGAGCATGAGGATGTTGGACTTCGCGAGCTCGACGCCATCGCCGTCGGCCCCGCGTGCCTTGTCGCCCGCCTGGATGCGCTTGTAGTGGTTGTAGACAGCCACGGAAAGCGTGCGCTTCGTCTGGCTCTGCCCGACGACGTACTGGTCGAGGAAGTCGTGGATCTCAGCAGGCTTGGGGAGCTCGTCGAGCTTTACCTCACCGGCCTCCGCCAGCTCTTCCTCGATGATCTCGTTGCAGAGATCGATGCACTCGTCGCAGATGTAGACGCCAGGACCGGCGATCAGTTTCTTGACCTGTTTCTGGCTCTTCCCGCAGAACGAGCACTTGAGCAGGTCACCGCCGTCGCCGATGCGTGCCATGAGTGCAGACCCCAAATCCCATCTAGCGCTACCCCGTCCGGCGGGCCCGGTAGGAGCGTTCTCGTGACGGTACCCGTCGAACGCGTCCCCCGGGGAGCTTCAGCGCACCCTGAATCGTGGACGTGTCGGCGGACGGTCGGCGTCGAGGGTCGACGAACGGACCCCGACGCGCAACCGCGCCTTCTCTCTTGAGTCAGACAGCCGAAAGCTTGCGGCTCTGGATGATCTCGTCGACGATGCCGTACTCCTTGGCCTCTTCGGCCGTGAGGATCTTGTCGCGCTCGATGTCCTCGCGCACCTGCTCGGGGGTACGACCGCTGTGCTTCGCGAGCGTGGTCTCGAGCAGACGCCGCATCCGCGAGATCTCCGCGGCCTGGATCTCGAGGTCCGACACCTGACCGTAGATGCTCTCCACGGCGGGCTGGTGGATCAGGATCCGCGCGTTCTGCACGGCGAGCCTGCGGCCCGGGGTGCCGGCGGCGAGCAGCACGGCCGCTGCCGACGCGGCCTGCCCGAGGCAGACCGTCTGGATGTCGGGCCGGATGAACTGCATCGTGTCGTAGATCGCCATCAGCGACGTGAACGACCCGCCGGGCGAATTGATGTACATGCTGATCTCACGGTCCGGGTCGGCCGACTCCAGGCACAGCAGCTGCGCCATGACGTCGTTGGCCGACGCGTCGTCGATCTGCACGCCGAGGAAGATGATGCGCTCCTCGAACAGCTTGTTGTACGGGTTGGACTCCTTGACCCCGTAGCTGGTGCGCTCGACGAACGACGGCAGGACGTAACGGGACTGTGCGCCCTGGGGCGCGCGGCCCCCGGGCATCTCGAACCTGGTCACCGGGCACTCCCGTTCTCACTGACCGCGTCCGGCAGCTGACCGGCGCGGGAGATCACGTGGTCGACGAATCCGTACTCCAGCGCCTCCTGCGCGGAGAACCACCGGTCGCGGTCGAAGTCGGCGGTGATCTTCTCGACCGGCTGGCCGGTGTGCCCGGCGATCAGCTCGGCCATCTCGCGCTTGTGACGCTTGAACAGCTCGGCCTGGATGGAGATGTCGGACTCCGTGCCGCCCACACCCGCCGACGGCTGGTGCATGAGGATCTGGCAGTGCGGGAGCGCATAACGCTTGCCACGGGCGCCCGCCGAGAGCAGGAACTGCCCCATCGAGGCGGCCAGCCCCATCGCGTAGGTGGCCACGTCGCACTCGATGAACTCCATCGTGTCGAAGATGGCCATACCGGCGGTCACCGAACCACCAGGCGAGTTGATGTACAGCGCGATGTCGGCCGTCGGGTCCTCGGCCGAGAGGAGCAGCATCTGCGCCGCGATCCGGTTGGCGATGTCGTCGTCGACCTGCTGGCCGAGCACGATGATCCGCTGCTGCAACAGCCGCTCGTAGACCGAGTCGGACAACGTCATCGACGCGGGCGCACCCCGTCGCATGTCCGCTCCGTAGGTACGGTCCGCGCTACGCGGGCCGGTGTCCTGTGGGCTCACTTCACCCTGCCTTCTGCTGGTCAGCTCGCGTGTTTGGTCGGGTTCGACCCTACGCGGACGGACGGTCCGCCCGCCGCGTAAAGCCGGGTTGTTCGCTGTAGGCGTGGCGGGGCCGGCTCAGGAGCCGGCGGGGGTCTTGTCCCCCGTGGCCTCCGAGCCGGCCGCGGCGCCGTCGGCCCCGGCCTCGTCGGCCCCGGCCTCGACGGCCGCGTTCTCGTCGGACGGGTTCTCGTCCGCCGAGGTCTCGTCGGCGGCGGCGTCCACCACCTGCGGCGTCTCGTCCTCGTCGTCACCGAGCAGCTCGGAGAGGTCGACGGGCCGACCGGACGCGTCGGTGACGGTGGCCGCCCGCACCACCTGGATCAGCGCCTTGCTGCGCCGCACGTCGGCGTAGATCGCGCCGAGCTGACCGGCCTCCTGGATGCGCTGCACGAACTCCTCGGGCGGCATCTGGTACTGCTGCGCCTGGAAGACGATGCGCTCCGTGAGCTCCTGGTCGTTGACCGAGACCTCCTCGGCGTCGGCCAGCGCGTCGAGCACGAGGCGGGTGCGGACCGACTTCTCCGACTCCTCCTTGGCCTCGGTGTCGAACTCCTCGCGCGTGCGGCCCTGCGACTCGAGGAACTGCGCGAAGCGCTCCTCGTCGTGGTCGAAGCCGTGGACGGCGTCGTGCACGCGGGACTCGACCTCGGCGGCCACCACGCTCTCCGGCAGCGGCACGTCGGTGGCCTCCACCAGCGCGTCGAGCACCTTGTCGCGGGCCTGCGTGACCTGATCCATCCGGCGCACCCGGCCCAGCCGCTCACGCAGGTCGGCGGTGAGCTCCTCCAGCGTGTCGAACTCGCTGGCGAGCTGGGCGAACTCGTCGTCGGCCTCGGGGAGCTGCCGCTCCTTCACCGCGGTGACCGTGACGGTGACCTCGGCGTCCTGGTCGGCGAACTCGCCTGCGACCAGGCGCGAGGTGAACGTGGCGGACTCATCTGCCGACAGTCCCTCGATGGCCTCGTCGATGCCGTCGATCAGACCGCCCTGGCCCACCTGGTAGGAGAACCCGGTGGTGGTGGCCTCCTCCACGGGCTTGCCGTCGACGCTGGCCGACAGGTCGATGAGGACGAAGTCGTCCTTGCCGGCGGCCCGCTCGACGCCGGTGAGCGTGCCGAAGCGCGCCCGCAGGTTCTCCAGCTGCTCGTCGACATCGGCGTCGGTGACCTCGACGTCGTCGACGGACACCGCGACCGAGTCGAGCTCGGGCAGCGTGATCTCCGGCCGGACGTCGACCTCAGCGGTGAACGCGAGCTTGTCGCCGTCGGCGATCTCGGTGACCTCGATGTCCGGACGCCCGATCGGGGTGACCTCGCCGGCGGCGGTGATGGCCTCGGTGTACTTGGCCGGCACGGCGCCGTTGACGACCTCCTCGAGCACCACGCCGCGGCCCAGCCGCGCCTCGATGATTCGGGCGGGCACCTTGCCCGGGCGGAACCCGGGAACCCGGACCTGCTGCGCGATCTTCTTGTAGGCGCGGTCGAAGTCCGGCTTCAGCTCGTCGAACGGCACCTCGACGTTGATCCGGACTCGCGTCGGGCTCAGCCGCTCGACGGTGCTCTTCACGGTGGGGTACTCCTCGGTGCTGGGCAGTGTCGGGACACACGACGCGGACGGTGCGGGCCGCAGGCGAGGTGGGTCCTCAGGCGTACCCGGTCGCAGCGCCGGAGGGCGCGCGGCCGGTCGTTCCCGCGAGTCTAGGCGAGACGGCGCGGCGCACCGCGTCCGGCCACCACAGGCGCTCCCTAGAGCGACGTCGCGGGCCCGGGCACCACGTCGGAGAAGGTGACGTCGACGGCGACCGGCCCGAGCAGCCCCCGGACCACGGCGCCGAGCTCGTCGGCCAGCTGCGGCAGCGGCATGCCGTACCGCGCGACGACGGCCAGCGCCACCGGTTCGCCGTCGATCCCGATCCGCACCCCGAGGATACGGCCGCCGGCCAGGTACGAGGCGACCGTGCCGAACGGGCCGCCGTCGAGGCTCTCGACGGCGGGGTGGGCGAGCACGGCCGCGGCGAGCTGGGCCGGGCCGCCGGACAGGGACATCGCAGCAGGCTACGGCCGCCGTACTAGCGTGTGGTCGGTGGTGGGTACCCGGGGTGGGGCGGGACCGCGCACCGCCGAGCTGGACGAGCCCACGCTGGTGGTGCGCGCCCAGGAGGGCGACGTCCGGTCCTTCGAGATCCTCGCCCGTCGCCACCAGGCGGCGCTCTACCGGCTCGCGGTGCGGGTGCTGGGCGACCCCGGCGAGGCGGAGGACGCCCTCCAGGAGGGGCTGCTCGACGCGTGGCGGCGCATCGGGAGGTTCCGTGGCGACGCGGCCTTCTCCACGTGGATGTACCGCGTGGTCACCAACCGCTGCATGAGCATGCTGCGCAGCAGGCGGCCGGTGCCCGTCGACCGGATCGAGGAGTCGGCTGCCGCGTCCGACTCCCCCGAGCGCCGCGTCGAGCTGGACGCCGGGATGGTCGCGCTCGGCCAGGCACTGCAGGGCCTGCGCGACGAGCTCAGGGTCTGCTGGGTGCTGCGGGAGCTCGAGGGACTGGGGTACACCGACATCGCCCACATCACCGGGGCGAGCGAGGATGCGGTGCGCGGCCGGATCCACCGCGCGCGGGTGCAGCTGGCGGAGGTGATGCGACCGTGGCGGTGAACGGGGGCTCCCCGGTGGACGGCCCGGACGACTCCGTCCCCCGCCTGGGCTGCGGCCGCGATGCGGCGCCGGCCTGGGATCGGGCGGCGTCCGGGACCCCACCTGATGAGCACGAGCGCGACTGCCCGCACTGCGGCGCGGCGTTCGCCGACGCGCGTGGCCTCGACGCGGTGGTGCACCGCATGGCGTCGGAGGAGCTGGAGCCGCCGCCCTCGACGGTGGACCGCGTGATGGCGGCCGTCCTCACCGAGCTCCGCCCGCACGACCTGCTGACGCTGCCGTCGCCGCACGGGCCGGTGGGGTTGAGCCGCCCGGCGGCAGCAGCGGTGCTGCGCCACGTCGTCGACCGGATGGACGGCCTGCGGGCCCGCAGCTGTCGTATCGAGCAGCTCGGCGGGGCGGGAGCGGAGGCACACGCGGCCGACGTGGCCATCACCGTCACCGCGCGGTTCGGGATCGACCTGATGTCGGTCACGGCCAGGGTGCGCCAGATGGTGATCGCGGCGGGTGAGCAGGCACTCGGTGTGCCCGTGCGGCGGGTGGACATCGACGTGGTCGATCTGTTCGGGGTCGATCCGGTCGGGGAGGAACGGCCGTGAGCGAGCAGGACCCTCCCGTGCACCTGCACGTCGGCGACGCGGTGGTGGCCAGGGTGGCGGCCCACCGGGCCCGGCTGGTGCCGGGCGTCGTCGCGCTGCGGCCCGACCTGCACCAGGCCCTGCTCGGGATCGCCAGCACGGTGTTCGGGCAGGACCGCTCACGGCTCCCGGTCGACGGCGTGAGCGTCGCGGTCGACGGCCCGTCCGTCGAGGTGGCCGTCTCCGTCGTCACACGGCTGGGACACAACTGCCGTGACCTCGCCGTGGCGGTGCAGCGGGACGTGGCGGCCGAGGTGCGCGCCTACACGGGACTGGACGTGACGGTGCGGGTGACGGTCGCCGACGTACTGCTCGACTGATCCCGCCCACCCGGCGTCAGCGCCTCCTGGCGTGCAGCACACAGTCCTCGCACAGCCCGCCCCCCGGCACGCGGTAGTACAGGCAGCAGCTGCGGCGCCGGAACGACCAGTACCGGTCGGGACCCACCGGCGGGAGGAGTTCGCCGGCGTCGGCCAGCCGACCTGTGGTGAGCAGCCGCCGCGCCACCCCGGCGGCCCGCTCGGCCGCCTGCGGGCGCTGCATCCCGACCAGCCGTTTCGCCCCCGCCACCGACGAGGCCACGCTCCCCCACAGCACCCGCTCGGAGATCGGCACCTGCGCGCGCACCGCCGCGACGAGCGGCTCCAGGTGCTGCGAGAACAGGACGGCCAGCGCGCCGGCCGCCTCCTCCGGCCCCGGCACGGGCACGGCATCGGGTGCGGGGCACCACAGCGGCCACGGCCCGCCAGCCGACGGCCGCCAGTGCAGTGCCTGCGGCGTCAGCTCCGGCACCACCCCGTGCAGGGCCACCGCACCGAACGGCGCCGAGATCACGAGGGCGGCCAGCCCCTGGAACGCGATCGACGCGGCCACCCTGGCGTCCACCTGATCGGACGCGTCCGTCGGGGTGAGTGCGCGGCGCACATAGGCGATGCGGTCGTGCAGCGGGCGGGGGTCGGTGTAGACATCCAGGAAGGGGCGCCATGACGGGTCGACGCCCTCGGCGGGCTCGGTGGCCACCGCGAAGAACGGGCCGAGTGCGGCGACGTCGGCAAGCACGGCACGCGCGGTCACCATCGCAGCGTGCCGGAACGGCCACGGGTCGTTAACGAGCCAGACACAATACCTGCTGGATGCCCGAAACCCAGCTCCCCGCGCTGGTCACAGTGGTCACTTCAGCTCTTACTGGCGAATCGCCGCATTGCCATGCGACATTAGCGGAAGCGATCCCGCACCCGCTGCCGTGTGCGCTCGCGCGCGTGCGCAAGAGCCGGCCGACGCCCCACGACGGCGCTCGGCCGTCGTGTCGGCTCCCGGGCGACAACCGGGTGACGACGCTGCGCCGCGTAGCCGTCCATGCCAGAACAGGCAGTGAGTCGGACTGGTCCGTTACGTTGTTTTTTCCTACCACCACAGTCGTCCCGATGCATCTGTCGGGCTGCGCACCGAGACGACAGGAGAGGCACTCATGGCTGTGAACCCAGCGGGTACCTCGGCGGGGCTCTACGCCCCCGAGTTCGAGCACGACGCTTGCGGTGTTGCCATGGTCGCCGACCTCGCCGGTCGCCGCGACCACAGCATCGTCCGCAAAGCGCTCACGGCACTGCTGCGGATGGAACATCGGGGTGCGCGAGGCGCCGAGGTCAACACCGGCGACGGCGCAGGCATCCTCATCCAGGTCCCTGACGAGTTCCTCCGCGCGGTCGTCGACTTCGAGCTGCCCCCCGAAGGCACCTACGCCGTGGGCACCGCGTTCCTGCCCGTCGACGCCGAGAAGGCCGAAGCCGCGATCGCGGACATCGACCGGCTGGCCGCCGAGGAGGGCCTGCGGGTTCTCGGCTGGCGCGAGCTGCCCGTCGACCCCGACGCCGCCGACATCGGGCCGAGCGCCCGCGCGGCCATGCCGAGCTTCCGCCAGCTGTTCGTCGCAGGTGTCGAGGAGGGTGCCAACGCCCCCACCGGTATCGCGCTGGAGCGCCGCAGCTACTGCCTGCGCAAGCGCGCCGAGCACACCACGGGCACCTACTTCCCCAGCCTGTCCCCGCGCACCATCGTCTACAAGGGGATGCTGGCCGAGCCTCAGGTCGAGGCGTTCTACCCCGATCTCTCCGACGAGCGCGTCACCAGCGCGGTGGCCGTCGTCCACTCCCGGTTCTCCACCAACACGTTCCCGGCATGGCCGCTCGCGCACCCGTACCGGTACGTGGCGCACAACGGTGAGATCAACACGCTGCGCGGCAACCGCAACTGGATGGCCGCCCGCGAGGCGCTGCTGGAGTCCGACCTGATCCCGGGCGACCTCGCCCGGCTCTCCCCGATCGTCACCCCGGACGCCAGCGACTCGGCCACGTTCGACGAGGTGCTGGAGCTGCTGCACCTGGGCGGCCGCAGCCTGCCGCACGCGGTGCTGATGATGATCCCCGAGGCGTGGGAGAACCACGACGAGATGGACCCGGCCCGCCGGGCCTTCTACGAGTTCCACTCCACGCTGATGGAGCCGTGGGACGGTCCCGCGCTCGTCGCGTTCACCGACGGCACGCAGATCGGTGCCGTCCTCGACCGCAACGGCCTGCGGCCCGCCCGCTACTGGGTCACCGAGGACGGCACCGTCGTGCTGGCCTCCGAGGTCGGTGTGCTCGACGTCGAGCCGTCGGCCGTGGTGCGCAAGGGTCGCCTGGAGCCGGGCCGGATGTTCCTCGTCGACACCGAGGCGGGCCGGATCGTCGACGACGCCGAGATCAAGGGCGCGCTGGCGGCCGAGCACCCCTACGCCGACTGGCTGCACGCCGGGCTGATCCGGCTCGAGGACCTCTCCCCACGGGAGCGGGAGACGCCCAGCCACACCGCCCTGACGCTGCGTCAGCAGTCCTTCGGCTACACCGAGGAGGAGCTCAACATCCTCCTCAAGCCGATGGCGAGCTCGGGTGCCGAGCCGATCGGCTCGATGGGCAACGACGCGCCCCTCGCCCCGTTCTCGGAGCGCCCGCGACAGCTCTTCGACTACTTCACACAGCTGTTCGCCCAGGTCACCAACCCGCCGCTGGACGCGATCCGCGAAGAGCTCGTGACGTCGCTGCGGTCGCTGCTCGGCCCGGAGCAGAACCTGCTCGACGCCGGGCCCGCCAACTGCCGCACGGTGGTACTGCCGTTCCCCGTGCTGGGCAACGACGACCTGGCCAAGATCATCCACATCAACGACGACGGCGACTTCCCCGGGTTCGCCTCGCACACGGTGCGCGGCCTGTTCCCCGCCGCCGACGGCGGCAAGGGGCTGCGCGACCGGCTCGACGAGATCCGGGCCGAGGTGTCCGGGGCCATCGCCGACGGCGCCCGGCTCATCGTGCTGTCCAGCCGCGGCGTCGACGCGGAGTGGGCCCCGATCCCGTCGCTGCTGCTCACGGGCGCGGTGCACCACCACCTCGTCCGCGAGCGCACCCGCACCCGGGTGGGCCTGATCGTCGAGTCCGGCGACGCCCGCGAGGTCCACCACATCGCGCTGCTCATCGGCTACGGGGCCGCGGCGGTCAACCCGTACCTGGCGATGGCCACGGTCGAGGACCTCGCCAACCGCGGCGACATCCCCGGCGTCGACGCCCCCACGGCGGCGAAGAACCTGGTCAAGGCACTGGGCAAGGGCGTCCGCAAGACGATGTCCAAGATGGGCGTCTCCACGGTGGCGTCCTACACCGGCGCGCAGATCTTCGAGGCCGTCGGGCTCGGCAAGGACGTGATCGACGCCTGCTTCCGCGGCACCACCTCCCGGCTCGGTGGCGTCGGCTTCGACGTGCTGGCCGAGGAGGTTCTCGAGCAGCACCGCCGGGCCTTCCCCGCCGACGGCGTGCGCCGCACGCACAAGGCGCTCGAGACCGGTGGCGAGTACCAGTGGCGCCGCGAGGGTGAGCTGCACCTGTTCAACCCGCAGACGGTGTTCAAGCTGCAGCACTCCACCCGCTCGGGCCGCTACGAGATCTTCAAGGAGTACACCCGCCAGGTCGACGAGCAGGCCGGCAGGCTCATGACGCTGCGCGGGCTCTTCCGGTTCAAGGAGGGTGTACGCCCGCCGGTACCGATCGACGAGGTCGAGCCGGTCGAGGAGATCGTCAAGCGGTTCGGCACCGGCGCCATCTCCTACGGGTCCATCTCGCAGGAGATGCACGAGACGCTCGCCATCGCCATGAACCGGCTCGGCGGCCGCTCCAACACCGGTGAGGGCGGCGAGAACCCCGCCCGCTTCACACCCGACGCCAACGGCGACAGCAGGCGCAGCGCCGTGAAGCAGGTGGCGTCCGGCCGCTTCGGGGTCACGAGCGAGTACCTGGTCAACGCCGACGACATCCAGATCAAGATCGCGCAGGGCGCCAAGCCCGGCGAGGGTGGTCAGCTGCCCGGCAGCAAGGTCTACCCGTGGATCGCCGAGACGCGGTACTCCACACCCGGCGTCGGGCTGATCTCCCCGCCGCCGCACCACGATATCTACTCGATCGAGGACATCAAGCAGCTCATCCACGACCTGAAGAACGCGAACCCGCGGGCCCGCATCCACGTGAAGCTGGTCAGCCAGGTCGGTGTCGGCACGGTCGCGGCGGGCGTGGCGAAGGCCTACTCCGACGTCGTGCTCATCTCGGGGCACGACGGTGGCACCGGGGCCTCGCCGCTGTCGTCGATCAAGCACGCCGGTGGTCCGTGGGAGCTCGGCCTGGCCGAGACCCAGCAGACGCTGCTGGCCAACGGCCTGCGCGACCGCATCGTGGTGCAGACCGACGGGCAGCTCAAGACCGGCCGTGACGTCGTCATCGCCGCGCTGCTCGGCGCGGAGGAGTTCGGCTTCGCCACCGCGCCGCTCGTGGTCTCGGGCTGCATCATGATGCGGGTCTGTCACCTCGACACCTGTCCGGTCGGTGTCGCCACCCAGAACCCCGAGCTGCGCAAGCGCTTCGACGGGCGTCCGGAGTACGTCGTCAACTTCATGCGCTTCATCGCGCAGGAGGTGCGCGAGAACCTGGCGCAGCTCGGCTTCCGGTCCGTCGCCGAGGCCGTCGGGCACGCGGAGGTGCTCGACACCGACGACGCCGTTCGGCACTGGAAGACCGAGGGGCTCGACCTCTCGCCGGTGTTCCACACCCCCGAACTGCCGGCCGGTGCCGCGCGGCACCGCACCAAGGAGCAGGACCACGGCCTGGACAAGGCGCTCGACAACACGCTGATCCAGCTGTGCGAGGGCGCGCTGTCGCTGGGCGACAAGGTCCACCTCGACCTGCCCGTACGCAACGTCAACCGCACCGTCGGCACGATGCTCGGCTACGAGGTCACGAAGAGGTGGGGCGGCGAAGGGCTGCCCGACGGCACCATCGACATCACGCTCACCGGCTCGGCCGGGCAGAGCTTCGGGGCGTTCGTGCCGCGGGGGGTCACCCTGCGCCTGGTCGGTGACTCCAACGACTACTTCGGCAAGGGACTGTCGGGCGGGCGGCTCACGCTGCGGCCCGACCCGGAGGCGCCGTTCCCGGCCGAGGACAACATCATCGCCGGCAACGTCATCGGATACGGGGCCACGTCGGGCGAGATGTTCATCCGCGGCGTCGTCGGCGAGCGGTTCTGCGTGCGCAACTCCGGTGCGCTGGCCGTCGTCGAGGGCGTGGGCGACCACGGCTGCGAGTACATGACCGGCGGTCGTGTCGTGGTGCTGGGCGGTATCGGGCGCAACTTCGCGGCCGGCATGTCCGGCGGCGTCGCCTACGTGCTCGACCTGCCGGAACACCGCGTCAACCCCGAGATGGTGGATCTCGACCCGCTCGACGAGGGCGACCGCGAGTTCCTGCGCGACGCCGTGGAGCGGCACCACGCCGAGACCGGCTCGGCGGTGGCACGGGCGCTGCTCACCGACTGGGACGACGCCCTTCCCCGCTTCGGGAAGGTCATGCCCAGGGACTACAAGCGGGTGCTGCAGGCCCGCGAGGCGGCCGAGCGTGACGGTCGCGATGTCAACGCCGCGATCATGGAGGCCGCACATGGCTGACCCGAAGGGTTTCCTGAAGGTCCCCCGGGAGATCCCCACCCGTCGCCCCGTCGACCTACGCCTGATGGACTGGCGGGAGGTCTACGAGGAGTTCCCGGACGACCAGCTGGAGCGCCAGGCCAGCCGCTGTATGGACTGCGGCATCCCGTTCTGCCACCAGGGGTGCCCGCTGGGCAACCTCATCCCGGAGTGGAACAACCTCGTCTACCGCAGCGACTGGCGCGAGGCCGTCGAGCGGCTGCACGCCACGAACAACTTCCCGGAGTTCACCGGCACGCTGTGCCCGGCGCCGTGCGAGTCGGCCTGCGTGCTGGCGATCAACAGTGACGCGGTCACGATCAAGCAGATCGAGCTGCAGATCATCGACCACGCGTGGCGCGAGGGATGGGTGCCTCCGCAGGTGCCCGAGGTGCGCACCGGCAGGCGGGTCGCGGTCGTCGGTTCCGGACCGGCCGGGCTGGCCGCCGCTCAGCAGCTCACCCGCGTCGGCCACGACGTGGTGGTCTTCGAGCGGTCCGACCGCATCGGCGGCCTGCTCCGCTACGGCATCCCCGAGTTCAAGATGGAGAAGCACCGGCTCGACCGGCGGCTCGACCAGATGCGCGCCGAGGGCACCGAGTTCCGCACGTCGGTCGACGTCGGCGTGGACGTCACCGTCGAGGAGCTGCGGTCCGACTTCGACGCCGTGGTGCTCGCGGGCGGGGCCACGGCGTGGCGCGACATCCCGGTGCCGGGGCGCGAGGTCGAGGGCGTCTACCAGGCGATGGAGTTCCTGCCGTGGGCCAACCACGTGCAGCAGGGCGACATCGACGCGCCCCCGGTCACGGCCGAGGGCAAGCACGTGGTGATCATCGGTGGCGGCGACACCGGCTCCGACTGCCTCGGCACCTCGCACCGTCAGGGCGCCGCGTCGGTCACGCAGCTGGAGATCATGCCGACGCCGCCGGAGCACCGCAGCGACAACATGCCGTGGCCCACCTACCCGATGGTCTACCGCGTGTCGTCCGCCCACGAGGAGGGCGGCGACCGGCTGTACTCGGTGAACACCACCGAGTTCGTCGCCGACGAGGACGGGAAGCTCGCGGCACTGCGCCTGGTCGAGGTCACCCGCGACGAGAACGGGCGGTTCGTCCCCGTGGAGGGCACCGAGCGGGAGCTCCCGTCCCAGCTCGTGCTGCTCGCCATGGGCTTCGTCGGCCCGGAGAAGGGCAAGCTGCTCTCCGACCTCGGCGTGGAGCTCGACGAGCGTGGCAACGTCGCACGTGACGCGGAGTTCATGACGAGCGTCGAGGGTGTCTTCTCGGCGGGCGACATGGGCCGGGGTCAGTCGCTCATCGTGTGGGCGATCGCCGAGGGCCGCGCCGCCGCGGCCGGGGTGGACGCGTTCCTGACGGGCCGCGCCGTCCTCCCCCGCCCCATCGCCCCGACGGACCGCCCCCTCACATAACACCCGGTGCGCACTTCGGAGCCGTAGTGCTGTCAGAACAGACCCCTGACAGCACTACGGCTCCTACGCGCGCTGTGCGGGCGTCAGCGGGGGCGGAAGAACTGTGACGCCGTCGGGCGGAACAGGAGCGTCAGCGCCACCAGCACCGCGGCGATGTGCACCACGCGCAGTGCCGTGATCAGCAGCGTCGGGCCGTCGGCCGTGGCCAGGAACGCGGTGGGTGAGCCGCCGGCCAGCAGCCACGTCGCCGGTTCGACCACCAGCGAGAGCGTGCCGATCCCGCCGAGCAGCACCGCGACCGCCCACCGGACGGCGCCGCGGCCGGTGAGCAGGGCCAGCACGAGCACGGCGAGTGCGGTGTAGATCGCGAACCGGGCCCACAGCTGCGCCGGCGTGGGCGGCTCCGGCAGCAGCAGCCGGACCAGGACCTCGGCCACTCCGGCGCTGATGGCGCTGAGCCACAGCAGCACCGAGAGCCGGACCGTTGCGGGGACGTGGACGGGGGGTCCGGTGCGGGCGGGCGCAGCGGTCACGGGTACCTCCTCGGTGGACGTGCCACCGAGTGTTCGCCGCCTGCCGCGACGAGTCGGGCCGGTGCGCCCCCTGATCGGGGCGGGGGGTCCCCCCCGTGCCCGGCGTCCCGGCCCAGTTGCAGCAAAGCCACTTTCACGCAACGAGATTGCATGAAAGTGGCTTTGCTGCAAGGTCGGGCGGAGTGCCGCGGCCCCCTCAGTCCACCGCTTCCTGGCCTTCGCGCAACCGCTGCGCGCCCGCACCGCCGTAGCGGTCGAGGACGCGCTGCCGCATGGTCGGGTCGGCGCGCGGCACCGGTTCGAGGAAGATCTCCTGGAGGTCGGGGAAGCGGCCGTGCAGCTCGACGTCGATCTCGACACACGCCCGCTCCAGTGCGGCCACGTCGAGCGAGTCGGCGAAGTCGAGCCGTGCGCAGAGCAGCACCTGGTCGGTGCCCACGGTCATCGTGAGCAGGTCGACGACCGCGTCGACCTCGGGCCGGGCGGCGAGCGCGTCGCGCAACGCGTAGACGGTGCGGCGGTCGGCCTGGCGCCCGATCAGCAGCCCGGCGTTGGTCCGTCCCAGGATGAACGCCACCCCGGTGAGCAGCAGGCCGATGAGCACCGACGCCAGCCCGTCCCAGAACCCGGAGCCGGTGAGCTGGTGCAGTCCCACGCCGCCGAAGGCGAGCAGGAGACCGATGAGCGCCGCGCTGTCCTCGAAGAACACGCTCTTCACGGTCGGGTCGTCGGTGTTGCGGAGCCACGCGCGGAAGCCGACGTCCTCGGCGGCGGCCTCGTTGCGCACCTGGCGCACCGCCTGCAGCCAGGAGGCCCCCTCGAGCAGGAACGACACACCGAGCACCGCGTAGGCCACCCACGCCAGGGTCTGCTCGGCATCGCTGCCGAGCATCGCGCGGATCCCTTCGATGAACGCGAACACGGCTCCGGAGACGAAGATGCTCACCGCCGCGATCAGCGCCCAGAAGAAGCGGGCCTTGCCGTAGCCGAAGGGATGGCGCTGGTCGGGCCGGCGGGCCGACTGGCGAAGCGCGGTGAGCAACAGCAGCTCGGTGGCGGTGTCCGCGATGCTGTGCGCGGCCTCCGCGAGCATCGCCGCCGACCCGGTGAGCAACCCCGCCACCAGTTTCAGCACCGCGATCAGAGCGTTCGCCGCGGTTGCCACCAGGACGGTGAACGTGCTCTCGCCTCCGCTGCCTTGCGGCTTCTCCTCGGGCGCCTCCGGTGATTTCTCGTCCTGCACGGGCCGAGGCTAGGCGTCCGCGTGGCCCGTTGCTCACCCGCATGTGACCGGTGGCCGGCATGGTGCCCTTCGCCACAGCGCCCCTGCCGGCATCCAGCGCCGGACCACCGAACGCCGGACCCGGTCTACCGTCGTGGGCGAGCGAGAGCGTCGCGCCGGCCGCACGACAGCTCCGCGCATACCGTCCCGAGTGAGGAGTGCCCCGTGACCGATCCGCAGACCCTCCCGGACGACCTGCCGCGCCCCGTTGACGACGGTGCCGCCGACCACCTGCCCGGCACTTCGATGCCGGCGGTCGCGCTGCCCACCACCGGCGGCGACACGCTCGACCTCGGCGCGCTCGGTGCCGGCCGCACCGTCCTGTACATCTATCCGCTCACCGGCAGGCCCGGCGCCGACCTGCCCACCGGATGGGACGAGATCCCGGGAGCCCGTGGCTGCACTCCTGAGACCTGCGGGTTCCGCGACCACTACCAGGATCTCCGGGCGGCCGGAGCGCGCGCCGTCTACGGCCTGTCCAGCCAGGACACCGACTACCAGCGCGAGGTCGTCGAACGTCTCGGGCTGCCGTTCGCGATGGTGTCGGACGAGAGTCTCCGGCTGGCCGCCGCGCTGGGCCTGCCGACGTTCGAGGCCGACGGGATGACGCTCTACCGGCGCATCACCCTGGTCGTGCGCGACGGGACGATCGAGCACGTCTTCTACCCGGTGTTCCCGCCCGGGGAGCACGCCGAGCAGGTGCTCGGCTGGCTCCGTGCGAACGGCAGCTGAGGACCGGGGTCACTTCCCCGCGAGCTGCTCCACCACCGGCGCGAGCTGCTCGGAGAACGCGCCGTTGACGCTGATGTAGGAGACGCCGAAGGCGTCGCGGCGCCGCTGCAGCTCGTCGGCCATCTCCGCGGTGCTGCCGCGGAGCATCACCAGCGAGTCGTGCTCGATCAGCGTGGCGGCGTCCGCGCCGATGAAGCTCTGGATCCACGGCGGCACCTCGGTGCCCACGACGAACAGGTTCGTCGCGAGCTCGATGTCGTCCGCCCGGTCGCCCGCGGCGGTCCGTAGGGTCCGCACCAGGCCTGCCACGTCGTCCCGGGAGGCGAGCGGCGCAGCGGCGAGGGTGACGATGTCGGCCTTCTCCGCGGCGACGGCGAGCGCCTTGGGGCCGCCTGCGGCCACCAGCACGGGGGTGCGGCGGTCGGTGCCGTCGAGCTCACGCAGGTGGTCGATGCTGTCGGCCACCTGCTGGAGCCGCTCCGCGGCCGTGCCGAACGGGACGCCGAGGCTCTCCGTGAACTCCCGTACGGCCGGGCGACCGGTACCGACGCCGAACTCGAACCGGCCACCGGTGAGTACCGAGAGGCTGTGGCCCTCCCAGGCAGCCGTTCTGGGCGGGCGCAGGGGGCTCGCCAGCACGAAGGTGCCGACGCGGAGTGACGTGGTGGCGCTCGCCGCCACGGCGAGCGAGGGGAACGGTGCCAGCAGCTGCAGGCCGTCAGGCATCAGGAGGGACGAGTAGCCGAGCTCCTCGGCGCGCCGCGCGGAGGCGATCCATTCGTCCGGACCGCCGGTGGGCGTGGCCACGACCCCGAACCGGAACGCTCTGTCGATCATCTTTCCCTCCAGTCCAAGAGATCATTACAAGGTTGAATGATTTACATGTCGGAACGATTTGTCAACTGGTACGGTCGGCCGGTGACCGCGTCCCCCCGGCGTCTCGAGGACCCTCCCGGGGCCGCCTTCCTGCTCGCCGCGCTCGGCGCGCACGCCGCCGCCCGCTTCGCCGAGCGGATCGCCGCGCTGGACCTGACGCCCCCGCAGACCGGCCTGCTGCGGGCGATCGCCGCCACCCCCGGACAGAGCCAGCAGGCCTTGGCCCACCTGCTCGGCACCCCGCCGAGCCGCCTGGTGGGCCTGGTCGACTCCCTCGCCGACCGCGGGCTGGTGGAGCGCCGGCGCAACCCCGCCGACCGGCGGCTGCACGCCCTGCACCTCACCGCTGACGGCGAGTCGCTCGCGGAGCGGATCGAGGCCGTCGGCCGCGACCACGACGACGCGATGCTCGGCAGCCTGGAGGACGGGGAGCGGGCCGGGCTGCGAGCCCTGCTCGCCCGCGTCGCGGAGGACCAGGGCCTCACCCCGGGCGTGCACCCGGGCTACCGGCGGCTCTGAGTCGTTCACATCCGCCCCGGCCGGGTGTGTGTGCCACCGACACATCCGGCGCCGTATCCGTGGTGTCTCCGCACCGCGCGGAAGTGCCCAGGCGAACGTACCGTCGTCCGGCATGACCCCTTCGACACCGGTGCTGGCCGACCGCACCGCGCTGGTCACCGGTGCGGCGTCGGGCATCGGCGCCGCGATCGTGCGACGGCTCGTGGACGACGGAGCCACGGTGCTCGCGGTCGACCGTGACGAGGCCGGCCTCAAGGTGCTCGCCGAGGCCGTGCCCCAGGTCGAGCCCATGCCCTGCGACCTCGCCGACCTCGCCGCGGTCGACGCGCTACCTGCCGCCGTGGACGTTCTGGTCAACAACGCCGGGCTGCAGCACGTCGCCCCGCTCCACGAGTTCGATCCCGAGCGCTTCTCGCTCATCCTGCGGGTGATGCTGGAGGCGCCGTTCCGGCTGGCCCGCCGGACGCTCCCGCACATGTACGAGCGCGGCTGGGGCCGGGTCGTCAACATCTCCAGCGTCCACGGCCTGCGGGCGAGCCCGTTCAAGTCGGCCTACATCAGCGCGAAGCACGGCCTGGAAGGGCTGTCCAAGGTGATCGCGCTGGAAGGGGCGGCGCACGGCGTCACCAGCAACTGCATCAACCCCGCCTACGTCCGCACGCCACTTGTCGAGCGGCAGATCGCGGACCAGGCTCGCACGCACGGCATCGACGAGGACGCCGTCGTCGAGCAGGTGATGCTCGGCCCGGTGGCCGTGAAACGGCTCGTCGAGCCCGAGGAGGTGGCCGAGCTCGCCGCCGTGCTCTACGGCCCGGCGTCGGCGTCCATCTCCGGATCGTCGCTGTCCATGGACGGCGGCTGGACCGCTCACTAGGAACACCGGGAGACAACGTGGTCGACAGGGAACAGCCCCGCAGCAACATCATCAAGGTGGTCGCGGCCAGCATGGCCGGCACCACCGTGGAGTGGTACGACTTCTTCCTCTACGGCGTGGCCGCCGCAGTGGTCTTCCCGGCGGTGTTCTTCCCCTCGAGCGACCAGGCCGCCGGCACGCTGCTCGCGTTGGGCACGTTCGCCATCGGGTTCATCGCGCGGCCGATCGGCGGCCTGGTGTTCGGTCACTTCGGTGACAAGATCGGCCGCAAGACGCTGCTGGTGGTCAGCCTGGTGATGATGGGGGTCGCCACCTTCGCGATCGGGCTCCTACCGGGATACGCGACGATCGGGATCGCGGCCCCCCTGCTCCTGGTGGCGCTGCGACTCGTGCAGGGCTTCGCGCTCGGCGGTGAGTGGGGCGGGGCGGTGCTCATCGTCTCCGAGCACGGCGACCCTGCGCGGCGCGGCTACTGGGCGAGCTGGCCCCAGGCCGGCGTCCCGCTCGGTCAGCTCCTCGCCAACGGTCTGCTGTTCCTGCTGTCCGCGATTCAGAGCGACGACGACTTCATCGCGTGGGGCTGGCGGATCCCGTTCCTGCTGTCCGCGGTGCTGGTGCTGATCGGGCTCTACGTGCGCCTGTCCGTGGAGGAGTCGCCGCTGTTCAAGGAGGCGCAGGCCCGCGAAGCGGAGCTGACCGCCGCCGGGGGGAAGCAGACGATGCCGATCGTCGACGTGTTCCGCCGCTACCCACGCGAGGTGTTCACCGCGATGGGTGCCCGCTTCGCCGAGAACGTCTCCTACTACATCTTCACCATCGTCATCACGACGTACGTGACGCAGCGACTGGGCCTGTCCAGCTCGTTCGTCCTCGGGGCCGTGCTGATCGGTGCAGCCGTGCACCTGGTCACGATCCCGATCTGGGGCGCGCTGTCCGACCGGGTCGGGCGCAAGCCCGTGTACCTGCTGGGGGCCGCGGGCGTCGGGGTCTGGGCGTTCGTGTTCATCGCGCTCGTCAACACCGGGAACTTCGCGCTCACCGCGCTCGCCGTCGTCGGTGGTCTGATCTTCCACGGCGCGATGTACGGCCCGCAGGCCGCGTTCCTGTCCGAGCTGTTCGGGACGAAGGTGCGCTACTCGGGGGTCTCGATCGGCTACCAGCTCGCGTCGGTCGTCGCGGGCGGGCTGGCCCCGATCATCGCGGTGGCCCTCTACACCGCGTTCGACAGCGGCTACGCGGTCGCGGTGTACGTCGCCATCAGTGCGGCCGTGTCGATCTTCGCGGTCGCCACGTACGCCGAGACCCGGACCCGCGACCTCGCCGCGGACCCCGCTGTCTCCGGCAGCGCGTCCCGCTGAGCTGCGCCACCGGCACCGGGCTCGTCCGCGATCCCGGTGCCGGTGCGGCGTTGCCCGGCGCAGACCCCGCCGGGGGCGCACGAGCCCGGCGAGCCGGCTAGGGACGGTGGCATGATCACGCCCGTGTCCCGGACCGCGCTGGAGCTGCTCCGCCTGCTCGCGCAGGACGCTCCCGCCGAGCGGATCGACGAGCAGGCCCGGGCGCTCGCCGAGGCCGACCCGCAGACCGCGGCAGTGTCCCGCGAGCTCGCGTTGCGGGTGCGCAGCGGGATCGACGCGCAGCGCAGGCGGGAGGCCGAGCTGTCGGCACTCGTCGACATCGCGCGCGACCTCGCGTCCCGGCCCGAGCCCGGCGGGGTGCTCGATGCGATCGTGCGGCGCGCCCGCAGCCTGCTGAGCACGGACGTCGCCTATCTGACCCTCGCCGACGCCGAGCGCGGCGACACGTTCATGCGGGCGACGGCCGGGTCGGTCTCGGCGGCGTTCCAGGCGTTGCGGCTGCCGCAGGGCGCGGGCCTCGGCGGGCTGGTGGCGCAGACCCGGCGGCCGTACTGGACCGCCGACTACCCCGGCGACGAGCGCTACGCCCACACCTCCGAGATCGACTCGGCGGTCGACGAGGAGGGGCTGGTCGCCATCTGCGGCACCCCGCTGCTGGTGGACGGCGAGTTCGTCGGCGTGCTCTTCGCCGCCAACCGCAGCCGCCGCCCGTTCAACCGGAGCGAGGTGGCGCTGCTCGGCTCGCTCGCCGCGCTCGCCGCCGTCTCCCTCGTGCAGTCGCGGCGCGCCGCCGAGACGGCGCAGGCGCTGGCGGCGCTGTCGAGCGCACACGCCGGGATCGAGCAGGCCGCGGCGGCGCACGACCGGTTCGCCGGGGTGGTGCTGTCCGGCGGCGGGGTGGACGACATCGCGGCCGCGCTGGGCGAGCTGCTGGGCTGCTGGGTGGCGGTGCTCGACGTCGACGACCAGCGGATCGCCTCGCACGGGTCCGCTCCCGCGCCCGGCCCGGACCACGACCCGCTGGCCACGGCGGAGGCGGTGCGCCACTCCGCCGCGTCAGGCCGGCTCGCGGAGGCGGGCGGGGTGTGGGCCGCCGTGGTGAGCGCGGCCGGGCAGCGGCTCGGCACGCTCGTGCTCGGCGGCTGCCCGCCGCTGGACAGCGGGCAGGGCCGCACCGTGGAGCGGGCGGCGATGGTCACCGCGCTCGTGCTGCTGTTCCGGCTCCGCGCCGCCGAGGCCGACCAGCGGGTGCGCACCGACCTGCTCGCCGACCTGCTGGGCCGCCCGGACGGACAGGTCGACGGCGCGCTCGTCGAGCGCGGGCGGTTGCTCGGGCTGCGGCTGCAGACCCCCCACGTCGTGGCCGTGTGCCGCGGCACGCGGCGCGGGCTGCACCTGGCCGCGGCCGCCGCGGGGAACGGCCGCGGGCTCGCGGGTGACCACCACGGCGAGATCGTCGCCGTCGTGCCGGGGAGCGACCCCTCCGCCGTCGCGGCCGTGCTGTCCCGCCGGCTGGGAGCGGAGGACGTCCAGGTCACCGTGGGTGCCACGGGTCCGGTCGTCCCCGCCGCCGGCCTGCGCGACGCTCACGCCGAGGCCCGCCGCGTCACCGACGCACTCGCCGCGATCGGGATGCGCGCAGGCTCCGCCCACGACCTGGGGTTCGCGGGGCTGGTCACCAGCACGCCCGCCGATGTCGACCGCTACCTGCACCGCGTCCTCGGCTCGGTGACGGAGTACGACACCCGGCGGGGCAGCGACCTGCTCGGCACGCTGGAGGCGTACTTCGCGGCGGGCGGCAGCCCCCGCCGGGCGGCGAGCGCGCTCCACGTCCACGTCAACACGGTGGCGCAGCGGCTCGACCGGATCGCGTCGCTGCTCGGCACCGACTGGCAGGGCCCGGACCGGGCGCTGGAGATCCAGCTGGCGTTGCGGCTGCGCAGGATCCGCGCGGGCTGACCGCCACCCGTCCACAAGATCGAACGTGCAGCGGTTCACCCACGATCATGAACCGTTGCACGTTCGGCCCGAACCGTGATGATCAGGAGGGCTCGTGGCCACGTCGAACCCGTTCCTCGGGACGCTGACGGGCGAGCACTACGCCCGGGCCCGCCCCGACTACCACCCCGCGGCAGTCGGGGCCGTGGCCCGCCTGCTTGACCTTGGTGATCTGGTCGCCCTCGCCGTGGACATCGGGTGCGGCACCGGCATGTCCACTCGCGCACTCACCGCCGTCGCGGCGCAGGTCGTCGGGTTGGACGTCTCAGCATCGATGCTGCGCGCCGCCACCCCCGCCGCCGGGGTCGGTTACCTGCAGGCCCGCGCCGAACGCCTCCCGCTGGGCTCGGGCTCGGCCGGGCTCGTCGTCACCGCCGCCGCGTTTCACTGGTTCGACCAGGCACGAGCCCTCGCGGAGGTGGCCCGAGTCCTCCGTCCGGGAGGGGGGTTCGCCGTCTACTCGGACTTCTTCGGCGGCCGGCTCGGCGGCGCCGATGGCCTCAACGACTGGCTCGCCGGCACCTACCGGCCCCGCTACCCGGGGCCGCCGAGACGCAGCCACTTCGACCGCGACGCGGCGGAGGCCGCCGGGCTCACGTTCGTCGGGTCGGAGAAACTGCGGTACGACGTGCCGATGACAGCGGATGCCCTGGCGGACTACCTGCTCAGCCAGAGCAACGCGACCAGCGCGATCGACGACGGCCGCACCACCCACGCCGAGCTGCGCGCGTGGCTCCTCGAGGAGTTCCGGGCGCTGATGCCGGCCGATGTCGTACCGGCGGAGTTCACCGGGACCGTCTGGTGCTGCCGGAATTGAGCAGGCCGCCGTACGACCCGGGCGACTCGGCCACCTGAAACGGGCGACTCGCCGGCCGGGAACGGGCGACTCGCGGGGCCGGGACCACGAGATCCGCGTTTCCGCCCTTCCCAGGGCCGAACGGGCCATCTCGCGACGATCACCCGGCCCGGGGCTCCCGGGGCGGGCGACTCGCGGGCGCGAAACGGGCGACTCGCGGGGGCGGGGGCGGGCGGTCAGGGGGACGGGCGGCGGCGGCGCACCAGCCCGACGAGGCCGCCGGGGGCGAAGAACACCACTGCGACGAACAACGCGCCCAGCACGAACGTCGGCTCCGACAGCGGCACGCGCAGCACGGCCGGGAGCCCGGCCACCGCGTCGGAACCGGCCAGTTCCAGCAGCCGGTTGTCGAGGTAGGTGTAGAGCACGCCACCGAGAACCGCGCCCCACCTGCTGCCCGCGCCACCCAGCACCACCATCACCAGCAGCCCGAGCGTGAGCTCGCTGGTGGTGAGCGAGGGGGTCGCGCCGCCCACCACCAGCAGGTGGGCCACGCCGCCGAGCGTTCCGAGCAGGCCTGCCACCAGGACGGCGAGCAGCTGCGCGCGGTACACCGACAGGCCCAGCACCGCGACGCGCTCGGGGTTCTCCCGCGCCGCGGCCCAGATGTGTCCGGCGCGCGACCGCACCAGCCAGGCCACCACGGCCCAGCACAGCGCCAGGTACGTCAGCGCGAGCCAGTACCGGTACGGCGCGTTGACGACGCCGACCAGCAGGTCGGGGAGGCCCTCGCGGTCGAGCGGGAGGCCCTCCTCGCCGCCGGTCAGCCCGCCGGGGTTGCGCAGCACGAGGATCGACCCGGCCTGCGCGAACGCCAGCGTCACCATCGCGAACGCGATGCCGGTGACGCGCAGCGCGACCGCACCGACGAGCAGCGGCAGGACCACGCCCACCACCACCGCGATCCCGACGGCGGCGGCCAGCCCCACTCCGGGCCGGGCCAGCGCCAGTGCGGCGGTGTAGGAGCCGGCCGCGACGAACAGCGCGTGGCCGAACGAGAGCAGCCCGGTGCGTCCGAACAGCAGGTCGTAGGACAGCGCGACGCCGCCGAACACCAGGCAGAGCGCCAGCAGCTGCATCGACCCCGGGCTGTTCACCAGCCCGGGCAGCACGCCGGGCAGCGGCACCGAGACGTACGGCAGGGCCGCGAGGACCACGAGCACCGCAACCGGCGCCACGGCCGAGCGCCACCACGGTGCGCGCCGTGGCGCCTCGCCTGCCGTCGCCCGCTGCCGGACCTGTTCGACGATGCTCATGCCGTCCTCCCCGACAGCCCACCCGGGCGCACGAGGAGCACCAGCGCGAGCAGCAGCACCACCGACAGGTCACCCACCCCGGAGGCCGTGTAGTAGTTCGCGAGCTGCTGCACCAGCCCGACGACGACGGCGGCCACCGCCGAACCGGTCAGCGAGCCGAGACCGCCGATCACGACGACGATGAACGCGAAGATCAGCAGCGAGGTGCCCTGCCCCGGCGACACGCTGCCCAGGTACACCGACCCGAGCACGCCGCCGAGCGCGGCGACCGCCCCGCCGATGGCGAAGACCAGCGTGAACGTGCGGCGCACCTCGATGCCCAGCGCCTCGACCATCGAGCGGTTCTCCACCCCGGCCCTGATGACCAGCCCGATGCGGGTGAACCGGAGCAACGCCAGGAGCCCGAGCAGCACCGCGACGGCGGCGACGAGGAGCACGAAGCGGTCGTTGGGGATCGCCGCGCCTGCGATCGTCGTGACGCCCGACGCGAGCGCGGGCCGCGGGAACGGCAGCGGGTCGGCGCCCCAGATGCCCCGCAGCAGCGCCACCCCGACCAGACCGAGCCCGACGGTGACCAGCACCTGCTCGATGTGGCGGCGGTAGAGCGGACGGATCAGCAGCAGCTCCACCCCGGCGCCCACGGCCGCCCCGACCACCACTCCGAACGCGGTGGCCAGCACGAACCCCCACCCGTCGCCACCGGCGCCGGGCAGCCCGCCGGACGCGGCCCACCACGCCGCGTAGGCACCCGCGGCGAGGAAGGCGCCGTGCGCGAAGTTCAGCACGCCCATCAGCCCGTAGATCAGGCTCAGCCCGGAGGCCACGAGGAAGTACAGCGCCCCGAGCCCCAACCCCGTCGCCAGGAGCAGCACGAACGTACTCATGACTTGGACCCCACTCCGAGCAGCTCACGGGTCCGGCCGTGGTCGGCCAGCAGCTCGTCGGCCCGTCCCGTGTGGACGACGCGCCCGGCGTCGAGCACCACGACGTCCCCGGCGAGCCTGCGCACCACGGGCAGGTTCTGCTCCACGAGCAGTACGGGCGTCACCTGCGCCACCCGTTCCAGCGCGGCCGCCACCTCCGTGACGAGCCGCGGCGCGAGGCCCTTGGTCGGCTCGTCGATCAGCAGGAGGCGGCTCGGCGGGAGCAACGCCCGCGCGAGCGCCACCATCTGCTGCTGCCCGCCCGAGAGCGTCCCGGCGCGCTGCTTGCGGCGCTCGGCCAGCTCGGGGAACAGCTCGTGCACCAGCGCCGCGCGTTCCGGTTCGGGGTCGGGGCAGGCCAGCCGCAGGTTCTCCGCCACGGTCAGGGTCGCGAACACCTCGCGGTCCTCCGGCACGTAGCCGACGCCCTGACGCACCACCCAGGGCGTGCGCCCGCGGCCGATCTCGTCGCCCACGAGCCGGATCGAGCCGGTGCGCGGCACCAGCCCGACGACGGCACGCAGGGTCGTGGTCTTGCCGACGCCGTTGCGGCCGAGCAGAGCGGTCACCCCGGTCGGCGCCACGGTCAGCGACACCCCCTGCAGGACGTGCGAGCCACCGATGCGGACGTGCACGTCGTCCAGTTCGAGCACGGGAGCGTGCGTCACAGCTCCTCCCCCAGGTACGCCTGCTGGACCGTGGCGTCCGCGGTGACCTCGGCGGGCGAGCCCACCGCGAGCAGCCTGCCGTGGTGCAGCACCGCCACCCGGTCGGCCAGCCCGAGCACGACGTCCATGTGGTGCTCGACCATGGTCACGCTGACCCCGCCGGCACGCAGGCCGCCGATCAGCTCGACCAGAGCGGGCACGTCCTCCACCGAGACCCCGGCCATCGGTTCGTCGAGCAGCAGCACCGACGGCTTCCTGGCCAGTGCGATCGCGATCTCGAGCTTGCGCTTGTCGCCGTGGGAGAGCTCGCCCGCCGTCGCGGTGGCGCGGCGGGCCATCCGCACCTGGTCGAGCAGCGCGTCGGCTTCGGCCAGCTCCTCGCGCCCCTGCGCCCCGCGCAGTACCGAGAGCGGGCCCGGCCTGCGGCTCTGCACCGCGAGCCGGACGTTCTCCCGGGCCGAGAGGCCACCGAACAGGCTGGAGGTCTGGAACGTCCGGCCGAGCCCGTGCCGGGCGCGGGCGGCGGCCGACGCGCGGGTGACGTCGCGTCCGCCCAGCTCGACGGTGCCGCTCGTCGGGCGGCGCACGCCGGAGAGCAGGTGCAGGAGCGTGGACTTGCCCGCGCCGTTCGGGCCGATCACGGCCAGCAGCTCGCCGTCCCGGACGCCGAGGGTCACGTCCGCGAGGATCACCGCGCCGCCCACGACCCAGCCGAGGTCGTGGGCGGCGAGGACCGGGGCCGCCGTGGCGGTGACGTCCACCGGGCTCACTTGGCGGGTGCGGCAGGCGGGGCCACCGCGTCCGGGGAGAGGGTGTCGACGAGCTGTGGCGCGAACCCGCCCGCTGTGGGCGTGAGCCGTGCGGTGAACATCGGCTGCAGCACGGCGTGGTCCTCGGCGCGGATCGTCGTCTCGCCCTTCGGCCCCGTGAACGTCCAGCCCTCCAGGGCCTTGGCCATCGCGGCGGTGTCGTCGCCACCTTCCTGCAGGGCGTGCACCACCATCTGGGCGGCCACGAACCCGTCGTTGGTGAACAGGTCGACCTCGGCGCCCTGCTTCGCGAGACCCGCCTCCAACGCCTTGTAGGCCTCGTTGGAGGTGGCGCCGGGGAAGAAGTGCGACAAGAAGTGGATCTTGTCGGCGGCCGGGCCGAAGATCGGGTAGGTGGCCGTGATGTCCAGCCCCGTCACCACTGTGGACGCCTCGAAGGCGCCCTGCTGCTGCAGGGACTGCCACATCTGGGTGGCGTTGGCGCCTGCCCAGGCCACGAACAGCAGGTCCGGAGCGGCGTCGACGGCCTGCCGGGCGAACGGGGTGAGGTCGGTGGCACCGGCGGGCACCAGCACCGGGGTGACCCGCGCGCCCTTCCCGCCGAGCACCGCGCTCACCGCCTGGGCGTTGGCCTGGCCGAACGCGCTGTCCTGCGCGAACACGATCACGGAGCGGCCGGCCGGGTCGCCGACGATCGTGCCTGCTGTCAGCACGTCCTGGTAGGTCTGGCGCCCCGAACGGAAGGTGTACTCGTTCGCGCCGGTGACCGCGTCGGTGGCGGCCGGCCCGGAGATGAACAGCACCCGGTTCTCCTCGGCCAGCGGCGCCACCTGCAGCGCCACCCCCGATGCTGTCGACCCGGCAATCACCTTGTAGCCCTGACCGATCAGGTCGGTGGCGGCGGCGACGGCCTTCGCCGGATCGCCGGCGTCGTCGGCCTCGGTGATCTCTATCGCGCGCTCGCCGACCTTCCCGGTGCCGCCCGTGGCGTGGTCCAGGCCGGCCCGGAACCCTGCCGCGTACTGAGCGCCGTAGCTCGCGAGGGGACCCGTGGTGGAGTGCACCAGGCCGACCCGGAACGGCGCGGTCGCGCCGTCGGCACCGGAGCCCTCGCCGCTCGATCCGGGGGCACCGCAGGCGGCGAGCAGCACGGCCAGTACGGCGATGAGCAGGGCCGCTGGAGAGCGACCGGAACGCTGGAGCATGACTCCTCCTCGAGCACACGCGGGGCTGCGAGGACGCTACGAAGCGCGGGGCCGGTCGACCATGGGCGCGGACGCCACAGCGGTCGGAGCCGGAATGTGGTCAGCGCACTCCCCGCCGCGACTCGCCCATTCGGCGGGTCCGCCGGCCGCCGATCGCCCGACGGCACCGCTTTCCGGCGGCAAGTGGGGGACGCCGATCACAGATTGTGTTCCCCCACTCGACGGAGAGTGCAGATCGACCGAAACCAGACGAAGTGTCAGCCGTTGTTCCGAGTGACCGGGGCCGGCGGACAATGGGGAGCCTCCGCCGGCACCGGTTGATCCCCCCGGGCTCAGAGCAGCCGGAACACCGGGTACCCCGGTGCGATCGCCAGCAACTGCTCATCGCTCGCCGAGGCGTCGATGCCGTCGAAGAACACTCCGACCTCGAACTTCCATCGCCGCAGGTACTCCCGCAGCACGGCGGGCTTGTCACCGTCGGCGACCTCTGTGGCGGTGAAGACCTCCACGCGGCGGCCGAGCCGCAGCTCTCCCCCACCGGCGGCCCGGAGGTTGCGGACCCACTGCGTGTGGCCGCGCGGAGCCACCAGGTACCGCACACCGTCGTGCACGAGCGGGTTGACCGGGACCGTCCGCCATTCGCCGCTCTTCCGGCCGCGGACGGCCAGCAGCCGGGAGCCCCAGATGCTCAGGCCGAGGCCGGTCAGCCGGGCGACGATCCTGTTGAAGATCGCGGTACCGCGGGCGGCCTGGATGTTGCGGGCACTGGTCATGATGTCTCCTCGTGAATACGAGAGCAGCGCTCTCATCAAGGAGCAGTGAACCAGGTGTGGAGGACCGCGTCAAGAGCACTGCTCTCGTTCGGATCTGGCGATCTCGTTACTCGACGAGCAGCAGTTCGAACGCGTCGTCCCCGATCCAGACCCGCAGGCCGTCGCCGTCGTCGGTGATGAACCCGTCCTCCTCCTCGCCGAGCTCACGAGAAGCCCCGAGAGCACGCGCGGAGAACTCGACGCGGCCCTCGCCGACCTCGCGGGGCCGGTACTCGGACGCGAGGCGCGCGGTGCGGCTCTCGGTGGCGAGCCAGCGCGCGTTGTCCTCGCCGACCTCGGCCACCCACCGATCTTCACCCATGAGGCCGGAGTATGGCGCTGATCAGCGCGGCGCGACCAGCGTCAGCGGCGGGTCCGTGCGTTCCTGCGTGGCCGCGGGCGCCCGGCGCGCCCGGTAGGCGCGGACACGCTGCACCAGGGCGAACAGCCCCGCCGTCAGCACAGCCATCACCGCGCCGGCGAGCAGGCTGAGCAGCGGGCTCCCCCCGGTGATCGGGCCGAGCAGCAGCCCGATCAGGAGCATGTAGACGCTCCAGGCCGCAGAGCTGGCCACCGACCCGGCGAAGAATCGGGGCAGGTCCAGCCCGAAGCGGCCGGCGGCCGCCGTGCTCACCAGCCGTCCCCCCGGCACGAACCGGGCCCCCACCAGCACGGTGCCGGGCCGCAGCAGCAGGTGGCGGCGGACCCACGACGACAGTCCACCCTCGCTCTCCGTGGCGCGGGCCAGCACCCGGTGCGAGGAACGACCGAGGCCGAACACCAGGAAGTCGCCTGCGACCGAGCCGATCAGGGCGGCCACGAACAGGCCGGCCACCCCCAGCGTGTTGTGCGTGCCGAACGCCACGGAGGCCGCGCTCATCAGCACCGTCTCGCTGGGCAGCACCGGAAAGGGCCCGTCGACGGCGATCAGGACCACGAGCACGGGCAGCAGCCACGGGCTGTGCAGGATCGCATCACAGACGGCCACGACTTCCAGCACGATGGGCAGGTCCTCTCGGTTGCGGTCGTACGCAGGCGCGAGGCCCACACGCGGGGAGCTCCTCCCAGAGTGACAGATGGACGGCGAACAGCCAGTGGTGGTACCCGGATGACCCGGACGGAGGTTGTCCCCACCATCCGAGCTCGTCGTTGCTCCGTCCGCAACCACTCCGTCGCGCACGTTCTCCCTGCGCACCGCCACCTAGAGTTCGAGTACCGGGGCGGACGCTCACGAGGAGGCTCCCATGGATCGAAGACGCACGGCGCTCCGCGCCGTCGCCGTGATGGTGGTCGCCGCGCTGCTGGCACTGGCAGGTCCGGCAGCCGTCGCCGTCGCCGCCCCGGCCACGACGACTCCCACCCAGGCCGGCGCGGGCACCATCTCGCCCGGCGCTCTGATGATCAGCCCCATCGACGATGAGAGTGCCAACGCCTGCACGGCCGCCTTCGCCTTCTCCGGTGGCGGGAAGACCTACCTCGGGTACGCCGCCCACTGTGCGAGCGCCGGCGCGTCCACCGACCTGAGCGGCTGCCAGGAGCGGACGCTCCCGCTCGGCACCACCGTCCGGATCGAAGGCCGGGAGGGTGCCACCGGCACCGGTCGGCTCGCGTACAGCTCCTGGGGCACGATGAAGGAGCGCGGCGAGACGAACCAGGCGCTGTGCCTCTACAACGACTTCGCGCTCGTCCAACTCGACAGCGCCACCGCGGCAGCGGTGGACCCGACCGTGCCGATCCTGGGCGGCCCCACCGCACTGGACACCAACGGCACGGCCAACGGGGAGCCGGTGTTCAGCTACCAGCCGAACAACGGCGGCACCGTGGTGAAGGAGGGCAAGGCCGTCAGCGAGAGCGGCGGTGGGCGCGCGCACCGCGTCGACACCGTCCCGCCCGGGCGTCCCGGCGACTCCGGCAGCGGCTACCTCGACGGCGAGGGCAGGGCGTTCGGCGTGCTCAGCACGCAGTTCCTCGACGGCACCGGCACCAACGGCGTCACCGACCTCTCGATGGCCCTCACCTACGCCAACCGCTACGGCGGCATCGGGCGGATCTCTCTCGTCGCGGGAACGAGCCCGTTCACTCCGCCCCGCAGCTGAGCCGCTGCGCCCGGCACGCTGCGGGACCGGGCGTCAGCGGAACGCGTCGGCGTTGGCGACCGCCCAGTCCGCGAACGTCGTGCCCGGCCGCCCGGCGACCTGCGCGACGGTCGGCACCGGACGCTGCGGGTGCTGGGCCAGCAGCGCCATCCCCTCGACGTACCAGCGGGCGTACTCCCCCATGCTCGGCGTGAGCGCGGCGACCGTCTCGTCGTGGGTCAGCTCGACGTAGGGGATCTCACGACCGAGCGCGAGCCCGATCTGCCGGACCATCTCCGCCCGGCTGATCGTCTCGGGACCGGTGAGCTCGTAGGCCACTCCCGCGTGCCCGTCCTCGAGCAGGACGGTGGCGGCCACGGCAGCGATGTCGTCGAGGTCGATGGGCGCGTTGGCCGCGTCGGGATACCCGTCGCGCACCACGCCGGTGGTGCGGATCTGCTGCGCCCAGTTCAGCGAGTTGAGCATGAACTCGCCGGGCTCGAGGTGAGTCCAGCCGACGCCCGACTGCTCCACCGCATCCTCGACGCCGTACCACCAGGTCCCCTTCCCGCCCGCGAGATCCACGATCCGGGAGACGCCGGCGTCGGCGGCGAGGGACGCGACCTCCTGGGCGGTCTGCGGGTGGGGCGCCAGATACATCCGGTCGACGCCGTCGAGTGCGGCGGGCAGCGTCTCCGGTTTCCCGATGTATCCCGCCACGACCTCCACCCCCGGTGGCAGCGCCGCCTTCACGGGGTCGGTGGTGAGCGCTCTGATCCCCGTCGCCCCCGCGGCCAGCAGGTGGTCGACCACGAGCCTGCCGATGTTGGCGGTGGCCCCCGTTACCAAGATCGTCATCTTTGCCCCCTTCATCCGGTTCGACGATCCGAGGGTACCGCGTACAGCGTACGAAGTTAACCGGCTGTCGACCCCGAGGCCTACCCGGAACTGCGAGAATTGGACCATCGGCCGATATCGACAGATACCGAAGCGATGATTGTCACCCCGAAACGAGGGAGTGCGGCGGTTAAGCTCGGGAATTCCATGACCGACTCTGGGGGGAGCGTCATGCCCGGCCCGGCGACCGCAAGCAACCTGCAGGTGACCGCCCTGTGAACGTATCCGAGAACCGCGCGCGCCCAGTTCCCGGCCGGCCCGGCCTGCTGGCCGCGGTCGGTATCGGCAACGCGATCGAATGGTACGACTGGAACATCTACACCACGTTTTCCGTGTTCTTCGCCTCCCAGTTCTTCATGAGTGGCAGTACCGCCACCGATCTGCTCAGCACATTGGCCGTGTTCGCGGTCGGGTTCGTCGCGCGCCCCTTCGGGGGCCTCCTCTTCGGCTGGATGGCCGACCGGGTCGGGCGGCAGCCCGCGATGACTCTCTCCGTCGCCGTGGCCGCGGGCGGCAGCCTGATCATCGGCGTCACGCCGACCGCCGCCACGATCGGCATCGCCGCACCTGTCGTGCTGCTGCTGGCCAGGCTCGTCCAAGGGCTGGCGCAGGGCGGCGAACTGCCTTCCGCACAGACCTACCTCGTGGAGGTCTCTCCCGCGCCCCGGCGTGGTCTCTGGTCCAGCCTCATCTACTTCTCCGGTTCAGTGGGCACGCTGTTCGGCACGGTACTGGGAGCACTTCTCGCCGCGCTGCTCAGCCACGCCGACATGGTGGCCTTCGGGTGGCGTATTCCGTTCCTGCTCGGCGGCGTTCTCGGCGTGTTCGCGGTGGTCATGCGGAAGCGAATGGCCGAGACCCCCGTTTTCACGAGAGCCACCACCCCCCGTGCCACCGCCCGCCGGGAAACGACGACATGGCAGCAGTTCGTCGCGCGTCCCTCCGCTCTGCTGCGCGTGATCGGCCTGACCGCGGGCGGCACCATCACGTTCTACTCGTGGTCGGTGGCGGCACCCACCCTCGCCATCGGACAGCGCGGCACCGACGCGGCAGGCGCGCTCTGGGCCGCCTCGGTGGCCACTGTCGTGTTCATGGCGGTACTGCCCCTGTGGGGGGCGCTGTCGGACCGCATCGGGCGCCGCCCGGTCCTTGTGATCACCTGGGCGCTGCTCGCGGTGCTCTCCTTCCCGTTGCAGGCACTGATCCAGGGTCAGGCGTGGCAACTCCTGGTGGCGATGGGAATCGCGCTGATCCTGGTCGCCGCCACCGTCTCGATCATCCCGGCGCTGTTCGCGGAGATGTTTCCCACCGGCGTCCGTGCCCTGGGCTTCGGCCTCCCCTACTCCCTCTCCGTGGCCCTGTTCGGGGGCACCGCGCCCTATCTCCAGGCCTATGCCTCCGCGCACCACGCCCCCGCGGCGTTCACCTGGTGGGTGATCGCCCTGATCGCCGTCTCGGTGATCACCGCGCTGTACTCCCCCGAGACCCGCGGGCGTGACCTCGACACCGTCGACTCCGCGCTGGCCTCCTCGGGGACCGGGCGCGGCTGAGCACACCGGAACTGCCGGTGCGAGTCGTCGACCACTCCCTACGATCACGGGCGATGGAAGAGGCAGAGCATCTCCGCGAGGAGGCCCGGCACGACGTCACCGACGGCGTGCCTCCGGTACGGGCGCCCGCTTCTTCCTCTTCGCGTTCCACGGCCTCGGCGAGAACGCGCCATGGTGAGGTCGAAGGAGATGCGCCTGCCGGTCGCCGCTCTCAACGAGAGCGGAGACCGTCGACGATGACCGCCACAACCGTGTGCGCCCGTGAGTCCCACTCCGTTTCGGGGATACGCGACAACGCACCCAGGAGAAGGATGACGTCCGCGGCGTCGACATCGTCGCGTATGTCACCGGCGGCTTTTCCCCGATCGAGCACCATCCCGAGCGCGTCGTCGAGTCGGTGGTGCTGGTCCGAGTGGACGTCGCGCCACGCCGATGCCTCGATCGCCGCCATGACACCGCGTTTGACCCGCGCGTACTCGACCAGCCGCTGCAGCCAGCAGGTCAGTGCCCCCAGCGGGGAATGCTCAGCCAGCAGCGGCTCCACGGCGTCGACGAGTTGGGTCAGCTCGTACCGGTACACCTCCGCCAGCAGGTGCTCGCGGGTCGGGAAGTGCCGGTAGAGGGTGCCCTGTCCCACACCCGCCGACTTGGCGACCCCGTGCAGCTTCAGGTCGGCGGCTGCACCGTTGGACCTGCTCAGTTCGGCCCGCGCGGCCTCGACGATGCGATCCCGGTTGGCGACCGCGTCCGACCGGCGCTCACGATTCGCCACGCCACCACCTTCCTTCCCGCACGCCAAGGCGGACAGCTGTCCGGTACCGTGAGGCCGTAACCGGACAGGTGTCAGCTTAGAGGAGGAGACGTCTCGATGAGCAGACTGGACAGCAAGGTCGTCGCCATCACCGGAGCCAGTAGCGGTATCGGTGCGGCCACCGCACGTGAGCTGGCGACCCGCGGTGCGGCTGTCGTACTGGGCGCCCGGCGCACCGACCGGCTCGACTCGCTCGTGTCGCGAATCCGGACCGAGGGTGGCCGCGCGGAGATGCTGGAGGTGGACGTCACCAGACGCGCCGATCTCGAGCGGCTGGTGGCCCTGGCCGTGACCCGGTTCGGACGCCTCGATGTACTGGTGAGCAACGCCGGAGTCGCCCGGATCGCACCCATGGCAAACCTCGACGTCGACGACTGGGACGCGATGATCGACGTCAACCTGCGCGGTGTCCTGTACGGCATCGCCGCCGCACTGCCGGTGTTCCGCAGTCAGGGCCACGGGCACCTCGTCACCACTGTGTCGACGTCGGGCCTCAAGATCGTCCCGACCCAAGCCGTCTACGCGGGCACCAAGAACGCCGTGCGCACGCTGCTGGAGGCTCTCCGTCAGGAGTCCACCGACGGCGTTCTCCGCACGACCTCCATCTCGCCGGGGTTCGTACGCACCGAACTCGTCGACCACATCGACGACCCCGCGAACCGGGAGCCGGCCCAGCGTGCGATGGCGGCGCTCGGCATCAGCCCCGACGCGGTGGCGCGCGCCATCGCATTCGCCATCGAACAGCCCGATGACGTCGAGATCGGTGACGTGACCATCCGGCCTGCCCGGCAGGGCTGAGCGGACCTAGGGCTGGAAGGTCAGCTCCGGTGTCACCGCGACCTCGAGGAGCAGCGGTTCACGCCGGTCGGCGAGGGTCGGCACCACGGCGTCGAGGGCCTCGACCAGCTCGCCGTAGGTGTCCACGCGCCGGGCCGGGCAGCCCAGCGCCAGTGCCAACCCGTGGACGCTGACCTCCTCGAACGCCGGCCATGGCGCCTTACCACTCCCGTGCTGCTCGGCCAGCCGGTCCATCACGGCGTAACGGCCGTTGGCGAGCACGACGAACAGCACGCCGCAGCCGTAGTGGGCCGCACTCCACAGCGACTGGATGCCGTAGAGCGACGAGCCGTCGCCCACCACGGCGATCACCGGGCCGTCCGGCCGGGCCATGCGCACGCCGATCGCCGCGGGCAGCGCGAACCCGAGCCCGCCCATCGCCGCGCTGAGGAACCCCAGTGGCCGCCGTGCGGGCAGCAACCGGTGCAGGTCGGGGCGGCTGGACGGCGTCTCCTCGACCACGACCGTCTCGGGCCGGATCCGCTCGGCCAGTGCCGCCATCACGTGGGCGGCGCGCAGCGGCTCGCCCTCCTGCGGAGGTGACGGTGGTGACGTGCGTGCGGCACGGGTGACGGCCGCGGCGGGGCGTTGCGGCACCCGCTCGGCGAGCAACCGGCACACGGGGGCCGGGCTCGCCACCACCGCGAGGTCGACGGGGCTGTGGTGCGCGTCCTCGATGTCGTCGGTGACCAGCGCGACCGTCGTGCCGTCCTCGACCAGTGGGCCGGCCTCGAACGGGTACTGCCGGAACACCGGCGCACCCACGACGAGCACGACGTCGTGGCCGGCCAGCGCGTCCCGCAGGCGGGCCCGCCCGGCCGGGAGGTGCCCGGCGAACTGCGGGTGGTCCTGCGGGAACCCCGCACGGGCCGCGAACGACTCCTGCCAGACCGGACACTGCAACCGCTCGGCGAGGGTGACGAGTGCGGCCCACGTAGCAGGGTCGTCGGCGTCCGCGCCGACGACCAGCGCCGGGGAGACCGCCCCGGCCAGCAGGTCGGTGAGTGCGTCCACGGCGGCGGGCTCCACTGCCGACGCGCGGTGCAGCACCACCGGTGCGGGCACCGGGGTGTCGTCGGCGGGAGCGGCCCAGTCGTCACTCGGCACGATGACGAGCGCCGGGCCCCGGCCGTCGCGAGCCTCGTGCCAGGCCCTGGCCACCGCGCCCGGCACGTCCTGCGGACGGGCCGGAGTCGTGACCCAGACCGGGTACCGCCCCGCCAGCCCCTCCAGGTCACCGGCCAGGAACGGCTGCAGCGCGAGGTGGCGGCGGTCCTGCTGGCCCACGATCACCACCAGCGGCACGCGGTTGACCCGTGCGGTCGCCAGCGCGCCGACCGCGTTGCCCAGCCCCGCCGTGGTGTGCAGGTTGACCAGGGCGGGCCGGTCCAGTGCGGTGGCCCAGCCCGTCGCGATGCCGACGACCGAGCCTTCGTGCAGCGCGAGGACGAAGTCGATGTCGTCGGGCAGGTCGGTCAGGAACGCCACCTCGGTGGAGCCGGGGTTGGCGAAGATCGTGGTCAGGCCGTGGCGGCGCAGGACGTCGAACGTCGCGTCGCGGACCGTGCGGGTGGGGGCACTCATCCGGTGGTGGTCGCCTTCTCGACGGCGGCGGGTTCGCCGGTGCGGGCGACGACCGCCACGGAGACCGCGCCGATGGCCGCCACCGCGGCGAAGATGTAGAAGCCCCACGGGTAGGCGAGGCCGGCGCTGAGCAGCGCGCCGCCGATCAGCGGGCCGGAGATCGCGCCGAGCCTGCCCACCCCGCTGGCCGCGCCCAGCGCCGTGCCGCGGGCCGCCGCCGGGTAGAGCTGGCTGACGTAGGCGTAGACCAGCACCTGGGCGCTGAACACGAACACTCCCGCGAGCAGCACGCTGATGTACACGCCGATGCCCGGCAGCCGCACGCTCAGCAGAGCCAGGAACAGCGCGGCGGCGGTGAACCAGGCGATGGCCGAACGACGGACGCCGACCCGGTTGGCCACCTGGCCCGCGACGAGCAGGCCCGCCACGGCGCCGACGTTGAGCACGAGGAGCAGCGCCAGCGCGGCACCCAGCTCGTACCCGGCCGAGCGCATGATCTCCGGCAGCCACGTGTTCAGCCCGTAGACCAGCAGCAACCCCATGAACGACGTCACCCAGAACGCGAGCGTGGCACGCAGGTACCCGCCGCGGAACAGGATGGTCACCGGGTTGCGTTCCGTGCCCGCGCCGCTCGCGCTGACGCCGGTGGCGCGCTCGCGCAGGAACGACTCCGACTCGGGCAGGTAGCGCAGCAGCAACGGCACGAGCACCAGCGCGGGCAGTGCCCCGATCACGAACATCGGACGCCAGCCGAAGGCCGGGATCACCACGATGCCGAGCAGGGCGGTCAGGACCGCGCCGGCGTGGTACCCGGTCATCAGGGTGGTGGTGGCACTGCCGCTGCGGCCCTGCCGGGCGTACTCGTTGACGAGCGCGAGCGCGACGGGCAGCACGCCGCCGAGGCCGAGGCCGGCGAGGAAGCGCAGTAGCCCGAAGACCCACGGGTTCGGCGCGAACGCGCACAGCAGCGTGAGGACGGAGAAGCCGACGACGGTGAGCAGCATCGTCCGGCGCCGCCCGATGATGTCCGTGACGGGGCCGATGGCGAGCGCTCCGACCATCACGCCGAGCAGACCGACCACCGAGATCAGCGACGCGGTGCCCGGCGTCAGCCCCCAGTCGGGATAGCGCAGCAGTGGTGGCAGGACCACAGCCAGCACCACCAGGTCGAAGCCTTCGAGGGCCACCGCCGACCAGCACAGGGGCGCCACCCAGCCGGCCCGGCGCTCGCGAGGGTTCGTCGGGTTCACCGTTGAATCCGCGGACATGACCCAACCTTTCTCCGTTGGGCGGGAGTATGGGCGCCGGGTCCGCGTCCGTCAGCGCGTCCTCCCGCCCAGTGGAGAACGGGGACCGAGCGCCCGGGTCACCGCGGCCGCCGTCACCCGCACCGCCGGCACCAGGAGCTGCAGGTTCTCCGTGCTGCTGGGCACCACCACGGACAGGCTCGCGACGACCTCACCGGACGGCCCCACGATCGGCGCCGCGACGGACGAGGCGCCGTCGGTCATCTCGTCGCGGGACAGGCAGTAGCCGGTGCTCCGGATGTCGGCGAGGGCCCGTCTGAGCTGAGCGGGGTCGGTGATGGTGCCGCCGGCCGGCCGGGGCAGCTTCCGCGCCAGGAACTCGTCGACGAACTCGGCCGGGGCGTGCGCCAGCAGCACCTTGCCGGGCCCGCTGGCGTGCAGCGGCAGGCGCCGGCCCACCCGCGACCGCACCGGGACGTCGGTGTGCCCGGCGAGCCGCTCGACGAAGAGCGCCTCCCGGCCGTCGAGAACGACCAGGTGGACGACCTGCCCCGTGACCGCGGCGAGGTCCTGCAGGGCAGGCAGCGCGGAGTCGCGCAGGTCGCGGGCCACGGGGGCGAGGCAGCCGAGCTGCCACAGCCGGATCCCGATCCGGTACCGCCCACGCGCCGGCCGCTCCAGCACGCCCCACTCCACGAGCTCCGCGACGATCCGGTGCGTGGTGGCGGAGGCCAGCCCGGTGGCCGCGGCGATCTCCCCGAGCGTCTGCTCCGCGCGCTCGTCGGAGAACGAACCGAGCACGGCGAGCGCGCGGCCCAGCACGGACCTGCCCCCGCGGGAGCGGGAGTCACCCGTCGCCGCCTCTTCCCCGTCCGCCGCCACGCGTCCAGCCTCGCCCCTCCCCCCGGTTGCAGCAAAGCCACGTTCATGCAACGACGTTGCGTGAACGTGGCTTTGCTGCAATCCCGGGGAGGGGGTCCGCGCCCGCCCTAGATCGTCTGCGTGCTGCCGCCGTCGATGACGTGCTCCGCACCGACGATCGAGGAGGCCCGGTCCGAGACGAGGAAGGCGACCAGCTCGGCCACCTCCTCCGGCTGGGCCGGGCGGCCGAGCGGGATCCCGCCGATGGAGTCCATGATCCTCCGGCGTGAGGTGTCCTCGTCGACGCCGTCCGCGGCCGCCAGCGCGCCGATCATCCCGCGCGCCCCCGCCGTCTCGACGAACCCGGGCGACACGGTGTTGACCCGGATCCCCTTCGGGGCCATCTGGTTGGCAAGGTTCTTGCTGTAGCTCGTCAACGCGGCCTTGGCCGCCGCATACGGCACCGTCGTGGGGAGCGGCACCCGCCGCTGGACCGAGGTGACATGGACGATCGCTCCCCTGCCCTGCTCGATCATCGACGGGAGCAGGGCGCGGTCGAGCCGCACGGCGGAGAACAGGTTGACGGCGAACTCCTGCTGCCAGTCGTCGTCGGAGAGGGCGAGCACGCCACCGGGCTCCTGGCGGGACCCCCCGACGACGTGGACGACGATGTCCACGCCGCCCAGCCGTTCGAGGGCCGCGCGCGCCACGCGGGCCACCCCGTCCGCCGTGCTGACGTCGGCCGCCACGAACAGCTCGGGGCTCGGCAGGTCGGCGGGCGCGGCTCGGGCGGTGGTGAGCACCGTGGCGCCCGCGGCGGTGAGCCGGGCGGTGACCGCGGCCCCGATACCGCCGCGGGTGCCGCCGGTGACCACGGCCCGGCGGCCGTCGAGCTCACTCATCACGGCGCTCACGGGCAGATCGTGAGGGCCGTGATCCGGCCCTCGGAGACGGTGAAGTGCTGGTGCAGCTCCACGGGGCTGCCCGGGAAGTTCCCGGCGACGCGGACCCGCACCAGGGTGGCGGCGCCGCTGCGGCGCGTCTCCAGCACGGTGCGGGTGAGCTCGTAGGCGCCCGAGATCTCGGCGGTCCAGGTGCGGATCGCGTCGATCCCGACGTGGTCCCGGCCCTCGTCGTGCACGATCGCGCCGTCGGCGAAGCTGTCGAGGACTGCGCCGGCGTCGTCGCCGTCCTTTGCCCCGAGGTAGGCGGCGACGGCTGCAGGGATGTCTTCGGACATGGGTGTCTCCCGGTTCGTGTGCAGGTACTAGTTCGTTGTCGACGCCGAGGCGTCCCGGCGGTCAGGCGCCGGTGGTGAGGTCCTGGTCGCCGATGACGCGCAGCAGGCTGAGCTTCTCGGCGGTGTCACTGCCTGGTGGCGGGGTGAAGATGAGCACCCTCTGGTCCTCGGCCGGCGTCAGCAGTGTCTCGCTGTCGAGCTCGATCAGCCCGATGTGCGGATGCCGCACCCGCATGAGGCTCCGGCGTCGGACGGCGACCTCGTGCCGGTCCCACAGGGTGGCGAACTCCGCGCTGGCGGCGCGGAGCCGCCGGACGAGCCCGGCGGCTCCGGCGTCGTCGCCGCGGCGGGCGACGGCGGCACGCAGGTCGGCGACGTGCACGCGGCTGAGGTACTCGTGCTCCTCCTGCGGGTGCGCCAGCCGCACCCGGGGATCGGTGAACCACCGCAGCACCACGTTGCGGGACTCCTCCCGCTCCGAGCAGACCTCCCCGAACAGGAACCGGGCCATCTCGTTCTGGGCGAGCAGGTCACCGAGGTCGCCGAGGATCTGCGCGGGCGTGGCGGGCAGCGCGTCGAGCAGGTGCATCAGCCCGGGCCGGACGTGGTCGCCCGCGAGCCGCCCGGTCGGCGCCGGATGCCCGGCCAGTACGTAGAGGTGGTCGCGCTCGTCGTCGGTGAGGCGCAGCGCGCGGGCCAGCGCCGCGAGCACTTGGGTGGAGGGCTGCGAGCTGCGCTGCTGCTCCAGCCGCATGCAGTAGTCGGCTGACACCCCCGCCAGCTGCGCGACCTCCTCCCGGCGCAGGCCCGGCGTGCGCCGGCGTGAACCGGCCGACAGCCCGACGTCCGCCGGGCGCAGCTGCTCCCGGTGGCGGCGCAGGAAGTCGGCGAGCTCGCGGCGGTTCATGGCTCCGAGCATCACCGCTTTCCCGGCGTCGTGCCACGGAGAGCGAGTCCTAGCCTGCGCCGGGCATATCCGGCACCCCCGCCGCGTTCCATCGACCGTACTAATTGCATACGCAACAACTGGAGCGAGACATGCAGCTCGGCATCTTCTCGGTCGGCGACGTCACGCCCGACCCGACGAACGGCCGCACCGCCACCGAGGCGGAGCGGATCAAGGCGATGGTCACGATCGCGCTGAAGGCCGAAGAGGTCGGGCTGGACGTGTTCGCCACCGGTGAGCACCACAACCCGCCGTTCGTGCCGTCGTCACCGACGACGCTGCTCGGCTTCATCGCCGCGCGCACCGAGCGGCTGGAGCTGTCGACGGGGACCACGCTGATCACCACGAACGACCCGGTGAAGATCGCCGAGGACTACGCGATGCTGCAGCACCTCGCGGACGGCCGGGTCGACCTCATGATGGGGCGCGGCAACACCGGGCCCGTCTACCCGTGGTTCGGCCAGGACATCCGCAACGGCATCGCGCTGGCCGTGGAGAACTACGCGCTGCTGCGCAGGCTGTGGCGCGAGGACGTGGTCGACTGGGAGGGCCGGTTCCGCACTCCCCTGCAGAGCTTCACCTCGACCCCGCGGCCACTCGACGGTGTGCCCCCGTTCGTCTGGCACGCCTCGATCCGCAGCCCCGAGATCGCCGAGCAGGCGGCCTACTACGGCGACGGCTTCTTCCACAACAACATCTTCTGGAACAAGGAGCACGTGCAGCGGATGGTGGAGCTGTACCGCGCGCGCTTCGAGCACTACGGCCACGGTGCGGCCGACCAGGCGATCGTCGGGCTCGGCGGACAGGTGTTCATGCGGAAGAACTCGCAGGACGCCGTGCGCGAGTTCCGCCCGTACTTCGACAACGCCCCCGTCTACGGACACGGCCCGTCGCTCGAGGACTTCACGGATCTGACGGCGCTCACGGTGGGCAGCCCGCAGCAGGTGATCGAGAAGACGCTCTCCTTCCGGGAGATGGCAGGCGACTACCAGCGCCAGCTGTTCCTCATGGACCACGCCGGGCTGCCGCTCAAGACGGTGCTGGAGCAGCTGGACATCCTGGGCGAGGAGGTCGTGCCGGTGCTGCGCCGTGAGTTCGCGGCGCTGAAGCCCGCCCACGTCCCGGACGCCCCGACGCACGCCGGCCTGCTGGCCGCGGCCGAGTCCGGCAGCGACAACGAGGTCAGCGAGAACGAGAAGGAGGAGGTCGTCGCATGACAACCCGCAGGATCGCCGTGGTGAGCGCCGGGATCAGCGTCCCCTCCTCGACCCGGCTGCTGGCCGACCGGCTCGCCACCGCCACGGCGTCGGCCCTGCGCGAGCGCGGGATCGACGCCGAGGTCGACGTGATCGAGCTGCGCGACCACGGCCACGAGCTCGTCGACAACGTGCTGACCGGGTTCCCGGCTCCGTCGCTGGCAGCGGCGCTGAGGGCCGTGGCGGATGCGGACGGCCTGATCGCCGTCACGCCGACGTTCTCCGCGTCCTACAACGGGCTGTTCAAGCTGTTCTTCGACGTGCTCGAGCCCGAGTCGCTGGCCGGGAAGCCGGCGCTCATCGCCGCCACCGGCGGCACGGGCCGGCACTCGCTCGCGCTGGAGCACGCCGTCCGCCCGCTGTTCGCCTACCTGCGCGCACTGGTGGTGCCGACCTCCGTGTTCTCGGCACCCGAGGACTGGGGCGCAGGAGACCGGACGGCGCAGTCGCTCGACCAGCGGATCGCGCGCGCCGCCGGGGAGCTGGCCGACCTCGTCGCCGTCCGTCCCGCGCAGAAGGCGGTCGACCCGTTCCTGGAGCCGACCCCGTTCGAGCAGCTGCTGAACGGATCGTGATCCCCGGAGCCCGTCGCCCCAGCTCCTGGTGGGCGCGGTGGTCGCGGTCCTACGATCTCCGCGTGCGGTCCCGGACGCCGGGACGGAACGGGAGACGACAAGGGATGCGGACCGTCGCGCTCCTCGCCTACGACGGGGCCCAGGTCCTCGACCTCATGGGCCCCGCTGAGGTGTTCTACGTCGCGAGCGAACTGGCAGGCGGCGATGCCTACCGCGTCCACATCGTCTCGCCGGACGGGCGTGACACCGTCAGCGCCTCCGGTCTCCGGATGGGCGTCACGTCGTCGCTCGTGGATCTCCACGATCCGATCGACACGTTCCTGATCCCCGGCACGCCCCACTGGGCGCGCCTGATGCAGGACGAGCCGCTCCTCGCCGTGCTCCACGGCGGGGCGGCCAGGGCCCGGCGGGTGGCGGCCGTCTGCGCCGGCGCCTTCCTGGTGGGTGCGGTCGGTCTGCTGGAGGGCCGGCGCGCCACCACGCACTGGATGTTCCTCGACGACCTCGCCGAGCGCTTCCCGACCACCACGGTGGAGCGCGGACCGATCTTCGTGGGTGACGGGCACGTGTTCACCTGCGCCGGCGTGACGGCCGGGATCGATCTCGCTCTGGCGATGGTGGAGGCCGACCACGGCCCGGACCTCACCCGGCAGGTCGCCCAGTTCCTCGTGGTGTTCATGCAGCGCCCGGGTGGGCAGGCCCAGTTCAGCGTCCGGATGCAGGCGCAGCCGGCTGCCCGGTCACCGCTGCGCACGATCCTCGACGCCGTCGTCGCGGACCCGGCCGCCGATCACCGGCTGTCGGTGCTCAGCGAGCGTGCCGGGTTCAGCGAGCGGCACCTGGCACGGGTGTTCCTCCGCGAGATCGGCATGACCCCGGCCCGGTACGTCGAGCAGGTGCGGGTCGAGGCCGCCCGCGCGCTCCTGGAGACCTCGGACGCCTCTCTCGACGCCATCGCACGTCAGGCCGGGCTGAGCTCCACGGAGGCACTGCGGCGCAGCTTCACCCGCGAGGTGGGCACCACCCCGCACGCCTACCGGCAGCGCTTCCGGACCACCGGAGTGGCCACGACGAACGCCGGGTGATCTCCCGCCTACGACGGGATCTCGACACCCGCCCCGATGGGCAGCCAGCGCACCCGGCCCCGCAGGTCCTCCGGCACCGTTGCGAACTCGCGCTCGACCTCGTCCCGGCCCTGCCTGAAGTGCTTCCAGCCCTCGTAGTGCACGGGCACGGCGGTGCGCGGACGGACGAGCCCGACGGTCTCGACGGCCTGCGCGGCCGTCATGGAGTAGCGCACCGGACCCGTCACGGGGAACTGCACCCCGCCGAGGTGCAGGAGCGCGGTGCCCACCTCCAGCCGGTCGGCGACCTCCCGCACCCCGTCGTAGAGCACGGTGTCGCCCGAGATCCACAGCACCCCGTGCTCCTGACCGTCCCAGCGCAGGGCGAAACCGATCACCTCGCCGACGATCGCGTGGCTGCCGGGCGGGCCGTGCCGGCACGGCGTGGCGGTGACCTCGATCGTCGGCCGCTCCGGCGCCTCGAGATGCGTGGTGTCCCATGCCCGCAGGCCGCGGGCACCCCCGCCCAGACGACCTGCTCCGGGGACGGTGGTGAGGACCGTGCCGGCCGACGGCAGCAACGCGCGCCCGGCGTCGTCGAGGTTGTCGCCGTGGTGGTCGTGGGTGAGCAGCACGGCGTCGATCGGTCCGAGGTCCGCCACGGCGACGGCAGGTCCGACGAGCTTGCGCGACGACGTCCCCCAGCCGAAGGCGTACCTCCGGCCGGGGGCGTCGAACGTCGGATCGGTGAGCAGTCGCCAGCCCCCGACCTCGATCAGCGCCGTCGGACCGCCGATGTGGGTGATCCGAACGGCTGTCACGCTGTGGTCGCCGCTCCTTGCGTGAGCTTCGCGGATGCGTGACGGGCGGCCCAGGCCAGCGCGTAGTCGGCGATCTCCTCCCACCCCTGCTGCGCGGGCAGCAGGTGCGACTTGCCGCTGAACTCGGCGACCTCGGTGATCGTGGCGGACTTGTAGTGCTTCGCGTTGGACCACTGGATCTTCGCCGGCATCAGGTGGTCCTCGGTGCCCGCGACGAACAGCAGCGGCGCGCGCCGGTCGTTGTGGTAGTCGACGTAGGTGCCCTGGTGGCCGGGCACCAGGTTGGCCAGTGCCGACTCGAACAGGATCGAGCCGGAGGCGGGGATGTGGTAGCGCTCGTAGAGCGCCCGCGACTCCTCCTCCGTGAAGGTGTTCGTGAACGCGTAGTGCCACTGCTCGTGGGTGTAGCCCACGGCCTTGTGCCGGTTGGCCGGGTTGCCCAGCACCGGGAACGTCGCCTTGATCTGGCTGAGCGGCACCACCGGCACACCCTCGGTGGGGGCCGAGTTCAGCGCCACGCCCGCGGCACCGAAACCGTGGTCGAGCAGGATCTGCACGAACGCGCCACCCGCGGAGTGGCCCATCAGGATGGGCGGCGTGTCGAGTTCGCGGACCACGGACTCGAGGTGCTCGACGATCCCGGGGATGGTGGCGGCCTCGATCGGTGACGGATCCGCGTTGAGGGCCTCCACCTCCACCTCGTACCCGGGGTAGGCGGGGGTGATCACGCGGTAACCCTGCTGCTCGTAGCGCGTGACCCAGTGCTCCCAGCTCCGGGGGGTGACCCAGAAGCCGTGGATCAGCACGATCGTGTCGGTGGTCGAGTTGCTGCTCAAGGTCGTCCTTCCCAGGCGAAGTCCTGAAAGGAGCATCGAGGTCGGGGCGGCGGCGAACAAGGACATAACGCCCCTTTTTCCGGACATTTACCCCATGGACCGATGCGGCGGACGCAGCCGCCGCCACCCGGACGAGGTCGACCTGGTGGGGGTGGGGCGCGGACGCAGGCCCGCTCCGCAGGACCGCCGCGAGATCGACCTCAGCGTGGTTCTCGGACCAACAGCCCACTCCCCTGTCCATCTCGCGGCTCCGTCAAGCGCGAGCGGCCCTACTCCTCCCACCCGGCACGGCCGAGGATCTCGCGGATCACGGGCCACTTCGCCTCGGCGTAGTAGTTGATGTCGCGCCACTCCCGTTGGGCCAGCTCCCGCTTCGTCCTCTCGTAGAGGTCGCGGTCCTCGTCGCTGGTGCGCAGCCGGTCGCGGAAGACCAGGTACCTGCGGGTCTCGACGTCGTCAGGGGCGTAGCAGTGCAGGTTGACCGACTCGTCCGGCTCACCGATCCGCAGGCATCGATGCCCGGGTTCGCGGACCCGCAACTCGTAGCCCGCCGCCTCCAGATCGGGGATGTACGCCGGTTCGTCGTCCGGATCGTCGATCCCGACGACGATGTCGACGATCGGTTTGGCGGCGAGGCCGGGCACGGAGGTGGAGCCGATGTGCTCGATCAACCGTGCTCGATCGCCGAGGATCCGGCAGAGGTCCGCGGCCCGCGCGGCGAACCGGACGGGCCATTGGGGGTCGTACTCCGCGAGCACGACGCGGGTGGGACGCAGCGGGCGCATGAGAACGGCGCTGAGGACGTCGTCGGTGAGGGGTTCGCCGGCCATCGGGACAACCTTTCGCTGGGCAGCAGGCGAAGGTAGCTCCGGCACCTGCGCTCGATCAACGCCGTTACGTCAGTCGCGGTCGGGATCCGGGTGGACGGCGACGAACACCGACCACGGCTGCCCTCCCGGGTCCGGCGGCCGGGCCGCGAACTCCTGCAGCACGTCATCGAGCCGGCGGACGAGCTCGGCATGCCCCGCGTCATCGAGCCGCAGGCCGAGGCGGGACACGGAGAGCTCGTCCTCGCCGACGTCGGTCGTGGTCTCCAGGAACGCCTCGATCATCGGCCGTGACGACCGGTGCTGCTCGAGCATCCAGGACTTTCGGGTGGCGCGGTACGGCACGGGGCGCGACCCGCGGGGGCCCTCCTGCACGGGCAGGGCCTCGAGGAACCCGGTGGCCCGGAGCGTCCGCACGTGGTGCAGGACGCTCGCCGGGGGCCGGCCCAGCCGCTCGGCCAGCTGGGCGTTGGTCATCGGCTCATCCAGGCACATCCGCAGGATCCGTAACCGCAGCGACGACGCAAGAGCCTTCGCCTCGGCATCCGTCGCGGGGCGCCGCCGGGAGTCGGAGGGGTCCACGACGACAACCGTAGCCGCCCGCGTCCCACTGATTGACATTTCCCAATCGGTTACCGAGGATCACCGGTGTGAGCTCGACCGAATCCGCCGCCGCCTCCCGGCTCACCCGCTGGTATCGCACGAGCCTCGCGGGTCACCCGGCCGGCCGGGACTTCCGGCAGCTGTGGGTCGCCGACACCATCAGCCAGTTCGGCACGCAGATCGGCCTGATCGCGTTGCCGCTGCTGGCGGTGTCCGTCCTCGGTGCCGACGAGTTCGAGATGGGCCTGCTCGCGACGTTCGAGACCCTCGCCTTCCTGGTCATCGGCCTGCCCGCCGGCGCGTGGATCGACCGCATGCGCAAGCGCGACGTGCTGGTCGCCGGCGACGTCGTGCGCGGCATCGCGCTGCTGGCGCTGCCGCTCGCGTGGTTCCTCGGGGTGCTCACGTTCCCGCTCCTGCTCGTGGTCGCCACGGTCGTCGGGGTCGCGACCGTGTTCTTCGACGTCGCGTACCAGAGCCACCTGCCCTCGCTCGTCCCGTCGTCACGCATCAGCGAGGGCAACGCGAAGCTGCAGGTGTCGCAGTCCGTCGCGCAGGTCGCGGGGCCGGGGATCGGCGGCGTGCTCGTCCGTGCGCTCGGCGCTCCCCTGGTGATCCTGCTGGACGCGCTGTCGTTCCTCGGCTCGGCCGCGTTCGTGCTGCGGATCCGGCACCGTGAGGAGCGGCCACCCGCCACCGGACGCCGCGCGCTGCACGTGGAGATCGGGGAAGGGCTGGCGTTCGTGTTCCGCCAGCCCCTGCTGCGACGCATCGTCGCGACCACCGCGGTGTCGAACCTCTTCGGCGGCATCAGCAACGCGCTGCTCGTGCTGTACGCGATCCGGGACCTGGACGTGGGTGAGGCGGGGCTCGGCCTCGCCCTCAGCATCGGCGCGATCGGGGGTCTCGCCGGGGCACTCCTGGCCGAACCCCTGATCACACTGGTCGGGGAGGGCCGTTCCATCGCCCTCGCACTGCTGCCCGGCCTGCCGGCACTGGCGCTCGTCCCACTCGCCCACGGACACTCGCCGCCGGTCGCGATCGCCATGCTCGCGGTGTCGACCGCCGTGGTCGGCGTCGGGATCGTGTTCTACAACGTCGCGCAGGTCTCCTTCCGCCAGCGCCTGTGCCCCCGACCGCTGCTCGGGCGCATGAACGCCTCGGTCCGCTTCGTCGTCTGGGGGACGATGCCGATCGGCGCCTTCCTCGGCGGGGTCGTCGGCAGCCGGTACGGCGTGCTCACAGCCCTGTGGGTCGGGGTGGCCGGGCAGGCGCTCGGAGCGCTGCCGGTGCTGCTCAGCCCGCTCGTGCGCATGCGCGACCTGCCCCGAGGCCTCGACGAGCACGCGGACGACGAACCCGCCGCGCACCGTGTCGACGACTAGGACGGCGCAGCCGACCTGACGCCTCCTGGTCAACGGTGGTGGGCCGCGCGTCGGATGTGCTCGGCGAGCGCCCCGGCGGCGGGCGACGAAATGCGCGCCGCGGAGCCCCGGCACAGCGACAGGCGCCGTTGCGACCAGCTCTCCTGCAGGTCGCAGACATCGAGTGCGCTGTCCTGGTCGAGAGCGCGGCGTGGCACGACGGCGAGCCCGACACCGGCGGCGGCAAGGGAGACCACAGCGCCGAGGGAGCCGACGAGAGTGCGGTACCGGGCCACCGGCGCGTGCGGTCCGAGGTTGTCCTCGATGGAACGCTGCAGCGGGGCGTCGGTGTGGAGCCCGACCAGGGGATGTTCGGCGACCTCCCGGAACGTCATCGCCGCTCGTCCCGCCAGGATTCCGCCGGCCTGACCGACGACGACCAGGGAGTCGTCGCCGAGAGGTTCGGTGTCGAGACCGGAGCCGGCCGCTTCGTCGTCGAGCACGACACCGAGATCGGCTTCCCCGTCGGCAAGCATCTGTACGGTCTGCGAACTGCGACGCTCCGACGCGACGACGTCCGAGTCGGGGTGCTCACTCAGGAACGACACCAGTGCTCGCGGTACGAGCCGGTGCATGGCCGAGCTACCGGCCAGCACGATCAGCGGGGCGGCCTCGGGCCGGAGGTAGCTCGCGACGGCACCCTCGAGACGCGCGGCGTGGGTGAGGACCTCGCGCGCGTGCCGGGTGAGTGCCGCTCCGGCGGGCGTGGGCCGCACTCCTCGCCGCCCGCGTACCAGCAGGGGCACGCCGGCGTGGTGCTCCAGGGCACGGATCCGGCTGCTGGCCGAGGGCAGGCTCAGGTGCATCCGCCGGGCACCGGCGGTGATCGACCCCTCCGCCACGGTGTGCAGGAAGAGCCGTAGATCGACCAGGTCGTACCGCACGCGTCCAGCCTATGGGAGCGCCGAAGTACGGCTGCGCGGATTCCGCATTGTGGCTCGGGCACCGTTCGGCCGATGCTTCCTCGCATGACGGAGTTCGGAGCTCTATTGCTGGCGGGCATTGCGTCCGGGGCATTGAACTCCGTCGGTGGCGGAGGGACCTTTGTCGCCCTGCCCGCCCTGGTTTCAGCCGGCCTGTCCCCGGTCACGGCAAACGCGTCATCGACGGTCGCCCTGCTGCCCGGGGCCCTTTCGAGCGCGTGGGCCTACCGCGCCGAGATCGCGCCGGTCGGCACCACGACCTACCGCTCGTTGACGTCGGCGAGCCTCCTCGGTGGCGGCGTCGGCGCCGTCCTGTTGCTGGCTCTGCCTGCGGCAACATTCGACGCCGCCATCCCGTGGCTGCTCGCCTTCGCCACCGCCGTGCTCGCAGTGGGCCGCCCGCTGTCCCGGTTGCTTCGAACGAGACTCCGACGTTCGTTCGACCTGGGGCCGCGCAGCGTTCTCGCCGGCCAGTTCGTCCTGGCAGTTTACGGCGGGTATTTCGGTGGAGCCGTCGGTATCATGATGCTGGCGCTGTGGAGTATCGGTCTTGGTCTGGACACCGCGGCCGGAAATCCGATGCGGGTCGCGCAACTGGCCGCGATCTACACTCCCGCCGCCGCATTGTTCCTCGTCGCGGGCGAGGTCCTGGGCGACCCGATCCCGCTGGCAGCGGTGTTGGTCGGAGCGCTGCTCGGCGGGTATGTGGGTGCCCATCTCGCACGCCGGCTCCCGGCCCCGCTGCTGCGCGCCATCGTCCTGACGACCGCGGTGACGATGACCGTGCTCTATTTCAACCGCGGTTGATCACCGCGCTGCCGTCGGCGCGCAACACGCGGTCTCCTCCGCCTCGGGCGCCACTCCACCGCACTGGCAGTCGCCGGCAGCGCCGGCCGTCGCCCCGACCGGGTGGATGCTCGTGGCGTCGGGCGCGTCCGCCTTCACCGTGTAGACCTCCCACGGCTCCTGGCCGGGCCCGCGCACCCACACCTTGTCCTGCAGGGCGTAGCAGCAGGTGGTGTCGTTCTCGACGTCGGTGAACAGGCCGAGGCCGGAGAGCCGCTGTGTCGCCTCGTGCACCTCGTCGGTGGTCTCGACCTCCACCCCGAGGTGGTCCAAGACGGTGGGCAGGCCGGGCTCCCCCTCGATGAGGACGAGCTTGAGGGGCGGCTCGGTGATCGCGAAGTTGGCGTAACCCGGGCGCCTCTTGGCCGGTTCCACACCGAACAGCGACCGGTAGAAGGCGATCGAGGCGTCGAGGTCGGACACACGCAGCGCAAGCTGGGCTCGGGACATGACCACTCCTTGTTTCGATGTCTGTCGAGACAAGAGGTTGCACCATTGAATCGATGGCTGTCAAGATAGAGAGATGTCGAATCAGGAGCTGATGCTCGCCGACCTGGCCGGCGCGGTGGGGTGCTGCTCGCCGCTGGCCCGCGAACCCTTGTCGACAGACCAGGCCGTCGACCTGGCCCGGCTGTTCAAGGCGATGGGCGACCCGGTACGGCTGCGGCTGCTGTCGCTGATCGCGTCGCACGAGGGCGGCGAGGCCTGCGTCTGCGACCTGACCGGCGTGTTCGACCTGACCGGTCCCACGATCAGCCATCACCTCAAGGTGCTGCGCGAGGCCGGCCTGATCTCCGGGGAGCGGCGCGGGACCTGGGTCTACTACCGCGTCCAACCGGAGGCTCTGCGGCGGCTGTCCGCAGTGCTCGTGCCCGACGACGCCCCGACAGTGCTCGCGTGAGCACGCGGCTGGTTCTACCTCGACGTACTGCCCGGCTGGCTCGGTCTCCCGCAGGCCGACCTCGCCATCTCGGCCTGGCAGATCGCGACCTCGGTGCTGATCTTCCTCGGGGTGCCGCTGCTCGCCGGCTACCTCTCCCGCCGGCTGGGCGAACGCACCAAGGGCCGGGAGTGGTACGAGTCCCGGTTCCTGCCGAGGATCGGCCCGTTCGCGCTGTACGCGCTGCTGTTCACGATCGTCGTCCTGTTCGCGCTGCAGGGCGACGCGATCACCAGCCGGCCCTTCGACGTCGCCCGCATCGCACTCCCCCTGCTCGCCTACTTCGCGATCATGTGGGCGGGCTCGTTCCTGCTCGGACGGGCGATCGGCCTGGGTTACGAACGCACCACCACGTTGGCGTTCACCGCGGCGGGCAACAACTTCGAACTCGCGATCGCGGTGGCCATCGCCACCTTCGGCGTGACGTCCGGGCAGGCACTGGCCGGTGTGGTCGGCCCGTTGATCGAGGTGCCCGTGCTCGTCGGGCTCGTCTACGTCTCCCTCGCCGCCCGGCGGCGCTGGACGCGCCGCCCCGTACCCGGAGGAACCCCGTGACCGGCCGCCCGACCAGCGTTCCCGAGGTGCTCTTCGTCTGCGTGCACAACGCCGGCCGGTCCCAGATGGCCGCCGCGCTGCTCGACCACCACGCGCAGGGCCGGGTCCGGGTCACGTCAGCACGCTCCGCGCCCGCCGACGAGATCAACCCCGCCGTGCGCGCGGTGATGGACGAGATCGGCGTCGACCTGACCACGGCGTTCCCGAAGCGACTCACCACCGACGCCGTCGAGGCCGCCGGCGTCGTCGTCACCATGGGCTGTGGCGACGCCTGCCCGATCTTCCCCGGCCGGCGCTACCTGGAATGGGAGCTCCCCGACCCGGTCGGCCGGACCGCCGAGCAGATCCGCCCCATCCGCGACGAGATCGACGCCCGGGTCCGCGGGCTGCTCGCCGAACTCGTTCCGGCTCCCCCGTCCTGACCCACGCCCGCCGGCTCGTTCCGCCCATCCCCGGCACGGCCTCGGCCCGGGCCTAGGCCGTCGTCGGTGGACAGGCGAGGACCGCCCAGGGGTGGGATGCTCCGGTGCGTGGTGAGACCAGGGTGACCGACCACGAGGCCGCCCGGGTGAGGCCCGAGGTCGAGTCGCGTGCGCCGATCGGCGCCGCTGACGGCGCCGCCGCCGAGGACATCGATGCCGATCTGGCCCGCCGCTTCCGGGCCGGCGATCCGTCGGCGCTCCGGGAGGCCTACGACCGGCATTCGCGGGTGGTGTTCGGCCTCGCGTCGCGGGCCCTCGCCGGACACGACGACGCCGAGGACGTCACCCAGCAGGTGTTCGTCGGGGCCTGGCGCTCGCGCGCGACGTTCGACCCCGGGAAAGGCTCGCTGGGGGGTTGGCTGGTGGGCATCACCCGCCGTCAGATCGCCAACAGGTACGCCGCCCGCGCCCGCGAGCGCGAGATCACCGAACGGGCCGCCCACGCCGCCGTGGCCCAGCACCGCGGGCCGCTGCCCGACCACGTCGTCGATGCTCTCGTGGTCGCCGACGAGATGGGACGGTTGCCTCCCCAACAGCGCACCGTGGTGCGGCTGGCATTCTTCGACGACCTGACCCATCAACAGATCTCCGCGGTGACGGGGCTGCCGCTGGGCACGGTCAAGAGTCATCTGCGGCGAGGGCTCGTGCGGTTGCGACGGCGGTGGGAGGTCGACGGTGTGGCATCCCGACCCTGACGCGCTCACTCTCGCCGCGCTACCCGCAGAGCCGCCCGACCCGCAGATCGACGCCCACCTGGCGGCGTGCGCGGCGTGCCGCGAGGAAGTTGCGGCGCTGCGCCACACCGTCGCGATGGCGCAGGCGGGAGACGCCGGCCCCGTCACTGTGCTGCCACCCGCGCGCGTCTGGCAGGCCGTGCTCGACGAGGTGGGCGAGCCCGACGACCCGCCCGCCCCCGGTACCCGCAGGCGTTCCGGCGCCGCGCGCCCGCCGTGGCGACGCTGGGTCCTCCCCGCCGCGACGGCCGCGGCCGGTCTCGTCGCGGGCATCGTGCTCGGTGTCGGGTTCACCGGAGGACCCCGGCCGGCGACGCTCACGCAGGTGCCGCTCGCGCCGCTGGCCGCCGCCGACCCTGCCGCGTCGGGCAGCGCGGACGTCGTCGAGTCCGGCGGGGTGCGCCAGGTCGAGGTCACGGTCGTCGATCCCGGCGGGATCCGGCCGGGGGCGTACCTGGAGGCGTGGCTGATGGACGCCGCGGGAACGCGGCTGTACTCGCTCGGCGCCCTCGCTCCCGAGGTCGACGGCTCCCGCTTCCGCGGGACGTTCGCGCTGCCGGCGGACCTGACCCTCGACCAGTTCGGCATCGTCGACGTCTCGGCGGAGTCGCTGGACGGCGACCCTGCGCACTCCGGCACGAGCCTGCTGCGGGGGCACACGACGTGATCGGCCGGGGACGGCTGTGATTGGCTCGACAGCGGTTCTACGTGCCCGCGGCCTAGGCTCTTGATCGACCGGACCGGCCGTCTGCGGGAGGCCGGTCAGCCGAGAACTTCCGGGAGTGCCGATGCCCACCACCACCCGCGCCGCCGTGATGTGGGGGGCCGGCCGGCAGTGGGACGTCGTCGACCTCGATCTCGATGACCCCCAGGACGGCGAGGTGCTGGTCCGCTTCGAGGCGGCGGGCCTGTGCCACTCCGACGACCACATCCGCACCGGTGACATGCCGGTCCGCTACCCGATGGTCGGCGGCCACGAGGCGGCCGGTGTCGTCGAGGCCGTCGGCTCCGGGGTGCGCCGCGTCCGCCCCGGTGACCGCGTCGTGTGCTCCTACATCCCGGTCTGCGGCACCTGCCGCTACTGCTCCACGGGCCGGCAGAACCTCTGCGACGCCGGCCGCAACGCCGTCAGCGGGATGCTGCCCGACGACACCTTCCGGTTCCACTCGCGCGACGGCCTCGACGTCGGCGGCATGTGCGTGCTCGGCGCCTTCGCCCAGCGCGCCGTGGTCAGCGAGTTCTCGTGCATCCCGCTGGACGACGACATCTCGTTCGAGCTCGCCGCCCTCGTCTCCTGCGGCGTCCCCACCGGCTGGGGAAGCTCGGTCTATGCCGCCGGGGTCCGGGCCGGGCAGACCGTGGTGATCTACGGCTGCGGCGGCGTCGGCATCAACGCCGTGCAGGGCGCGGCCTACGCCGGGGCCAAGCACGTCGTCGTGGTCGACCCCGTGCAGTTCAAGCTGGACACGGCGCAGGAGTTCGGGGCCACCCACACGTTCACCGACCCGCAGGAGGCCAGGCGGTTCATCAAGAACGCCACGCGGGGCCAGTACGCCGACCACGCCGTCGTCACGGTCGGGGTGAACGACGACACGGTCGTCTCGCAGGCGATCGCCATCACCGGCAAGGGCGGACGGGTCACGATCACCGCCGCGGGCAAGGTGAGCGAGCAGCAGGTGAGGACGTACGACGGGCTGCTCGTCGCCTACCAGCGCCAGGTGCAGGGCGCGCTGTTCGGCGCGTGCAACCCGCTCTACGACATCCCCCGCCTGCTCGGCCTCTACCGCAGCGGTGACCTGAGGCTCGACGGCCTGATCAGCCGCCGGTACGCCCTCGACGAGATCAACGACGGCTACCGCGACCTGCTCGACGGGAAGAACATCCGCGGCATCCTCGTCCACGAGCACTGACCTGCCCGGACGCTCCTCGGGTTCGGCAGCCGCCGTGGGGCTGGGGCGTCCGCGGAGGGATGCGGTGCAGCGCACGGCCCCGCGAGTCGCCCGTTCCGCGCGCGCGAGTCGCCCGTTCCGCGCGCGCGAGTCGCCCGCAGCCTGCTGCGCGCAGCCACGGTGACAGCGTTGTGGTCCCGTGTTGCTGTTCGAGTGCGGCCTGATGCCGCGTCATGTGTCCATGACGCGGTGGGGGCGGCGGCCGGGGCGGTGTCAGGTTCCGCTGACGTCGGGTGCCGGGCCCATCGCGTTGAGGGCCGTGACGATCGTGCGCTCCTCGTAGGCGAAATGTGCTTCCAACTCGGATGCGAGCCGTTCGAGCTCGTCCCGGAGCCGAGCAGGGTCGCTCTCACCGGGGACGTGGTCGTCGACGAGCCGGCGGATCTCCCCCTGCAGCCGTGCGACCACGGCGTGTTCCGCACTCAGTTTCTCCAGTTCCGGGGCGAGCGCGGGAAACCGTTGTGCGATCATCGGGAACGCGCCCATGTTCTCGCCCGTGTGGTGTTGTTCCAGTGCTCCACAGAACTCCAGGCAGCGCCTGCGCATCTGCTGTGCAAGGTCGTCCGGCCTGCGTTCACTGGTGACGGAGTCCGCCCGGCCCTCGGATATCTCGTCCACCTGACGACGAAGCTCGACCAGCTCACTGCGCAGCCACTCGTGGCCCTCCACGAGGAAATCACCCAGCCCCTGCGCCCGACCCGCGCCTGGCGTCGGCGTGATGCGGTGCAGGGTCACCACCGGAATCACGCGAGATGTCTTGGTCTGGTACTCCCCGAATCCCGGGGCGTGCTCGACGACTTTGTGGAACAGCGCGTCCCGCTCCTCGCCAACGGGGACTCCGGCCATCGCGTCATAGGTCTCGGTGCCGGTCTCGACGGTCACCGCCGGGTTGTGCCGGATGTTGTGGTACCACGCCGGATGGGTGGGCGCGCCCATGGCGGACGCGACGACGAGCGGCTGCCCGTCGATCTCCAGATACGCGAGTGGGCTGGTCCGGCGCAGGCCGGTCCTGGCGCCGACGGTGGTCAGGAGGGCCAACGTGGAACCCTCGAACATCCCGCCCACTCTGCCGCCGTTGGCCCGGAACTCCGCGATGATCTGCCGCTGGAACTCGTTGAAATCAAAACTCCGCTCGGCCATGCTGCCCTTTCGAATCGATCCATCGGATCGGAGGACGACACCACCAAGAGACGGCACGAAAGAACCCCGCGGGCCAAACGCACTGGGAAAGCGATACCGCGACTCCGGCGAGGAGCAGTACCGATCTCTATAGTGGCTGAGTAGCCGCTACCTCCATGCGTAGGCCCATACGGGGCTCGCCGGAAAATTAGCATGCGGCATCCCGATGCGGCAAGACCGACTCATCGCCGCCAGGGCGCGTCTCGCAGTCAGGGGCCGCCCATCAACCCGTACTCGGCGAGGCGATCGTCGTCCCCGACGAACACCTCCATGCCGCACACCGACTCGTCGGGCCGGCCGAGGATGTCCATACGGTGATGCAGGGGCGGCGCGAAGGTCCCGAGCCGGCGCAGCGGCTCCCGGCCCGGCGCAGCGGCATCGACGTCGTGTCTGGTCGTCAGAGTGGTATTGCCTGAAATACGGAAATGACGGTCGCAGACCGCACCTTCTCGGGCAGCGCCGCCGGCGAGAACAGCGACACCCCGTACAGGTGCTCATGAACCACGCTGTACGCGCCGACGAGGACGACCAGCACCCCGAGCACGAGCAGGGCCCTCTGTCGCGGTAGCACCGCCGCATCGTGGCATCGATCGGCCATCCGCTTGGAGGACCATTCGCGACATGAGCAACAGCCATACCCGCCCGCCGAGCACCTCGGGCGAACCCGGCAGGGTGATCGTCGTGACCGGCCCACCCGGGGCGGGCAAGTCCACGATCGCCCGGCGGGTCGCCGACGCGCTCTCGCCCAGCGTGCACCTGCACGCCGACGACTTCTGGAGCTACATCCGCCGAGGCGGGATCGCGCCGTACCTGCCTGAAGCGCACCGCCAGAACAGCATCGTGATCGGCGTGCTGGCCCACAGCGCGTTCGGCTACGCCGCCGGGGGCTACCACGTGATCTGCGATGGTGTCATCGGTCCCTGGTTCCTCGACGTGTTCCGTGCCGCGAGCAGGACCAGCGCAATCGATCTGTATTACGTCGTACTGCGACCCGACCGGGCCACCACTCTGCACCGAGCCGTCGCTCGAACCGCCGCCGACTCCCTGACCGATCCCGAACCGATTCAGTCCCTCAGCAGTCTCGACACTCTCGAGCCACACGTGCTGGATTCCAGCCACATCGACGCCACGGGCACCACGGAGATCGTCCTGCGGTCACTCACCGAAGGCCGCTACCGACTCTGATTCCGAGCACACGCGATCCACAGGTTCGACAATCGCTCTTGCCGGCAGCTGTGACGGCCCTGGCGCTCGACATCATCGTCGGCCACACTTCGGCGCATGGGGCCCGGTGATCCTCAGGTCCGACGCGATGCTCGGACCGTTGAGATCGCTGTCGCGGTGTTCCTCGGTGGCCTCGTCGCCGTTGTCCCGAACGTCGCTCTGTGGCTGGCCGGCCTCGCCGTGGGCGTCGAGGACCCTGGCTGGGACTCGACGCGACAGACGGTCCTGATCGCCACGATCGTCATCGGCGCTGCCGTGGCGGGCGGATGGCTACTTCGGGCACGCCGCCGAGGTCTCTGAGTCCCTTTCATGCAGAGACAGTCCAGGAGAGATTCCGTCACGCGGCCCGAGCGAGACGGAAGCCGAGGTCGTCGATCGCGAACGACGGGTGGCTGCGGCGACGCACCGTGGCTCCGCACCCCCGAGCCGACTCGGCCCAGCCACCACCGCGGAAGATGCGATAGGAGCCGTAGACCTCCTCGTCGTAGAGGTCCCAGCACCACTCCCAGACGTTTCCCAGCATGTCGTACAGGCCCCACGGGTTGGGTGCCTTGCCGCCCACGTCGTGGAGCCGGCCCCCGGAGTTGTCCGCGTACCAGGCGATGTCGTCGATCTCCCCGTACCGGTATCCGCTGGTGCCCGCCTTGCAGGCGTACTGCCACTCCGCCTCGGTGGGGAGGCGGTAGCCGTTGGAGGCCCAGTCGCAGGTCACCTCCCCGCTCCGGGCGTCGCGGGAGTAGGCCTGGTCGAGTCCGGACCGGTCCGACATCACGTTGCACAGGTCGATCACGTCGTCCCAGCTGACGTTCACCACGGGTGAGGCACCGCTCGCGGACGTGACGGGGTACCGGCCGAGCAGGAAGGGCGCGATCTCCACCCGCCAGCGGGTGCCGCGCCGGTCGTCCCGAAGATCCACAGCGCCACCGGGGACGTGAACCATCGAGGAAACCGACAGGTCCTCGGTCGAGGATTGCACGCGGTGGGCCTCCCGGGTCGGGCGACCACGGGGTCGTGGCACGCGTCGAGCCAGATCATCCCAGAGCAGGCAGAACCTCGGACCGATGACGACGGAACCCTCTGTGACGTGCAGGAACGGGATGGACCGCGTCCGGGGGGTCGCTGGTTCCGGACGGGTGCGTCCCAGCTGATCCGTTCGACGATGTCCGGGTCATGATCCCTGCAGACCGCCGGCTACAGGAGGGTCAGTCGACCGAGGTCTCGCGCCGGCCGTTGCGCTGGTGGACGGGTGCGGCGTCGGGCTCCACCGACCACTCGACGAATCTCCGGGCGAAGTCGTTGCCCCGCCCCATGCGGAGACTGTTGGGCCTCCGGCCGCTGTACTGCCGTCGTGCGCTGAGCACAGGGCGAAGGCAGAGCACGTACGTGGCGCCGATCATCAGCACCGCGATCACGCCCGAGAACAACACGGCGATCATCACCGTGAACGAGTCCACCATCACGAAACCCCCGCCGCAGAGCGGCCGGCCAGGCCGGAGAACCGCTGCTCGACGACCGCAGCGTCGGACCTGCACATCATCATCATCATCAACATTTCACGCCCCCCGGCGAGTACTGCGACTCCGTACAGCAACGACTGCATAGCTCCCCCTCGAGACATGACGGCGACGCGGCTTCCAGCGATACCGGGCCATCTACTGCCTACGTACGGAGACAGTACAACGTCCGGGGCCGGGAGAAGCTGATGGTTCGCTGTCAATATCACTACGGACAACGGCCCACATCGGTTCAGTGGGTGCTGCCCACATGTGACACGGACAACGTGCTCGAACCACTCGCCGCCGGCGTCAGCGGGATCCAGGCGCTGCGGAGCACGTCGCGCGGTACGGGCTCCCGGCGCGGCCGGCCACTATAACTACCACCTCGGTACGGAGGTAGTAGTTCGGCCGGTGCTGCGTCAGGATGAGCACGGTCGACGTCGGGAGGCGGCATGCGCGGGTTCGGTGAGCTGGAGGCGGTGGTGATGGACCGGCTGTGGGCGATGGGCGGGTCGGGCACCGTCCGTGAGGTGCTCGAGCAGCTGCAGCAGGACCGCACCATCGCCTACACGACGGTGCTGTCCACGATGGACAACCTCTACCGCAAGGGCCACCTCACCCGAGCGCGGGAGGGCAAGGCGCACCGCTTTCACACGATGGTCAGCCACTCCGAACACACCGCCGCGCTGATGCGCCAGGCCCTGAACACCGACACCGACTCCGAAGCGGTGCTCACCCACTTCGTCGGAGAGATGACCGACGACGAGTTGGCCCGGCTGCAGCAGGTGCTGCACCGCCGCTCCAGCGGGACACCTCGATGAGCTTGCCCGTCTGCGTCCTGGGCTCCAGCGCTGTGGTGACGATGGCCGGCCCCCCGTTGCTGCGGCGGGCCACCCAGGCCGGGGTGGCGCCGGCGTGGGGCATGGCCGCGTGGATCACCGCCATGGCCAGCGTGCTGGGCGCCTGGGTGGTGGCGGTGGGAATGCTCGTCGATGATCTGGTGACGGGCTGGGGACATCTCGACGGGATGCTCGGCTGCTGTGTCGCCGTGCTGGCCGACCTGGCCGGGGGTGCGGGCAGCAGGATCGTGCAGGGCGTCCTGAGCGCGGCAGTCGCGCTCGCCACCCTCGGGCTCGCGCTGGTCGTGACCCGCGTGGGGTTCGACCTGCATCGGGCCCGCGCAGGCACCCGCCGCCACGCGGACGCTGCGGTGCTCGCCGCCCGGGGGACACCACGCGGCCCCGGCGGAGCGCTCGTGGTGGACGTGAAGCACCGCAGTGTGTACTGCCTGCCCGGGCGGATCCGCACCATCGTGTTCACGCGGGCCGCCTTGGACGCGCTCGACGAGGCCCAGGTGGCGGCGGTCATGGCCCACGAACGGGCCCACCTGACCGGGCGCCACCACCAACTGCTGGCTTGCACCGCGGCATTGGCCTGGATCCGGCCCGGGAGGCGCTTGTTCGCTGAAGGCGCCGCCTCGGTCGCCCGGCTGGCGGAGATGGCCGCCGACGACGCCGCCGCCCGTCGCCACGGCGGGGAGACCGTCGTCGGTGCGCTGCTCGCCCTGTCCGGACCCGACCAGCGCCCCTCGAGCCGGCTACCGGTCCCGGGGCTCGGTGTGGCGGGAGCGGGGGTGGCCGACCGCGTGGAGCGTCTGCTGTTCCCTCCCGAGCGGACCAGCGCCCGACTCGCCCGGGTCGCCACCACGGGTGCACTCCTGCTCGGCCCGTTCCTGGTGGGAACGCTGACCGTCCTGTCCCCGCTGTGCACGCCCCTCATGCGCTGACCGGGACCATGTGCCCGGTGGCCGGCACGGAAGAATGCAGCGGGTGATCTGGACATCGCCCGAGCCCGCCCCTCCACCCGGGCTACTGACGGACGGACCGACGACGGGCGTGGAACGGCCCATCCTGGAGGGCTACCTGGCCCATCATCGCGCGACGTTGCTGAGGATCTGCGCAGGTCTGACCGGCGAACAGATTGCCGCGCGGCCGGTGCCACCGTCGACGTTGTCGTTGCTGGGGCTCGTCCGGCACCTGGCCAAGGTCGAGCGGATCTGGCTCAGACAGCGGGCGGGCGGCCAGGACGTACCGCATCTGCACGGCGGCCCGGGCAACAACACGGACTTCGACCTGGTCGACCCGGCTCGCGCCGAGCAGGAGGTGCAGGCGCTGTGCGAGGAGTGGCGCCTCGGGGATGAGGCGGTCGCGGCGGTGCCGCTCGACCACGAGTTCGACTTCCGCGGCGACCCGATGTCCTTGCGCATGGTCTACGTGCACCTCATCGGCGAGTACTCCCGGCACAACGGCCATGCCGACCTGCTGCGACAGGCGATCGACGGCGTCACCGGGCGCTGAGCTCTCCCGAGAGCGCCGTACCCCGGTAGCCGTAGCCCGCGGCGGTCAACCCGTCCTGTCCGGGGTCACCCCCGGGCGACGCACCCCCGTCACGCGGACGCGGAAGCCCATCGTCGGGCCGGGTGTCGGGGCCGCCTTGCGTCGCAGCACGTAGTCCGGCGGATCGAGAGCCAGGTCGAGCCGGTGGAACAGGCGCGCCGCGGTGAGAGTCATCTGCACGTCGGCGATGCCCTTGCCGAGACACGTGTGCGGGCCCTTGCCGAACGGCGCGTACGCACCGGGGGTCGCGTGCTCGCGGCGCTCGGCGCTGTAGCGGTCGATGTCGAACGCCTGCGGGTTCGGGAAGAACTCGGGCAGGAAGTGCGGGACGGTGACCGCGCAGTACACCGGCTCGCCCTCCCGGATCCGGTACCCCGCGTACTCGAAGTCCCGATCGGCGACCCTCGGCTGCGCGACGGCGATCGGGTAGAGGCGCATCGCCTCCATCACGGCCCCGTTGATGGACGGCATGTCGGCGAGGGACGCCTCGGTGACGGGACCGCGGGCGAAGACGGCGTCGGCCTCGGCCCGGACCCGCTCGAGCACCTCGGGGTGCTTCAGGACCGCGTAGACGAGCGACGCGAGGGTGTTCGCCACGGTGTCGAGACCCGCGACGTAGGGGCCGGTGAGGGCGAGGACGAGGTCGTCCGCCGAGATGAGCGACGGATCGCGGTCGTGCGCGTCCATGATGTCGTCGACGAGCGTGCGCCTGTCCCCCACGACAGGCGGCCGGTTGCGATGGTCACTGATCATCTGCCGGCCGAGCTCGTTGACGCGCGCCTTGGCCCGGCGGTACTTCGGCCGCTTGAGCACGATCGCCGGACGCTGCTCGGTGACCAGGGCGTTGAGGATGTACAGGATCACCGTCCGGATGTCCGTGACGTACTCGCGCGGCGCATGGCCGGTGAGCAGAATCCCGAGTTGGCTCGTCACCATGTACTGGATCGCGGTGACCACGGGCACCGCCGTCCCGGCCCGCCAGTCCTGGTCGAGGCAGCCGTCGGTGATGGCCACGACGTCGTCGAGCCTGCCCTGCAGCGCCTCGCGCGAGTACCCGCGACGCATGACCTCGCGCAGCCTGCGGTGCTCGGGGCCGTCGACCCCCGTGAGGGTCCGCGTGGCGCCGTACTCGTCGACGAGGCCCTGCCACACCTCCTTGGACCGCAGGCTCGCCTGGCCGTCACGCGAGCCCATCCACCGGGCGAGCTCCGGACCCGCGAGAACGGTCAGCGTCCGGTTGAGCGCGCGGACGCGGAAGACCGGGCCGTGTTCGAGATAGCAGCGGACGAAGAACGCCGCGGGGTCCCGCGCGAGGTCGGCGACGCTGCCCACGACGGGCAGCCCACGCACGACGGGGATCGCCTTCTCCGCGACTGTCGGTGTGCTCATCCGGTCCCCCCCGATCCGCACCAGCGTCCCGCCTCCACCGGCACCGCGTCCAGGGCTGGTCCGACCCACCGTGAGCGATCAGCAGCCGACGGGTGCCGTACCTTGCCCCGGTGTCGACCGCCCTTGCCGCCTACACAGCCGACCACGCGGTCCCCCTGGACACGCTGGACCCGGACGCGCCCTTCGACGACCTCGAACCGCTGGCCGAGCGCTTCCGCGCCGCGCGGGTCGTCGCGATCGGCGAGAGCGCGCACTTCGTCCGCGAGTTCTATGCGTTGCGACACCGCATGCTGCGGTTCCTGGTGGAGCGGTGCGGCTTCACGGTCTTCGCGATGGAGTCCGGGTTCAGCGAGGGGCTCGAGGTGGACTCCTGGGTCCGCGGCGGCCCCGGCGACCTGGACACCGTCGCCGAGTGGGGCATCACGTACCGGATGGGCCGGTGCCCGGAGATGCGCGCCCACCTCAGCTGGATGAGGTCGGCGTCGGTGCCGTTCTTCGGACTCGACGTCCCTGGCTCGGCCGCCTCGCCACTGCCCGCGTTGCGGAACGTCCGGCGCTACGTGGACGGTGCGGACCCCGACGCCGTCCCGCTGGTCGACCGGCTGATCAACCAGGTCGAGAAGTACGCGAGCGAGTCCACCCTCACGGCGTTGGCCGCCTACACGCAGCTCGACCGGTCCGACCGCGACGCCATGACCGCCGGCCTCGCCGATCTGGCCGTGTGGTTCGACGCCAAGCAGGGCTCTGGCGCCCCGGACGCCTACGCGGTCGTGCGACACGAACTGCGGTTGGCCTGCCTGCTCGACCACGGCCTGCGCAGCCAGGCAGCGCAGATGCTCGCCGGGGAGACCGCCCATCCCCCGGTTTCCGCACGTGACCGCGGGATGGCCGAATCGGTGTTCTGGATGCTCGAACGCTTCGGGCCGGACGCGAAGATCGTCATCGGCGCCGCCAACAACCACGTCCAGCGGTCCCCCTTCACGATGCCGGGGTTCGAGCTGTCCGTCGCCGGGACCCACCTGGCCCACCGGCTCGGTGACGCCTACGTGGCGGTGGCCGTCACCAGCACCGGGGGCACGACGACAACGCGCCGGGCCAACCCGGCCGCTCCGGGTGGGGTCGAGATAGCAGGCGCCGAGCTCGGGCCACCCGCGGACGGCAGCATCGAGGCGGTGCTCTCGGGGCTGAGCGTCGTCGACCTTCGTGGCGCCCGCGGGCGGGTCGCGGGGCCCGACAGCATCCGGGTGATGGACACCTACCAGCCGACGCCGGTGCTCGACGCCTTCGACCTGGTGGTCAACATCCCGCGGGTCTCCCCCAGCGCGCAGGTCACCGGCTGACCGTCAGAGAACCTTGCGGAAGTACGTGGCGTGCCGGTCGTAGCCGATCGCCTCGTAGAAGCTGTCCGCCCGGGTCGTCGCGAGGGCGACCAGTCTGCCTCCCCGGCCGCGCACCTCGTTCTCGAACGCGGTCATCAGTCGCGAGCCGAGGTTCCGTCGCCGCAGGCTCTCGTGAACGGCGATCTCCTCGACCCAGGCCACCGGCCCGTTGGCGAAGAAGGCCGGGTGCTCGAACCCCAGTAGATAGCCGCCGACCTGCCCATCGACGTCGATCACCAGCACGTGCGCATCGGTGGCGGACAGGACGGCGGCGAAGCTGCGACGGAACGCCGTCGGCTCGACGGTGAAGGAGACGGCCATGTCGGCGGCCAACTCGAAGACGGCCTCGACGTCGCCGTCGTCCGCAGGTCGGACGCGCGGCGTGGGGAGATGGGTCATGTCGGCGACGCTACGACCGCTGCCCTGCCCGTCGGGAACAGGCCGCGGTGCCGCGCGCCGGCCGACCGATCGGGCCCGGCCGTCACCCGGTTCGGGCGTTGCTCGCCCTGGCATGGGTGAGGCGGAGCAAATCGGGCACCCCGGAGTGGATCGACTCCACAGCCCTAGGACAAGGACGTCGCACCATGTTCATGAACGTTCAGCGTCTGATCAACGAGATCGTCCCCGACGAGCCGGATCCGGCCGCCGCCAACGCCCTGCAGGAGGGGCTCGGCGGCCAGTTCGGCGAGATGCGCACGATGATGCAGTACCTCTTCCAGAGCTTCAACTTCCGCGGAGCGGCAGCCAAGCCCTACCGGGACCTGCTCTACGGAGTGGGGACGGAGGAGATCAGTCACGTCGAGCTGATCGCCACCACCATCGCCCGGCTCACCGACGGATCGCCCCGCTACAAGGGCTCGGCCAAGAAGCCCGTCGACGAGCCGGGCAAGGGCGGCGCGACACCGCTGGCCGACGCGATGAGCATGGGCAACATCCACCACTATCTCGTCGGCGCCCAGGGCGCCCTGCCCGTGGACGCCGCGGGCAACCCGTGGTCGGGGTCCTACGTCTACAACAGCGGCAACCTGGTGCTCGACCTGCTCTACAACCTGATGCTCGAGTCCACCGGCCGGCTGCAGAAGTGCCGGATCTACGAGATGACCAAGAACAAGACCGCCCGCTCGACGGTGGCCTACCTGATCGTCCGCGACCAGGCACACGAGAACGCCTACGCGAAGGCGTTGGAGACCCTGGGAGTCAACTGGGGCAAGACCCTGCCGATCCCGAAGACCGACGCCGAGCGCTTCCCGGAGGTCAAGAAGCTGCTCGACCAGGGGCTGCACCTCAAGCAGTACACGTTCAGCCTCGACAACCTCTCCGAGGCCGGCAAGATCTACCGTGGCTCCGCTCCCGCCGCCTCGAACGGCGCAGCGTTGACCACCGAGCAGCGGCCCGAGGGATTCCCGATGGACATCGCGGTGGAGCGTCCGGAGGAGTTCGCGCCCGGGCTGGACCCGGCGCTGCTCGAGCTCGTGCAGGCCACCGCCGAGTTGGAGCTGGCCGAGGCCGACGCCCCGGGCGCAAGCAAGAAGCGCCGCTGACCTTCGCGGTCACCGCTGTGAGCAGAAGCCCCTCCGACGTCGGAGGGGCTTCTGCCGTGTAGTGAGTCGCTGCTGGCAGATAGGCGGGGCTCGGCCGCACCGAACGGCAACCGATGGGCGGACAGCGCTCGAGTTCTGTCAGGCCGCGAGGATGCTTCATGACGACGGGTAGCGTCGCTCCCAGCATGGGCAGAGGCAGGGCGAAGCAGAAGCGTGATCGGACTGCGGGTCCCGACGGCGGCAGCGCAGGTGTTCCCGCCCCGGTCGTGCCGGTCCCTCCCGCGCCGAGCGGTGGCGGTCACAAGCCAGCGCCCGACCAGTCCCTGCACGGCTGACCGCCGCCACCGTCTTCGCGTCACGCTGCGCCGTACAGCAGCAGACCGGCGGTGTTCCGGTCAGCCGCCGAACGCCCAGCTTCGTGTAGACGTCCATCGGCGCGCCCGCCTGCACCTGGCCCGACGGCCGGTGATGGACGCTCACAAACTGTCCAACCAGCCCATCACGTTCCAGATGCCGGTACCGAACGCGGCTGGCGGCGGCCTCAGAATTGGCCCAGGAATCTGTTGTGGGAATGACCCAGATCCCAGCACTTTCGGGCACGTAGCGTCGCGGACATGACGACGAGCAGCGCGCAGGAAGACACGTAACGGACATCGAGCGGCCTTGCTCGACCTGACCAAGATCCGCGCGCCTCAAATGATGTTCGGATCTTCCTCGCACTGATCGAACACCGTACCCACAGCAACAATCCGACAGAAAGAGAGCAGGACATGAACAATGTAGTCAAGATGGGACTGGTTTCCGTGCTGGCGTTTGGCGGCGTGATGGCCTGCAGCACGGGTCAAACGTCTGACAGCGCCCCGGCGCCTGCCAGCGCCCCAGCGGCCGCCGGCGCCCATGACCATGGCGACGACGTCCATCGCATCGGCGCGGGGTCAGTGACACGTCTGATGACCCAGGACCTCCCCGATGTGTCCGGAAAGGAAGGGATGATCGAGATCGTCGATTTCGCCCCGGGCGAAGCTTCCCAGGTACATCGGCACAATTGCGATCTCTTCGTCTACGTGATCGAAGGAAGTGTCGTGACACAGCTGAAGGGTGGCGACCTCCAGACGATCAACACCGGCGGCGTCTTCTACGAATCGCCTACGGATATCCATCTCATAAGTCGCAATGCCAGTGAGACACAGCCCGCAAAACTGGCCGTCTTCTACGTGAAGGCGAAGGGCACTCCGCCGACCGAGATTCTGCCCGAGGGGACCAAGTAGCACCTCTCCTGTGCGGCGGCCCTCGCGGTGATGGGTCCTGCGAGGGCCGCGACCTCCCAGGCGATGGGGACGTGAGCCTCGTTCAGGAACCGCGCGCAGGGTCGGGCGCGGCCGCCGCCATCTCGACGCCGATCCCCGCCCAGACGGCGTATCCGATCCCACTGCGAAACCTCCGGCCAGGAGCAGCACGAGCCACGCACCAGCCCTGCCGTTGCGCTTTGCGACCGTGACAGTCATGGGTCAGTCCTTTCGTGCTGACAGGGTGCGGTGGGGTCGTCTGAGGTGAGGCCCGGCGCCGGATGGTTCGTCACGCTGCTCCGCTGAGTTGCAGTCCGACGACCCCGGCGATCACGATGGCGATGCGGATGAACTTCTTGACGCTCTGGCGCTGTTCGAGGAACAGTGCGCCGACGATGACGACCCACGCCTGCCACACCGCGCCGGCGCGTGCCCCGTCGAATCGTGCGTGCCGGTGAGATGATGACCAGATGATCACGACTCGAAAGGGCAATGCCGCGTAGGCGCCCGTCCCGTGTCCGGGAAGCAGCGAACCAGGCGCCAACCACGGAGATCCCCGGGGTTCCGATCTCTACAAGTCGGGCACTGGACCGACTCGGCCGTCCTGAGGTCAGCTCGCCGAACGTCAGAGAGGCACTCGCTACCTGGCAGGCAGTGGCGGGCAAACCACGAGCAACTCTGAGCGCCGCCCACAACGACTGGACCGAGTACATCGGGCCGCCTGCGCGAGACCAACTCGAGACGGCGTTGCGCGCGCTCGACCGGCGCCGTGCGGCCCCTCTCCGGAGAGCGGTGGGCCGGGCGGACGACGCCTTCCGGGCGAAGACTCTCAACAATCCGAGAGCGGACCAGTCGGGGCCATGGTGGGCCCGACGTTCGTGGCATTGATGCGTATGGCCAGCTCGTCGGCGGCTTCGACGGCGATGTCGATGGCTCGGGTCGCGAGAGGCGATCGGGTGCGGTCGGCCGGCCAGTGCAGATACATCTCGCGGGTGGGCGATGGTCGCAGTGGGTGGATGCTGAGCCGGTCGTCGGACGAGGCATCGGATCCGTGGAGGGCGAGCCATGGCAGCACTGCCGAACCTATGCCCGCCCGCACCATGGACAAGATGGTCTCGTGGCCGGCGGTTCGGAACACGATCCGTGGCTGTGCGCCGTAGCCGGCGAGCGCCCGCTCCAACCATTGTTGGTGATAGGTGGGAGGCCAGGCGACCATCGGAGCATCGTCGAGCAGCTTCACCCGTACCGGACCATCGGGGAATGTGCCGGCGCCGGCCACCAGGAGGTACGGCTCGTCGAGCAGCTTGACGTGCTCGACGTCGCCTTCGACCCGGCCGTCGTGGAACAACAGGTCGAGATCTCCGATCTTCGGATCGTCCGGCCTCACCTCGGACAGCCTGATGTCGCAGCCGGGGTGCTCGTCCAGCAGCCGGCGCACGACGGCCGGCAGGATCAGGTTGGACACGCTCTGGAAGGTGCCGATGTCGATCCGGCCGCTACCCGCCTTGAAGCGATCGACGGCGTCGGCCAGCGCCTCCGATCTCGCCAGCAGATCGCGGCCGTGGGTCAGGACCACCTCGCCGAGGGGAGTGATCCGTACCGGCCTCGGACCTCCGGGCCGGTCGAAGACGGCGCCACCGATGGCCCGCTCCAGCGCGGCGACCTGCTGGCTCACCGACGACTGGGTGTAGCCGAGCCGGGCAGCCGCTCGCCCGAACGTTCCTTCCTCGGCGATGGCAGCCATCGTCCTCAGATGGCGCAGTTCGACGTCGCCCACGCGCCCTAGCATAGCCGATGGCGATCAAGTCGATCGGGAACCTTCGCTTTTCTCAATGCTCCGGTGTACCTAGCGTCGTTGACATGACGACCTACGGCACGCCGACTCCCGAGCAACTGACCAGCCCTCGGGGCGTACCTCTGACGACGCTCAGTTGGGCGGACGTACGGACGCGAGTGGCCGAGGCAGGCGACTTCCTGCTCGCGACCACCGACCCGGATGGACGGCCACACGTGGTGCCGGTGCTGGGTGTATGGCGTGAAGGAATGTTCTGTTTCGTCACTTTCCGGCAGTCCCGCAAGGCCCGCAACCTCGTGCGGAACAACGGATGCGCGGTCACGGTGCCCGGTCATGATGTCGACCTGGTTTTCGAAGGCGCCGCCCATCTCGTTCGGGATCCACCTCGGCTGCAGGGAGTTGCGGACCTGTTTCCGGCCAAGTATCCGTGGTGGCATCCGTTCGTCAGAGACGGCGAGTTCTACGATCCCGCCGACACCGCCCTCGATGATCCTCGGCACGTCTACGCAGTCGAGCCAGCACAGGTGTTCGCATTCGGCAAGGAGACGGGGTTCAGCGCCACCCGCTGGCGTTTCCCGATGCTCTGACCGCACTCGGCCCGCCGGTGGCAATCGCATCGAACGAAAGGTCACATCAATGCCGACAATGACCGACACCGAATGGCGATCCTTCGTCACGACAGGAACACGGCTTGCCCACATCGCCCTCGCCCGCGCCGACGGGCGACCCCATGTCACCCCGGTCTGCTTCATCCTCGACGGCGACGAACTCGCCTTCGCCCTGTCGCCCGGGAGCGTCAAAGGTAAGAGCGTGGCCCGTGACCGGCGCATCGCAGTCTGCGTGAGTGACGAGCGGCAACCCTACAGCTTCGTGACCATCGAAGGACATGCACGAACCTCTGCCGAGCCAGACCGGATCACACACGTCGCCACGGGCATCGCCGGCCGCTACTACCCCTCTCAACCCGCAGAGGCCATTGCTGAGTCATTCGTGCAGGAAGGCTTCACCGCGGTTCACATCAGCATCACCAACGTCATCGCCCGGTCCGGCCTGGGCTGACACCATCCCGGACGCGATAAACCCGGCGACGTCGGTGGTAAGCCCCCGCGATGATGGCCGACGTGGAAGAGGTCGAGGTCGTCGTCGCCCATCACGAGCGCGCGACCCTGCGCGTCGGCGACGTGTTCCTGAAGATCGACGCCGATCAGACGCGCACCGACGTCGAGGTCGAGGCGATGGCCATGGCGCCGATCCCGACTCCGGAGGTCCTGTGGCGGAAGCCGCCCGTGCTCGCGCTCACCGCCCTCCCCGGGACGGCACTCGGCCGCCTCGGCGAGCCGTCGCCCGCGTCGTCGGCGGCGTGGGCCGCGGCGGGCGCCGCCGCACGGATGCTGCACGACGCGCCGCTGCCGCCATGGCTCGGCCGGAGCCTCGACGAGCTCGCATCGGAACTCGACGGCGAATGCGAGTGGCTCGTCAGGAACGGCGTCCTTCCCACCGACCTGGTCACGCGCAACCGCCAGGTCGCCGAGGCTGCGCTCCGGCCGTGGACCCCGGTGTTCACGCACGGCGACCTGCAGATCACCCACGTGTTCGTCGACGGTGCCGAGATCACAGGCGTGATCGACTGGTCCGAGGCGGCCCCGGGCGATGCCCTGTTCGACCTCGCCACCTTGACGCTCGGGCACGAGGAGCACCTCGGCGACGTCGTCGCCGGCTACGGCACCGACGTGGACCTCGACGTGATCCGCGCGTGGTGGTCGTTGCGAAGCCTGCTGGGGGTCCGCTGGCTGGTCGAGCACGGCTTCGACCCGTCCGCGCCGGGCTGCGAGGTCGACGTGCTGAGATCCCGGATGTGAGGCGGCACGGGCCCGACGCTGCTCGTACGTCTGATCATGGGCAGGCGTCGCCTCTCGCGCACGCTGGTTCACCCCGCCCGAGGCGGTGCGCCTACGGCCTGACCGACGAGGTGATCGGCGGTTCGACCGGGGCCCCGGAGTCCGGCACCCCGGCGTAGTCGGGCAGCTCGACGCCGTTGATCGCGCGCTCGATCAGCTCGAGGTCCCATTCCGGCTCCGCGCTCGGCTCGGCGTCCGGCCCGGGGACGTCGCGGCTGCGCACGTGCAACCGTCCGATCTCCTGGTTGGCCTCGACGAACGAACGCATCCGCCCCTCGTAGCGGGCGAACCCGGCCTCCGGGTCCCACTCGGCGGCGGCGAGCTCTCCGGCCAGCAAGTAGGCGCCGACCAGGGCCAGCCCGGTGCCCTGCCCGGACATCGGCGACGAGCTGAACGCCGCGTCCCCGAGCAGACCCACCCGTCCACGCGACCAGCGGTCCATCACCACCTGGGCGACCTGGTCGAGGTAGAAGTCCGGGGTGTCGTCCAGGTGGGCGAGGATGCGCGGGGTCAACCAGCCCAAGCCGGCCATGCGCTCACGCAGCAGGCGCTTCTGGGCCGCGATGTCGCCGTGGTCGACGTCGAAGTCGGCCGCGGGGAACGAGAACATGGCCATCGCCCGGGTGGCGTCCTGGACGGGCCGCAGACCGGCGGACCGCCCGGACTCCGGGTCCTGGTAGTCGATCAGCCAGCGGTCCAGCCCGAACTCGTTGGGCACGGTGTAGAAGGCAAGCACGAGCCCGAGATGGCGGAGGAACCGCTCGCGCGGTCCGAAGACCATCGTGCGCAGCGCCGAGTGCAGCCCGTCCGCCCCGACCACCAGGTCGAAGCGCCGCCGGTCGCCACCCGCGAAGGCCACGTCGACCCCGTCCCCGTCCTGGGTGAGCTCGGCGATCCGATCACCGAAGACGTACTCGACACCGTCGCGGGTGTCGTCGTAGAGCACCCGGGACAAGTCCCCGCGAAGGATCTCGATGTCCGCGATGAACCCGTCGCCGCCGTCGTCGTCGGCGCGGAAGGTCTCCAGCACGTTCCCGTCCACGTCCACGGTGTACGCGCCCGCGGTGTCGGTGCAGGCCGCGCGTACCGCCGCGTCCAGTCCCATCCTCCGGATGACCTCCTTGGCCACCCCGCGCGCATCCACCGCCTGCCCACCGGGACGCAGCCCGGGGGTCCGCTCCACCACGGTCACCTCGGCCCCCCGCCGGCGCAGCCAGTGGGCCAGCGCGGGCCCCGCGATGCTCGCCCCCGCCACCAACACCCTGATACCGCTCACAGCGCCCCCTGCTCGTCCGATTCGTGTCGCTGATTGTGGAGGTGGGCCTATCCTCGGTCCGCCCCCATCTGGACAGTCAGACTCGCGGCGCAGCCAGGAACTCATCGCTGCGTAGTCATCGGGTTCAGCGATGGTGGATGATCGCGGTCCCAACAGTCATGCCGACCCGCTCCAACTTCGACCGCATCTGGAGCAAGGCGCCCCCGCACGATCTGCGGCGCACGGAAAACACCCTGGTCGCGGAGACAGGGCGGCTGCAACCACAGTTGCGCCTGGTAGAAGGCTTGGAGTGGGCCACGGGAACCGAACTCGCGTAGCCAGTTTGGAAGGCAGCCGATCAGCACGGTACAGGGCATCCACGTGCATCAACACACATCAGGTCGGCATCGTCGGCCGCCGGATTTCGCACCCGGCGACGATAGGGCGAGGCACATGACGTGGCACGGAGCGTGTTGTAACTGACGATGGCCGGGGCCTGGCGTGACCAGACTCCACGGCGCATTGCGGCCCAGCCCGCGCCACCCGCCGGGTCAGCCAGGCAAGCTCGGCCCGAGCAACCCTGGCCATGGCGTTCAGCCTAACCACGTGAACCCCTATGCCGTAATGCAAGCACCATCCAGCGCTTCGAACACGCGTTTGGTCGCCGAGGCCCCGCACGGACCGGGCGCAAGTGGGGCCACCGCTGGCCGGGTGATCGGCTGGGATTCTCCTCGCGTCGGCGTGACGGGTCCCGGCACCGTCGCTGCGCCGATGTGAGGAGAGACCCAGCACCGCAGATGCCACGGGCCGAGCACCACCTCATCCGGCCGTATCCCACCATGACCAGCCGCCCGCACCGCGTGGGGCGCCGTGGCTGGTCAGGGTGGAGGTGGTCACTCCCCCATGCGATCGGGCGGCTGGTTCGGCACCGCCCAGGATGAGTTCCTTGACCGCGGCGCGCGGATCTGCGCCGACCAGCCCAGGCTGCGCGATCCCGGTGAATCGATCGTGGTGTCCAGACGGCTCAGCCCAGCCGCGACGATGGGCGGGGATCGAAGTCCGCAGCGGTGATGCCGTCGGCGTGGCCGGGTGGCCACTCGACCAGCTCAATCCGGTAGCCGTCGGGGTCGGTCAGCCAACCGACCGCCGGTCCGTCGGGTCCGCCGGGATGTTCCACGGGCCCGGGTGTCAGGCCGACGGCGGCCAGCCGGTCGAGGGTCGGCACCAGCGCATCCACCTGGATCGCGAGGTGGTCGAACCCGTCGCCCACCTTCACCGGGCCGTCGGCCAGACGATGGACGAGCTCGAGCGTGGCCACCGGTTCGCCGGGGAACTTGAGCACCACCAGGCTTCCCCCATCGCCCATGGCGATCCTGCCGAGCTCGACATAGCCGATGGCCGCGTAGAAGCGGAGTGACCGATCCAGGTCGGTCACGCGGACGGCCACCATGAGGGTCTTCATGCCGACGCACCCGTGCGGCGCACCCGGTAGCGGAGATGGGTGACGTCGCGGTCGTCGAGCCGGCGGACCAGTTCGAGCTCCGTGCGGTCCCCGCCGAGCTGGTCGAACAACCGCCGGCCATCGCCGAGCAGGACCTGCACCAGGTGGATCTCCAGCTCGTCCAGCAGCCCGGCACGAAGAAGCGCCTGAGCCGCGCCGGCCCCGTGGACCAGGACGGCCCGGCCCCCGGCCGCCGCACAGGCCTCGCGCACGCAGTCCTCGACATCGGTGACGAAGCGTGCCCTGCCAGGTGGGATGTCTCCCTCCTCGACCCGGTGGGTGAGAACGAAGATCGGTACGCCGTCGTGGTGGTCGCCGTTCCAGCGTCCGGCGAGTTCGAAGGTTCGCCGGCCCGAGATCACCGCGCCGGTCGCCAACGCCTCTCCATACACCTGCCCGCTCGGACCGGCGGATTCTCGGTCGTCGAGCCAGTTGAACAGTCGCCCGCCGCCGCGCCCGAGCTCCTGACCAGGCCGATCGTCGGGACCGGCGATGTAACCATCGAGCGACATGGACATGTACAGCCGAATCGGACCGGTCATCGTCAATTCCTTCGCCTCGTACCCATCAGGGACGCACCGTCAGAGCGCGTCATCCCCTCGGAGACCAGCGACCAGCAGCCAACTCATCGGTCAGCACCGCAGCCACGCAGCCCGCCCACCGGAGACACCCAGCAAGAGCTGATCATTCTTGGAGAGGCTGACACAGGGCTCCAAGGGCCGACAGGCCCCCGCCGAAGGCGGTCCATCGGGGTAGTTCCCTCGGCCCGCGCGGCCTTGAGCACGTACCTGCCCCGCCCCGACCCTGCGGCCCGGCACGGACGCCGAACCCTGGTTCTAGCTGCGGTAAGCGCCCAGAAATGTCGGAGTTCCGGTTCAGACTCCCTGGCTATGGAGCAGACCGGGCACGTGGCGGGGTTGGGTGGACCAGCTCGAGGGCATGGCGGTGCACGTCACCGACGCGATGCTGCGTGCGGCCGTCGGGGGCGCCGCCGACGCTGCATGTGCTCGTCGACGACCTCGACCCGGCCTATGTGGGGAAGCTGGGGTGCCGGCCCATGATGCGCGGCCGTGACGCGTATGCCGCGGTTTGGTGATGGGGTTGTTCGGGTCGATGCTGGGCGCGTCCCGCCTGGTGCTCACCTACGAGCACGCGCTCGGGATCGCGCCACGACTCGTCGACGATCCGGGCCGCCTGCGGCTTCGGTGATCGACCCGTGACTGCTCCAGACATCCGCTGCCTGGCCTGCGGAGTCGCGCTCCAAGCCGATGCTCCGGCCTGCCCGGCCTGTGGGAGCTTGGACCGTGCGATCAGCGCGGGCGACTCCGCAACCGACCCGGCGGCGCCCGTTGCTGGCGGGGCAGTTCACGGCATACGGCGCACGTTTGCGCCGCGCCGGGCCTTCCTCGGCGCGAAACCCCATCACTGCTGATCTGCACCTCGACTGGCCGGGCGCGTTGGGGTGCTGCACCGCCGGTGCAGCTGAACACTTCGTCCGAGCGCGCCAAGCGCAATGACTCGTCCATGTGGTGCGCTGGTGACGTTGGCACACTGATCGCATGAAAGGTCTGACCGCCGAACTCGTGGTCGAGGGTCGCGTCCCGCAGAGCCCGGCGCTCGCTCCGAACGGGCATCTGCTCTGCCATGTTCTCGCCCCCACCAGCCGAATCGATGACCACCTCGACACCGCACTCTGGCTCGCCGACATCGAAGGCGACGGTGTGTGGCGTCGGGCGACCGCCGACACCGCAACGGAGTCCCGGCCTCGCTGGTCCGCGGACTCGCGCACGCTGTACTTCCTGTCTGACCACGCCGAGCGTGGTACTCCGCAGGTGCACCGGTTCACCCTTGCCGACAAGGGGGTGACCGCGGTGACCAGTTGGCGCGCCGGCATCACCGACCACCTGCCGCTCGCCGATCCCAACCTGGTCGCTCTGCTCGCCGAGGACGAGCCCACCGAGCAGGACACGCGCCGCGCCCAGGACCGCGACGACGCCATTGTCGTCGGTGAGCGCGAACCGCGTGCTCGGCTGCGCCTGCTCGACCTGCGCACCGGCCAGGTCACCACCCCGAGCGTGTTCGGCGACCGGCACGTCGTGGAACTGCGGCAACGACCCGACGGTGGCCCGCTCGCCCTACTCACCCAGGCCAGCGCCGACAAGGACTACGGCCCCCGCAATGGCCGACTGCACCTGTTCGACCCCACAACGGGGACCGCGGAGGACCTCGGACCGGTCGAGGCCGAGGCACACTCTCTGGCCTGGTGGCCGGCCGAAGACGGTTGGCACCTCGGTTACATCGCCCTCACGCCACCGGTCCTCCACGCCGGCACCGCCGTGTTCGACCTGGCCATGGGCAGCCGCGTCCGACGCAACCGCACCGCCGACCTTCCGATGTGCCCCACCGAACTCTGCCAAACCGACGCCGCCCCTCTGGTGGTGTTCGCCGACGGCCTGAACACGACCCTGGCCCGGCTCGACCCCGACGGCCCCACGCCACTGTCGCAGCACCCCGGCCACCTCGACGCCCTCACCACCACCCCCGCAGGCACGACGATCGCGGCACTGACCGGAACCCGTCACCAACCCACGAACGTTCACGTCGGGCCACCGACCGGGCCGCTGCGGAAGATCACGGACACCCGCCCCGAACTGGACGGCATCGCATTCGGCACCCAGCGAACGCTGGCCTATCGAGCCGCCGACGGCCTCGATCTGGACGGTCTGCTCGTACTACCGGTCGGGAAATCCGCTTCAGACGGCCCGTTCCCGCTCGTCACGATCGTGCACGGAGGCCCCTACGACCGTTACGCCGATCGCCTCCAAGTGTTCTCGTTCCACGGCGCACAGGCACAGTGGCTGGCCACCGCTGGATACGCGGTGTTCCTTCCCAACCCGCGCGGCGGCCAGGGCCACGGTCACGAGTTCGCGGCCAGCGTCGCGGGCAGGGTCGGCCGGGAGGAATGGACCGACATCCTGACCGGCATCGAACTGCTCATCGCCGAGGGCATCGCCGACCCCGACCGACTGGGCATCGCCGGCGGGAGCCACGGCGGCTTCATGGCCGCCTGGGCCGTTGGGCAGACCGACCGGTTTCGCGCCGCGCTGGTCAACGCGGGCATCGTCGACTGGGGGATGCTCGCCGCGACCGGGGAGTACGGCCAGTTCGACGGTGCGCTCAGCGGCAGCATCGGGTGGGACGGGATCGGCCCGCACCCGCATGACGCGGTCAGCCCGGTCTCCTTCGCCAGCCGCGTCCGCACTCCGGTGCTGATCCTGCACGGCGCCGAGGACACCAACGTCCCCCTCGGCCAGGCCGTGTACCTCCACCGGGCACTGCGCCACTTCGGCGCCGAGCACGAATTCGTGATCTACCCCAGAGAGGGCCACTCGATCCGAGAACGCAACCACCAACTCGACGTCCTGCGCCGCACCCGTGCCTGGTTCGACCGCTGGCTCCAGCCCTGACCGGGAACGCGTGGTCCTGGCGTGGCTGGTCCCATACTGACGACTGGAAGAAACAATGGCGGTCCTGGGCAGACCGTGCCGCAAGACGTGCTCGCCCACTTCCTCTGTGAACGTGACGTGGTGGGGTGACGGCGTTGCCGAGCTGGCGGACCTGCTCGCGGCGGGTCCCGTCGATGCGGTAGTCGCGCCGGAAGGCCATTGCCGCCTGGATCTCGCGGGGTTCGAGCATCCGGAACGTGCAGCCCTCCACAGCCGGCACCTCGTGCGGCCACCCGACCAGCGACTGGTGCCCCGTCGTGGTGAACATGCGCGCGGGCTCGCCAGCTGGGGTGCACATCTCCCCTCCCTCGCCTTTGGAGCTGTTGTGCCGCACCAGCATGTGGTGATTCCCCGACGCGGTCACCGCCGCCAGCGGCTGATGCACGTCGCGGGCGTCGGAGCCACCGCCGCGCAACTCGGCGATGAGCGCCAGCCCGAATCGGTCCCGTGTCGGCACCGCGTGCAGCGGCTCGTCGCCCGGGTGCGCGACGCCTGTGCCGTAGTAGGGCACCACCAATGCGGTCTCCGCCCGCGTGGACTGGGTCCGTAACGGCATCTCCACCGGCGCGGTCTTCCCGTCGCGGCCCTCTGCCGGGACGACCAGGGGGTCTCGGTGGTGGCGAGAGTGGCGGTGGGCTGGTCGACCGGCCAGGCGCGGGCGTAGACCGGGAGCCATCCGGACCGGTGCGCACCTGTCTTGCGAAGGGAGTCCGTGCTGGTGGGGCTCGGAGCGGGCGACGGGAATCGAACCCGCGTAGCCAGTTTGGAAGACTGCCCCGAGGACCACTCCCCCGACGTTGACCTGCACTCGGATGTGCAACGGCATGCACCTGTTGACCGGCTCAAGCCGTGCCTAGTTGCACGCTAGTTGCACGGTCCGCGCCGGTCCTCGTCACCATGCCGCACAATCACCGAGTTCTCGCCGCTACCCCCTGAACATCCCGGAGACCTGCCCGCCCGGCGAGGGCTAGCAGGGATCGATTGAGGGCGCAGATTGGCCGTTAATCGGTCGTCTCGCCGGACGCTTCCTTGTCCTCATTGCTGAGTAGGCGCCGAAGGACGTCAGTCAGATCCCTGCCGCCCAACACAGGAACGCGAAGTTCGCCTTCGAGTACATCGTTGATCCCGCGCGCCGTCACGGTCCACGTTCCTCGCACCTCGCCACCGTCAGTGCCACCATCAGTGCCAGTGCCATCAAGAACCAGCAAGAAGTCATCGTCGTCTGACACAAAAGACCCCTTAGGCCTAAGACTATCTAGTCTAAATGTCAGATTAACGGATCCGCCGTTGCGATAGGAGACAATCCCATTACTTGAGGTGCGGTCGAAGAAGGACTGGGCTCCATAATTGCTCATCACTCGCGGGTAAAAGCCGAGGTCCTCCTGATAGGCGCCCCATTTCCGTGGCGGATGCGGCAAGTTCTGCAATAGGTCAGCATCTTCCGTCAGCACATCGACCGCACGTACCTTCCCCTCAAGGTGCACGTGAACTTCGACATCCTCCAAGTACCGCTTTGATGAGTTCTTGACTACTACCGTATTACGAGGAAAGTACACTCCGGCAATGGTGTCGACTATAGCCGACCCGGAAGAGAGCACCTGCCCAACCCACTCCTCGATAGCCGCTTCATAATCCTCCAGGCTTCGATCCTCCGCACGCCAGAACGGACTCGTATATGCTTGCATGATGCGCGATGAGACGGTCTGATTCGGGTTCGGCCTCTTGGGACGAGCCTCAGCACGAAGGGCCGCTGCGATTCGACTTGCGTAATCACGCAATGGATCGGCGTCGAAGAAGACAGCGTCGACAACCCCTTCGAGTTGCACTTCAAGCTCCGCTTCCGGCTGCTGCTGACTTACACGCGCTGCAAGATCGCGAACCTCTCCGCCTTTGGCCTCGCGCGTTTCACCGTCAGCGCGAATGTAGATCGCGCCATCGCGCAAGCCATCTGGACCGTCTCGTAAGCACGTCCAAATGTTCCCCCCGGTGGGCGGGTCTACCATGATGAGGATTACATCCCGATCGCCTTCAACCGAGACTCGCTCAAAATCCCAGGCAGGCTTACCGACTCCTACATAACGCGAGACGGCCGTCTCCAGGTCTTTTGCTTCAAACGAAGGGATGCCGATGACCTTCCCTCGGCTCACACCCAGAACCATGATCGCGTAGCCCTCAAATCGCCGGGCTGCGCGCTCGGGCGCCCTGTTTGCCGCTCCGAGGATGAACTTCGCAACCTTAGCGCAATGTTCCTTTTTATTCAGGTCAAGCTCAGACTTCAGCTCCAGAAAGTAGCGCTCCGCGCGATCATCCACCTGGCTAATCTGGTAAACGAAAGATCGCCATTCGCGCTGACCACGCGGCAGCCGCGTTAGATCCAGTTGATCACTCAATTCAGCCCTCCAGGCCGCTAGGGTAGCGCTAGCCGTAGGAAGATTACGCAACCTGCCGCTGCTGGTATCGGCAGGTTTTTTAGTCGTGGGGAGGCACCTCGAAAGCAGCCGCGCGCCGCGCGGGGACCGACCGGAGGCCGCACGCCCCGTGAGAGCGCTTGCGGCTGCATGGGACACAGCACCGACGGACCCCCTGCACGAGCGCGCAACCTACCGGTGTGAAGGCGGATGCGAGGGGCTACCAACTGCCGCCCTGTGCCACCCTGTGCCACTACGTGCTGCCTGAGCTGGGCCTCCGTGTCACGGGGTACTAACGCGGGGCGGGTGCGGATACGGCGTGCGCTCCGGGAATGCTCCGCTTCCCCCACCCCGAGTGCCGGAGCGCCATCTCCTCGACCTGGCGCAGCCCGCTCACTCCGCCGGTCGGGGCACCCCCGACAATACCGCCGCTCCCCCATGGGGGCTTGACCCCGAGCGGCGGTGTGATAGCCGTTGGGGAGGTCGAGGAGATGGCGCGCACCCGGCCAGCTCCGACGTGCCATCCCTGCGGAGTCCGCCATCTCCGAGAACCTGCCCGCCCGGCGAGGGCGCTCTCCTGGCCTACTGACATCTGCCGTCCGAAAATGGGGGTAAGACGGGGGCACCATCGGCCCGCTGCCCACCGGCCCGCTGCCCACCTCGGGGCTCGTGCGGCATCCCGTCGACCTGGCAAAGCCCGACCGCGCGCCGGGCCGGGGGCAGCCCTCGACGTTACCGCCGCCGATGCCCGACATGCTCTGCCCCCGGCCCGGCGTGTGGTAGCCCTCTGGGAGGTCGACGGGATGCCGCACACCGTCTCCCCCACAATGCTCGCGCGTCTGCTCCGGCCCGGCCATCCCGGAGGCCTGCCCGCCCGGCGAGGGCTATCAAGAGGTGGCAAGGGGCAGAAAAGCCGAGCGGATAGCCATGGAAATTCAGAATGGCGGAAGCTCATCAAGTTCTTGCAGTACCTTATCCAGCGATCTCACAATTTGATCAGTGTCTGCTAAGTTGCGCACCTGGTCGTAGAGGCTGCGAATTTCATTTCGAAGTTCTACCGGGTATTCTGAGTCGCCCGAGTCAAAGCTCGCGACAGCATTACCAGTCGAGTCGTAAATGCTAAGGAGCCAGGGGGCGACGCCATCGCCGTCGCGAGTCTGAATCGAGAATGAGGAGTGCTGCGTCGATGCGTCGTAGCGCTCATCATCAACTTTCTCCCAGATGATATTGCCTAACTCCGTCTGGCTCTGCAGCTTAGCAATTAGCGTAGTCAAGCGAGAAGTTATCTCGTCCGGCTTCATGGATTCCCCCTGTCTGGCAGCGCTGAATAGATGACGGTGAGACCTCCCAGTTGACTCGTGACTGCAGTGACGGTATCCCGCAGGCGTTTCGTCGAGCGCGGAAGATCAGATGCGCCATTAGTAATGAGTGATTGCTTAGCCGTGGCGGCCGCCTGGACAGACGATTGTAGCAATTGAGACAGTTGCGGATCATCGAAAGAGGCCGAGCGTAGCAGTTCGTTAAGCTGACTCGCTTGCCACCGCCAGGTATTCGCCCACGCAATAACGAGGTCTACAGAACCCGCATCAACAGACCGGTCAATCTGCTCCTCGATTCGCTGCAGCTGGGGCAGCAGAACGAGAATACTCGCTCGACTCGCGTCATTTCGGGCAACTATTGCAGTATCGCGAGCTGCTTCGGCGGCGGCACGCGTCTTCTTGATCTGCACCAACGCCACCCAAAAGCCTGCGATCGCAAGAGGAATAGAGAGGGTAGTGGAGACGGGGTCGATCACCGAGTAGATGTCACTCCAGGTCACCCACGCCACCTCTCTACACCTTTGGTGCATCTTAGGCTATCCCTACCAGCTGTCCGGAACGCGCGTGGCGTTCAGCCGGTCGTCGACGTGGACACACACACGTGAGACAGAGGTTGACGTGGGCGGGCGGGGCACCATCTACCTCACCGCGGCCCGTTAGCTCGCAGCCGCGAGCCGCGCGGGGACCGGCCGGAGGCCGCACGCCCCGCGCGAGCGCTTGCGGCTGCATGGGCAGAGCGCCGCGCGGCGCCGCAGGCGCCGCCTTGAACAGGTATGGAGAGTTTGAACACGCACGCTGCGGCGGCGTCCCAACCTTGATCGTCAGTCGTTGGACCAGGCGACGAGGGTCTTGTCGTCGTGGCGCTTCGCGCGCGGGAGCTGGCGGCCGTCGGGGTCTGCTTCGGCTTCCCATCGCTGGAGGTAGCCGAGAAGGTCGCTCAGCTCCGCGACACTGGCCTTATGCAGGGCGGCCCAGTCGGTGTGGTGATGGTCGAAGCCGCGTTGTGCGCCGTCGGTCGCTAGGACGCACCAGTCGACATCGGTTCGGCGGTAGCGGTGGACGATGGCGCGGCGTCCGGCGTTCTCGTCGGCCTCAGCGATCCAGTAGCCGGTGTCGGTGTTCCGGGCAGCGCGCTCGGCGCGTTGGATCTGGCTCAGCAACTCCCGGTGTGCGGGGCTGTAACCCCGGCCTGCGCACAGGTCCTCCCGGTATCGAGCACGTAGACCGCCCGCAATGGTCGCCATACGCTGGTCGGCCCATCGTTCGATCAGTCCGTCTCGGCGACCGATGACGGCGGTGCTGTCGCCGAGGACCAGGAGTTCGAGCCGCTCCCCCACTTCGCGCAGCAACAGCACCGTCGATGAGGGGCCGGCGCCCGGCGTGAGGTTGAGCTGGTGTGCGACGAGAGCGATTGCGTCGCTCAGGATGGTGCGGAGGTCGGCGGGGCGTTCGAGAGTCCCAGCCAGGGCCGCCAGGAGGGCATCGACGTAGCGCTCTGCAGGGGGTGTCGCGGGGTCGAACGAGGACGCTCCGTCCAGGACAACCGCTCCGGCGGACCGCCCGATCCGCGATGTCGAGCACGTGCAGTACCTCGACGTCAGCCCGCACCACGCGGCCATGATCCGCACCTGCTGGGAACTCGGCGGCCTCACCCGGTACGAGGAGCTGGGGTTGCGGCGGTGGGCGCACATGCTCGGATTTCGCGGTCATTTCTTGACCAAGTCCCAGCGGTACTCGACCACCTTCGGCGCGCTCCGTGCCGATCGACGGGCGTGGCGGCTCGCCGACGACCTGGCCCAGCTCGACCGCGACACCGACGACCCCAACGAGATCCCTCTCGACCTGTCGACCGTCACCGTGATCAACGACTGGCGCCTCGTCCACATCGGACACCACACCCACGCCGAACGCGAACTCGCCATGGCCATCGCCGAACGCAACCGACAGCAACGACGCAGCACCCGAACCAGGAGGGCGGCATGAGGAACGACGGCGGCGAGTATCTGACGGTGCGGGGCGCTGCTGCGTACCTGTCGACCTCCGAGCGCTTCGTCAGGCGGTTGATCGCCGAACGTCGCATCCGGTTCTACCGGGTCGGTCGCCACATCCGGTTCTCTGTCGCCGACCTTCGGGCGTTCGTGGCCCAAGGATGCGTCGAGCCGATCACTGCCCAGTCGGTCCGGCGGCACGTGCGGGGGGTCGTCTGATGGCACGGGGTAACAAGCCGGGGCACCGACGCTTCGGGCTGATCCGCAAGCTCCCGTCTGGCCGGTTCCAGGCCTCCTACCTGGCACCCGATGGGCGCCGTCGACCAGCGCCGGAGACCTTCGCGCGGAAGAAGGACGCCGAACGGTGGCTGTCGATGGCGGAGTCCGAACTCGTGCAGGGCGAGTGGTCCGACCCGGACCTCGGCACGGTGACCGTCCGGGAGTTCGGCGAGCAGTGGATCAGCGAGCACAAGATCAGTCTGCGCACGCGGGAGGAGTACGACAGCCTGTTCCGACACCATGTCGAGCCCTACCTCGGTGCCGTGGAGATCGGGCAGCTCACCACTGATCAGGTGCGGTCCTGGCGGGCAGCATTGCTCCGTGACGGGCGCTCGGAGGACCGGACCGCGAAGGCCTACCGGCTACTCCGCGCGATCTTGAACACTGCAGCCGATGACGGCCGGATCAAGCGGAACCCGTGCCGGATCAAGGGCGCAGGCCAGCACCGGACGCCGGAGCGCCCGACGGCGACCGTCCCGCAGGTCTACCGCCTCGCCGATCTCGTCCCTGCCCGGTACCGCGTGCTCGTCCTCGCCGCCGCCTTGACCGGGCTCCGCTGGGGAGAGCTGATCGCGATCCGGCGCTGCGACCTCGATCTGGAGGGACGCGTCGTCCACGTGTACCGCCGCATCGCACAGACCCGACGCGGTCAGATGGTGCCTGGCCCCACGAAGTCCGTGGCCGGCGCCCGGTCGGTCGCCCTGCCGGACGTACTCGTCGACGAGCTTCGCCAGCACCTGGACTCGTTCGCCGAGTCAGGACCAGAGGGTCTGGTGTTCCTCGGTGACCGGGACGGGCCGCTGCGCCGAGGCAACTTCCACCGCAGCACGGCGTGGACGCAGACGGTGGTCAGGGCCGGACTACCTCGCGGGTTCCACTTCCACGACCTGCGACACACCGGCAACCAGCTCGCCGCCGCTGCCGGAGCCAGCACACGCGAACTCATGCACCGGATGGGCCACGGCTCGATGCGCGCCGCGTTGATCTACCAGCACGCCACACGCGAGCGAGACCGCCAGATCGCGGACCGGCTGAGCACCATCGTCACGTCGTCCGCGCCCCCGACCGCCGCCCAGTCCGACGCGAACTAATTGCACGCTAATTGCACGCAAGCAGACAGCCGCCTCTCCCAAGATCGGGACGGGCGGCTGTTCTCGCTGGTAGAGACGCTGAGCGGGCGACGGGAATCGAACCCGCGTAGCCAGTTTGGAAGACTGGGGCTCTACCATTGAGCTACGCCCGCGTGTCCCCCACGAGCCCGGGGACGTGGCCAGCCTAGCGGACTCCGCCGCGCTCCTCTCCCCCGCCTCAGATGTTCACCGTGTCGGCGTCGAAGGTCAGCGCGTCGTCCGGCCCGACCGGCCAAGCTTCCAGTTCCGGCGCGGCGAGCACCGCGTCGACGACCGCGGCAGTCCCCGCCACCAGAGTCGAGTCGAAGTCGATCTCCGTGGCGACGCACCAGGAGCGGTCAGCGGGCCAGAACAGGTTCGGCGACTGCCTCCACGGGTCGCGGCCGAGGTGCGCCGCTCGGGAGAGCGGCCCGGAGAACAGGATGTAGTCCCGGAGCGGATGACGCAGGCGAGGCCCGTCGATGATCTCCCTCGGGTATGCGGGTGGAACGGGGCCGCCGTCGAAGATCCAGCCGTAGCCGTCCCAGAGCGCGAAGAAACACTCCGCGTCCGCGCGGGTGTGCACTGCGAGGACATCGGACAGCACCTCGAGGGCCGGCGTCGGGAGGTTGCCCGGCTCGGGGTGTTCGCCGCTCCATCTCACGGAGCGGGTCGGCGGCGCGCTGATGAGCGGCACCCCCGCCACCACGTGCCACTGCATCAACGCATGTGCGCGACGCCCCGTGCGTCGGCAGACCTCGGCCCAGGTTCCCGGCTCCGAGACGCCGGGCACCGGATGCAGCACGCGCGCGTAGGCCTCGAAACCTGTGGGCACCACCGCGCCCACCCGTCCGATGCGGGTCCCGAGCCGCGGCACGATCCAGGCCGCGACCTGGACATCCGCACGCCACGTCGGCCCGTCCGCGTCCACGCGCTCATCATCAGCCCTGATCCAGCCCGGATCGAACGGATTCCGAACAGGACGGTCGGCCGGCGGTCGGGGAGACGCCGAGTCACCGGTTCCGGGACCTACCGCCTAGACTTCACCCGACGGGGTGTGGCGCAGCTTGGTAGCGCACTCGCTTTGGGAGCGAGGGGCCGTGGGTTCAAATCCCGCCACCCCGACCATGTCAGACGGGTCTCGGGCGGCAGGTGGCCGCTCGGACCCGCTGTATGGAACAGCCGCGTAGCAACGGTTTCCGTGGCGGCCCAGCCGGCCCGAGCCGGATGCGCTGACCTCAGGTCTCCCGAAACCACCTCGGGGTGATCTCGGCGCGCGCCAACCGCCAGCCGTCCGCTGTTCGGACGGCGTCGAAGGTATAGCGCAGACCCACTGTGCGGTGGGGTGGCTGTCGGGTCGGAAGAAGATCGCTCATCGGCCGGGCTTCGACCATCAATCCGAGTTGAGGTCAAGCGCGCCTTGGCTGTTGCAACGTCAACCGGATTTCGTCGCCGAAGTTGATCACCCGGTGCGGAGGTTCGCGGAGGCGGTCTCTAGCCTCTCCGATCATTCTTGCCGATTGAAGGGAACAAGGGATACAAGTGATCGTCTGGCCCGGATGGGGAGTCCTCACTGTGCTGCTGACCGCAGCCTTCAGCTTGGGCGGCACCGGAATCGGCGTGGCGCTCGGCGGCCCTACGGACAGCGCCAACCTCGGTACCGCAGTGGGAGTCGCGCTGGCCGGAGTGGCGATCTGGTTCGTCGGCCGGCGGCTGAACCGCGGAGTGGCCGGTTATGACGCGCGGACGGGGCAGCCGACGGTCGTCACGAACCGGCACACGTTCTTCTGGCTTCCGATGCAGTACTGGGGTCCTGTCGCGGGCGTCGGCGGGGTGGCCGTGGCAATCGTGGCCCTGACGGCGGCGTGAAGGTCGCTCCTGGCATGTGAGGACCGGGCCCTCCGGCGGGTGGCGATCTCCTCTGGCGCCATCCGGCCGGGGGGCGACGGGTGGAGCGAAACCCCGTTGCGGCGCCGCTGTACCCGCACCGATGATCGGATGGACTGCACCAGCGGCGCACGGTCCCGGACGACGAGGCAGGGCATGGCAGCACTACAGGCTGGTCGGATCCGGCTGAGGGCGATGGAGCCGAGTGACGCCGAGGACCTGTGGCGCTGGAACCACGATCCGGACGTCATGCGGTGGATGAACGACGGGCACGGCTCGTCGCTCGCTCGGACCAGACGACGGCTGGAAGAACGGGAGCCGAACTCCTACCGCGACGTGCTCTTCGGCGTCGAGGTGATCGACGACAGCACGCTCATCGGGATCGTCCGGCTGCGCGACGCCGAGCCTGAGCTCGGTTGCGCCGAACTCGACATCTACCTCGGCGAGAAGTCCTACTGGGGTCAGGGATACGCCACCGAGGCCATGCGTGCCATGTGCCGGTACGGCTTCGACAAGATGCGCCTGCACAGGATCTTCCTGAGCGTCGTGACCGAGAATCACGCCGCCTGCCATGTGTACAAGAAGGTGGGGTTCGTCGAGGAAGGCAGATTGCGCGAGGCGTTCCGACGGGACGGCACCTGGTACGACATGTTCATCATGGGCCTGCTCGAGGGCGAGCTGAGGTAACACCGGCGCCCTACGTCGCGGGCTCGCCGAGCACCCGGCGGACGAGGATGTCGGTGAACTCCGCGGGCCTTTCGTACAACGACCGGTGCCCGCTCTCGGCGAGCAGAACATGCTCCTTGTGCGGGGCCTGTAGCCCGGCGAACCACTGCTGCATCGGCGGCACGCGAGCGGGCACCTCGTCGACGCCGTCCACGAAGTACGCGGGCACCTCGAGTCGAGGGATCTGCGAACGCAGGTCGACGTCCTGGACGCGCTGGTAGTAGATGTCGTGGGCGTCGACGAGCCCAGAGAAGAGATGCACCTTGTCGAGGACCGTGTACTCCGACGCGGCGAGGCTGTCGTCGAGTCCGCCTTGGCCGCCGGCACGTGGGAAGACCTTGCTCTCGGCGAGGATCAGCGGTTCGTAGTCATGGATCCGCGCGTACGGGGGTGGGCCCACCGCGGTGAGCACCGCGGCGAGGTCGGTGTCGTGGTGGCGGCGGGCCCAGTCGAGCGTCGCGGCGTACTGGGCCTGGTCGGCCTCGGCGGTGTCGACGGCCTGGCCTGCGCCGATGTAGGCGCTGAACAGTTCGGGGTGGCGCTGCACCGCGAAAGCGGCCGGGATCGACCCTCCGGAATGCGCCAGTAGGTAGATCCGGTCGGCGTCGAACCGCTGCCTGAGGTGGTGCGTGACGGCGACGATGTTGTCGACCTCGTCGTCCAGAGTCATGGTCGCCGTCGGTTCGATCGCCGGGTAGGAACTCCCGCCGCCGCGCCGGTCCAGGGTCGCGACGACGACATGGCGCTCCAGGCCGGAGAGGTGCGCACGGACCGCACCCCGTTCGGCCGCGCCGGGGGCACCGGGCACGAACAGGAGGACCGGCGCGGTCGTGTCGGCGCCGCGGATCATCAGGCCGAGCCGATGGGGGCCGGCGTCGACGGTGGTGAGTTCGGCGATGCTGCGGTCGCCGGGGATCGGGTCCGTGCGCGCGGGCAGCGCGACCGCGCCCGTCACCAGTACGACGACCGCGGCGAGCACGCCGATCGTGGCCCGACCCAGGTGACGGCGCAGGCGGCCGGGTCGGGTCGGGTGCCCGGCCCGGCGGGCCTGCCCGGCACCGTAAGCCGCGCCGACGACCATCGGCAGCACGGTCAGGAGCCCGTGCACCCCTCGTCCGGCGGCCAGCGCGACCACGCCCAACGCACTGGTGTGCGGGGCGTCCACGGTCGGCCCGACGGCGCCGGCCCGGACGATCTCGACCGCGATCACGAACAGCACCGGTGCGCCCACCATCGCCCACCGCGACCTGCTCCACCGGCCCGCGGCACCACCGACAACGAGACCGACGCCCACGCTGATCAGGGCCTGGGCCGGGGTCAGTGGCCCACGTGGGGTGAGCAGACCGACGACCACGCCCCACGTCACCGGGGCCACACCGGCGCCCCACCAGCTGTACCTCACCGCTCCCCCCGCCGATCGCCTCGCCCGACGTAGCGGTCGCTACAGCCGGAACGTAGCAGACGCTACGTCGCCGCGTGAAGCGGTTGCTACGGTTCCGCGGTGGATCGTCGCGCCGAGCTCACCGAGGGTGCCCTGGACTACGTGCTGGTCCATGGCCTCGTCGGGTTGTCGCTGCGGCCTCTCGCCGCAGAGCTCGGCACCAGCGACCGGATGCTGATCTACCACTTCGGCAGCAAGGAGCGCCTGGTCGGCGACGTCCTCGCCCTCGCACAACGGCGTCTCGCCGCGTCACTGGAACCACCGGGGCCGGACGTTCGCAGCCTCGCGGACCTGGTGCACCACATGTGGAGCGCCCTCAGCACCCCGGCCGCGGCGCGCGTCACGCGGCTCTATCTCGAGATATGCGTGCTCGCCGTGCAGGAGCCGGAGCGCTTCCGCGAAGCCCCCGAGCAGCTGCGCGGACCCTGGCGGGCACCTCTGCAGGCCGGCCTGGTCGCGTTCGGCATCGCGCCCGAGCGGGCGGCACCGCTGGCCGACCTGATCCTGGACACCCTCGACGGGCTGGCGCTGGACCGACTCGTGGCCACCGATCCCACTCGCGTCGACGCGGCGGCAGCCGTCTTCGCCGAACTCCTCGACGGCCACCACCGGATAACGGGCCCGAAAGGCAGCGCCTGACGGCGCAGGTGACAGTTCCCACGAATGTCGCGAATTGCCTATACAGTTCCCGCGTAGAATTGCGGCAGCATCGCGGATGACGAATTCCAGGGAGCACGCATGTCGTTGGCGTCCGGAGCGGACGGGGCCTTCGCGGGCTTCGAACTGTCGCAGATCACCGTGGGCGAGGTGTCCCTGCGCGTGCGCCACGGTGGTTCCGGCCCGCCCCTCCTGCTGCTGCACGGGTACCCGCAGACGCACATGATGTGGGGCCAGGTCGCGGGCGAGTTGGCCGAGGAATTCACGGTCGTGGCCCCCGACCTGCGCGGATACGGCGACAGCAGCAAGCCCGAGTCCGTCCCGGACCACGAGAGCTACAGCAAACGCGCCATGGCCCGCGACGTCGCCGGCCTGATGCAGAAGTTCGGGTTCGAGAGCTTCGACGTGGCAGGCCACGACCGCGGCGGGCGGGTCGCCTACCGCCTGGCCCTCGACCACCAGCAGGCCGTCCGCCGGCTCACCGTCCTGGACATCGTCCCCACGAGCGAGGCCTGGGCCCGCGCCGACCGGAGCTTCGCGCTCGGCTACTGGCACTGGCCGTTCCTGGCCCGGCCGTATCCGGTTCCCGAGACCCTGATCGGCCACGACCCGGAATGGTTCTTCTTCGACGCCCAGTTCGGCGGTGACGCGCCTTACTTCCGGCCCGAGGCCCTTGCCGACTACGTCAGATGTGCCCGGAACCCGGCGGTCGTGCACGCGATCTGCGAGGACTACCGCGCCGGCGCCACGTACGACCGGCTGCTCGACGAGCAGGACCACAGCGCAGGCCGGCGGATCGCCTGTCCCGTCCAGGTCCTGTGGGGCGCGAAGGGACGGCTGGGCGGCGACTACGACCCGCTCACGATCTGGCGCGGCTGGGCGGACGACGTCACCGGTGAGGCGCTCGACAGCGGACACTTCCTCGCGGAGGAGAAGCCGGCCGAGACGCTGGCGGCCCTGCGCCGGTTCCACTCCGAGGGCCGCTGAGACATCCCGCGAAGGCGCGACCCCCGGACCGGGTCCGGCTCGGACGACCTGGGCGGACCTACCAGGTCACCGGCAGTTCCTCGACGCCGTAGACGACGGCGTTGTCCTTGTACGTCACTGTCTCGATGGGGGTGGACAGCTGCAGGTCGGGAAGCCGGCGGAACAGCGTGTCGAGCACGATCTGAAGCTCGGCCCGCGCCAGGTTCTGCCCGAGGCACTGGTGGGGGCCGAACCCGAAGGCCACGTGGTGCCGCGCCCCGCGCGCGACGTCCAGGGTGTCCGGGTCCTCGAACACCTCCGGGTCGGTGTTGGCGGCGTAGCTGAGCGCGAACACGCCGTCACCGTCCTTGATCTGGACCCCGTCGATCTCGATGTCGGCGGTCGCCACCCGGGCCGTCGCGGTGTCGGCGATGCTGAAGTACCGCAGCAGCTCCTCGACGGCGTCCGGGGTCCTGGACGGGTCGGCCTTGATGATCGCGAGCTGTTCCGGGTTCTGCAGCAGCGCGATGGTGCTGAGCGAGATCATGTTCGCGGTGGTCTCGTGCCCGGCGATCAGGAGCAGGAAGGCCATCGCCACCAGCCCCGCGTGGTCCACGGCGCCGTTCTCGCGCTGCTTGAGCACCTGCCGGCCGAGCAGGTCGTCGGTGGGCTCGCGCTCCTTCGAGGTGACCAGGTCGTCGAGGTAGCTGCGCACCTCCTCCACCGCGCGGTACCGGTCCTCGGCGCTCGTGGTGCGGGTGATCAGCAGCTTCGACCGGGACTGGAAGAACTCGTGGTCGGCATAGGGCACCCCGAGCAGTTCGCAGATCACCAAGGAGGGCACGGGCAGCGAGAACGCCTGCACGAGGTCTGCAGGCCGGGGCCCGGCGACCATCGCGTCGATGCTCTCGTCAACGATCTGCTGGATCCTTGGCTGCAACGCCCGGGTGCGCCTGACGGTGAACTCCCCCACCACGGCGCGGCGGGCCGGACCGTGCTCCGGCGGGTCCATGGAGATCAGGGACGGCGAGAACATCGGCCGGTCGGGCGGCAGCTCGATCAGCCGCGGGAAGTCGGGGTGGTTGCGATCGGAGCTGAACCGGGTGTCGGCCAGGACCGCGCGCACGTCCTCGTGCTTTGTCACCAACCAGGCGTGACGCCCGGTCGGCAGCAGAACACGGGCGATCGGCGACTGCTCGCGCAGCTCCTCGTACGCCTGTGGCGGGGCGTAGGGGCACGTGCGCTGCATCGGGAACGTCGGAACCTGCTGGTCGACCAGTTCGGTCATCGCGGTACCCCCATCGAAACGCCTATCATGTGGAGGATCTACCTCCGGTTACGCTGTCCACGGTACGCAAGCGGAGGAATTTCGTCCACCTAGACGGGAGCACGTCCACGGAGCCAACCGGACCCCGTGCAACAATCCGGACGATGTACGGGGGGTGATCTGCATGACCGCGGATCCGGTGACGAGCCTGAGGGCCGACGCGCGCCGCAACCGCGACCAGATACTGGCCGCGGCCAAGCAGTGGTTCGCCCTGCAGGGGCCGGACGTGCCGATGGAGGAGATCGCGCGGGCCGCCCGCGTCGGCATCGGCACGCTCTACCGCCGCTTCCCCGATCGGGAGGCCCTGATCCAGGCCGTGGCCCGGGACAGCTTCGAGAAGGCACTGGCCGAGGCACGTGCCGCTGTGGCGGAGGAACCCACGGCATGGGAGGCGCTGGTCCGCTTCCTGCACCAGTCCCAGGAGCTCCGGCTGACCATGCAGCTCGCCATGGCGTCGCCGCCGAGGATCGTGCTGCGCGACGACGAGGAGCGCAATAAGCTCCGCCGGGCGCTGATCGAGGTGCTCGACACCGTGGTGCACGCCGCACAGGCGGAGGGCACGCTGCGCGGCGACATCGACACCGGCGATGTCGCCATGGTGTTCGCGCTGCTGGTTCGGCAGGTGCCGAAGGCGGACGACGAGGTCGCAGGGCTGGCGGCAGAGCGCTGCATGGCGCTGATACTCGACGGCCTACGCGCGCCGTCCTCCGGCACGCCTCTGCCCGGGCGGCCCATCACCGCCGAGGACATCGGCCTCTAGGGGGTGTCCCGTGGATCTTGATCGATGAGAGCCGTGATCCAGGTGGTTCCTGGCGGCGCCGCTGGATCGCCCTCATACCGGGCCGTATCCGGGCGGTTCGGCGGTGTCGCCAGGGGCCGCCTGGGCGCGGCTATCGCGATCGAAGATCCGCGGGACACCCCCTAGCCCCGAAACGCCGGGAGCCCGCCTCCCCTGGGGAAGACGGGCTCCTGGTGAGCGAGGTGGATCAGACGACGCGAACGCCGGTGGCCTGCGGGCCCTTGGTGCCCTGGCCGATCTCGAACTCCACGCGCTGCCCCTCGTCGAGGCTACGGAAGCCCGAGGCGTCGATCTCGGAGTAGTGAACGAAGACGTCAGCGCCGCCCCCGTCGACCGAGATGAAGCCGAAGCCCTTCTCGCCGTTGAACCACTTCACAGTTCCCTGCGCCATGCGATGTGCTCCTAGCAGACGGTGGGACCCGCACCGTGCGCGTCCCGGCCGACCCTGATGGGCTGATCAACGTCACGTCGACGCCGACTCCCCCACCAACCTGTTCCCGCGAGCGTGCATCACACGAACACCGAAACTGAACGACCTGTACCCATCCAACCACGTCGCGGGCGGTTCTGTCCCGCGCCCCCGCGACACGCCGCGTTCCGTTGGGTGACGGCGGGACGAGCGGGACACTTCACACCGGCGATACGTCGGGTAACCCCACCGATACGAGGGCCCATGACGATCACCCGATGAGCTCGCCCGATCCGATCGTTGCACGCGCACTCATCGTCGAGGGCATCGGGAGGAGGGGGTTCCTGCGGGCCGCCACCGCCGTCACCGCTGCCACGGTGGGATCCTCCCTGCTCGGAGCCACGCCGGCCGCGGCAGGCACCCGATCATCGGTGCCGGCCGCCCCGCTGCAGCCGGGCACCGGTCCGATCGACGGCGACCACTACCTGCCCTCCACGCCCGACGCCGTGCGCTGGGGCTACGTCCCGGCGATCGGAGCCACCCCGTCCCTGCGCATCGCGTCGGGCGCGACCGTGACCATCGACACGGTCTCGCACGAGGGCATCCTCGAGGACCAGGGCCGCGACCCGATCGCGTACTTCGGGCGCCACCAGGTGGCGCGGGACGACGTGCTCACCGATGCCGTCGCGATCGCCCGCGACTACAACCGCACGCCGCGCAACTTCGACGTCGACGGCCCGCACGTGATCACCGGGCCGATCTTCGTCGAGGGCGCGGAGCCGGGTGACGTGCTCAAGGTCGAGACGCTGTCGGCCGTGCCGCGCGTGCCCTACGGCGTGGTCTCGAGCCGGCACGGCAAGGGCGCGCTGGCCCGCACCGCCGACGGCGGCGCCCCCGCCGGTATCACCGTCGACGAGGTGATGCCGGCGGCCACCACGGACGGGCGTGCGACGAAGGACCCGCTGCGCTACGGCAACGTCTCGACCTTCACGAGCGTCCGGGAGGGGAAGGGCGGCGGAGCCGTCGGCGTGATGCCGTTCGGGTCGGGCCGCGGCGAGGTCGTGTTCCCCCTGCAACCGTTCATGGGGACGATGGGCGTCGCGCACACGACGGCGGCGGGCGAGACGGCGCCCGAGCTCAACTCGATCCCGCCCACGCTCGGTGGCGGCAACATCGACATCCGACTGCTGGGCCCGGACTCGGCGTTCTACCTGCCCGTACACGGGGAGGGCGCGCTGTTCTACGTCGGCGACCCGCACCTCGCGATGGGCGACGGCGAGGTGGCCCTCACCGCGCTGGAGGGGTCGTTGCGGGCGACCTTCCGGCTCACGGTGTGCAAGCCCGGCTCGGGGGACGCTCCCTCGGTGGCCTACCGCTACCCGTTCGCGGAGACGCCCGACGTGTGGGTGCCGATCGGCCTGTCCGACCCGGACGGCTCGGCGAACGGGCAGGGCACCGACCTGAACGTCGCAATGCGCCGTGCCGTGGTGAACGCCCTCGACTTCCTCGAACACGACCTGGGCATGGACCGCCCCACCGCCTACGCCTACCTGTCCGCGGCGGCGAACTTCACGGTCTCGCAGGTGGTGGACCGGACGGTCGGGGTGCACGGGGCGATCACGAAGTCGCACTTCCCGACGGGCTGAACAGCCGGGTGATGCCCCTTGGGACATCCTTTACCATTCCGGTCGCATGGTGAAGGAGGGGAAGCCATGACGACGTCCCAGGCGGAGCCCGGCGAGCTGGAACTGCGTCCGCCACGCCACGAGGTGGACCCGCGAGCGATTCCCTGGTGGCGGACGAGCGTGCTGCTGCTGGTCGCCGTGCCGGTGGCGGTGCTGACGGTGCTCGGACTCCTGATCGAGCCCGCCCGGTTCTGGCTGCTGGCGCCCGCGGTACTCCTCGCGGTACTGGGGACCGCGGCGGCAGCGGCCCTGCCGACATGGTGGTTCCGCCTGCACCGGTGGGAGGTCACCGACACGGCCGTCTACACGCGCTCCGGCTACTTCTGGCAGGAGTGGCGGATCGCCCCGCTGTCCCGTATCCAGACCGTCGACACCCAACGCGGACCGCTGGAGCAGCGCTTCGGCCTCGCGACGCTGACGGTGACCACGGCGTCGGCCAAGGGCGCCGTCAAGATCGAAGGGCTCGACCAGCAGCTCGCGGCCGACCTCGCGGAACAGCTCACCGAGGCCACCCAGACCACCACCGGGGACGCGACGTGAGCAGCCCGGAATGGGCGGCTCTCGACCGGCGCACCGTCGCGGTCACAGCACTTCTCGTCGCCGGCGGATGCGTGGGCGCGGCGGTGCCGGCCGTCTACTGGATCACGCGCGCCGGCTCGCTCGGCACCGCGCTGGCCGGGGTCCTGCCGGTGACGGCGCTGGTGGTCGCGGGCGCGTGCGCGTTCGACGAGGTTCGGTGGCGCCGCACGCGCTACCGCGTCACGTCCGAGCGGGTCGAACTGCACACCGGGGTGTTCGTCAGCAGGCGGCGCTCGCTGCACCGCGACCGCGTCCGCACCGTCGACGTCACGGCCGACCCGCTCCTGCGGATGTTCGGCCTCGTCCGGGTGCTGATCGCCACCGGCGAGCAGACGGGCCCCGACGGCTCGGTCACGCTGCGCCCCGTGACGAGGCAGGTGGCCGAGGACCTGCGGCACACGTTGCTCGATCGCGCATCCGGGGTCACCGCCGACGGGCCGCTCGCGCGGCTCGACCCGGCGTGGATCCGGTACGCGCCCCTGTCGTTCGTCACACCGCTGCTCGGCGGGAGTGCGTTCGGCCTCGTGCTCAACGTGTCGGACTGGTTCGGCCTCCAGAGCGGCGTCATCGCCTGGGTGGCCGGGCTGTTCCGCGGCGTCCCGCTGTTCACGACCATCGCGGTGCTCACGGCGATCGCGCTGGTGATCGGCCTGGTCGCGGCACTCGGGCTGTTCGTCGAGATGTGGTGGGCCTACCGGCTCGACCGCGAACCGGGCGGCACCCTGCGCGTGCGTCGCGGCCTGCTGACCACCCGCTCGATCTCGCTCGAGGAACGGCGCCTGCGCGGCGTCGAGATCGTGGAACCTCTGGGCGCGCGACTCGCAGGCGCCGCCCGCGTGGACGCCGTGGCCACGGGAATGGCAGCGCCGTCCGAGAAGGACAAAACCGACAGCAGGACGCTGCTGCCCGCAGCCCCGCGTGCCGTCGCGCACCGCGTGGCAGCCGACGTGCTGCGGGACCCCGTCGCTCCGCCCACGTCCACCCACCTCCAGCCGCACCCGGCAGCGGCCCGCAACCGCCGCGTGCGGTGGGCACTCGGGCCCGTCGCCACCATCGTCGCCCTGCTCGCGGTGCTGGGCCTGCTGCTCACCGAGATCCTGCTGCACGTCGCCTGGATCGCCGCGCTCGTGCTCGGGCCCGTCGCCGTCCTCCTGGCCCTCGACGGGTACCGGAGCCTCGGCCACGGCCTCACCCCCGGCTACCTCGTGACCCGCAGCGGCACGGTGCGCCGGGCCACGGTGGCGCTGCAGCGCGGCGGGATCATCGGCTGGACGGCGAAGCAGTCGATCTTCCAGCGGCGTGCCGGGCTGCTCACGCTCACCGCGACGACCGCCGCGGGGGCGGGCGCCTACTCGATCCTCGACGTCGGCACGAGCCACGGGCTCGCCGTGGCCGAGCGCGCGGTGCCCGACCTGCTCACCCCGTTCCTGCAGGTCGCCGAGGGGCAGATCGACGAACGGCACTGCGACGAGCGGGAGCCCGTCAGGAGCTGAGCATCGCCAGCTGCCGGCGGACGGCGGCGGTGGTGCGGTCCACGTCCCCGGTGGCCAGCAGGTCCAACAGCGCCCCCCGCAGCACGGCGAGCACGGCGGTGGCGGCCGTCCGGTCCGGGCCCAGCACGGTACGCAGGACGTCGAGCCAGTCCTCGACGCTGCGGGCCGCGAACCCGCTCCACGGCCCGTCCGGCTCCACGAGCGAGCGCGTGTAGCCCTCCATCCAGAGCCGTAGCAGGTCGCGGTGGGCAGGATCGGCCAGCCAGTCCCACAGCGCGCCGATCACCTCGGTCGGGCGACCCGTCGGAGAGGCCGAGGCCAGCAGGTCGAGCTCCTCGCTGCGGGACCGCGCGAGCAGCGCCTGCACGAGTCCGTCCTTCGAGCCGAACAGGTAGAGCAGGACGCGCGGGCTGGAGCCGATGGCCTCCGCGAGAGGCCGGAGCGACATCCCCGTCAGGCCGTGGCGCAGTGCGTACCGATAGGCGAGTTCGAGAAGTTCCTCACGGCGGGCGGACGGGGGTTGCGGATCCGCGGTCATTGGCTCAGTCTCGTACTGAAACACTCGTTTCAGTGAGAGGGACTCGATGGGAGACCTACAGATCCGACCACTCGGCGAACCGGGCGACCTGGGCTGGGTGGTGCAGACGCACGGCGAGGTGTACGCGCACGAGTTCGGCTGGGACACATCCCTCGAGGCATTGGTGTCGCAGATCGTCGCCGACTTCGCGCTAACCCACGACGAGAAGAGCGAGCGCGGGTGGATCGCCGAACTGGACGGCAGGCGCGTGGGCTGCGTGCTCTGCGTGGCGGACGACGAACCGGGCACGGCCAAGCTGCGGGTACTGCTCGTGCATCCCGACGCCCGCGGCCACGGGCTGGGCGCCAGGCTGGTCGACACCTGCGTGACGTTCGCCCGCGACGCCGGGTACCGGCGGCTGCGGCTCTGGACCAACGACGTGCTCTCCGGCGCCCGGCACATCTACCTGGCGGCGGGCTTCCGCATGGTGACCGAGAAGCCGAACCACAGCTTCGGCGTGGACGTGGTGGAGCAGGACTACGAGCTCGAGCTGTGCCCGGCCTGATGACGGCCGGGCCAGTCGTGTCGTGTCAGGCGGCGGCGTCCCACTGCCACTGCTCGGTCATGGCTTCGCCGCAGTCGGGGCAGGGCACCTGGAATCCGGAGGTCGCAGTGGCCGGCAGCTCCACCTCGACGCTGCAGCCAAGGCAGTTCCACCAGCCGGTCGTGTTCGACGTGTCCATGCGACCGATGCTAAATCACAAGCCTGTCATTTTCCGGGCCGCGAGCACCCGCACCGCTGTGACCAGCGGGTTTGCCGCGTGACGATGACTCAGATCTCGTCCACCAGGTCGGCGATCGAGGGCACGACGCGGTAGGGCCGATAGGGGAACCGGTCGATCTCGTCGGCCTGCATGATCCCCGTCAGCACCAGGATCGTGCGCATCCCGGCCTCCAGTCCCGCCACGATGTCGGTGTCCATGCGGTCGCCGACCATCACGGTGGTCTCGGAGTGGGCCTGCACCCGGTTGAGAGCCGCCCGCATCATCAGCGGGTTCGGCTTCCCGACGAAGTACGGGCTGACGCCGGTGGCGCGGCTGATCAGCGCGGCCACCGCACCGGTGGCGGGCAGCACCCCGTCCTTCGAGGGGCCGGTCGCGTCGGGGTTGGTGGCGACGAAGCGGGCGCCTGCCGCGATCAGCCGGATCGCCGTGGTCACCGCCTCGAAGCTGTACGTGCGGGTCTCCCCGAGCACCACGTAGTCGGGCGAGTTGTCGGTGAGCACGTAGCCGATCTCGTGCAGCGCCGTGGTGAGGCCGGCCTCGCCCACCACGTACGCGCTGCCCTGCGGCCGCTGGTCGTCGAGGAACGTCGCGGTGGCCAGTGCCGAGGTCCAGATCGACTCCACCGGCAGGTCGATACCGCTCGTGCGCAGCCGGAACTGCAGATCCCTCGGCGTGTAGATGGAGTTGTTGGTGAGCACCAGGAACGGCTTGCCGACCTCGCGGAGCCGCGAGACGAACGCGTCGGCTCCAGGGATCAGCCTGCCCTCATGGACGAGCACGCCGTCCATGTCGGTCATCCAGCACTCGATCGCCTTGGGGTCTCCCACGATGGGAGCCTAGGGGAACGATGCCTTTCGCACCGGCGTTGTCCTGGTTGAGGCGTTATGAGGGAGTTGGTTGGACATGGCGGGAACGATTCTCACCGTGGTCGTCCTCGTGCTGATCGTGGCGGGCGCCGCCTGGCTGATCCGGCAGCGCGCGGCCGCGCGGGAGCGGGAGCTGGAGGACGCGAAGTCCGAGGCACGACGTTGGGTCGAACGGCTGGGTGGGCAGGTGCTCAACCTCGTCGGCACCAACGAGGCGGCGAAGCAGGCGCTGGCCGACGCCGCCGAGCGCTACACCGCGGCCGGCTCCCAGATGGAACAGGCGCGCAGCACCACCCAGACCAGGCAGGTCACCGAGACCGCCTACGAGGGCCTCTACTACGTGCGCGCGGCCCGCAGTGCGATGGACCTCGACCCCGGGCCCGAGCTGCCCCCACTTCCGGGGCAACTGCGCGCCGGTGCCGTCACCGAGGAGCGCGACGTGGAGCTCGAGGGCCACTCCTACAGCGCTTCCCCCGCACCGTCGGAGCGCAACCGGCACTACTACCCCGGCGGGGACGTGGCCGGCCGGCCGGTGCCGCGCGGCTGGTACTCCGAGCCGTGGTGGCGCCCGGCCCTGGTCGCCGGCGCCTGGGGGATCGGCTCGGCCCTGCTGTTCAGCGCGATGTTCTCGGGCATGGCGGGCGTGGCGTACGCGGACGGGTTCTCCGACGGCGCCGGCTACGACGACGCGCAGGGTGACGTCGGGGGCGACGACGGCGGGGGCTTCGACGGCGGCGATCCCGGGGGTGGCGACTTCGGGGGCTTCGACGGCGGCGGCGACTTCGGTGGCGGCGGGTTCGGCGACTTCTGACCCCGCGCGAGCTGGTCGGTCCCGCGCTGCGCGGGGGTAGCGTCAACGATCATGACGGTCGGAACGGGCCCTTCGCCCTTCACCGAGACCACCACCTCTGCCCGGCGCGCCGCCTACGAGCAGCTGGCAGCGTCGGGCCCGGTGCAGGAGACCGTCCTGTTCACCGGTGTCCGGGTGTGGCTGGTCACCGGGTACACCGAGGCCAGGGCGCTGCTGGCCCACCCCGGCATCGCGAAGCGCCCTGGCGGTCCGCATTTCGACCGGACCCCCGCGGAGCTCAACGCGGCGCAGAACACGCACATGCTCACCAGCAACCCGCCGGACCACACCCGCCTGCGGCGCCTGGTCTCGGCGGCGTTCACGCGCCGCCGGGTCGACACCATGGCGCCCCGGATCCAGGCGATCACCGACGCACTGCTCGACGACGTCGCTGACGGCGGACGCGCCGGTGAGCCGGTCGACCTCGCCGCGGCGTTCGGCTACCCCCTCCCGATCGCCGTGATCACCGAGCTCCTCGGGGTGCCCGAGCAGCGCAGGCAGGCGTTCCGGGACTGGACCACGATCGTCATCAACGGCTCGGTGTATCCCGCGGACACGTACGTCGACGCGGTGCAGCACCTGGTCACCTACGTCCGCGGGCTCATCGCGGAGAAGCGTGCTGCTCCCGCCGACGACCTGCTCTCCGACCTCATCGCCGTGCGCGACGGGACCGATCGGCTCTCCGAGGACGAGCTCACGTCGATGGTGAAGCTGCTGCTGGTGGCCGGGTTCGAGACCACGGCCGGCCTGATCCTCCTCGGTACGCACGCGCTGCTCTCGCATCCCGAGCAGCTGCGGCTACTGCGCGCCGAGCCGGATCGCCTGCCCGCGGCGATCGAGGAGATGCTCCGGTACGACTCGCCGCTGCAGGTGGCCATCCCGTCGGTCACCACCACACCCGTCGACGTCGGCGGCGTCACGATCCCTGCCGGTGAGGTCGTGGTCCCGGTGCTGTTCACCGCCGGCCGCGACCCGGCCCGGTTCGAGGACCCCGCCGGGTTCGACATCGGCCGCGCCGACGCCGCCCAGCACCTCGCGTTCGGCCACGGCATCCACCACTGCCTCGGCGCACCGCTCGCGCGGCTCGAGGGCCGCATCGCGATCGGCTCGCTGCTCGCCCGCTTCCCCGACCTGCACCTGGCCGACGGGGCGGCCGACCCCGCCCGCCACCCCGCCCTGCTGGTCAACGCGATCGCCGAACTGCCCGTCGGAACCAGCCGATCGAGGGCCACCCGGCAGGGGTGACGACGTCGTTCAGACCTGGAGCTCGGGGGGAAAAACGGTCCAGCGCAGGTCGGCGGGCAGATGCCGCATGTCGTTGTAGAAGAGCACGGAGGACGGCCTGCCGGGCCCGTACCGGATCACCGTCAGAGCGGCGTTGCCGTGGTTGAGGCCCATCCAGCGCCACTCGGGCGCGTCGAGGGCGGCTCGGACCAGCCATCCGACGAGGAAGTTGTGGGTGACGACCAGCTCGTGACGGGGCTGGTCGCCCTCGACCGGTCCGGTGAACGCCGCGAGGGCTTCCCTGGCCAGCGCGGGGCCGTGCTCGCGTTCCGCTTCCGTGAACCCGGCGAGGAAGCCGAGCATCGAGTCGGCCGCGGCATCGGGTAGTTCCTGTCTCTGCGGCAGGTAGGGGAGGTAGTCCCCCGCGAGGTCCGACGAGCGCACGGGGACGTCGGCACACTGCTCGCCGATCAGCCAGGCCGTCTGTGCCGCTCGGGGCAGCGGCCCGTGATGGATGGCGGACAGCGGTGCGCCCCTGAGCCGTTCGCCGAGCAGAACGGCCTGACGGCGACCCTTCTCGGTCAGCGCGGTCTCGTCCGCCGAGGCCTCACCGTGCCGAGCGAGATAGAGGTATCGGGCAGCTCTGCCCGTGTTCCGGGCTTCCGTCGGCACCGCTGCAGCCTGCCAGGGCCCTCGCAGCGTGACGAGCGCACAATGGTTGCCATGATCGGCCGGCACCCATGAGCACGTTCGTCCTGGTCCACGGCGGGTGGCACGGCAGCTGGTGCTGGCGCCGGGTCACGCCGTTGCTGCTGGAGAAGGGGCACGACGTCCATGCCCCGACCCTCACCGGAGTGGGCGAGCGCGCTCACCTCCTCGGTCCCGGCACTGGCCTGCACACGCACATCGAGGACGTCGTGGCGGTGCTGGAGCTCGACGACCTGCAGGACGTGGTGCTCGTCGGGCACAGCGCAGGCGGTGCGGTGATCACCGGGGTGGCCCAGCGCTGCGCCCACCGGCTCCGCGAGCTCGTGTACCTCGACGCGTTCGTGCCGCAGCCCGGTCAGTCGATCCTGGACACGCTCACCCCGCAACGCCGCGAGTTCTTCACCTCCACCGTGGACGACATGGGCCGGATCGTCCTGGACCCCGACACGGGGATGGACGGCTGGGCCGTCACCGATCCCGCCGACCGCGACTGGATGCGACCCCGGCTGCGACCGCACCCCCTGCGCGGACTGGCCGACGCGCTGCCGCCCGGCCCGGTGCCCGAGGTGCCGCACCGCTTCGTCCACTGCACGGTCAAGCCCGGCCACGACAGCTTCGCCGGGTTCGCCGTCGCCGCGGGCGCGGACCCGTCATGGCGGCTCGACGAGATCGCCGCAGGCCACGACGCGATGATCACCGCACCGGCCGAGCTCGCGACCCTGCTCACCGGCTGACCTGCGTCAGGCGCTCACCGCGGGCTGGCAGGTGGGACACCAGAACAGGTTGCGGGCCGCGTGCTCGACGTGCGCGATCGGCGTGCCGCACACCAGGCAGGGGCTGCCCGCGCGGCGGTAGGCGTAGACCTCGCCGCCGTGCCGGTCCTGACGCGGCGCGCGACCGGTGCGGCGCGGGTCGTGCTCCGGCGCCACGGTGTCGATCCGGCCCCGGCGCACGCCGTCGCGCATCAGGGCGACCAGGTCGGCCCACAGGGCGTCCCACTGCGCCTTGTCCAGCGCACGGCCGGGCAACTGGGGGTCGAGCCCGTGGCGGAACAGCACCTCGGCGCGGTAGACGTTGCCCACGCCGGCGATCACCGACTGGTCCATGAGCAGGGTGGCCAGCGGGGCGCGGGAACGGGAGATCCGCTCCCAGGCGCGGTCCGGGTCGGCGTCACGACGCAGCGGGTCGGCACCGAGCCGGGCGCGGATCGCTCTCGCCTCCGCCGGGGTGATCAGCTCACACGCGGTGGGTCCACGCAGGTCGGCGTAGTGCGTGGCCCCGACCATCCGCATCCGGACGAGGCCGCGCGGGGCCTCCGCCGGCAGCGGCTCGTCGCTGAACTGCCCGTAGAGGCCGAGGTGGACGTGCACGACGAGATCTGGACCGTAGTGGTGGAACAGGTGCTTGCCGTGCGCCTCGGCGCGCACCAGCACCCGGCCGTCGAGAGCGGCGGCGCTCGCCGTGAAGCGGCCCTGCGGGCTCGACACGGCGACGGGCAAGCCCGCGAAGCGGCGACGGTGCAGCCGGGCGAGCCGGTGGAGCGTGTGACCTTCCGGCATGCGCTACGGCGCGGCCGGGACCTGTCCGGGCGGCAGCGCGGGCGGGGTGCCGGTGCGCTCGTACTCGGAGAGCAGGTCGATCCGCCGCTGGTGGCGGGGCGCCCCGGAGAACGGCGTGGCCACGAACGCGGCGACGAACTCCGCCGCCTCGTCGAGGGTGTGCATCCGCGCGCCGACGGCGACGACCTGCGCGTCGTTGTGCTGACGGCCCAGCGTGGCGGTCTCGACGCTCCAGGCGAGCGCGGCGCGGATACCGGGCACCTTGTTGGCCGCGATCTGCTCGCCGTTGCCCGAACCACCGACGACGACCCCCAGCGTGCCGGGGTCGGCGAGGGTCCGCCGGGCCGCCTCCACGCAGAACGGCGGGTAGTCGTCCTCGGGATCGTAGGTGGCCGGCCCCACGTCGATCGCCTCGTGGCCCAGGCTGGTCAGGTGCGCGACCAGATGGGTCTTGAGCTCGAAGCCTGCGTGGTCGGAACCGAGGTAGACGCGCACAGGAGAAATACTGCCCCATGCCGGCGCGGGCCGCCGTCGACGGGGTTGCGCGCCCGGGGGATTGCAGCAAAGCCACGTTGCGGCAACCTCGTTGCGTGAAAGTGGCTTTGCTGCAACGGGGCGGCGTCAGCTGCGCTGCTCGTCCTTCGCCGCGTCCTTGCTCCCGTCCTGGTTCTTCTTCGCGGCCTCGGCCTCGTCCTCGGGAGCGACGTCCTCGGTGTGGGTGGCGGGAGCGGTAGGAACGGGAGCGTCCGGGTCGGGCGCCGAGCCGTCCGGCGACAGGGCGCCCGGCATCGCGAGCACGGTCTGCACGGTCTCCAGCGGCGGATCCACCCGTGGCGGCGGTGCCGAACCCGATGCCCGCGCGTCGATCCGCTCGCTCAGATAGCGCAGCACCACCGCGCCCGTGGCGGCCACCGGCACGGACAGGAACGCCCCCGCGATGCCGAACAGGGTGCCGCCCGCGGTGACGGCGAGCAGCACGACCGCGGCGTGCAGCCGGAGGCTGCGCCCCTGCAGGATCGGCTGCATCACGTTCCCCTCCAACTGCTGCACGACCACGATGATCGCCAGGACGATCAGCGCCGTGGTGAACCCGTTGCTCACCAAGGCCACCAGCACGCCGAGCGCGGCGGCCACGATCGCGCCGACGATCGGGACGAACGCGCCGAGGAACGTGAGCACGGCCAGCGGGATCGCCAGTGGCACCCCGAGGATCAGCAGTCCCAGTCCGATCAGGACACCGTCGACCAGCGCGACGATCGCCTGCACCCGGATGAAGTCGGCGACGGTCTTCCAGACCCGGCGCAGCACCTCGGCCATGTGACCGCCCGCGCCATCGCCCGCCACCGCCCGCAGCCACGGCAGGAAGCGCGGCCCGTCCTTGAGGAACAGGAACACCAGCACCACCGTCAGCACCGCGGTGATCACGCCGGAGGCCACGCTGCCGATGCCGGTGAGCACGCTCGTGGTGATCGCCGAGATGCTCTGCTGCAGTTCGGTGGTGGCGGTCCGCAGCACCTCGTCGAGCTGGCCCTGGGCGAGGTTGAGCGGCGGCCCGGACAGCCACTGCTGGATCGACTGGATGCCGCTGCTCGCGCTCTGCGTGATCTCCGGGATGCTCCCCGCCACCGACGTGGTGATCAGCGCGATGAGCCCGGCGAGCACGACCAGCCCGGCGAGCAGCACCGTGGCCGCGGCGAGCGCGGGTGGGAAGCGGTGCTTGCGCAGCCACCCGACAGGCGGCCACAGGACCGTCGAGACGATCACGGCGAGGATCACGGGGAAGATGACGGACCACAGGAGCCCGATCACCATCCAGATCAGCCAGGCGCCCGCTGACACCAGGAGCAGCCGGAGGCTCCATCGCGCTGCCCAGGTGACACCCTCGCCGATCGCGGTGCCGCGACCACGGTGGGGGCGCTCGGTCGTCGTCACGCCAACTCCTCTGCCTCGTTCTGCCGGTGCGCCACGATGCTGGGCGCCGGCTGTGCAGCCATACCCGAGGACAAGGCTCTCAGACATCGGTGATCTCCACCGGACGTCGCACCGCCTACGATCGTGGGGGTGAGCAGCCACAGCGTTGCACCCGACGACGGGTCGGCCGCGGGGATCGTGCTCGCCGGCGGCCGCTCCTCGAGAATGGGTGAGTCCAAGGCCGCGCTCGAATGGCACGGCTCCACCCTGCTGCGCCGCACCACCGGGTTGCTCGCGCGCACCGTCGACGGGCCGGTCATCGTCGTCCGGGCGCCGGACCAGTCCCTGCCCGCACTGCCTGCGGGTGTCGAGACGGTGGACGACCCCGTGGAGGGCCGCGGGCCGATGCAGGGCATCGCCACCGGGCTCGCCGCGTTGTCGGACCGCGCGCGCATCGCGTTCGTCTGCTCCACCGACCTGCCGTTCCTGCACCCCGCGTACGTGCGGCGGGTGCTGTCCGCGCTCGACGCGGAGGTCGACGTGGTGCTGCCGCACGCAGGCGGGCACCGCCAGCCGCTGGCGGCCGCGTACCGCACGGCGCTCGCGCCCGTCGTCGCCGGGATGGTGACGCACGGGCAGCTCAAGCTCGCGATGCTGTTCGACCACTGCCGGGTGCGCCGCATCGACGACGCAGGCCTGCTCGCCGACCCCCGGCTGCGCGCGCTGGACCCGCAGCTCGACTCGGTGCTGAACGTCAACGAGCCCGACGACTACCGCGTCGCGCGGGAGCGGCCCGCACCGGAGATCACCGTCCAGCGTTTCGGAGCGCTCGCGTCCGGTGGCAAGCGCGGCCCCACCGTGGTGGAGGCGGCTACCCTCGGCGCCGCAGCGGACGCCGTCGGGTTGCCTCTCGACCGGCACGTCGTCGCCGCCCTGAACGGCGACCAGATCACCCGCGACGCCGAGATGCCGCTGGTGGCGGGCGACACGGTCGCCTTCCTGTCCGCCGACGCGGGCGGCTGACCCGCCGCCCCCGCGAGTCGCCCGTTCCCGCTGCGCGAGTCGCCCGTTCCGCGCGCCAGCACGGGAGCGAACATCGGCATACAGTCTTCATCATGACGGCAGGCGGATATTTCGGACGGGCCCTCGTCGTCGATGTGCACGGCACCGACGCCACGGGCACCGCCCTGGAGCTCGACGACCAGGTTCTCCGCGCGTACCTCGGCGGGGTCGGGCTCGGCACCTGGCTGCTGCACCGGCTCGCTCCGCCCGGCGTCGACCCGCTGGCTCCCGAGTCTCCGCTCGCGTTCGTGTTCTCACCGCTGGTGGGCACCCCGCTCACCACGAGCGCCAAGTTCGCGGTGCTCGCCAAGTCGCCGCTGACCGGGATGATCACCGACGCGCTGGCGTCCTCCCAGTTCGCGATCTCGGGAAAGCTCACCGGCAACGACGCCATCGTCGTGCGCGGGCGGGCCGACGAGCTGTCGGTGGTGCTGGTCGACGCGTCGGGCGCACGTCTCGAGCCGGCGCCCGAGCTCGCCGGGATGCCGGCGGCGGAGGCCGAGACCTCTGTGCGCGAACGGTTCGGCCGCGGGTGGCGCACGGCCGCGATCGGATCTGCCGGGGAGCGCGGCGTCCGGTACGCCACGATCAGCCACGACGGGCGGCACGCCGGGCGCGGCGGCCTCGGTGCCGTGCTGGGCGCGAAGAACATCAAGGCGGTCCTGGTCAAGGCCGGTACGAGGGTGGACGTCGCCGATCCCGCTGCCGTGCTCGCCGCGGCCAAGAGCCTGCGGGAGCGCAGCTTCGGCCCGGCCACCGCCAAGTACCGCGAGCTGGGCACCCTGGCCAACCTGCTCGCGTTCAACGCCGTGTCCACGCTTCCGACCCGCAACTTCACGGCCGCCACGTTCGCCGAGGCGCCCCGGCTGGCCGCCGAGGAGCTGCACGAGATGCGCGGGGTGGCCCGCAACAGCTGCGCGTCGTGCTCCATCGGCTGCGAGCACATCTACTCCCGCAAGGGCGGCGGCAGCCAGCGGATGGAGTACGAGAACGTGTTCGCGCTCGGCCCCCTGTGCGGGGTGTCGGACCCCGACGACGTGTTCGCCGCCAGCGCCCGCTGCGACGAGCTCGGCATCGACACGATCTCGGCGGGCGGCACGATCGCCTGGGCCATGGAGTGCGTGGAACGCGGCCTGATCGACGCGCCGTGGCTGAAGTTCGGGGACGGCGCCGCGCTGCTGCGGGCGCTCGACCTGATCGGCTCCCGGTCCGAGGGACTCGGCGAGCTGCTGTCTCTCGGCTCACGCGCGGCCGCCACCGTCGTCGGGCACGGGTCGATCGACTTCGCGCCCCAGGTCAAGGGCCTGGAGCTGCCGGGGTACGAGCCGCGGTCACTGCAGTCGATGGCGCTGGGGCTCGCGGTCAACGCGCGAGGAGCCGACCACAACCGCTCCGGCGCCTACGAGGCCGACCTGTCGGGCGACCTGGACCGGCTGAGCGGCGGCTCCGCGCACGTCGCCGCCGCGATCGGCACCGAGGACCGCGCCGCGGTCATGGACTCGATGATCCTCTGCAAGTTCCTCCGCGGAGTGTTCACCGAGCCGTTCGACGAATGGGCGGCGCTCCTGCGATCCGTCACCGGATGGGACGTCACCGCCGACGAGCTGCGGGCGGTGGCCCGCCGGATCGTGCTGGCCAAGCGGGTGTTCAACCTGCGAGAGGGCGCCACGACCGACGACGACACGCTCCCGCGGCGCATGCTCGACACCCCGCTGGAACTGGGCTCGGGCCGCACCGCCACGCTCACGGCGGAGCGCCTGCGCTCGATGGTCGAGGGGTACTACACCGGTCGCGGTCTGGACGTCGATGGCCGTCCCGACCCGGCCGACGTGGCAGATCTGCTGCTCACCCCCTGACGCCACCCCGGCCGTCGCGGCCGGTGCCGGCGCCGGTTCCACCGTCGCCTTGACCTCAACCTGACTTCAGCTTCTAGTGTCGCTGAGGACACCGGGAAATCCGGACGAATCTGTCGGACCGGTCCGCCACACTCTCGATGCGAGCGGTTCCGCACCGATGAGTTCCGGCGGTTCCCGATGTCCTACGTGTGCACAGCGGGTGCCGCGACCGGAGCGAGGAGCAGTTCATGAGCATGGAGATGGTCGCGTGGAACTCGATGTACCACGCAGCACACGCGCAGGAGGAGAAACGGCCGTTCTCGATGGCCACGCTGCGCCGGATCGTCGCGTTCGTGCGGCCCCACCGCCGCCGGATGGGCGCGTTCCTCGTGGTCAGCGTGATCGGCGCGGTGCTCGCGGTCGCCACGCCCGTGCTGGCAGGCCGGGTCGTCGACACCATCGTCAACCGCGGCCCGCTCGGCACCGTGGTCGGTCTGGCCGTGCTCATCGCGGTCATCGCGGTGGCCGTGGCCATCAGCGGGATCATCCAGCGCGGCCTCTCCGCATCGCTGGGCGAAGGGCTGATCCTCGACCTGCGCGCCGCGGTGTTCGACCACGTGCAGCGCCAGCCGATCGCGTTCTTCACGCGCACCCGCACCGGTGCGCTGGTCAGCCGGCTCAACAACGACGTGATCGGTGCCCAGCGGGCGTTCAGCGACACCCTGTCCGGCGTGGTCGGCAACCTCGTCACCCTCACGCTCACGCTGGTCGTGATGCTCACGCTGTCCTGGCAGGTCACGCTGCTGGCGCTCGTGCTGCTGCCGGTGTTCGTCCTCCCGGCCCGCCACATGGGACGCAGGCTCGCCCACCTCGAGCGGGAGGCCGCCGACCACAACGCGGCCATGGGCACCCAGATGACCGAGCGGTTCTCCGCACCGGGCGCCACCCTGATCAAGCTGTTCGGCCGCCCCGCCGACGAGACGCGCGAGTTCGTCGCCCGCGCCGCCCGCGTCCGCGACATCGGCGTGCGTACCGCGATGGTGCAGTGGATCTTCGTCACGGCACTCACGCTCGTCTCCGCGCTGGCGCTCGCGCTGGTCTACGGGCTCGGCGGCTACTTCGCGATCACCGGTGGGATGGCTGCCGGCGACGTCGTCGCACTCGCCCTGCTGCTCACCGGCCTCTACGCGCCCCTCACCGCGCTGGCCAGCGCCCGGGTCGAGGTGATGAGTGCGCTGGTGAGCTTCGAGCGGGTGTTCGAGGTGCTCGACCTGCCGCCGCTCATCGCAGAGCCCGCCCAGCCGCTGCCCCTGCCCGACGGGCCGCTGTCGGTCGAGTTCGACAAGGTGCGTTTCTCCTATCCGTCCGCCGACAAGGTGTCGCTCGCGTCGTTGGAGGACGTCGCACAGCTCGACCGGCGAGGCGGCGAGGAGGTGCTGCACGAGGTGTCGTTCACCGCCGAGGCCGGGCAGATGATCGCGCTGGTCGGCTCGTCCGGCGCCGGCAAGTCCACGATCGCGCAGCTGCTCCCCCGGCTCTACGACGTCGACGCCGGAACGGTGCGGCTGGGTGGCGTCGACGTCCGCGATCTCTCCTTCGACACGATCCGGGGCGCACTGGGCCTGGTCACCCAGGACGGCCACCTGTTCCACGAGTCGATCCGCGCCAACCTCCTGCTCGCTCGCCCCGAGGCAGACGACGAGGAGCTGTGGGAGGTGCTGGGCCGGGCGCGCCTCGCCGATCTGGTGGCGTCGCTGCCCGACGGCCTCGCCACCGTCGTGGGCGAGCGCGGCTACCGGCTCTCCGGAGGGGAGCGCCAGCGGCTCACCATCGCCCGGCTGCTGCTGGCCCGGCCGCGGGTGGTGGTGCTCGACGAGGCCACCGCCCACCTCGACTCCACCTCGGAGGCAGCGGTGCAGGAGGCGCTGGGTGAGGCGCTCCAGGGCCGCACCGCACTCGTGATCGCCCACCGGCTGTCCACGATCCGCGCCGCCGACCAGATCCTCGTGCTGGAGGCCGGTCAGGTCGTGGAGCGGGGCACCCACACCGAGCTCATCGCCCGCGACGGTCGCTACGCCGAGCTGCACAGCACGCAGTTCGACCAGCCGGGCGCCGTCCCGGTGGCGCTGGTCGCGGGCTGAGAGGAACGGCCGCAAGGCCGTTCGCGCCGAGGGGTGTGCTCGTCGCAGGGTCTCGGGATCCTGCGACGAGCACAGCGGCTTGCCGCTCTCAGGTTTCCTCCGCTGCGCGATCGTGTCCGATTTGCGTGCGCAACTCGCCCACCAGGTCCGTAGATCTCCATCCGGACAAAGAAGACGGGAACCGCGCTCGTACGGTCGGGTGATCCATCCGGCATTCAGCCGATCTCGGAAACGGCGGATTCTCAGACACCGATCCCCGGGCAGGTACCGCCGGCGAGATCGGGAGACCCATGCAGCAGGACAGATCCACCGTTGCGGAACCGGCGCCCGCGGCCCGGGGCGCGGCGGTGGCGCCCCGGCAGGCCGGACACCTCGGCGCCCGCATGCCACTGCAGCGGGGCCCCGTCACGGGCCCGATCCGGGTGCCACCCCTGCAACCGTCCAGTGGTCCGATCGGCCGCCCGTCCCCCGGGAGGCGATCGGGGCACGGGAGACACCGGCAGGCGGAGCGGCGGCGAGCCGAGCTCGTCCTCACCCTCACCGTGCTGGGCGCGCTGAGCTGGATCGTCGTGACCTGGCCGTTCCGCGGCGACCAGGCGGTGTACGCGCTGATCGGCCGGCAGATCCTGCACGGGCAGGCGCTCTACACCGACATCTGGGACATCAAGCAGCCCGGCGTCTTCCTCTGGTACGGACTGGCCGACCTCACCGGGCTGGGCGAGATCGGGACCCGGGTCCTCGACGTGGTCGCGGCCTTCGCGTTCGGGACGTGCGTGCACGTGCTGCTGCGCGGGAGGCTCACCACCCCGTGGGTGCGGCGGATGGTGACCGCGCTCGCCACGGCGGTGCCGCTGCTCGCCGCGGGCCCTGGTGACTTCGGCCAGCTGGAGATGCTCTGTCTGGTTCCCGCGACCGGGGCGTTCGCCCTGGTCGCCGAGCCGCGGCGGGTTCCCGGCTGGCGGCGGATCGTGCTCGCCGGGCTGTGCGTCGGCGTCGTCGGGGTGTTCAAGCTGCTGCTCGCAGGCGTGGTCGGGCTGGCCCTGCTCGTGTACCTCGTGCTGCGGCTGGGTGGGGGCAGGCGGTTCGCGGCGGTGCCCGTGGTCATCACGGCGGCGCTCGTCCCGGTGGGTCTGACGCTGGCCTGGCTCGCCACGCAGGGCGCGTTCGGCGCGGCCCTGCACGTCTGGATCGTCGAGGCCGTCGAGATGGGGTCGGCCCCGGGATCCCGCGACCCGGCGCGCGTGCTCGAGGGTCTCGGCCGGTACGTCCTGTGGATGTTCCCGGTCGTGGTGCTCGCCGCCTGGCAGGCGGCCACGGCCTGGCGCCGCCGGGATCCGCTCGACCTCGCCATGGGCGCGTTCGTGCTGCTCGACGTGCTGGCGATCGCCACCCAGTTCGCCTGGTGGTACCAGTGGTACTTCGCCAGCGCGCCGCTCGTGGTGCTCGCGCTGCGCCGGCTCGACGTGCTCGCCCCGCAACTGCGGCGGCCCCGGTGGGCCGTGCTCCTCGCCGTGGTCTGCCTGCCCATGCTCGCCCACGCCGCCAGCTGGACCCTCCCGACCGTGCTCGACGGCGGCGGGTTCACCGCGGCGAGCCGGGAACGGATCGACGAGCGGGTAGCCGGGTACGACACGATCCGGACCGAGCTCGCCGCGGCCGACGTGAGGGCCGGGGAGAGCCTGTACGTCGTGGGCGACCCGCTCTACAACATGCTCGCCGGCGCGCCGCTCGCGTTGCGGTTCGACGGCTGGACCTACGACCTGATGACGGACGGCCAGTGGCGGGAGGTCGCCACGGAGGTCGACACCGTCGAGCCCACCGTCGTCATGGTCGACGCCGACGCCGGGGAGTGGGTCGCCGACCGCGGCGAGGACCTGCAGCAGGTCCTCGCGCGCGACTACGTGCAGTACCGCACGAGCACGGCGGGGACCTGGTACCGGCTGCGCTGACGACCGGCCGACCGAGCGCTCACTCCACATCCGGGAAGGCCACGAAGCGCACCAGGACGCGGCGGGCGTCCTCGGCCGGTGGCTCCGCGGCGCGGGCGTAGCGCTCGTAGAGGGCCATGTAGTCCTCCCAGAACCGGCGCAGCTCCGGCGCGGTGAGGTGCAGGGCACCGCGGGCGAACAGCAGGGCGTCGCCCCACTCCCCCATGCCGTCGCGGTGGCGCTGGAAACGGGCGAACGCCGCCACGTCGTCGGCCACGTTCGGCCGGCCGAGTTCGTCGAACGCCGCGCGCACCTCGTCGGACATGCGGCTGCGCGGCGGGAACCGGAGGTCCTCGGAGCGGGCCCGCCACCAGCGCTCGCGGCCCCGCCCGCGCTCGGGGACGTCCTCCACGAACCCGTGCTCGGCGAGCTGCCGCAGGTGGTAGCTGGTGGCACCGGTGTTCTCACCCAGCACCCGGGCCAGCGACGTGGAGGTCGCCGGGCCGGTGCGGCGCAGCTGGCGCAGGATCCGCTGCCGCAGCGGGTGCCCCAGCGCTCTCAGGGCCGCCGGATCGGTGAGTTCCCGGGGTTCTCCCTGATCCGCCACGGCGCCGAAGCTAGCAGAGTTCTGTGTGCAGAGATTTCTTTGCACACTATCCCCTGCAAGCCGAGGAGCCCGACCATGCCGCCCTATCGACGCGCACTCGCCGCACTGGCTGCCGCGGCAGCCGTGGTGCTGCCCGCGGCGCCGACCCTCCCGTCCCAGCCACCACCGCCGCCGGCCCCGGTCGGCGTCCAGGAGACGCAGCTGCGCATCCCCACCAGCGACGGCGTGGTCCTTCCGGCCACCCTGCGCGTGCCCACGACCGCCCGGCCGGGCCTGCCCGGCGTGGTGCTGGTGCACGGCGCCGGCCCCGGCCCGAGGGAGAAGTACCGCACGGAGGCGGAGGCGCTGACCCGCGCCGGCATCGTCACCCTGGCCTACGACAAGCGCACGGAGGGCTACTCGCTCCTGCAGCGCTCGTACTCCCGGCTGGCCGAGGACACGGTGGCCGCCACCGCCGAGCTACGACGGCGCCCCGAGGTCGACCCGGCCCAGGTCGGCGTCATGGGGTTCAGCGAGGGCGGCTGGGTGGCACCACTGGCCGCGTCACGTTCACCCGAGATCGCGTTCCTCGTGGTGGTGGGCGCCAACGGGGTGTCGCCGCTGCGCCAGCAGAGCTGGGCCGACACGATCAAGATCGAGCACGCCGGCGTCCGGGGCTCGCTCGTCGACGCCCACGCCCGCACGCCCTACCGGCTGATATCGGGCATGGGGCTGTTCCCCGAGCCCTACTACGACCCGGGCCCCCCGCTGCGCAGCAGCACGCTGCCCGTGCTCGGCATCTGGGGCGCGCAGGACCGGCTCACCCCGCCCGTCGAGAGCGTGGAGGCGTACCGGACGGCTCTCGACCAGGCCGGCAACCGGCACTACACGCTCCGCACGGTCGAGGGCGCCGAGCACTCGCTGCGGACGACGACCACCGGTTTCGACAAGGGCAGCGAGTTCGCTCCGGGCTATGTCGACCTGGTGTCGTCCTGGGTCGCGGACGTCGCCGACGGCAGGCCGCCCCCCACCACCGTTACGGGAGCCGGTGAGCAGACCCGGCCGACGGTGCCCGTCGCGCCGCTGGCCTGGTACGAGTCGGTCGGGGTACAGATGAGCGTGCTCGCACTGCTGCTGGCCGGCTTCGCGGGGTTCGGCCTGACGGCGGGGTGGCGACGGCTGCGCGGCAGGTCCGGACCCCGGGCCGCCTGGCCCGCCCGGGTGCTGGCCGGTGCCGGGCTCACCGCGGTGATGGGCATGTTCGGATACCTCGGCTTCCTCCAGATGACGCAGGGCCGGACCGTGGATCCGGGTCCGCTGCTCGCCGGGCGCCCCGTGGCGTGGCTGGCTCTTCAGCTACTCGCCGTCGTCGCGGTCGGGGCCGGGATCGCCACGGGCGTCACCGTGGCGAAGCGGCGACGAACCGGGGACCGGGCACGGCTCGGCCTGCTGCTCGCGGCGGGTGCGGCCTTCGTGCCGTGGGCGGCGTACTGGGGCCTGCTCCTGCCATGATTTCCGACCTCGCGTGGAGCCGTCCGGTGCCGGGGGAACTAGTCTCGATTGTGGCAACCCCGTCGGTTTAGGCCGGGGATGCGCGGATTGCATACAGTCGACTAAGGTCGGTATCACGTACCTGACCGACGGAGGCCCAGGATGACAGCGGTGCAGGAACCGGCGACCAGCTTACGCACGGTCACCACTTCGATCGATGGCCGGGAGGTCACCGTCGAGGAGGGCACCTCGATCTACGACGCGGCGAAGCAGGTGGGCGTCGACATCCCGGTGCTCTGCCACAACGAGCGCTACGACCCCGTCGGTGTCTGCCGCATGTGTGTGGTGGACACCGGCGGGCGCGTGTTCGCGGCGGCCTGCGTGCGTCCCTGCGAGGACGGCATGGAGGTCAAGACCTCCACCCCGGAGCTGGAGCGCAACCGCGCCACGCTCACCGAACTGCTGGTGGCCGACCAGCCGCCGCGCGCCGAGGACCCCAAGCAGACCACCACGGGCGACAACCTGCTGCTCTCGCTGGCCGACGGGTTCGGCGTCGCCCGCGAGACCACCGACCTGCCGTGCGGGTCGGGACGCGGGGTCGACTCGTCCAACCCCGTGATCGACGTCAACCACGACGCCTGCATCCTCTGTGACCGGTGCGTGCGCGCCTGTGACGACATCCAGGGCAACGACGTGATCGGCCGCTCCGGCAAGGGCTACTCCACCCGCATCGCGTTCGACCTGAACGACCCGATGGGCGCGAGCTCCTGCGTCACGTGCGGCGAGTGCGTGCAGGCCTGCCCCACCGGGGCGCTCACCAACAAGTCGATCCGCAACATCCCGATCCAGCCGCGCGAGAAGCTCGACGCGGTCGACTCGGTGTGTCCCTACTGCGGTGTGGGCTGCGCGCTCACCTACTACGTCGACCGCGAGCGGGGCGCCATCGCCTTCGCCGAGGGCCGCGACCAGCCCGGCTCGCAGAGCAGGCTGTGCGTCAAGGGCCGCTACGGCTGGGACTACGCCGCCTCCCCGCAGCGGCTCACGATGCCGCTGATCCGCATCGACTCCGCCTACCCGAAGAGCGCCTTGTCGGCCGACGTGCGCGGCGAGGGCAGGGGCTCGGCCAGCGGGGCCACCAACGACCGGGGCCGCGGCGGCAGCGGTGGCAACCGCAGTGGCGGCGGCCGCAAGGACGACCCGGGCGGCAAGCGCGGCGGTGGCCGCAAGCCGGGCGGGCTCGTCGACTACGACGAGGTGCTGCCCTACTTCCGGGAGGCCACCTGGGAGGAGGCGCTCGACCTCATCGCCCGGCGCCTGAAGGAGATCCACGCCGAGGGCGGCCCCGGCGCGATCGCCGGGTTCGGGTCGGCGAAGTGCTCCAACGAGGAGGCCTACCTCTTCCAGAAGCTGATCCGCACCGGATTCGGCACCAACAACGTCGACCACTGCACGCGGCTGTGCCACGCCTCCTCGGTGGCGGCGCTGTTCGAGGGCGTCGGCTCCGGCGCGGTGTCCACCACCTACGGGGACGTCGCCAACGCCGACGTGGTGATCATCACGGGCTCCAACCCGACGGCCAACCACCCCGTGGCCAGCTCGTTCTTCAAGCAGGCCCGCCGCCGTGGCACGAAGATCATCTACGTCGACCCGCGCGCGTCCACAGTGGCCGAGCACGCCGACATCTTCGTGCAGCTCAAGCCGGGCACGGACGTGGCGTTCTACAACTCGGTGATGCACGAGGTGATCCGGCTCGGCATGATCGACCGCGAGTTCATCGCGGGCCGCACGTCCAACTACGACGAGCTCGCGCGCACCGTCGCCGACTACCCGCCGGAGCGGGCAGCGCAGATCACCGGCGTCGACGCCGACCAGATCCGCGAGGTCGCGCGGACGTGGGGCGAGGCGAACGCCGGCGTCGTCTACTGGGGGATGGGGATCTCCCAGCACACCACCGGCACCGACAACGCCCGCTGCCTGATCGCGCTGTGCTCGATCACCGGCAACGTCGGGCGTCCGGGCACCGGCCTGCACCCGCTCCGCGGCCAGAACAACGTGCAGGGCGCCTCCGACGCCGGCCTGGTGCCGATGTTCTACCCCGACTACCAGGGCGTCGACCGCGACGCCACCCGCCTGCGCTTCGAGGAGGCGTGGGGCACCACGCTCGACCCGAAGCGCGGCCTGACCGTCACCGAGATCATCAAGTCGGTGCTCCAGCCCGGCGGCGTCCGCGGGATGTACATGCTCGGGGAGAACCCGTTCCTGTCCGACCCCAACATCAACAAGGTGCGCAAGGCGCTCTCGGCGCTGGACTTCCTCGTCGTCCAGGACATCTTCCTCACCGAGACGGCCGAGTTCGCCGACGTGATCCTGCCCGCCACCTCGTACCTGGAGAAGGACGGCACGTACACCAACACCGACCGGCGGGTGCAGCTCGGCCGCAAGGTGATGGACCCACCCGGCCAGGCCCGGCCGGACTGGGAGATCGTGCAGGACATCGCGCGGGGCGTCGGGCTCGACTGGAACTACCAGAGCCCCAGCGAGGTGTTCGACGAGATGGTGGCGCTGATGCCGTCGTACAAGAACCTCGCGTACGACAACCTCGGTCTGTCCGGGAAGCTCTACCCGAACGACGACCCGGAGCACACCGACGGCACCATCGTGATGTTCGACGAGAAGTTCAACACCGACGACGGGCTGGCCCACCTGGTGCCTGCGCAGTGGCTGCCACCCCGGGAGCTGCCCGACAGCGAGTTCCCGCTCGTGCTCAACACGGGCAGGCTGCTCGAGCACTGGCACACCGGCTCGATGACGCGGCGGTCCTACGCCCTCGACGCGATCTCGCCGGTCGCCGAGGTGTACATGCACCCGAAGGACGCCGCCGACCGTGGGCTCGCCCACGGGGAGATGGTCCGGGCGCGGTCGCGGCGCGGCGCGATCGAGCTGCTGGTCCGCGTCTCGCACCGCGAGCAGCTGGGCAACTGCTTCATCCCGTTCCACTTCCGCGAGGCGGCGGCCAACCTCCTGACGATCGACGAGGTCGACCCCACCGGCAAGATTCCCGAGTTCAAGTTCTGCGCGGTGCAGGTCGAGGCCCTCGGCGCGGCGCACGTGGAGACCCCGTCGAGTGCAGGAGCACGTGCATGACCGAGCTGTCCGACCGCGCGGCCGAGGTCCGTTCCCGGCGCGTCCCCGGAGTCGAGGCGCGGGCCGGGAAGTTCCCCGGACCGTCGCTGATCCCGGCGCTCAACGCGATCCAGGCCCGGCTGGGCTGGCTGCCCCGTGAGGAGCTGGAGGAGCTCGCCAGGGAGGCCCGCAGGCCGCGGTACGAGATCGAGGGCCTGATCTCGTTCTACCCGCACTTCCGCACCGAGCCCCCGGTGAAGGTGGCGTTGCACGTCTGCCACGACCTGCCGTGCTGGCTGCGCGACGGCGAGGCGCGCACCGCCGAGCTGCGCGAGCGCTACGGCGCCAACGCGGACGTCGAGCTCGTCGAGGTGTCCTGTCTCGGGCGCTGCGACAGCGCGCCCGCGGTGGCGGTGAACGAGCGTCCGGCTCCCGTCTCCGAGGTGGACGACCTCGTCGGTGCCGCCCGCGGTTCAGGGGTGGGCGACGCCGCCGCGGCCACCCGCATCGAGCCGTGGCCCAACGACCCCTACCCCGCCGGTTCGGGCGTCGACGGCCGCTACGCCACCCTGCGGGCACTGCTCGCCGGCGAGCTGGACGCCGACGACATCGTGGCCACGCTGAAGGACTCCGGGCTGCGCGGGATGGGTGGCGCCGGGTTCCCCACCGGCCAGAAGTGGAGCCTGGTCCGCGGCGCCCAGCCGGGCACCACGAAGTACGCCATCGTCAACGCTGACGAGTCCGAGCCCGGCACGTTCAAGGACCGGCAGATCCTGGCCCAGCAGCCGCATCTCGTGCTGGAGGGCCTGCTGCTCGGGATGGCCGTGGTCGGGGCCGAGGAGGGCTGGGTCTTCATCCGGCACGAGTACGGCCCCGAGGAGCACGTGCTCCGCGAGGAGATCGACGCGCTGCGGGCCGCCGGCGTGGTCGGGCCGGACGCGTGCGGCAGCGGACGCCGGCTGAACATCGACATCTTCGTCTCCCCCGGCGGTTACATCCTCGGCGAGGAGACCGCGCTGCTGGAGTGCATGGAGGGCCACCGCGGCGAGCCGCGCAACAAGCCCCCGTTCCCCGGCAACTACGGCCTGCACGGCAGGCCCACGCTGATCAACTCCGTCGAGACGTTCGCCGACGTGCCGGTGATCGTCCAGCGCGGGGCGCAGTGGTGGAAGGACCAGGGCGTCGGCGACTCGGTGGGGTGGAAGTTCTTCGCCGTGTCCGGGCACGTCGAGCGGCCCGACGTCTACTGCGTGCCGATGGGCACCACGGTCCGCGAGCTGATCGACCTCGCAGGCGGCGTCACGGGCGGCGCGGCCGTGGGGGCCGTGCAGCCGGGCGGGGCGTCGTCCAACTTCATCGGCCCCGACCAGCTCGACCTGCGGCTCGACTTCGGCACCGCGGCGGAGGCGGGCACCATGCTCGGTTCCGGGGCGCTCGTCGTCCTGGCCGAGGGCACCGACCTGCTCGCGGCGTCCACCAACGTCCTGCGGTTCTTCCGCAACGAGTCGTGCGGCAAGTGCGTGCCGTGCCGCGTGGGGTCGACCAAGGCGCACGAGCTGCTCCGCGGCGTCATCGAGTCGGGCAGCACCACACTCGACGAGACACAGCGAGACCGGATCCTGCAGCTCGAGGAGGCCATGCGCAAGACGTCGATCTGTGGGCTCGGGCAGGTGGCCCTCGGCCCGGTCGTGAGCGTGCTCGGCATCGACAAGGGCGGGGCAGCCGCGCGCGACCAACCCAGGCCGAACGGCTCGGCGGCTCAGCCCGACAGGTGAGCGAGCTTGTGAGCTCACCATCCAACACAGCAGCGCCGCGAATGCGGCTGACGAGCGTCCGCGAGGAGGCTGCGTGAGCGGACGCGAGTTCTTCACCACCCGCACGGTCGCCGAGGCGCTGGCGGGGTTCCGGCCCGCCCGGCGCACCGCGCTGGAGGACGTCCCGCTCGCCGAGGCCCTGCACCGGGTCCCGGCGGCGGACGTGACCGCCGCGGCGGCGCTGCCGGGCTTCGCCCGGTCCACCGTCGACGGCTTCGCGGTGCGCGCCGCCGACACCTACGGCGCGTCCGAAGGGCTGCCGTCGTACCTGGACCTGGTGGGGGCGGTCCGGATGGGCATGGCTCCCACCGTGGCCGTGCGGCCGGGCGGCTGTGTCGCGATGCCGACCGGCGGGGTGTTGCCCGACGGCGCCGACGCCGTCGTCATGGTGGAGCACACCGCCGAGACGATGCCCGGCACGATCGAGGTGACCAGGCCGGTGGCGCCGCTCGACGGGATCGTGCGTGCCGACGAGGACGTGGCCGCCGGTGCGCCGCTCGTGCCGGGGCGCAGACCGCTGCGGTCCCCCGACCTGGGGCTGCTTGCCGCGGCCGGCGTCACCACGGTCACGGTGCACGCCCGGCCGCGCGTGGCGATCATCTCCACGGGTGACGAGGTGGTGCCCCCGTCCACAGCGCAGCTGCAGCCCGGCCAGGTCCGCGACGCCACGGCGTCGGCGCTGGCCGGGCTCGTCCGGGACGCCGGAGGTGAGCCGGTGCTCGCCGGGATCGTGCCGGACGACGCAGGCGCGCTGGAGGCGACGCTGCGCGACACGCTGCGCGAAGCGGACCTCGTGGTGGTCTCGGCCGGGTCGTCGGTGGGAGCCCGCGACGAGACGGCGGGCGCGGTGGCCGCGCTGGGCGACATCTGGTGCCACGGGCTCGCCATCAAGCCCGGCAAGCCCACGCTGCTCGCGGAGTGCAAGTCCGAGTGCGGCGACGTCCCCCTCATCGGGCTCCCGGGCAACCCGCTCTCAGCGCTGGTGGTGTTCCGGCTGGTCGGCGTGCCGCTGGTGTGGCGGCTCGCGGGCTGCCCGGTGCCGCCGCCCGAGCCGTCGGCTCCCGCCCTCCTCTCCCGGGATCTGCCATCGGCAGCGGGCCGGCTCGATGTCGTGCAGGTCGCCGTGCAGGACGGCACAGCCACCCCGATCTTCGGCCCGTCGGCACTCCTGTCGGTACTCACCCGCGCCGACGGCTGCCTCGTGGTGCCGGAGGCTGCCACCGGCCTGGCCGCGGGCTCACCGGTTCAGGTCACCCTGTACCGCTGATCGCGAGCATCCCCGAGCCCCGTCGGGCCGGCTCCATGCAGTGGTGCGCACCTCAGCACCGGCGAATACCACGCATGAGCGATGTCCGGGCGTCGAGACGCAGGCAGATTCGAGGACAGCAGGACCTCCGGGATGCCTGAGCCACGGTCGGACCTTCCACTGGGGAGCGGGAGCTTCGACCCGTCATCGCCGGTCGGCCACGTCCTCGTCAACGGCGTGGCCGACCGGCCATACCCGGCTTGTGGGATGTGCGTGCCACTGGTCCCTGTGCAGGCTTGGGCGGCCCGCAGAGGCCCGTTCATCACGCCGGAGGTGCACATGGTCAAGGGCTACACGGTTCCGCTGTCGCCGCGCGGGGAAGCGAACCTGGCTTCCGCTCCGCCATGGCACTACGCGGGCGACATCGTCGCGGTGGAGTTCTGGACCGATCCGGCGGCGGCCGAGGCGACACTTCCGGACGGCCTGAGCCCGGACCCGGACTCCTCCGGGCACGTGGTGGCACTGTTCGTCGACTGGCAGTTCTCCGGGGAGAACGAGGAGTACCTCGACCCGGTGCGCAGCCAGTACCACGAGTTCTTCGTGCTGGTCGATGCCCGGTGGAAGGACCACCCGGTCTCCTGGTGCCCGTACATCTATGTCGACAACGACCTGGCAATGGCGCGTGGGTGGGTGCAGGGTTTCCCGAAGAAGCTGGGCTCGGTCCAGCAGACCAGGGTCTTCGCGGCACCCGGCAGCGCGTCGCCGGTCCTGGCGGCAGGCGGGCGGTTCGGAGCGACCGTGTCGGCGCACGGACGCAGCCTCGCCGAGGCCAGGGTCACCCTCGAGGAGCCGATGAGCGATCCCGCGGCACTGGTGGGGCGGCCCACGATCAATCTCCGGCACTTCCCACGCCTGGCCGCAGGCCAGTACGACATGCCGGCCGTGCACGAGTTGGTGATGATGGTGTCGAGCGGCCAGCAGCTCGCCGACGTGTGGGCCGGCTCCGGCGAGATCGAGCTGTTCCCTGCTCGGGGTGAGGAACTGGCTGATCTCGCGCCGGTGCGCAGCGGCGCGGGCTTCCGCGCGTCGATGGCGTACACCGTCACCGAGGTGCGTGAACTGACTGCCTAGGTCCGGGGCGGGGACGGGTCGGTTCGCTGAAGGGCGTCGCACGAGAATGAACGACCGCAGGGCGGCCCGGTTCCGATCTCCGCGCATGCTCGGGACCAGACCGCGTGGCTCGGCGTCGGCCCGGCCGGGACCGGGTCGAGGGGTCCCGCACAGCCTCGTGCTGGCGGCCGGCTGGTCGTGGCGGCTGCTGGTGCTGGGGGTGGTGGCCTACCTGGTCGTGCGGGTACTCGCGCTGCTCTGGCTGGTCCTCGTCCCGATCGTCGTGGCGCTGCTCGTGACCGCGCTGGTGCGCCCGCTTGCCGTACTTCTGCGACGTCGCCTCCCCGGGCCGTTCGCGGCACTGCTGACCCTGCTCGTCGCGCTGCTGGGCCTCGCGGGCCTCGGGTGGCTGATCGATCTGCGCTTCACCCAGGAGCTGCCGTTGTTGACCGGGGAGTTCCTCCACACGGTCCGCGAGCTCGGCGCCACCCTGGCCCGTCTCGGCGTCGGCGAACCACAGCTCGCCGAGCTGCAGGGGGATCTGGTGCGGTGGGTGCAGGAGAACCGCAGCCAGCTGCTCGCCTACCTGACCACCGGCACCGGCTTGGCCGTGCAGATCGCCACCGCTCTCGTCCTGACGATCTTCGTCACGTTCTTCCTGCTCTACGACGGTGAACGGGTGTGGCGCTGGCTGCTCGGGCCGCTGCGCCCCCGCGCCGCCGCCCGGGCGGACCGGGCCGGGCGCATCGCCTGGACGACGCTCACCGGGTACGTCCACGGCACCGCGATCATCGCCACCATCCACGGCGTGGTGATCGGGCTCGTGGTCTCCCTGCTGCACGTGCCGCTGGCGATCCCGCTGGGCGTGCTGGTGTTCCTCGGCAGCTTCGTCCCCATCGTGGGCGAGCTGATCGCGGGCAGCGTGGCCGTGGTGGTCACACTCGGCACCCAGGGCCTGCTGGCCGGGCTGATTCTGACCGCGGTCCTGATCGCCGAGGGCCAGCTCGAGGCGCACCTGCTCCAGCCCCTGATCGTCGGCAGGTACGTGCGGCTGCACCCGCTGGCGATCGGCCTCGTGCTCACCACCGGGACAGTGCTGGGCGGCCTCGTGGGCGCTGTAGTCGCGGTGCCGGTGGCCGCGATCATCCACCGCGCGTGGCCCGCGTTGGTGGGGAAGCCCGTTCCGGGAGACTGACCGGCCGGACCGACCGGTGGCTCAGGCCGCCGCGGGCCCGATGCGCAGCCGGACGCCGTAGCCGGCCAGCGACCGGCGGAACCACCACAGCGACAGCCCGATGCCCATCGCGACCACCGAGTACGAGCCTGCGGTGGACACCACGAGGAAGTTGCCCACCGTCTGCGTGGCGAGCACGACGATCGTGGTGGCCCCGTTGATCAGGAACACCACCGCCCAGAGCAGCGACACGCGCTTGAAGAACCGCCGGATGCCCGGGTGCGAGCTCAGCGCTTCCGGGAAGGCACAGAAGTCGTCGGCGAGCTTCGCCAGCAGTGGCCGATCGAGGCCGATCGTCACCAGCAACGCCAGCGCGAAGACGAAGTTCTGCACGGTCGGCTGGAGGAAGTACAGGAACGCGCTCCCCGTCCACAGCCCCACCGCGGTGCGGACCACCAGCAACCCCGTGGTGATCAGCAGGATGGTGGGCAGCTTCTGCCGCTGCACCAGCCGCCTGCCGATCGCCAGCGCCGACCAGCCCAGGGCCGCGAAGAGCCCTCCGTCGAACCCGACCTGGGTGAACAGCACCCAGAACAGGGCCAGCGGGATCAGCGTGAACTCCAGCAGAGGTCGTCCGGCCTGCCCGAGCATCGACGCGATCGAGGGAAGGTGGATCGTCGTGCGGAACTCCGCCATGCGCGGTCTGCTCCCTCTCCTCATCGCCCCCGGAACACCACTGTACGTCCGGGAGGTCAGGTAAAGAGCTTCCCCGAGCCGGCCCGGTCATCCGGGTCGACACCGAGATCAGCGGGACCGACGGCCACGAACCCGGCCACCACCGCCACGAGCATCAGTATCAGGCCGACGGTCATCAGCACCGCGCCGGACGCGAACACCACCAGCGCGGCACCCGCGACGAACAGCCCGACGGCGGTGCGGCCGAGCATCCGCCGGTCCCGCGGCGGGCGGGCCGGGACGGCCGTCTCGGCGACGTCGACCGGTCGGTCCATCCGACCGCCGAGCACCAGCCCGAACAGCAGGGCCAGCGACGGTCCGACGATCGCCGCCCCCGCCACGATGGACACCGTGACCGCCAGGAGCGTGTCGTACGGCGCGGCCGCCTGCTGCACGGTCAGGCCGGGCAGCAGGGTCGGCCCCTGCGCCAGCGCCCAGCCCGCGACCAGCGCGGCCACCGCCACCGCGGCCACGAACCGGGCCGCCTGCGCACGCCTGGTCCACACCAGCACGAGCGTCGCGACACCCGCGACGGCGGAGACGACCACGGCGCCCCGGCCGGCGCCGCCGAGCAGACCGTGGGCGAGCGCCGGCGCGTCCGTGGACACGACGAACGCCCCCGCGATCGCGACGATCCCGGCCACCACCCCGCTCAGCAGGGCCCGCAACCGGAACCGCTCGGCCATCTCCACCTCCCCGAGGCGGGCCGCTTCGGCCGCCAACTGCACCGCTGCGAGGAAGGCGCCGCCCGCCACCGCCAGCACCCCGACGAGCAACGAGGTCGGGCCGAGCCAGCTCGTGATGATGTCTCCCGGCACCGGGCCGGCCGGCACCCGTCCCGCCGCGACCGCGCCGACCGCTGCTCCGAGCGCGAACGGCGTGATCAGCGAGGACAGCGCGAACACCAGGTCGACCTCGGGGTGGTCGCCTGGGCCGTTCGTGGCGCCGTGCAGCGCATACGCGGTGCCGCGCAGCACGATGCCGATACCGGCGATGAACAGCGGCACCACCAGCGTCGAGGCGAGCGAGGCGAACGCCTGCGGGTAGGCGGTCCAGAGCACGGTCAGTACGAAGATCAACCAGACGTGGTTGGCCTCCCAGATCGGCCCGATCGCACGGTAGATGTGGGCGCGGACCTGGTGCGCCCGTTCCCCGCTTCCCGCGGTGAGCTGCCACACGCCGGTTCCGAGGTCGGCGTTGGCCAGCACGGTGTAGAGGACCAGGCCGATGAGCACGGCGACCATCGGCAGCACCTGGAGGACGGTCACGGGACCCCCTCCTCCACCAGGTCGCGCGGCGCCGGATCGTCAGGCAGGGGACGCATGGCGAGCCGGTGCAGGATCCAGACGACACCCACGACCACGCCCAGATAGATCGCGGCGAGGACCGCGTACCCGATCGGGATCCCGCTCGCCGCGGTGACCGCCTCGTTGGTGCGCATGACGCCGTAGACCACCCAGGGCTGGCGGCCCACCTCGGTGGTGACCCAGCCCGCGATCAGCGCCACGACCGCTGCCGGACCGGCCAGGATCAGCGCCCGGTAGAACCAGCGCGAGGCGGGCAGGCGGTGCGCTCGGATCCGGATGTAGAGGAAGACGACGGCGAGCAGCGCCAGCGCCGAACCGATGCCCACCATCGTCTGGAAGGCGATCCGCACCACGTTGACCGGCGGCAGGTCCTCCGGCGGGAACGACAGCAGCCCGCGGACGGTCGAGTCCGGGTCGTGGTAGGCCAGCAACGACAGCAGCCTCGGTATCTCGATGCCGTACCGGACCTCGCCGTCGACGTACCAGCCGAGCAGGTGCACGGGCGCTCCGCTGGTGGTGGCGCCGAGCCCCTCCAGCGCAGCGAGCTTGATCGGTTGCTGCTCACCGACCGTCCGGGCGGCCCAGTCCCCGACGACGATCTGGGCCGGGGCGGCCACCGATGCGGCCGTCAGCGGCACGGCCAGCGCCACCCGGTGGTAGGGCGTCGTCCGTCCGCGCAACATGCTCACCGCGTAGCACCCGGCGATCAGGAACCCGGTCACCATGAACGCCGCGATGTACATGTGGACGAACTCGTGCCACAGAAAGGGATTGGCGAACAGGGCCTGTACCGGGTCGACATCGACCACCTGGCCGTTCTGCATCCGGAAACCCGACGGCTGGTTCATCCACGCGTTGACGGTGATCACCATGAAGGAGCCGGTCACGCCCGTCAGCACGATCGGGATACCGCTCGCGAAGTGCCAGCGGGGCGACAGCCGGTCCCAGCCGTACACGTAGACACCGATGAAGATCGCCTCGACGAAGAACGAGAACCCCTCGATCGCGAAGCCCAGGCCGAAGACCGATCCGAAGGTGCCCACGAACTGGGGCCACAACAGTCCCATCTCGAAGCTGAGGACCGTGCCCGTGACCACCCCGACCGCGAACAACGCCACCAGCACGCGGCTCCATCGCCGGGCCAGCGTGCGGTACACCTCCTGGCCCGTGCGCATCGCCCTCCACTCGAGGAACAGGATCAGCGTGGGCAGCGCCATGCCGAAACAGACCAGGGGGATGTGCACGGCGAACGACAACGCCTGCATCTGCCGTGCCTGTAGCAGGTAGTCCTGGTCGATGACCTGAATCAGCCAACCCGACATCTCGCGGACCTCCTCTCGCTCGATACCCCCGAGCCTCGTCGGTCCTGCTGCCACCGACATCCCCCGAAGAAGCGACCTACTGCCCCCGAATGCGGAGATTCACCGGATATCGCGGGGGCAGGCGATGTGGCGGTGGTCCCACGGGGCGACGATGGGCTCCGACCACGTTGCGAACGAGAGGACCGACGAGATGGCTGACCCGGACGAACTGGACGACGACGTCTTCGAGCAACTGGACGCCGAGGACACCCTCGACACCAGCGGCCCGGCGGACCCGCTCGACGAGGGCTACTCGCCGCCGGAGCGCCCGTGGGCCGTCGACGACTGGGGGACGACCGCGAGCGAGGAGGAGACCGGGGAGAGCCTGAGCGGACGGCTGGCCAGGGAGCTGCCGGACGTCGAGCCGCTGCAGGGGGACGGACTCGGCGACAGCAGCGACACCGACGGCGAGCTGATCGACGACGAGGTCGGGGACTCCCGGTCGGGCCGGCTCGTGGCCGAGGACGAGGGCGAAGCCGCCGACGCGGACGAGGAACTGTTCGCCCTCGACGTGGGACCCGACGGTGCCGGAGCGTCGGCCGAGGAGGCAGCGGTCCATGTCGTGCCCGAGCCCGGCGACGAGGACCGTTGAGGACGTGCAGATGGACGGGCTGATCGTCGAGACCTCTCCCCATGACGTCCCGGCCACCGTCGAGCGGATCCGCGCCGGGCTGGACAGCCGCGGGGTGGCGCTGTTCGCGGTCATCGACCATGCGGCGGGCGCGCGCGACGCCGGCCTGGAGCTGGCCGACGAGGTCGTCCTGATCTTCGGCAACCCCGCGGTCGGCACCGGGCTCATGCAGGCCGACCCACGGGTCGGTATCGAGCTTCCGCTGCGGATCCTGGTCTGGTCCGAGGCGGGCGCCACCCGTGTCGCCTTCCGGGATCCGCGCACGCTGGTCGCCGGCTACGCCGTCGCCGAGGCGCAGGACACGCTGGCCCGCCTGCGCGTCCTGCTCGACCAGCTGGTCGCCGAAGCGGTCGCCCCGCCGCCGGCGACCTGACGGGGCGCACCCCGTCCGAGCAGTCCCGATGCGCAGGCCTGCGGTGCGGGGTCGTACCGTCGCTCACGTGGTCGCCGACTCGCCGTTCGTGTCCGACGTCCCCGCCGCAGCGGCGCTCGACGCCTGGCGCGAGGGCTGCGCTACGGCGGGCTGTCCGGCCCGCGTGGACGTGGTGCGGGTGCCCGTCGGCGACGCCGTCGGGCGCGTGACGGCGGAGCCGGTCTGGGCCCACCGTTCCTCCCCCGCGTTCGACTCCGCCGGCATGGACGGCATCGCGGTCCGGGCCGCCGACACGGTAGGCGCGGCGGAGACCACGCCGGTCCTGCTCGCCGACTTCGCCGTCGTCGACACGGGCGACCCCATGCCGGAGGGCTACGACGCCGTCGTCATGCGCGAGCACGTGCACCGCGCCGCCGACGGCGCGGCCGAGGTGCGCGCGGCCACCCCGCCCTACCAGCACGTGCGCTCGATCGGTGAGGACATCAGCGCCACCGAACTGCTGCTCCCGGCAGGCCACCGGCTGCGGCCGGTCGACGTGGCCGCAGCCGCGGCGGCGGGGGCCGTCGAGCTCACCGTGCGACGTGCGCCGGTCGTGGTGATCGTCCCGACCGGCGACGAGATCCGCCCGATCGGCACCGAACCCGCCCCCGGCGAGATCCTCGACACCAACTCGCTGATGCTCGCGGCGCAGGCGCGTGAGCTGGGCTGCGAGGCGCGGGTGACGCCGATCGTCCGCGACGACCCCGCGGTGATCACCGAGGCCTTGCGGGCCGCCGCCGCAGAGGCCGACCTGGTGGTGCTCGTCGCCGGGTCCAGCGCGGGCCGCGACGACTACACGGCACGGGTCGTCGCGGGCGCGGGCACGCTCGCGGTGCACGGCGTGGCCGTCCGGCCGGGGCACCCGGTGGTGCTCGGCGCCGTGGACGCCACGCCGGTGCTCGGCGCGCCCGGATACCCGGTGTCCGCCTCGCTGACGTTCGACATCTTCGCCACGCCGCTGCTCGCCGCGCTCGAGGGGGCCGCACCGCGCGAACGGCCGTCGACCACGGCCCGCCTGGCCCGCAAGCTCGCCTCGAACGTCGGGATGGACGACTGGGTGCGGGTGCGGCTCGGGCGCGTCGGCGGCGAGGTGGTGGCCACCCCGCTGCCGCGCGGCGCCGGGGTGCTCACGTCGCTGGTGCGCGCCGACGGGCTGCTCGTCGTCCCGGCCGGGCTGGAGGGCCACCACGCCGGTGAGCACGTGCGGGTCGAACTGCTGCGGGGCCTCGGCGAGATCGGCCGCACGATCGTGGCCATCGGCTCCCACGACCTCGTGCTGGACGTGGCCGCGTCCGCGCTGCGGGCCGACGACCCGCTGGTCACGCTGGCCTCGTCCAACGTCGGGTCGCTCGGCGGGCTCGTGGCGCTGCGCGACGGGCTCTGCCACATCGCGGGCTCGCACCTGCTGGACCCGGCCACCGGCGAGTACACGCTGCCGTACGTGGACAAGATCCTCGACGGCGACAAGATCGCCGTGATCCGGCTCGTGCACCGCGACCAGGGGCTGATCGTGGCTCCGGGCAACCCACTCGGCCTGTCCGGCGTGGACGACCTGGTGCGCAAGGACGTGCGGTACGTCAACCGGCAGCGCGGGGCGGGCACCCGCGCCCTCCTGGACCACGAGCTCGGGCAGCGCGGCCTCGACCCGGCCGCCGTCACCGGCTACTCCCGGGAGGAGCACACCCATCTCGCGGTGGCCGCCGCGGTTGCGGCGGGCCGGGCCGACACCGGGCTCGGCATCCTGGCCGCCGCCCGGGCCTTCGGCCTGGACTTCGTGCCCGTCGCCCGCGAGCCCTACGACCTCGTGCTGCGCACATCCGGCCTGGACGACGCGATGCTCGCGCCGCTGTGGGCCCTGCTGGAGCGCCCCGCCTTCCGCGCCGAGGTGGAAGCGCTCGGCGGGTACTCCTGCGCGGAGACCGGCCACCGTATCCGGTGACGGATTGCTCAGTCCCTTTGCGCACGTCAGAGGGGCAGAATGGGGCCACATGGACCACGTGACCCGCTACCTCGCCTGATGGTCTCGACCCCGGAAACCGCTCCGGAATCGGCCGGCTCCGGTCCGGCACAGGGACCGCCGTCGTCCTCGGCACGGAAGACCGGTGCGGGTGTGCTGGCGCTCGGAGCGCTGGGAATCGTCTACGGCGACATCGGCACGAGCCCGCTCTACGCACTGAAGCAGACCTTCACCGAGACCCGCGGGCTCACGCCCGACCCCGCCTCGGTCTACGGCGTGCTCTCACTCGTGTTCTGGACGATCACCATCATCGTCAGCGTCAAGTACGTCAGCCTGGTCACGCGGGCCGACAACGGCGGCGAGGGCGGCACGATGGCGCTGATCTCGCTCATCCAGCAGGTGAAGCGACTCGCCGCCCGGACGCGGTGGCTGCTGATCGGGCTGGGCGTCCTCGGAGCGGCGCTGTTCTTCGGCGACGGGATGATCACGCCTGCGATCTCCGTGCTCGGCGCGGTGGAGGGCCTGGAGGTGGCCAGTCCGGGGCTGCGGACGTGGGTCGTGCCGATCGCGATCGTGCTGCTGACGGCCCTGTTCTACTTCCAGCGCTTCGGTACCGGAGCGGTCGGGAAGGCGTTCGGCCCGGTCATGCTGCTCTGGTTCGTGGTGATGGGCGTGCTGGGGCTCGTGCACGTGATCGCGCAGCCCGGGATCCTCAGGGCACTGTCGCCGACCTACGCCGTCGCCTTCTTCTTCCACGACTTCGCCACGGCGTTCCTGTCCCTCGGGTCGGTGGTGCTGGCGATCACGGGCTCGGAGGCGCTCTACGCCGACATCGGGCACTTCGGCCGCCGCCCGATCCGCAACGCCTGGTTCGCGGTGGTGTTCCCTGCGCTGATCCTCAACTACCTGGGCCAGGGGGCGATCGTGCTCTCCGACCCCCGCGCCGCGGACAACCCCTTCTTCCGGCTGGCGCCGTCGTGGGGCCAGTACCCGCTGCTGATACTGGCCACGGCGGCCGCCGTGATCGCCTCCCAGTCCGTGGTCACGGGCACGTTCTCGATGGCACGCCAGGCCGTGCAGCTGGGCTACCTGCCGTTCCTCACGATCCGGCACACCTCGGAGAAGGAGGTCGGCCAGGTCTACGTGCCCGCCGTGAACTGGGTGCTGTTCGTGGCCGTGATCGGCCTGGTGATCGGCTTCGGGTCGTCCACCGCACTGGCCTCGGCCTACGGCATCGCCGTCACCGGCACCCTCACGATCACCACCATCATGTTCTTCGTGGTCGCCCGGCGGCGCTGGGGCACGCCCATGTGGCTCGTGGTCATCGGCGCCGGTGCCCTGCTCGTCGTCGAACTCGCGTTCCTGACGGCGAACATGACGAAGGTGCTCTCGGGCGGCTGGTTCCCGCTCATCGTCGGCATCACGGTCGCCGTCGTCCTCATGACGTGGCACCGCGGCCGCGAGATCGTCACGCGCAAGCGCACCGAGCAGGAAGGGCCGCTCGAGGACTTCGTCCGCGGGGTCGCCACCTCCGACGACCCCCCGATCCGCGTGCCGGGCACCGCGGTGTTCCTCAATGCGAACGCAGGCACCACGCCGCTCGCGCTGCGCCACAACGTCCGCTACAACCACGTCCTCCACGAGCACGTGCTGGTCCTCAACGTGCAGAACGTGGCGATCCCGCACGTACCCCGGTCCCAGCGCCTGGAGATCGACGCCGCCTGCGTCCCGGACGACGGGATCTTCCACCTCACCGTGCGGTTCGGCTACCAGGACAAGCCCTACGTGCCCGCCGCGCTGCGGCTCGCCCGCCAGAAGGGCCTCGACCTCGACTTCAAGCACGCCACCTACTTCCTCAGCCGCATCACGATCACCCCCACCGGGGAGCCGGGCCTGTCGCGCTGGCGCAAGCGGCTGTTCTGCGTCATGAGCCGCAACGCGGTGAGCCCGGCCACGTACTTCGGCCTCCCGCCGCACCAGGTGGTGTCCCTCGGCTCGCCCATCGACGTCTAGGCGACGCCGCGTGGACCGGGGAATCCGGTGCGCGATGTGGGGCCGCTGTGAGTACGGTCTGCGCCATGTCGAGCCCCGAGGCATCCAGGGTGGGGCTGCCGGTCACGCCGTCAGCCCCCTGACCAGCTGAGTCCTGGTTCGCACCCCGGCAGCCTCTGCTGCCGGGGGTGGCCGCTGTGGGTACCTCCTGGGCGCTGGCCGCGGTGACGAGACGCCTCCTTCTGGTTCTCTCACCCCGGAGTTCTCGATGCCTCTTCCGCTCTATCTGCTTGCCGTGGCGGTCTTCGCCATGGGCACCTCGGAGTTCATGCTCGCCGGCCTGGTGCCGGACATCGCCACCAGCCTTGATGTGTCTGTCGGCGCCGCCGGCCTTCTGACCTCGGCGTTCGCGGCCGGAATGATCGTCGGTGCGCCCCTGATGGCGGCGCTGGCGCGCCGCCGGCCTGCGCGGGCGGCCCTGCTGGGCTTCGTGCTGGTGTTCGCCGCCGCCCATGTCGTGGGCGCACTCACGACGAGTTTCGCGGGTCTCCTGGTCAGCCGGGGGATCGCCGCCCTGGCCAACGCAGGATTCCTGGCGGTCGCACTGAGCACCGCGGCCACGCTCGTCGCGGCGGACCAGAAGGGACGTGCACTGGCGGTGCTGCTGTCCGGCACGACGGTGGCCACCGTCGCCGGGGTTCCGGGCGGCTCGGTGCTGGGCACCCTGCTCGGCTGGCGGGCGACTTTCTGGGCGATCGCGCTGCTCTGCCTCCCCGCTGCCATCGGCATCGTGAAGGGCGTCCCCGCCCGGGCGCGGGGGGCCGCACCGAACGCTCCGGCGGGCCCCTCCCTCCGTACCGAGATCGCCCAGCTCGCGAAGCCCCGGCCGGTCCTGGTCATGCTGCTCGGTGCCCTGGTCAACGCCGCCACCTTCGCCACGTTCACCTTCCTGGCGCCGATCGTGACCGGCACCGCCGGCCTGCCTGAGCTCTGGGTCTCGGTCGTGCTGGTGCTCTTCGGCGTGGGCTCCTTCGCCGGTGTCACCGTGGCGGGACGGCTCTCGGATCGGCGCCCCGGCATCGTGATCGCCGTCGGCGGCCCGTTGCTGTTGCTCGGCTGGGTCGCGTTGGCGACCCTGGCCGCCCACCCGGTGGCGCTGCTGGTGCTCGTGTTCGTGCAGGGCGCGCTCTCCTTCGCGCTGGGCAGCACCCTGATCGCCAGGGTGCTCTACGAGGTGGCCGGCGCCCCCACCATGGGCGGGTCGTACGCGACCGCGGCACTCAACGTCGGCGCAGCGGCCGGCCCTGTCGTCGCGGCAGTGGCTCTCGGCGGCGGCGCCGGCCACCTCGGCCCGGTCTGGGTCAGCGCTCTCCTGGTTGCGGCCGCACTGCTCGTCGCGCTGCCGTTCCTGCGGGTCGTCGCGCCCCGCGTCGGTCAGCGGACACCGCGGCCGGAGGAGGTTCATCCGACGAGATCGACGTGAGCGGGGCCCCGGCGGCGCCCCACCCCTGGCGCGTCGATCTCGGTCGCTCGTCGCAAGATCGGGACCTACGGTGGCCCGATGCCCGTCGACGCCCGCCCGGAACACCGCCAGCGCGAGTACGGGGTGCGGGTGGAGTGGGGTCTGGAGGGCGCCGAACTGCTGGCCGCCGAGTGCGCCGTGGTGGTGATCGTCGACGTGCTGTCGTTCTGCACCTCGGTAGACGTCGCGGTCGGGCGGGGCGCCGCGGTCCTCCCGCAGCTCTCCGCCGACCGCGGCACCGCCGAGGCCCAGGCCCGCTCCCTCGGCGTGCAGCCCGCCGGCCCCCGGTCGGGCACCGGGCCGTCACTGCGACCGTCCTCGCTGGTCGGCCTCCCGGCCGGCACGCGGCTCGGGCTGCCCTCCCCCAACGGCGCCACGCTGTGCGCCGCGGTCGCCGGGAGCGGAGCGGTGCTGTTCGCCGGGTGCCTGCGCAACGCCTCGGCCACGGCGGCCGCTGCGCTGGCGGTGGGCGGGCCGATCGGGCTGGTCCCGGCCGGGGAACGCTGGCCGGGCGGCACCCTGCGCGTCGCCGTGGAGGACGCGCTCGGCGCGGGGGCGATCGCCGCGGCGCTGCCGGGAGCCGAGCGCTCCCCCGAGGCCGAGCTCGCCGCCGCCCAGTTCGCCACGGCACGCGACCGCGGCCTCGCCGGCGTGCTGGCCACCACCGGCTCGGGCCGGGAGCTGATCGCCGACGGCTACGGCGCCGACGTCACGCTCGCCGCGGCTCTGGACACGAGTGCCGTCGCACCCCGGCTGGTCGACGGCCTGCTGCGGGCGGGCACGGCCTAGGGTCGTGAGGTGATGTTCAGTGCGGAGCTGCGGCAGCTGACCGGCACCACCTGGGACGCGGCCGTGGAGCACCGGTTCGTGACGGAGATCTGGCGTGGGGATGTCCCACCCCCGGTGCTCACCACGTACCTCGTGCAGGACCACCAGTTCGTCGACGCGTTCGTGGCGCTGATGGGGGCCGCCGTCGCCACCGCCGACCGCCCGGATGCGCGGATCGTGCACGCCCGCCAGCTCGGGGTGGTGTCCGGCCAGGAGAACGACTTCTTCGCCAGGGCACTCGACGTGCTCGACGTCCCCCTCCCCGACCGCACCGAGCCGGTGCTGCTGGCACCCACGATGGCGTTCATCGAGCTGATGGACAGCGCAAGGCGCAGCGCCGACTACGCCTCCTGCCTCACCGTGCTGCTGGTCGCCGAGTGGCTCTACCTGGACTGGGCCACGCGGCCCGACGCCACCGCTCCCGACGAGCCCCTCCAGCGGGAGTGGATCGACCTGCACCGCGGCTCCGCGTTCGAGACGTGGGTGGAGTTCCTCCGGTCCGAGTTCGACCGCGTGGCCCCCGGCCTCGAACCGGCCGACCGGGAGCGGGTGCGGGAGCTGTTCACCAGCGCAGTCGATCTGGAGCTCGCTTTCTTCGACGCCGCCTACCAGTGACGAGATGACACGAAACGAGCCATCACCGGGTGTCGCGGTGTGTCGTGTCGCGCACGAACGGGCACAGTGCAGGCGTGTGCCAGCACCTCGGAGTAGCACCACAGCAGCACGGCCGTAACACGCGTCTCCTAGCGTCGCCGTCATGAGCGATCTCCCCCTGCTCGGTGTCGAGGAGGAGTTCCACGTCGTCGACCTGGAGACCCGCCACGCCGCGCCCGAGGTCGAGTCGCTGCTCGCGCAGCTCGACGGCGCCGAGTTCGCGCCCGAGCTGCAGCGCTCCCTCGTCGAGACGAACACGCCCGTCTGCGGCACCCTCGACGAGCTGCGCGGCCACCTCCGCCGGCTGCGCTCCACCCTGGAGTCCGTGGCCGAGCCCCTCGGCCTCGGTCTGGTGGCGGCCGGGACCGTCCCGCTCGCCGAGCTGTCGGGGGACGCCATCTCGGCGGGCGCCCGCTACGAGAAGATGCAGCACGAGTACCAGATGCTCGTGCGGGAGCAGCACATCTGCGGGGCCCAGGTTCACGTCGACGTGCCCGACCGCGACGAGGCCGTGCAGGTGGTCCGCCGCGTCGCCCCCTATCTGCCGCTGCTGCTCGCCATCTCGGCCAGCTCGCCGTACTGGCGAGGCCACGACTCCGGCTACGCCAGCTACCGGTCGATGGTGTGGTCGCGCTGGCCCACCGCGGGTCCGCCTGCCACGGTGTCCACCGCGGCGGAGTACGACGCCATGGTCGCCGACCTCATCGCGTCCGGCACGATCAGCGACCCCGGGATGGTCTACTTCGACATCCGGCCCAGCGCCCACCTGCCCACGGTCGAGCTGCGGGTCTGTGACGCCTGCCCCCAGGTCGACGACGTGGTGCTCATCGCCGGGCTCTTCCGTGCGCTGGTCGGCAAGGCCAGGGAGGACTTCGCGGCCGGGCTGCCGCTGCCCGAGTCCCGCCACGAGCTGCTGAGGGCCGCCACCTGGCGAGCGGCCCGCTCCGGCCTGGAGGGCGACCTCGTCGACCTCGTCGGGCCGGCGCTGGTGTCGCCGCCGCTGCTGGTGGGCCAGCTCGTCAACCAGCTCCGGCCCCAGCTTGAGGAGCTCGGCGACTGGGAGCAGGTGCTGGAGCTGTCGCAGGCCACGCTGGCCCGCGGCAGTGGCGCCGCCGTGCAACGCCGGGCGTTCGGCCGCCGCGGTGAGCTCACCGACGTGGTCGACGCGCTGCTCGCCCACACGCAGGGCCGCGCGCCCGCTCACGAGCCGGCGCCCACCGTCCCCAGCACCCCTCAGCTGCTCCTCGGCTACCACGCCGACGGCTCTGACACCCGCGCGTTCGACGAGGCCGTCAGCGCGGGTGGCACGGTGCTGCCCCACTACGGCTGGATGTTCCGGGCGTTGGACCGGCTCGGGCCGCGTGGCCTCACGGCAGCCGAGTCGGCGCTGCGCACCGAGCAGCGCGCCCGGGGCGTCACGTTCCGGGTCGGCGACGGGGAACCGGACCGGCTCTTCCCGCTGGACCTCATCCCGCGCATCGTCACCGCCGAGGACTGGGCAGGCCTCACCGCCGGGCTCACGCAGCGGGTACGGGCGCTGGAGGAGTTCGTTCGCGACGTCTACGGCAAGCAGCAGATCGTCACCGACGGGGTGATCCCGGCCCAGGTCGTGCGCGACGCACCGGGCCGCAGCCGGCTCGGCAGGCTCTTCCCGGCCGACGCCGTGCGCATCGCGGTGGCCGGCATCGACCTCGTCCGGGACCGGGCCGACCACTGGCTCGTGCTGGAGGACAACCTGCGGGTGCCCTCCGGCATCGGCTACTCGATCACGAGCAGGCGCCTCGTCCGCAGCGTGATGCCCGACCTGGAGCCACCGGCTGGCGTCGTGGGGCTGGAGCCGGTGCCGGGTCAGCTGCACTCGGCCCTGCTCTCGGCGACCGAGTCCGACGACCCCGCTCTCGGCGAGGTCGCCCTGCTCTCGGCCGGGCAGGCGGACTCGGCCTACTTCGAGCACCGGCTCCTCGCCGAGCGGATGGGCATCCCGCTGGTGACGCCCCGGGACCTGCAGGTCACCGAGGACGGCGTCTACCTCGTGGGCTCCGGCGCACGGCAGCGGCTCTCCGCTCTCTACCGACGTCTCGACGAGCGCGCGTTGCTGGGCGCCAAGGGCGCCGACATGCGCCCGATCGGACGGGCGCTGTGCAACGCGGTGGCCCGGGGCGACGTCGCCCTGCTCAACGCGATGGGCAACGGCGTGGCCGACGACAAGCTCGTCTACGCCTACGTGCCGCAGATGATCTCCTACTACCTGGGCGAGGACGTCCTGCTCGACAACGTCCCCACCTACCCGTGCGTCGACGCGGACAGCCGGGCCGAGGTGCTCGACCGGCTCGACGAGCTCGTGCTCAAGCCCGTGGACGGGTACGGCGGGCAGGGCATCGTGATCGGGCCGCACGCCGACCGTGCCGAGCTCGCGGCACTGGCCGACGCCGTGCGCGCCGATCCCGCCGGATGGGTGGCGCAGGACCTGGTGAGGCTGTCCACCCACCCGACGTTCTCCGGCGGCAGGCTGGAGCCGCGCGCCGTGGACCTGCGGGCGTTCGTGCTGCAGTCCCGGCTGGGCGACCGCACCCAGGTGGACGTGCTTCCGGCGGCGCTCAGCCGGGTCGCGCCGGCCGGCAGCATGATCGTCAACTCCTCACGCGGCGGCGGGGCGAAGGACACCTGGGTACTGCGCTGACGGCGGGCAGGCGGAGCTACCGGGAGCCGCAGGCCTCCAGCAGCGGTCGGGGGTCGGGGTTCTCGCCCGTCCCCTGGAACACCACGGTGTCGGCACCCACGGCTCCGAGTTGGCCTGCCCAGTCGTCGACCTGCCCCTGCAGCCCGGCGGAGGCGGTGTCCAGCTCGATGTACACGACGGTGCGGAACGCCCCGGTCCGGCCGGCCGCTGCCCGGCCCTCCGCCACGTGCTCCCGAGCGTCGCGGACCTGGCTCGCCGAGCTGATGCAGTCGAGGATGACGCCGTCGGCGACCTCGCCGGCCAGCCGCAGGGTCTTCGGTCCCCTGCCTCCGATCAGCAGCGGCGGCACGATCTGGGGTGGCCAGTCGAGCGCCACCCGCTCCAGGTGGACGAAGCGGCCGTCTACGTCGACGGTCCGGCCGTGCAGCAGGTGGCGGACGGCGCTGCTGTGCTCACGCAGGAGGGTCATCGGCGACGCAGCCCTGGCCCCCACCTGACCCATCCAGTCCAGGACACCGTGCCCGAGCCCGGGCAGGAACCGGCCGGGGAACAGCCGGGCGAGCGTGGCGATCTCCATCGCGGCCACGGCGGGGTTCCGCAGCGGGACGGGCAGCAGGCCCACGCCGACGTGCAGCCGCTCGGTCCAGGCCAGCGCCGCGGTGGCCGCGGTGAGCCCGCCCTCCAGGAAGCAGTCCTCCCAGAGCCAGAGCTCGCTCACGCCGCTGGCCTCGGCGGCGATTGCCACCTCACGGAGACGTTCGGGTGGTGACTGCGGACGGAACGTGACGCCGAGAGTCGGTTCGTTCATGGCGCAAGTCCATCACGCTGAGTCCAGAGAGATTCTGGTCACACACTGGAAACAAACCGTGGGTTGCGCAGGCGGGCCACCGCATCGTCCACTCAACCCTCGACGTCCGGACGCGCCGGGCGGCCGACGAGCGAGAGGACGCGCGCATGTGCGGTATCGCCGGTGAGATCCGGTTCGACGGCGGTGATCCCGATGTGGAGGCCGTCGCCCGGATCACCGCCGAGATGCACCGCCGTGGGCCCGACGGGTCAGGGGTGTACTCGACCGGTGCGATCGCGCTCGGCCACCGCCGGCTGAAGATCATCGACCTCTCCGAGCGCGGGGCCCAGCCGATGGTCGACCCCGAGCTCGGGCTGGCCGCCGTGTTCAACGGGCTCATCTACAACTACCGGGAGCTGCGCAAGGAGCTGGAGGCCGCCGGCTACCGCTTCTTCTCCACGTCCGACACCGAGGTGCTGCTCAAGGCGTTCAAGCACTGGGGCCCGGCGTGCGTCGAACGCTTCCTGGGCATGTTCGCCTTCGCCGTGGCCGACCGCGACACCGGCGTGCTGACGCTGGGCCGCGACCGGCTGGGCATCAAGCCGCTCTACCTCACCGAGGGCTCGGGACGGCTGCGGTTCGCGTCCTCGCTCCCCGCGCTGCTCGAGGGCGGCGGCATCGACACCTCGATCGACCCGGTCGCCCTGCACCACTACATGAGCTTCCACTCGGTGGTGCCGGCCCCGCGCACCATCCTGAGCGGGGTACGCAAGCTCCCCCCGGCCACCGTGCGGACCATCAGGCCGGACGGCACGAGCACCGACCACGTCTACTGGCGCCCTGAGCACACCCGCCGTCCCGAGCACTCCGGGATGACCGCACACGACTGGCGCGACGCGGTGCTGGAGTCGCTCAGGGTCGCGGTGCGCAGGCGCATGGTGGCCGACGTCCCCGTCGGCGTGCTGCTCTCGGGCGGGCTCGACTCCTCGCTGGTCGTCGCGCTGCTCGCCGCCGAGGGCCAGACCGGCCTCAAGACGTTCAGCGTCGGGTTCCACGCGGCGGCGGGCGAGGCAGGCGACGAGTTCGAGTACTCCGACCTCGTCGCCGAGCACTTCGGCACCGACCACCAGCAGATCCTCGTCGACCCCGCGCGGATGCTGCCCGCCGTCGACGAGGCCATCACGGCGATGGCCGAACCGATGGTCAGCCACGACTGCGTCGCGTTCTACCTCCTGTCGCAGGAGGTGTCGAAGTCGGTCACGGTCGTGCAGTCCGGGCAGGGCGCCGACGAGGTGTTCGCCGGGTACAGCTGGTACCCGCCGCTGGCCGGGGTGCCCCGCGACCGCGGTGTCGCGGCCTACGCCGAGCAGTTCACCGACCGGCCCCACTCCGACCTCGCGGGGATCCTCGAACCGGAGTGGCTGCTCGACCACGACCCGAGCCGCGCGTTCATCGCCGAGCACTTCGGCGCCCCGGGCGCCGACGAGACACTCGACGCCGCGCTCCGGCTGGACTCCACGGTGATGCTGGTCGACGACCCGGTGAAGCGCGTGGACAACATGACGATGGCGTGGGGCCTGGAGGCCCGCGTCCCCTTCCTGGACCACGAGCTCGTGGAGCTGGCCGCGGCCTGTCCCCCGGAGCTCAAGCTCGCCCACGGCGGGAAGGGTGTGCTGAAGGAAGCCGCGCGTGGCGTGGTCCCCGACGGGATCATCGACCGGCCGAAGGGGTACTTTCCGGTGCCGGCGATCCGACACCTCGAGGGACCGTTCCTCGACCGGGTACGCGACGCCGTCACCGACCCCGTGGCGAAGGCCCGCGGTCTGGTGCGCCGGGACTGGTTGGACACAATGCTCGCCGATCCGAACACCGCGCGAACCAACCTCGGATCGAATGCGTTGTGGCAGGTGGCATTGCTCGAGATGTGGCTTCAGGAGAGGGGGCTGTAGGGAAATGGACCATGTAGGGGTGTCGGACTTCACCGAGCGGCGACTCGCGCAGTTGGCAGGTGGTGCCGACGCGCACCTCGCCGGCGCCTCCTACGGCCATCTGTTCCCCACGGCCTACCTCAACCCGGTGCCCTCGCCCGACGGGGCGATGATCGCCTGGGTCTCCGACCGCGACGGCAGGCCACGCGCCTGGGTGGCACCGCTGCCCCCCGACGGCGGCCCGATCGTCGAACCCGACGCCCCGCTGCCCACCGACGGCGACGTGCAGGCCCTCACCTGGTCACCAGACGGCACCTGGCTGGCGTGTCAGACCGCCCTGTACGGCGGCGAGCGCACGCGCGTCCAGCTGCTCGCCCCCGACGGCATGCAGACGCGTGAGCTCGCGCCCGGGGCGGCGGCCGTCACGCTCGGGGCGTGGTCGCACGGTGGCCGGCAGCTCGGCATCACGGTCTTCCCGGAAGGCGCGGGCGACGGGCAGGCCTGCCTGATCGACCTGCGCGACGGCACCTCCACCGTGCTCGCCGCCGGCCCGGCCGCCAAGGTCTGCGCCGTGAGCGGCGACGGCAGGCGCGCGGTGGTCCGGCTCGGACGCCGCGGCGAGCGCCGTCTCGAACTGGTCGACCTGCGGTCCGGTCGCCGCACGGAGCTGCTACCCGGCGGCGCCACCGTCGCGGACGCGCGGTTCGGCGTCACCGGCCGTCAGCTCTACGTCCACAGCGACGCGGGCCGTGAGCGGCCCGCACTGCTCGCTGTCACCCTGCGGGGCAGCAGCGGCGTGTCCACCGTCTACGCGATCGCCGAGCGTCCCGACGACGACCTCGACCTCGTGGCGCTCGACCCCGGTGGCGTGCGCGCCGCGCTGGTCTGGAACGTCGACGGGCGCAGCGAGGTCGAACTGCTGGACCTGCGCTCCGGGATGCTCGAGCCCGTGGTGCCCGTGCCCGGCGACGTCGTCACCGGGCTGGCGTTCAGCCGGGACGGCCGAGCCCTGCTCGCCGCCGACGAGGGTTCCACCGTGCCGCCGCACCTGAGCCGGATCGGGCTCGACACGTACGCCGACGCCACGCCGCTCCTGCCTGCGGTGGCGAACGCCGACGACGCGCTCGTGCCGCCCACGCTGCACGAGTTCCGGGCGGAGGACGGGCTGCTGCTGTCCGGGTGGCTGTTCCGGCCGTCAGGTGTGCTCGGACCGCTCCCCACGCTGCTGTGGCTGCACGGGGGCCCTGAGGCCCAGGAGCGGCCCACCTTCCAACCCCTGTTCCAGGCGCTGCTCGCCGAGGGCGTCGCCGTCTTCGCTCCGAACGTCCGCGGGTCGGGTGGCTACGGACGCAGCTTCGCCTCCGCCGACGACCACGACCGGCGCTTCGTCGCCATCACCGACGTGCGGGCCGCCGTCGACTTCCTCGTCTCGGCCGGGCTCGCCGACCCGGGCCGCGTCGGTGTGTCCGGCCGGTCCTACGGCGGCTACCTCGCGCTCGTCTCGCTGGCCTGGTTCCCGGAACTGTTCGCCGTGGGCGTTGACATCTGCGGCATCTCCGACTTCGCCACGTTCTACGCCTGCACCGAGCCGTGGATCGCCGAGGCGGCCACCACCAAGTACGGCCACCCCCACACCGACGCCGCGCTGCTGCGGGAGCTCTCCCCCATCCACCGCGTCGACCGGATCACCGCGCCGCTGCTGGTGGTGCACGGCACCCACGACACGAACGTGCCGCTCGTGGAGGCCCAGCAGGTGGTGGACGCACTGCGCGAGCGCGGGGCGTCTCCTGGCTTCCTGCTGTTCCCGGACGAGGGCCACGAGGTACGCGGCACCGAGAACAAGATGGTGTTCGTCCGTGAGGTGGTGCGGTGGGTCACCGCGCACCTGAACGAGGTGGGGGAGCAGACCGCCTGAGCGGTCCGCTCCCCTCTCCCGGCTACTTGCTGAACGACTCCATGATCGTCCGGCCGTCGTCGTCGGTTCCGATGACGAACCGGTAGGCCTCGCGGGTGGTGGTGCCGCTCTTCTCCGTGAACACCACCGTGGCCTCCACGGTGCTGTCGCCGACCTGCCGGGCGTTCTCCACACCCACCGACCGCAGCGTCGCGTAGAAGCCGTCGAAGCCGCTCCGCCCGTTGGACTGCTGCTGCGCGGTGGGGCTCAGCAGTGCCCACGCCGCGTCGGTGTTGCCCGGGAGCAGGGAGTAGTAGTTCTGGACGAACGCGACCGGGTCGCTGGGCGGCGCCTGGTCGGCAGGCGGTGGCTCCGACCCGGTGGTGGGCTCCGGCGTGCGGCTCGGCGTGCGGCTCGGCTCCGTGCGGGGAGTCGTGGGCTCCACGCTCGGTTCGGCGCTGGCGGTCGGCGGTGCCTCCGTAGCGCTGGCGGCGGGCGGGACGGCAGGGGGCGTGGCCGCGTCGCCGCCGCCGCGCGACGCCAGGATGGCGGCGGTGATGCCGCCGCCCACCAGCAGCACCGCCAGGATGGCGAGCACCACGGGCATGCGCGGCCTGCGGCGGGGACCGGGCTCCGGGTGCTGCATCGGCGCGACCGGAGTGGACGGTGGGCCCGGTGGCGGCGCCGCCGCCGGCGGCACGGCTTCCATCGCGGCGGTGGTGGCGACCCTGGTGGCCGTGAGCGCCGCCGGCATCGCAGCAGGCATCGCCGGACCGCCGGAACGGCCCTCCGCGACCGCGGCGAGCGCGTCGCGGGCCTGCGTGGCCGAGGGACGCTCGGAGGGATCGGTGTTGAGCAGCCACATGATCACGCCGGTGAGCGGGCCGGACTGCTTCGGGGTGCGCACGTCACCCATCGCGACCTTGTGCAGGAGCGCATACGCGTTGTCGTCGAGACCGAACGGCGGGGTGCCTTCCACCGCCGCGTACAGCGTGGCGCCGAGCGCGAACACGTCGGACGCCGCCGTCGGCTCGCCGCCCCTCGCGACCTCCGGCGAGAGGAACGCCGGGGTGCCCGCGATCAGGCCGGTGCGGGTGAGCTGCACGTCGTCGACGGCGCGGGAGACGCCGAAGTCGGTGAGCTTGACGCGCCCGTCCTCGGCGAGGAGCACGTTGCCCGGCTTGACGTCGCGGTGCACCACCCCCGCCACATGGGCCGCGGCCAGCCCGTCGGCGACCTGGCGGCCCACGTCGGCGACCTCCCGCGGCTCCAGCGCACCCTTCTCGCCGAGCACCTGGGCCAGCGACTTCGATGGCAGGTACTCCATCACCAGCCACGGCCGGTCCTCGTGCACCACCACGTCGAACATGCTGATGACATGAGGGTGCTGCAGCCGCGCGCCGATCCGGCCCTCCCGCAGGATCCGCTGGCGCGACTCCTCCAGGGCGTCCTCGCCTCCCGGCCCGGGGGCGACCGCGGCGGCGAGCAGCTCCTTGACGGCGACCGTGCGGTTGAGCAGCTCGTCGGTGCCGCGCCACACAGCGCCCATGGCACCAGCCCCGATCCGCTCGTCCAGGCGATACCTATTGCCGACGCGGATGGGGGTCTCTTCGGACTGCGAGCGCTCGCTCATCGCCCGTCAGGGTAGCGATGACCACTACTGCTGCTGTGCACGCGGTCCCGGTCGCGCTCCGTGACCACGGCACGGTCACGACGGCAGGCCCAGCTTGCGCGCACATGCAGGCCACGACCCGTACCCTCCCCGGTCGTCACGCACCCGGGCGGCGACGGTGATCTGCTGCTCCCGCGTGGCCCGGTGCGCCGCGACGGCGAACTCGCCGCCCCCGTACTCCCGCCAGGTGGCGGCATCGAACTGCAGCCCTCCGGAGTAGCCGTTGCCGGTGTCGATCGCCCAGTTGCCGGACGACTCGCAGTCGGCCAGCCGGTCCCACACCGGGTCGCCGGCCGCCGGGGCAGCCGTGGGCGGTGGAGGGGCGGGCCGGGGAGCCTCGGAGGGCGGAGGAGCGGGGGGTGGCGGGGACGGTGCGGTCGGCGGCATGGCGCGGTCCCGGCACCTCTGCAACGCCTCGGCGAGCGTCCCGCTGCCCGGCTCGGCGCTCGTACCGCTGCGCGCCCGCACCGCCGCGCCGGTGACGTAGCCGTCGCATCCCGGCACACTGGCGCCTGCCTCCACGGCGGCCTCCCCCACAGCACGGGCCCCGAAGACGGCGCCCAGCACGACGGCCGCGGCGAGCGCGGCGAGCACCGGCGGCAGTACGGCACCGGAGGGGAGCGGGCGAGGCACGGGCGGACGCTAGGCAGACGGGTGAGCCGCCCGGGGCCGAACGGCGCAGCCCGCGATCGGGGTACCCGCCGGCACGTGCCGGCCGGTGCCGGGCCCGCGCAGGTCAAGCCGCTCCGAACGCGCTCACCGGCCACGGGACTCGTCCCCGGCACAGTTCACGTCCGTTACCGGTCACCCGGGACGGACTCCTCCGGCTGCCCACGACCGCTGGGCGCACCGATTCCGGCATTCCTCACCAGTCGTACGCCGTGAGGGTGACCAGGGCGACCGAGCCACCCGTAAGAGGGGGTGACGGAGGATCATCTGTTGGGAGTGCTATGACGACGATTGAGAAGGCGGAGAGCAAATGAAGATCTCGGACATTCTCACCGCAAAGGGGCGGACCGTGCATTCCGTGCTGCCGTGGCTCACGGTGGGCGAGGTCGTCGAACGACTGGGACGGCTCGGCGTCGGAGCCGTCCTCGTGTGCGACGAGAACCGCGCGATCCGCGGCATCGTGTCCGAGCGCGACATCGTCCGCGCGCTCGGCCGGGACGGCGCCGCTCTGCTCACCAAACAGGTCAGCGAGGTCATGACCCGCCATGTCAGCACCTGCGCCCCCGACGAGACGGTGGCCAAGGCGATGGCCAGGATGACCGCCGGCCGCTACCGCCACCTGCCCGTCGTGGTCGACGGCGAGCTGGTCGGCATGGTCAGCATCGGTGACCTCGTGAAGAACCGCCTCAGGGAGATGGAGCTGGAGACGGGCGTGCTGCGCGACGCTGTGATCGCCCGCTACTGATCCACCGGGGCTCACGCTTCTCCCGGGCAGCGCTCCCGCCCACCGGATCGGCGTGCGGGAGCGCTGTCACGTGCTCATCAGTCGAACTCGGGGCCCTCGGTGCGGGTCCGCTTGAGCTCGAAGAAGTGCGGGTAGTTGGCCAGCAGCCGGGCACCGTCGAAGATGCGGCCTGCTTCCTCGCCGCGCGGGATCCTGGAGATCACGGGACCGAAGAAGGCCACGCCGTCGATGTGGATCGTCGGGGTGCCCACGTCCAGGCCCACCGGCTCCATGCCGCGGTTGTGGCTGGCGCGCAGCTCCTCGTCGAACTCGGTGCTGGTGGCCGCGTCGGCCAGCGACGCAGGCAGCTCCAGCTCGGCCAGCGCCTCCTTGATGACGACCTCGAAGTCCTTGTTGCCCTGGTTGTGGATGCGGGTGCCGAGTGCGGTGTAGAGCGGCTCGAGGATCTCCGGGCCGTGGTCACGGGCCGCGGCGATCGCCACGCGCACCGGCGCCCACGCGCGGTCCATCGTCTCGCGGTAGTTCTCCGGGAGATCGCGGCCCTCGTTGAGCACGGACAGGCTCATCACGTGCCAGTCGATCCGGACGTCGCGGACCTCGCGAACCTCCAGCATCCAGCGGGACGTGATCCAGGCCCAGGGGCAGAGCGGGTCGAACCAGAAGTCGACGTGGGCAGTCTCGGAGCTCGTCACGGATTTCTCCCATCGAACACGCGCAGTGGTTAGCCATCCACAGCAACCCGGGCATCCATGACGGGATTCCCGTTCCACCGATCTCGGCCGCATCGGGCGCGGAGTCGTGGTTGGATCGACAGCCACTGTGCCGTGTTGTGCCGACCCGAGGTAGGAGTACCGAGACCGCATGCCCCCGCCCAACCTGACCCGTGCCGACGCCGAGCGGCGGGCCGCGCTGCTGGAGGTCGCCGACTACACGGTCGAGCTCGACCTGACCGACGGCGGCGGGCTCGCCGGTCGACAAGCGATGGCCGGCGAGGCGACGTTCACCACCACCACGACCGTCCGCTTCCGGTCCAGCGAGCCCGGTGCCGACAGCTGGATCGACTTCGTGGGGGCCGAGGTCGCCTCGGCCACCCTGAACGGCGAGTCGCTCGACGTCTCCGGCTACCGCGAGGACGACGGCATCGCCCTGCCCTCGCTCGCCGCCGAGAACGAGCTGCGGGTGGAGGCCACGGGCCGGTACATGAACACGGGCGAGGGCCTGCACCGCTTCGTCGACCCCGTCGACGGCGCGGTCTACCTCTACTCGCAGTTCGAGACGGCCGACGCCAAGCGGCTCTTCGCCTGTTTCGACCAGCCCGACCTCAAGGCCCGCTACACGCTGACGGTCACCGCGCCCGCGGACTGGAAGGTCATCTCCAACGCCGTCATCGAGGACACCGGCGAGGGAGAGGGCGGTGCCGCGGTGCACCGCTTCGCCACCAGCGAGATCATGAGCACCTACCTGGTGGCCCTGATCGCCGGCCCCTACGCCGACTGGCACGCCACCTACTCCGACGCGCACGGCGAGATCCCGCTCGGCATCTACTGCCGCGCCTCGCTCGCCCCGCACATGGACGCCGACCGGTTGTTCACCGAGACCAGGCAGGGCTTCGACTTCTACCACCGCAACTTCGGCGTGCGGTACCCGTTCGGCAAGTACGACCAGCTGTTCGTGCCGGAGTTCAACGCCGGCGCCATGGAGAACGCCGGCGCGGTGACGTTCCTGGAGGACTACGTCTTCCGCTCCCGCGTCACACGCTTCCTCTACGAGCGCCGCGCCGAGACCGTGCTCCACGAGATGGCGCACATGTGGTTCGGCGACCTCGTCACCATGCGCTGGTGGGACGACCTGTGGCTGAACGAGTCGTTCGCCACCTGGGCGTCCGTGCTCTGCCAGGCGGAGGCCACCGAGTACACCGAGGCCTGGACCACGTTCGCCAACGTCGAGAAGTCGTGGGCGTACCGGCAGGACCAGCTGCCCTCCACCCACCCGGTGGCGGCCGACATCCCCGACCTGCAGGCCGTCGAGGTGAACTTCGACGGGATCACCTACGCCAAGGGCGCCTCGGTGCTCAAGCAGCTCGTCGCCTACGTCGGGCTCGAACCGTTCCTCGCCGGGCTGCGCAGCTACTTCGAGGCGCACGCCTGGGGCAACGCCACGTTCGACGACCTGCTGGGAGCGCTCGAGAAGTCGTCGGGCCGCGACCTCTCCGGCTGGGGCGCCCAGTGGCTGCGCACCACCGGGCTGAACCTGCTGCGGCCGTCGTTCGAGGTCGACGCGGAGGGCCGGTTCACCCGCTTCGAGGTGGTGCAGGGCGGTGCCCGGCCGGGAGCAGGTGAGGTGCGCACCCACCGGATCGCGGTCGGCGTCTACGACGACACCGACGAGGAGGCCGGGAGCAAGCTCGTCCGCACCCACCGGGTGGAGGTCGACGTCACCGGTGAGCGCACCGAGGTGCCGGAGCTGGTCGGCGTGCCGCGGGGCAAGCTCGTGCTGGTCAACGACGACGACCTCACCTACTGCGCGCTGCGCCTCGATCCCGACTCGCTCGCCACGCTCGTCGATCGCATCGGCGACATCGCCGAACCGCTGCCACGCACCCTGTGCTGGTCGGCGGCCTGGGAGATGACCAGGGAGGCCGAGCTCAAGGCACGCGACTTCGTCGCGCTCGTCGCGGGCGGCTTCGGGGCCGAGTCCGAGATCGGGGTCGTGCAGCGGTTGCTGTTGCAGGCCCAGACCGCACTGGCCTCCTACGCCGAGGCCCGGTGGGCGGGCGACCGCGGCTGGCCGCTGCTCGTCGACGCACTGCGGTTCCGGCTCGACACCGCCCCGGCGGGCTCCGACGCCCAGCTCACCACGGTCAACGCGCTCGCCGCGAGCGTGCTGCCGAGCAGCGTGGTCGACCGGATGGCGGGCTGGCTGCGCCAACCGGAGAACAACCCCGACGTTCCCGACGGGCTCACGCTGGACACCGACCTGCGCTGGCGGCTGCTGCACGCACTGGTCGCCCACGGAGCCGCCGGCGAGGCCGAGATCGACGAGGAGCTGCGGCGCGACCCCACCTCCACCGGCCAGCGGCAGGCCGAGCGGGCCCGCGCGCTGGTGCCAACGGCCGAGGCGAAGGAACGGGCCTGGGCCCGTGCCGTGCACGACGACGACATCCCCAACGCCGTGCAGGAAGCCATCATCAGCGGCTTCAGTCACCCTGCGCAGCGCGGCATGCTCGGCGCCTACGTCCAGCGCTACTTCGACGACGTGGCCGAGGTGTGGTCACGGCGCACCAGCGAGCGGGCTCAGTCGGTGGTACTCGGACTGTTCCCGTCCTGGGCCGTCGAGCAGTCCACGGTGGCGGTCGCGGACGCCTGGCTGGCCGACGAGTCACACCCGCCCGCACTGCGGCGGCTCGTGTCCGAGGGCCGCGCCGGGATCGTCCGGGCGCTGGGTGCACGGGAGTTCGACCGGAGCTGAGGCGCCGCCGCGACACGTCACGGCGACACGTCACGGCGACGTGGCAGCCGGTGCAGGTCCGCCCCCGCGGATCACGCCGGTTGCCACGTCGCCGGGTTGCGGCGCTACACGCGCCGCTCGACCGGGCGGGCGGTGAGCACGGCTCGTCGTGCCGTGCCCGAGAGTTCCGCCACGAGCCTCTCCAGTGGGCCCTGCCCCACGAACCGCCGCCACAGCAGCGCGAACACGCCCGCGCCGACGATCAGCAGGAGGTACAGCAGCCCGGGCTCGTCGTCCAGCACGCCGGTGGCGAGCACCAGCACGTGCGCGGTGTAGATCGTGAGAGCCATCGTCCCCACCACCGTGATCGGCCGCAGCAGACGCGCGACCAGCGGAACGCGCACCAGGAGCAGTGAGCCTCCGATCACCGCCATCGCGGAACCGACCGTGTCGATCATGTCGATCCAGCTGGTGGAGTGTGACGCGGGCAGTGCGAGCCACCACCACGAGCTGATCGGGTCGAGATCGTCCCCGTCCCACAGGAGGAAGGACGACGCCGGGCCGTCGTCGAAGTCCCCGGCCGCGGCCAGCGTGTGGATACCGCCCAGCCCGTACAGCAGGGGCAACGCGATGGCCCACGCCAGGACCACGAGCGCGATCCCGCCCACCAGCAGGCGGCGGGCCACCAGCGGCGACGACAGGTCACAACGCCCGATGGCGAGCCCCACGCAGAGGTAGGCGAGGTAGGCCAGCACCGGGTAGTAGCCGGTCAGGAACAGCACCTGGAACAGGCCGACCGGGTCCGTGAACAGGGTGGTGAACGTGGGGTTGTCGTCGGGCCTGGGGAGGCCGGCGAAGATCATCGCCATGTACAGCAGTGGCGCGATGACCACGAGCGCGATCGCGATGCGGACCAGCACCCGTGGCCGCAACCGGAGCAGCGGAATCGCGAGCAGGAACAGCACGGCGTAGTAGGGAAGGATGATGTCGACGTCGTCGCTGAAGCCGATCGCGAGACCGATCACCCCGATCACGACGGCGCGCACCACGATGCCCGTGCGTATGGCGGTCAGGTCTCGCCCCTCCAACGGCTGCTGCCGTCCGGAGATGAGCGCCAGGCTCACCCCCGCGATCATCGCGAACGACGCGGCGGAGCGGCCCGCCGCCACGATGGTGGCCGCAGTCGGCGCCCCGTTGTCGCCGACGGCGTCGAACACGTGCGTGGCGATCATTCCGAGCAGGGCCAACCCCCTGGCCAGGTCGACACCCTCGATACGGGGCCTGCCCGCCGGCGCACGGCCCTCTGTCACTGTTGTGCCCTCGGTCATCTGCCCACCACTTCCACGGTTCATCCGGTCCCGGCCGATTCGGGCGTTCACGTTTCCGGAATGACGGTTGCGCGGATTGCGGGAAGTAGCCGGTGTGAAGCATGTCGACGGAGCCAGGAAACGAATACCACGAGAACTGTTTTCCCCTCTGACAGTGCGGAGTGTTCGCCCGGGTGCCGGGGCGGTCCGGATGCGCCGAGGTGCCGATCCTTCGGGCAACGCTCGGCGTCGTCGATCGACGGAGAACGAACGAAGGCGCGGCTGCGCGCCTCCTCACCACACGTTGCCGGGGCGCGATCTGCTCGGCACTGTGGCGAGGACCACCGCGTCAGGCGACGCCCAGTTCGTGGTGGCCCTCTCGAACCTCCGACGCGGGGTTCCCACTCCACCGTGCGCGGGGCGGCACTTCCTCGCCCTTCATGAGGAACGAGTGCGCTTCGATCACGGCGCCGTCGCCCACGGTGGTGCCGTAGTGGATGAACGCGTTGACCCCGAGCGTGCAGCCGTTGCCGATGGTGGAGCGGTCGGACTTGAACGCGCCGTCCTCCTGCGAGTGGCACTGGACGTTGCTGGACAGGTTGAGGGTGCAGTCGTCGCCGATGGTGACGAGCGTGCGCTCGGTCATCGTGAGCCCGTCGTCGAAGAGACGGCGGCCGACCTTCACGCCCAGCATGCGCCAGACCATGCCCTTGAACGGAGTGCCGTTGAAGAGCTGGATGTAGGTCTGAGCCGGCACCTTCCAGTACCGCTCGTGCCGCCAGAACGCGCTGTCGTAGATCGAGCAGATCCGCGGCTCCAAGCTGCGGAAACGCATGACGAGACGTTCGACGAGCACCCAGTAGCAGACGGTGAAGAGGATGGTGACAACACTGGACAGCGCCAGCGCCAGTTGGCTCGCCCACCCGAAGTAGAGCTCCGCGGAGGCGGCGTCGAGCAGCAGGACCCCGAACAGGAACATCCACCGGACCATCAGGTAGAGCGCCATGGTGACGATGTTGTGCCGGTTCTTGGTGGCCAGGCTGCGGCGCCGCTCCACCCTGCTCAGGCGACTCGCCTTCACGTCCCGCTCGACCGATCGCGGGATCGGGAAGCTGGGTGCACCCAGCAGACCCACGCCTTCCCGGACCTTGCCATCGGACGGAACCATCACCTTCGTGGCGAGCAGGCAGTTGTCGCCGACCGCGCTCTGCGCGGAGTATGCGATGTTGTTGCCGAGGAAGCTGTTCGCTCCCAGTGCTACCCGCGAGAGCCGGAAGGACGTGCTGGAGAAGTCCGCGTTGATGAAGGACACGCCGTCCGCGACCATCGTCCCGCTGCCCACGGCGGACAGGAACGGGTTCTCGTGGCGCACCTCCATGCCGAAGTTCGACCCCGTCTGCACGACCTTGCCGAGGTCGTAGCCGATCCAGCGCAGGTAGTTCACGATGTAGGAGCTGTCACCGAACAGCCAGGTGAAGAACCGGACGTTGGTCATCCGCGCGATCGACTTGTGCAGCCCGTAGTGGAATCCGTACAGGGGATAGACCTTGCCAGGCGTCATCGCGAGGTTGAGCAGGCGCGGAATGGTGCCCACGACGAGCAGGCCGACCACCACGAAGCCGCCGAACAGCACCGCCGAGGCGATCAGGATGTCGCGGTAGAACGTCCACGTCGCGAGCGCCAACGGTCCGGGGTTCAGCACTGTGTTGAGCTGCGGAACCTCACCCAGCAGCAGGACGAGGGCACTGACCAGCAGCGGCATGGCCACCACCAGCACCGACAGAACCTGTAAGAACCCGAAACAGGCGCTCCGCAGCCTGCCGCCCGGCGCCCGCTCGACCACGCGGTAGGTGGCGCCGCTCGGCTCCGCGGGCGACCCGTCCCAGCTCTCGCCAGCCGGCACGGCCTGCCCGCTGTGCAGCGAGGAGGCATGGCCCAACTGCGCCCCGTCGCCCATCGACACACCGATGTCGACCAGCGACATCTCCCCGATGAACACGTTCTTGCCCAGGGTCACCGGCCCTGTCTGGATCACGCCGTCATGGGCCCGGTAGCCGGAGAAGAACGAGTCCTTGCGGATCACCGTGCCTTCCCCGATGGTGAGCAGGTCGGTGCACACCGGCAACGTGCGGGAGAAGATCGCGACGTTCGGCCCGATCTTGGCGCCGAGCGCCCGCAGGTAGAGGTTGAGGATCGGCGAGGCCGTGCTCGTGCGTGAGCGGGCACCGATCAACAGGAGCAGCGGGTTCGCGCGGATCATCGTCTTGACGATCCAGAACCTGAGGTACCTCATGCTCCAGATCGGGATCTCCTGAGCCTTCCACCGCCCGACGAGCACCCACTTCAGCACGATCGGCAGCAGGCTCAGAACGGCGAAGGTCCCGGCACCGAACTCCAGCGCCCGCAGGTAGACCGCCACCAGGCCGGAGCCGGATGAGACCCAGTTGTAGCCCGCGTCGATGATCAGTCCGGCGAGGTAGGAGTATCCGAGGAACACCAACGCCTGCAGCGCACCGCAGAAGAGGTACTGCAGCGTGCCCGCCCGCTTCGTCGTGCCGGCCGGGCCGGCCGCGCTTTCGGCGCCGGCAGCGGGATCCGCGCTGCCCGTGGGATCCGTGCCGGCCGCGGGTCCAGTGCCGGCCGGCGCCACGCGCCGGATCCACACGGTCGGCTGTTCCACGAAGGCCACGGGCGCGGCGGGAGCCGTGGACACAGCGGGAGCCACGGGCGCGGCTTCGGCGAACGCCGCTGCGAGGCTGCTGATCGTCGGGTACCGGTAGACGTCCTTCATCGACACGGTCGGGAGATCGGGCCGCTTCCGGAGCCGGGCGCAGAACCGGGCCATCACCAGCGAGTCGACGCCCAGATCGTCGAAGAAGTGGCTGTCGGGCGACACCCGCTCCACTCCCACCACCTCGGCCAGGACCGTCGCAAGGGCTGTAGCAGCCGTCGGGGGCGCTGCAGCCCGCCGCCTGGGTGTCGGCGCAGGCCGGGGAACCGTGGGCGAGACGGCCGACCGATCGGGCGCCGGAGCCGGCCTGGGCATCGGCATCGGCCTGGGCGCCTGCGTCGGCCGAGGCGTCGGAGCCGGGCCCGGGGGCACCGCGAAGACGGCGGCCAGGCCTCGAATCGTGGGGTGGCGGTAGACGTCCTTCATCGACACGGTCGGGAGATCGGGCCGTTTCCGGAGCCGGGCGCAGAACTGAGCCATCACCAGTGAATCGGCGCCAAGGTCGTCGAAGACGTTGCTCTCCGGTTCCACCCGCTCGACCTTCATGACGTCGGCGAGCACGTCGGCGAGCAGCTTCTCCGTGCTCGGCAGCGGGCCGGGACGGCCGGCTCGAGTGGCAGTGCGATCAATGACGTCGGTCACGAACGTGAGCTCCTTCAGTCAAAGTGGTCATGCCGGCGGCATGCGGGAACGCCTGCGAACCACGAGCACTCGGGACCCGCGAGAAAAGCTCCCGCAGTGATTTCCTGAATGCCCACGGGTATCGCATCATTAATTCCCCTGCAGGCACTGCCGCTGCACCCGAACTCCAGCGAAACCGGCCAACGATCACGTTCCCGAAAACAATGGGACACGATTACGGTGTCCGCTGCACGGTCTCCGGCGCGGCGTCGCGCGAGACTCCTCCAGCCCAGTCGGACTGCCTTATTCTGGGAACCACGGCGCCGGCACCGCGTCGGCTCACCATTGTGATCGACGCCACCGCAGGGCGGGGCGGGCAAGATGAGTCCGGCAGACGCCCCGATTGGTCGGCAATGACGGAAGCGCGCGCGGTCCCGGCGGTCGGATCGGCCGAGCGGCAGAAAAGGGCCGGTGCGGCTTCACCGAGTGGCGAGAAGACACGAGACGGTCGAGAGCGCCGACTACAGAGGCTCTCGCCGGGAGACCACGGAATGGGCCACCAGCACGTGCTACGCCTGACGTGTCCTGCCCGGCGGACGCCGACCGGCGTTCCCAGCGGGGCGGAGACGGGGGCGGGTCAGGAGAGACCCACTGACGGGCGGGATCGACGATGGTGCGGTGCTACCGGTGTGGCCGTCGATCAGGCCACGATCGCCGCAGCCGGGGTGACTCGACGGTGAGCCACATCCGTCTGCATGTGCAGCGACTCGTCATCGGTGGGCCGCACCGGGTGCATCACGATCAGGCCGTCAGGCACCGACGACGGACTCCTCGGCGAGCACGTCCTCGCCGTACAGGTCGTGCACCCAGTTGGTCTGGTAAACGGTGTCGAGGTAACGCTCTCCCAGGTCAGGGGAGATGGTCACCGCGGTGATGTCGGGCGAGCCGTGCTGCTCGAGCCAGCGGTTCGCGCCACTGACCGCCGTGCCGGTGGAGCCTCCGAACAGGAAGCCGCGCCTGGCCAGTCGGTGGCAGGCCCGGATGGTGTCCGCCTCCTCGACGAGCACCACCTCGTCGATGTAGGACTCGTCGAGCAGCGGCGGTCGAACGCTGGTACCCAGGCCGGGGATCATGCGGCGGCCAGGAGCACCACCGAAGGTCACCGAGCCCACGCTGTCCACCGCGACGATCCGTACCGGGCGGTGCCACTGCTTGAAGAAGCGGGCGCACCCCATGAGGGTCCCGGTCGTGCCGGCTCCGACGAACAGCACGTCCAGCAGCGGGAACTGGCGAGCGATCGCCGGCGCCGTCGTGCGGTAGTGCGCCTGCCAGTTGCCCGGGTTGGAGTACTGGTTGAGCCACACGTATCGGGCGTCAGAGGCACACATCGCGCGGACGTAGTCGATTCGCGCACCGAGGAATCCGCCCACGGGGTCCGGCTCGGAGATGACGTGCACCCGACTGCCGAGCGCATCCATCAGTCGCCTGCTGGAGAGGTTGCACCGGGAGTCGGTCACGCACACGAACTGGTATCCCTTGCTGGCCGCGATCATGCTGATCGCGACGCCCAGGTTGCCGGACGACGACTCGATCAGGATCGACCCCGGGGTCAGGATCCCGTCCCGTTCGGCGGCCTCGATCATCTCACTCGCGGCCTTGAGCTTGATGGAACCGGCGAAGTTGATTCCCTCGCACTTCAGGTACAGCGACTGCCCGAAGATCGAGCGCAGGTCGACGTAGAGATCGTCCTCGTTGAAGTGCTGGGGAACGGAGATCACAGGCACGATAGCCTCCTCATCTGCAGCAGAGCATCCGGCCGCTCACCCGTACCGACGCGGCTCATGAAAGAAATACCGATGACATTCAGCTCTCCGGAGCGGGTCACCTCGTCGTAGACGTACATGACTACTGCGAGGTCGAGCACCCGACACCCGAGGGCGAGAATGCAACGAGCCGGTCTGCCGGTTCCGTAACCTTGAGACAATGCTCGACATCGTCCACGATATTGGTCGACCTGAGCACGATCTCCAGCGCGACATTGCGCAGTTACACGTTCAGCCCCAGCGGGTTGCGTTCTGATCGGAACACGTCTTCCAGGTTCGGACGGCTCACCACTGTGGCGCAGACCACCAGCGACGGGAGCGGATCAAGTCCTTGGCATTGGCGCGCCTGGCCGAGCCGGATTGATCGAGATTTCCGCCGAATCCGGTCGCGCTGAGCGAATTCGTGCAAACGATCATCCGCTACCGGGCAGGAAAGTGGATATAGCGGGCGATCGGGCCGACCGCGAAGAATCACCTCGGATCGGCCATCAGTTGCCCGCCGTGGTCGACTCTTCCTCGTCGGGCTCCGCCGAGGTCGCATCCGGCTCGTCCGACGGCGTTGCCGAGCGCGACGGCGTCCTCGACGGCGTCCTCGACGGCGTCCTCGACGGCGACCTCGACTGCGTCCTCGACGGCGACCTCGATGGCGACTCGGACACCGCGGAGGTCGTGTCCGGATCATCGTCCTCCGAGGTCTGCGGGCCGATCCCCGCTCTCGGGGTCGCCGGTCTCCTCGGTTGCGCCCGAGGCGCCTCTCCGGTCGGCCGTTCCGGCCGGGCGCTCGGTCGTGGGGTCCGCGCAGGCCGCGTCGGAACCTGGGCCGCGCGCGGTGTGGGGCGCACGGAGGGCTCCCGGGCCCGTGGCCCGGCGGCGACGTCCGGCGGGGCAGGCGGAATCTCGGGTCCGGCGGCCGGCGGCGCCATGGCCGGCACCGTGGCCGTGCTCGGCTCGGTCGACGGCCATGTCGGGATCGGGACCGACTGCGTCGGCACACGCGGAGTCGCCCCGGTCGACAGCGCTACTGCGGCCGTGACCGAGAGCAGCAGGGCCACGCAGACCACACCGGCCAGCGCCATCGGGGCCGCTGCCCGCAGCGCCGTTCTCGCGGTGCGCGCGGCGGTCGGCACATCCTCACCTGCCATGACGACGGCCGAGCAAGGTCACGATTTCTTGCAGCAAGCGATCTCCTGTTGTCGGGCCTCTCCACCGGAGAAGCGCCGGGAGGAGTCGCCGGTGGGACGAGCAGCGTTTCGCGATGGCCGCGCATTCACTCGCTCGGCCGTCCGAGAACGGGACTCCCACCCCAATGCGAGGGAGTATGACCTGGCGGCGAAGATCGTCGTGACGATCTTCGTCCCATTGGTGGGAATTCACCGAATTGTCCGCCGGTGGCGTCCGCACTGGCTACAGTCCGTTCCACACGACAGCGACACATCACCCCATTGGAGCCGGTCAGCCGGGGATCTGCTCCCGTGGCCGGACCGACCGGGTACCGCCCGTCATCTCTTCGGCGGAGTTGAGCACGTCCTCGCCGTAGAGGTCGTGCACCCAGTTGGACTGGTAGATCGTGTCGAGGTAGCGCTCACCGAGGTCGGGGGCGATGGCCACCGAGGTGAGGTCGCCCGCGTCGTGCTGGGCCAGCCAGCTCATCGCGCCGCTGACCGCGGTGCCGGTGGAGCCGCCGAACAGGAACCCGCTGCGGGCCAGCCGGTGGCAGGCCCGGATGGTGTCCGCCTCCTCGACCTGGATGACCTCGTCGATGTAGGACTCGTCGAGCAGCGGAGGAGGAACGCTGGTGCCCAGGCCGGGGATCATGCGACGGCCTGGTGAACCACCGAAGGTCACCGACCCGACGCTGTCCACCGCCACGATCCGGACCGGGCGGTGCCACTCCCGGAAGAAGCGCGCGCAGCCCATCAGGGTGCCGGTGGTGCCCGCGCCCACGAACAGCACGTCCAGGCGAGGGAACTGGCGGGCGATGGCAGGCGCGGTCCTGCGGTAGTGCGCTTTCCAGTTGTCCTGGTTGGTGTACTGGTTCAGCCACACGTACCGGGGGTCAGAGGCACACAGCGAGCGGACGAACGTGAGCCGCGCACCGAGGAAGCCGCTGTGGACGTCCGGCTCGGTGATGACGTGCACCTGACTGCCCAGTGCCTCCATCAACCACCTGGTCGACAGGTTGCAGCGGGAGTCGGTCACGCACAGGAACCGATAGCCCTTGCTCGCGGCGATCATGCTCAGCGCCACGCCGAGGTTCCCGGAGGACGACTCGACCAGTATCGATCCCGGCCTGAGGAGCCCGTCGCGTTCAGCGGCCTCCACCATCTCGGCCGCGGCTTTCAGCTTGATCGAGCCTGCGAAGTTGAAACCTTCACACTTGAGGAAGAGTGAACGCCCATAGATTCGTCGGAGGTCGACGTAGAGCTCATCCTCGTTGAAGGCCTGCGGAACGGATATAACTGGCACGATGGCCTCCTCAATTTCAGCAGAGCACTCGGCCGTTCACCCGTACCGGCGCAGCTCGTGGAAGAAGTCGTCGACGACGTGCAACTCGCCGGAGCGGGTCACCTCGTCGTAGA
>NZ_JCADBN010000012.1:0-254116 GCF_059359135.1 Pseudonocardia sp. OZ21
TGGCCTTCCGGCATCGGGGGTTCTGGCAGCCTGCCGACACGGTCAAGGAGCGCACCGCACTGGAGGCCGCCTACCAGGGCGGCATCCGCCCCTGGATGGTGTGGGAGGACCCGGGCTCGGGAGAGCGCGACCCGCTGCAGGCCAAGATCGCCGAGATGGACGCCGGCGCCGCCGAGGAGACGATCACCATCTCGGTGGCGCGGTAGCCCGCGCCGCGCCCGGCGACCGGTCGGCCGGCCGCCGGGCGTCCCGCGTCAGACGCTGAGCCAGGCCGCCGCGTCCGACGGGAGCTCACTGTCCGTGATGTCCGGGTCGCTCGCGAGCAGCACGGTCGCCCCGGCCGGGAGCGGCACGGGCGCGTCCGACAGGTTCACCACGCACACGAAGCCGGCGCCGCGGGAGAACGTGAGCACGTCCGGCCCGCTCGGCATCCACGTGAACTCCCCCTCGCCGAGAGCCGGGTGCTCGTGGCGCAGTGCCAGCGCCGCCCGGTACAGGCTCAGCATCGACCCGGGATCGCTCTGCTCCGCCTCCACCGTGACGGAGGCGAAGTCGGCGGGCTGGGGCAGCCACGGCGCGGCCTGGGCCCCGGCCGGGCTGAACCCGAACGGCGGGGCCGTCCCGGACCACGGCAGCGGCACCCGGCAGCCGTCGCGCCCGCGGTCGGTGTGCCCGGAGCGCTCCCAGGTGGGGTCCTGCAGCACCTTCTCCGGCAGGTCCTCCACCTCCCACAGCCCGAGCTCGTCGCCCTGGTAGACGTACGCGCCGCCGGGCAGGGCGAACATCAGCAGGGCGGCTGCGCGGGCGCGCCGCCGCCCGAGATCGAGGTCCAGGGTGGTGGCCGGGGCCAGGTCCGACAACGAGTGGCCCGCCCCGTTGGTGGCCGGCCTGCCCAGCCGCGAGACGTGCCGGACCACGTCGTGGTTGGACAGCACCCAGGTGGGCGGCGCACCGACCTCGGCGACGGTGGCGAGCGAGTGGTCGATCGCCTTGCGCAGCGCCGGGGCGTCCCACGGCGTGCGCAGGAAGTCGAAGTTGAACGCGGTGTGCAGCTCGTCGGGCCGCAGGTAGCGCGCGAGCCGTTCGGGCGAGTCCACCCACGCCTCCGCGACGAACACGCGCCCTTCGGGATAGGAGTCGGCGACCCGGCGCCATCCGCGGTAGATCTCGTGCACGCCGTCGCGGTCCCAGTGCGGATGGTCGGTGCGCTCGACAGGGGCCAGCATGTTCTCGTCGTCCCCGCCCAGGTCGGGCAGGCCGTCCGACTTGACCAGGCCGTGCGCCACGTCGATCCGGAACCCGTCGACGCCACGGTCGAACCAGAACCGCAGGATCGACTCGAACTCCTCGCGCACGCGCGGGTCGGCCCAGTTGAGATCGGGCTGCGCCGCGTCGAACAGGTGCAGGTACCACTCCCCCGGTTCGCCGCCGTCCGTCACGCGGGTCCAGGCCGTGCCGCCGAAGACGCTGCGCCAGTCGTTGGGCGGCTCGGCGCCGCCGGGGCCCCGGCCGGGCCGGAAGTGGTAGCGGGCGCGCTCGGGAGAACCCGGGGCCGCGGCCAGCGCCTCCTGGAACCAGACGTGCCGGTCGGAGCTGTGGTTGGGGACGATGTCGAGGATCACCCGCAGCCCGAGCGCGTGCGCCTCGTCCACCAGCGCCGCCGCTTCCTCCTCGGTGCCGAACACCGGCTCGACGGCGCGGTAGTCGGCCACGTCGTAACCGCCGTCGGCCATCGGCGACGGGTACCACGGGTTGATCCACACCGCGTCGACGCCGAGGTCACGCAGATGCCCGAGCCGGGCGCGGATGCCGGCGATGTCGCCGATCCCGTCGCCGTTGCCGTCGGCGAAGCTGCGGATGTAGAGCTGGTAGACCACGGCGTCACGCCACCACGTGCCCACCCCGGTCCGCCTCGTAGCGGCCTCGGCCGTAGCCATGCGTTCTCCCCCCACCTCGCGCGCAGAGCTGCGCCCATCACGTCGGCGTCATCCCACCAGGGACCGCAGCCCGGCACCCGAGGCCCCCGGGTGCGTCCTCGCGGCGTCGCCGTGCTCCCGGCGCGGCGGCGCTCCTCTCAGCGGAAGCGGGAGAAGTCCGGCGGCCGCTTCTCGGCGAACGCTCGTGCGCCCTCCATACCCTCCTCGCCGTGGGCGTACTCCTCGAGCCCGTCGAAGGCGAGGTGGGAGATGCCGCTGATGTGGTCGCTGTCGGCGTTGAACGAGTGCTTGAGGAACTTGAGCGCCGTCGGCGAGTACGAGCCGATCTTGCGGGCCCAGGCCCGTGCCGTGTCGAGCAGTTCGGCGGCCGGCACCACCTCGTTGACCAGGCCCCAGCGCTCGGCGGTGGCGGCGTCGTAGCGGTCGAGCAGGAACCAGATCTGCCGCGCTCGCTTCTCCCCCACCACCCGGGCGAGGTAGGCCGACCCGAAGCCGGCGTCGAAGGAGCCGACGCGCGGCCCCGCCTGCGCGAACGTCGCGTGCTCCGCCGCCACGGTGAGGTCGCAGAGCACGTGCAGCACGTGACCGCCGCCGATCGCGATGCCGTTGACCGCGGCGATCACCGGCTTCGGGATGTCCCGGATGATCCGGTGCAGCCGCTCGATCTCGAAGGTCCCCCACTCGGTCTCGCCGTAGCCGCCGGTCTCCGCGCGCTCCTTCACGTCGCCGCCCGTGCAGAACGCCCGGTCACCGGCGGCGGTGAGGATCACCGCGGCCACCCGCCGGTCCGCCCACGCGTGCTTGAACGCGGAGATCAGCTCGTCCACGGTGCGCCCGCGGAAGGAGTTCATCCGCTCCTGCCGGTCGATGGTGATCACGGCGTGGTTGTCGTCCTCCACCACGTAGCCGATGTCGGTGAACTCGTCGATCCGCATGCTGCGATGTTGACGGCCGTCACCGCCGCTTGACAAGCTCCACCGGTGGACGACCCCCGATGCTGCCTGGTCACCGGAGCCGGCCGCGGGATCGGGGCGGCGGTGGCCAGGCGGCTCTCGGCAGCCGGGCACCGCGTCGCGCTCACCGCCCGCAGCGCGGGCGAGCTGGAGGCGCTGGCCGCCGAGCTGCCGGGGCCCACGCTCGCCGTGCCGGCCGACGTCACCGACCACGACGCCGCCGAGCGCGTGTTCGCCCAGGTGGAGAAGGCCTGGGGGCCGGTGGAGGTGCTCGTGCTCAACGCGGGCGCCGGCACGTCCGCCCCGCTGCACCGCACCACCGACGCCGACTGGCAGCACGCTCTCGACCTCAACCTCACCGCACCGTTCCGGCTGCTGCGCCGGGCCGTGCCCGCCATGGTCGAGCAGGGCTTCGGCCGCGTCGTGGCCGTCGCGTCCATGGCGGCCAAGCGCGGCGACCCCTACATCTCGGCCTACACGGCGAGCAAGCACGGGCTGCTCGGGCTCGTCCGCTCGGCCGCATCGGAGCTCGCCACCACCGGCGTCACGGTCAACGCCGTCTGCCCGGGCTACGTGGACACGCCGATGACCGACGCCACGGTGGCGTCGATCAGCGCGCTCACCGGTCGAAGCCCCGAACAGGCCCGTGCGGCACTGGAAGGCCGACAGCCCATCGGCAGGCTCATCACCCCGGACGAGGTGACCGATGCCGTGCTCCTGTGCGTGGCGAGCGGGGCGATCACGGGGCAGAGCATCAACGTCGACGGTGGAGCCGTGCAGTCATGAAGCACCCGACGAGAGCAGGACAGCCGTGATCGAACGCGTCAACCCGCCCGAGCTGGCGCGACCATCCGGCTTCTCGCACGCCGTGGTGGCCACCGGCCGCACGGTGTTCCTGGCCGGCCAGACCGGTCTCACCGCCGACGGCACCATCGTCGCGGGCGGGCTGGTGGCGCAGTTCGAGCAGGCGCTGACGAACCTGCTCGTCGCGCTGCGGGCCGCGGGCGGCGGCCCGGAACACCTGGCCCAGCTGACGATCTACATCGTCGACATCGACGCCTACCGCGCCCGGGCCCGCGAGATCGGCGGGGTGTGGCGGAGGCTGGTCGGCAGCGCGTACCCGGCCTCGGCGGGCGTGGGCGTCACGCGATTGTGGGACGCCGAGGCGCTGGTGGAGCTGCAGGGCATCGCGGTGCTGCCCGGCGAGGGCTGACCACTCAGCGACCGCCGTCGTCCCCGAGCCGGCGCGTCTGGCGTTCCAGCACGTCGATCGTGTTCTTGACGTAGTCGGCGATCACCGCCAGCTCACGCTCGTCGTACTTCGCCATGACGCTCGCCATGTCCCGGCCCAGCTCGGCGAACGCGTCGCCGGGCTCGAGCCGGCTGCCCGGCACCGGCGAGATGAGGACACGGCGCCGATCGCTCGGGTCGGCGCCGCGCCGGACGTGCCCGGCGCGTTCCAGCCGGTCGACGAGCCCGGTGACGGCGCCGGGGCTCAGCCCGGTCAGCTGCGCGAGCCTGCCCGCGGTGAGCGGCGCCTCCTGCCGAACCAGGGCGAGGGCCCGCTGGTCGACGGCGCTCAGCCCGAGGCGGGCGCCGACCGCCTCGTGGAACATCACGACGGCGGTGCTCAGCCGTCGACCCCACTGCGCAGGGTCGGAGATCTCGCTCATGGGTTCATCCTCCGTGACGTCGACGGGATGGACGAAAGTCTTTCAGCATGCTAAACCTTTCGGCATGCTGAAATACATCCGGACGGCACTGGCGGTGCCTCGCTGGGCACTCGGCTTCTTCGGCCGCCACGTGGTCATGGTCGTGAGCCTCGGTGCGATTCCCGCGATCGAGCGCTTCACGGGCCAACTGGGAGCGCGCGACCCGCTCCTGGGCACCACCCTGGAGGTGACCACCCTGGCCGTGCGGATCGTGTTCGTCGCACTGGTCGTCCGGCTCGCCATCACCCGCGAGCCCGCCATCAGCGCGCTCGACGGAGCCGGGATCGGGCGCAGGCTGCGGGCGTTCGCGGCACACCATCCGCGCAGCCTGCTGCTGCAGGTCATGCTGATCGCCGCGCTGTTCGCGCTGGCCGACCTCGTGCCGGAACAGCTCGTCCCGGCACTGACTCCGGTCGGCCCCCTCTACTGGGCGATCCTGCTCGCGATCAAGAACGTCACGGTCATCCCGTTCACGATGATCTGGCTGGTGGGAACCGTCCGGCAGGCCCTGCTCGCCGAGTCGCCTGCCCGGACCTGAGCAGTCACCGTCCTGCGGTGGCGGTATCACCACCCGCGATGAGCTCACGGGCGTACACGCGCGCCGGTTCGGCCAGGAGATCCGCGAGCTCCGCGAACAGTTCGGCCGCACGCACGCCGTTCCAGCGTGGGGGCAGCAGGTGCGGCGGCAGACCGGGGTCGGCGTAGGGCAGCCGTCGCCAGTCGGTCACCAGCCGCACGTAGTCGGCGAACGCAGCGGCCCCGTCCGGGGTGCGCCGCCGGGCCCAGCGCGCCCGCACCGGGCGGTGCCGGTCGAGGAACGCGGCGTAGAGGTCACGCAGCCCGTCGAGGTCCCACCACTCGCCCACGGTGGCCGACAGGGCCTCGAACGCCAGGTGCTCGCCGCGGAACACCTGGACGTACCCGTCGAGGCCGAGGCGGCGCAGCACGTCGATCACCTCGTCGGCGAGGTGACCCGGGGCGATCCACACACCGGGGGCGGCGGTGCCGAACCCGAGCCGGGAGAGCTGCGAGCGCAGCGCGTGGCGCTTCTCCCGCTCCGACTCCGGCACCGAGAACACCACGAGCACCCAGCCATCGGCCGCGGTGGCCCGGCGCCGCCCGAAGATCCGCGCGTCGCCGTCGTCGAGGATCTGTCGCGCCGCCGGAGTGAGGACGTAGCCCGCGCTGCCGTCGCGACGGTCGGGGGCGAGCAGGCCGCGCCGCTTGAGCCGCGAGATGGACGAGCGCACGGCGGCCTCCTCCACCCCCAGCCCGGCCAGCAGCCGCACGAGCGCCGCCACCGAGAGCCGTCCGCCGTCGTCGCGGGCGTAGAGGCCGTACAGCGTGACGATCAGCTGCCGCGGCTGCACGGCGCCCACAACGGGCGCGTTGTCGACGGCGGTCACGCAAACACGATATCGGCACCGTCACCCGTGCCGCTTGCTTGACTCTCGTCACCGTGCCGCCATACTCGGTCAGGGGGAGGAGGTGCCACCCATGACCGGGGTCAGCAGTGCACTCACGGACCCGTTCTGCCGGGACCACCTGCCACCTCGTGAGCAGTGGCCGCAGCTGCGGTTCGACCTGCCGGAGCTGCAGTACCCCGGCCGCCTGAACGCCGCCAGGGCGCTGCTCACCGGTCCGCCCGACGAGCAGCGCTGCGTCCGCGGCTCCGGTGAGGAGTGGAGCTACGGCGACCTGCGCCGCCACGCCACCGGGATCGCCGCCGTGCTCATCGACGACCTCGGCCTCGTTCCGGGCAACCGCGTGCTGCTGCGCGGGCCGAACGAACCGTGGATCGTGGCCTGCTGGCTCGGGGTGCTGCTCGCAGGCGGCGTCGTGGTCACCACGATGCCGATGCTGCGCGCGGGCGAGCTCGCGACGATCACCGACATGGCCCGGCCCTCGCTGGCGCTGTGCCACCACGCCTACGCCGACGCCCTGCCGCCCGGCCTGCCCGCGGTCTGCTACGCGGGCGACGCCGAGCTGACCGTGCGCAGCGCCGCGAAGGACGGCCGGTTCACCCCCGTCGACACGGCCGCCGACGACGTGGCCCTGCTCGCCTTCACCTCGGGCACCACCGGCCGCCCGAAAGCCACCATGCACTTCCATCGCGACGTCCTCGCCATCGCCGACACGTTCTCCCGCCACGTCATCCGGATGCGCCCCGACGACGTCGTCATCGGCACGCCGCCGGTCGCGTTCACGTTCGGCCTCGGCGGTCTGGTGGTGTTCCCGCTCCATGCCGGGGCGAGCTCGGTGCTGATCGACCGCACCACTCCCGACCAGCTCGCGGAGGCCGTGGCCGCGGAGGGCGCCACGGTGCTGTTCACCGCGCCCACGGCGTACCGGGCGGTGCTCGCCTCCGGCCGGATCCACCAGCTCGCGGGCCTGCGCCGGGCCGTCTCCGCCGGCGAGGCGCTCCCGGCGGCCGTGTGGCACGCGGTCCACGACGCCACCGGTCTCCGGATCATCGACGGGATCGGCTCCACCGAGATGCTGCACGTCTTCATCTCCGCCGCCGACGACGACATCCGCCCGGGCCGGACCGGCCGCGCCGTGCCCGGATTCCGGGCCGCCGTGCTCGACGACGACGGCAACCCCGTACCCGACGGCACGCCGGGCCACCTCGCGGTGCAGGGCCCCACCGGCTGCCGCTATCTCGACGGTGACCGCCAGGAGAACTACGTGCGGCACGGCTGGAACCACACCGGCGACACGTTCGTGCGGGACGCGGACGGCTACTTCACCTATCTCGCCCGCAGCGACGACATGATCGTCTCCGCCGGCTACAACATCTCCGGTCCGGAGGTCGAGCAGGCGCTGCTCGGCCACCCGGACGTCCTCGACTGCGCCGTGATCGGCACGCCGGACCCCCAGCGCGGTGCGGTCGTCACGGCCTACGTGGTGCTGCGCGACGGCGCCACCACGGGCGCCGAAGCGCTGCAGCACTTCGCCAAGCAGGTGATCGCGCCCTACAAGTACCCACGGCTCGTCGAGTTCGTGCCGGTACTGCCGCGGACCAGCACCGGCAAGCTGCAGCGCTTCGTGCTCCGTGAACGCGCCTGGCACGACGACGGCGAAGGACGGTAGGACCATGCGGATCGCGGTGGTGGGCGGCGGACCGGGCGGGCTGTACTGCGCCGCGCTGGCCAAGCAGCTCGACCCGTCCCACGAGGTGACGGTGTGGGAGCGCAACGCGGCGGAGGACACCTTCGGCTTCGGCGTGGTCTTCTCCGACGAGACGCTGGGCGGCATCGAGCACGCCGATCCGGCGGTGTTCGCCGCGATGCAGCGCCACACCGCGCGCTGGGACGACATCGACGTGCACTTCCGGGGCACGGTCACGACGTCGGGCGGTCACGGGTTCTCCGCGATGAGCCGCCGGGAGCTGCTCGCCATCCTGCAGCGCCGGTGCGTCGAGGTGGGTGTCACGGTGCACTTCCGCACCCCCGCTCCCGACCTCGACGTCCTGCGCGCCTCCCATGACCTGGTGATCGCGAGCGACGGGGCCAACTCCGCCGTCCGCGCGGCAGGCGACTTCGGCGCCGCGGTGAGCAGCGGGCGCAGCCGGTACATGTGGCTCGGCACCGACCGCGTGCTCGAGGCGTTCACCTTCGACATCCGCGAGACGCCGCACGGCGTGGTGCAACTGCACGGCTACCCCTACAGCGCCGACGCCAGCACGGTGATCGTCGAGATGCACGAGGACGTCTGGCGGCGGGCGTTCGCCGGCATCTCGGCGCTCGACCTCGCTCCGGGAGAGAACGACACCGCGTCCATCGCCGCCGTCGCCGATCTCTTCGACGACCTGCTCGGCGGCGCGAAGCTCACGGGCAACAACTCGCGCTGGCTCGCCTTCCCGACCGTGACGACCGCGACCTGGCGCAGCGGCAACGTCGTGCTGCTCGGCGACGCGGCGCACACCGCGCACTTCTCCATCGGCTCGGGCACGAAGCTCGCCATGGAGGACGCGCTGGCGCTGGTGGCCTGCCTGCACGAGCACGACGACCTCGACGCGGCGCTGGCGGCCTACGAGGAGGAGCGCCGTCCGGTGGTGCTGTCCACCCAGCGCGCGGCGCAGGCCAGCCGGGAGTGGTTCGAGGACATCGGCCACTACGTGCACCAGGACCCGGCGCAGTTCGCGTTCAACATCGTCACCCGCAGCCGCCGGGTCACCCACGACAACCTGCGGGTACGAGACCCCGACTTCGTGGCCGACACCGAGCGCTGGTTCGCCGGCGACGGGGACCACGCTCCCCCGATGTTCCAGCCGTTCCGCCTGGGCAACCTGCAGCTGCGCAACCGGGTGATCGTCTCGGCGATGGACATGTACCGCGCCGACGACGGGCTCCCCACCGACTTCCACCTCGTCCACCTGGGCAGCAAGGCACTCGGTGGAGCCGGGCTGGTGATGACCGAGATGCTCTGCGTGTCCCCCGAGGGCCGGATCACGCCGGGCTGCAGCGGGATCTACACCCCTGAGCAGGAGGCCGCCTGGGCCCGGGTGGTCGACTTCGTGCACACCGAGACCGACGCGATGATCGGCGTGCAGATCGGCCACTCCGGGCGCAAGGGCTCCACGAAGCTCATGTGGGAGGGCATCGACGTGCCGCTGCCCGAGGGCGGCTGGGACGTCGTCGGCCCGTCCCCCATCCCGTACTCCCCCGCCAACGCGGTGCCGCGCGAGCTCACCACCGCGGAGCTGGACGAGATCCGGGAACAGTTCGCCGCGGCCGCCCGCGCCGCCGCCCGCAGCGGGTTCGACGTGCTGGAGCTGCACTGCGCACACGGCTACCTGCTGTCGTCGTTCCTGTCACCGCTGGCCAACGCCCGCACCGACCGCTACGGCGGGGACCTCGAGGGGCGCCTGCGCTTCCCGCTGGAGGTGTTCGACGCCGTGCGCGCGGCGTGGCCTGCGGAACGTCCGATGACGGTGCGGATCTCGGCGACCGACTGGCACGATGGCGGCGTCGACGTCGACGAGGCGGTGGCGATCGCGCGGGCGTTCGCCGAACACGGCGCCGCCGGGATCGACGTGTCGACCGGGCAGGTGCTGGCCGCGGAGCGTCCCGCGTTCGGGCGCAGCTACCAGACACCGTTCGCCGACCGGATCCGCAACGAGGTGGGCCGCGAGCTCGGCGTGGCGGTGATCGCGGTGGGCGCCATCTCCTCGTGGGACGACGTCAACTCGATCCTGCTGGCCGGGCGGGCCGACCTGTGCGCGCTCGGCAGGCCGCACCTCTACGATCCACAGTGGACGTTGCACGCCGCGGCGGAGCAGGGCTACGCGGGCACAGCCGCCCAGTGGCCGAAACCGTTCGCGGCCGGCAGCCGCATGCCCCGGACCGGTCGCACCGATGGGCCGCGGCCCAGGCTCGAGCTCATCCGCAGGACGACGGCGAGCACCCGGCACCTGCGCTGGCGCCCCCAGGGCACGGGCCTCGGCGAGGGCTAGGCGGGTGCCCCGGCTACGACGACAGGCGGTCCGGACGGCCGGAGCCGTCGAGGTCGGCGTCGTGGCGCCGCCTGGCCATGTCGGCGATCCCGTGGATCGAACAGGGCCACGGGGAGGACGGCAGCCCGGTGCCGCCCTTCGTGCAGGTGCGGCACCGGCCGGCGCCGTCGGGAACGTGGTCGGTGAGCAGGCGCTGCCAGACTTCCACCATGGGCGCAAGCTCCACGGCCACCCGCTGGCGTTCTGCTGCCGCGGTGGTGGGCTGGACGTCCGGCGACGGCGTGACCCGAGTGTCCCGGGCGAGGAGCGGAACGCTGTCCGGCACGGCCTCGAGCGCGGCGCGGCCATGGCGACCGTCGGCTCGGGCCGCGCTCGCCCCCCAGGAGTAACTCATCGCGCTCTCCCGCCTCGCCGACCTCGCGACGTCACCCGGCCGGGTGGCGTCCCCTGACGATCGTGTCTTTTCGGCCTTGCATCCGCAAGTGCCTCTGCACAACCATCTGCACGTGCATCCAGGTTCCCGCCCCACCCATTGGCGCAAGAGCACGGTGAGCAATCCCAGCGGAAACTGCGTTGAGCTGGCCGAACTCTCCGGGGGGATGGTCGCGGTGCGCAACTCGCGGCAGCCGACCGGCCCCGTACTCATCTACACACGAGCCGAGATCGCCGCATTCATCCAAGGCGTGCGCCGCGGAGAGTTCGACGATCTCGCAGGGTGAGCGTAGGGCGTCCGGTTGCCCTGAGGGCGCAGGCTCGGCACAGTTGTTTTCTTCATCAACCTGCGCGGACGCGAGTGGCGGTACTCCTGGGGGGAGCGCGTGCAGATGAACGGTGCAGCACCAGGTTCGGCGACCCAGGTGGGTCGGCCATGAACGCGATGCGCGACGACGCCGGGCCCGAGAGCGCCGGAGCCGACGAGGGAGACGCCGGCACCGGCACGGACGCTCCGGCCGGCAGCATCATCCGGCCCGGGGGCAGCGGACCCACCGTCCTGCGCCTGGGACTCGGCGGCGAGCTGCGCCGCAGGCGCGAGGCCGCCGGTGTCACCCGCGAGATCGCGGGCGATGCGATCCGCGCCTCTCCCGCGAAGATCAGCAGGCTCGAGCTCGGCCGGGTCGGGTTCAAGGAGCGCGACGTCGCGGACCTGCTCACCCTCTACGGCGTGGGCGAGGGTGCCGAGCGCACCCAGTTCCTGGCGCTGGCGCGCCAGGCCAACGCGCCGGGGTGGTGGCACCGCTACGCCGACCTGCTGCCCAGCTGGTTCGAGACCTACATCGGACTGGAACAGGCAGCCTCGCTCATCAGGACCTACGAGCTGCAGTTCGTGCCGGGGCTCCTGCAGACCGCCGAGTACGCACGCGCCGTCACCCGGCTCGGCCACGCCGACCCCGACGAGGTGGAACGGCGCGTCGAGCTGCGGATGCGGCGCCAGGAGCTGCTCACCGCGGCAGGCGCCCCCACGCTCTGGGCGGTGATCGACGAGGCCGCACTGCGCCGGTCGCTGGGCGGTCGGGAGCTCGCCAGCGCCCAGCTCACGCACCTGATCGAGGTGAACGAGCTGCCGAACGTCTCCCTGCAGATCGCGGCGCTGCGCCACGGAGGCCACGCCGCGGCGGGCGGGGCGTTCTCCATCCTGCGGTTCGCCGAACCCGACCTGCCCGACATCGTCTACCTCGAACAGCTCACCAGCGCGCTGTACCTGGACAAACGCGGGGACGTCGACCACTACGCCGCGGTCATGGACCGGCTGTGCGCGCAGATCGACCCGCCCGACCGCACGGTCGGCATCATCTCCCGGATCCGCGCCGAGCTCTGAGAACGGAGCTCGGGTACCGGGACGGAGCTGGGGCCCGGGAGGCCGCCGTAGGCTCGGGCGATGCGGCGCAAGCTCCGGTCCCCACTCCCGCAGCGGCACGGTCTCGACGCCGTGCGGCTGCGGACGCCGGCCGAGGCGTCGTGGGCGACGATGCGCGACCACCTCGTGGAGCGGCTGCCGCGCGTCGCCCCCGCCCGCATCGACGCGATGCTGCGCGAGCAGCGGATCGTCGACCGGGACGGGCCGATCGCCCCCGACGCCCCGTACGTCCCCGAGTCGTTCCTCTGGTTCCACCGGGATCTGCCCACCGAGGTGCCCGTCCCCTTCGAGATCACCCCCGTGTATCGCGACGAGGACCTCGTCGTGGTGGACAAGCCGCACTTCCTGGCCACCATCCCGCGCGGGCAGCACGTCGTGGAGACCGCGCTCGTCCGGCTGCGCCGTCAGCTCGACCTGCCCACGCTCAGCCCGGCCCACCGGCTGGACCGCGTGACGGCCGGCCTGCTCATGTTCGTGGTGCGGCCCGAACGGCGCGGGGCGTACCAGACGCTGTTCCGGGACCGGCTGGTCCGCAAGACCTACGAGGCGATCGCGCCGTACGACCCGCAGCTGACGCTCCCCCGCACCGTGCGCAGCCGCATCGTCAAGGAGCGGGGGATCATCTGCGCCCGCGAGGAGCCCGGCCCGGTCAACGCCGAGACCGTGGTCGAGCTGCTGGAGCACCGCGACGGGCCCGACGGGGTGCGGCTGGGCCGCTACCGGCTCACCCCGCACACCGGCCGCACCCACCAGCTGCGCCTGCACATGAGCGGGCTGGGTGTGCCGATCCTGGGCGACGACTTCTACCCCGTGCTCACCGAGAAGCCCCTCGGCGACTTCAGCCGCCCCCTGCAGCTGCTCGCCTCCACCCTGGAGTTCACCGACCCCGTCAGCGGGCGGGAGCACCGGTTCCGCACCGGACTCACGCTGCGGTCCTTCACCTCCTACGCCGCGTGGGCCGAACCGGAGCCGGCCCCGGCCCCCACATGAGTCCGGCTCCGCGAGTCGCCCACTCCAGACCCGCGAGTCGCCCGTTTCGGACCCGCGAGTCGCCCGCTTCAGGTCCGCGAGACGCCCGCTTTCGCCGGCCGGTCCGGCAGGTCCGGTCGGTCGCGCGGCTCGTACGCCCGGCTCGCGCCGGGATCGTTGATCGTTGCGATCCACGGCTCGGCCCTGCCGGGGGCGGAGACCCGGATCTCGCGGTGATCACCGCCGCGGACGGGCCGGTCAGCCGTCGGGCGGGGCGTTCGCGGCGTCCAGCGCGTCGCGCAGTGCGGCACGCGAGGTGATACCGAGCTTGGGATAGATCCGGTAGAGGTGCGCACCCACGGTCCGGTGGGACAGGTAGAGCCGCTCCGCGATCTGCTTGTTGCTCAGCCCCGACGCCGCCAGGTCCGCGATCGCGCTCCTGCGAGGTGAGCGTGGACCCCCCGATGTCCGCCTGACGTGGCCCGTAGCCGCCCGCGCGCAAGCGGCTCGAGCTCGTACACGGGAAGTCCCGCCGGCTCGAAGAAGCCTCCGGCATCCGGCCGCACCGCAGCCAGGAAACCGACCCTGGTCCCCTCGACCCGGCGGGCGACGGACCCCAGCACCGAGGCGCTCGCCCGGTCGAGCCACTGCAGGTCGTCCAGGATCACGACGACCGGATCGCAGCCGGCGACCTGGCGCAGCAGCGAGAGCGTGGCCTCGACGACCACCCGCCGCTGCGGGGACGGACCCTCGCCGGACCCCATCGCCACGGAGAGCGCGGCACGGTGCATCACGGAGAGCCCGTCCAGCCCCTCCAGCAGCGGAAGCAGCGTCTGGTGCAGGCCGGCGAAGCTCACATCGGCCTCGAACTGCACGCCGGCGGCCCGCAGCACCCGCATCCCCGCCGCCGACGCCATCTCGGCGGCCGCGTCGAGCAAGGTCGTCTTGCTCAGGCCCGGCTCCCCGAGGAGAAGCAGGGAACGCCCGTCGACCGCCACGTCGGGCAGGAACGAACGGATGACGTCGGGCTCCGCGTCTCGTCCGACCAGACCGGCGCCCGGTCCGTCCGACCGACCGGTCGCGTCGCTCATCCGGCGACCTCCGCTACTCCTGTGAAAGGCCGGGGTGGACCGTGAGCAGGGCCTCGAACCCAACCCATCGGACCCGGCACCGGGCAACGAGCGTGGAGACGGTTCGGCGCGCCGCCATGACGAGCCGAATGTGATCATCGCGGCCGGTCAGGCCCTGTTTCCTCGAGCGCCGGCCCGAGCATCTCGCACCGCCGCGCCGGCGGCTCGCGACGGCCCCGGCAACGGGCGCGCACCGGCACTTCCGGGGAAGCGGATTCGCAGAACCGCCCCCACCTGCCATTCTCTTCGGCATGACGGCGAGACCTGTGGGACGAGCGGCACCGACTCTGGAGTCGGTGGCGGCACGCGCGGGCGTGTCGCGGGCGACCGCGGGGCGGGTGCTCGCAGGCTCCACCACGGTCGGCCACGACGCGCGCGAAGCAGTGCTGCGGGCCGCCGCCGAGCTGTCGTATGTGACCAACCGCGCCGCGCGCTCGCTGATGACCCGCCGGAGCGACTCGATCGCCTTCGTCGTGGCCGAGTCGGAGGAACGGTTCTTCGGCGACCCGCACTTCGCCCTCGTCCTGCGGGGCGCCCACGCCGTGCTCGCCGCGCACGACGTCCAACTCGTGTTCAGCATCCTGAGCACGGAGGCCGACCGGGACCGCTTCGAGCGCTTCGCCAGGGGCGGCCACCTCGACGGCGTCATCATCGTGTCCCTGCACGGCGACGACCCCCTGCCCAGGAGACTGCAGGAGGCCGGGGTCCCGGTGATCCTGTCCGGCCGCCCGTACACCGAGATCGACGGCCTGACCTATGTGGACGCCGACAACGTGGGTGGCGCCCGCGCGGCCGTGCGGCTGCTGGTCGACCGCGGACGGCGGCGGCTGGCGACCATCACCGGACCGCTCGACATGACGGCGGCCATCGACCGGCGCGCCGGGTTCGACGCCGAGGTCGCGGCCAGTGGCCTGTGCAGTCACGGCATCCGGGACGGCGACTGGTCGGTGGCGGGGGGACGGCGCGCGATGCTGGACCTCCTGGCCGCCGAGCCACGTCTCGACGGGGTGTTCGCGGCCAACGACCTGATGGCCTTCGGGGCACTGCAGGCCGTGGCCGAGACGGGCCGCAGCGTTCCGGGCGACATCGCGATCGTCGGCTTCGACGACTCCCCCACGGCCTCGGCGACCCATCCCGCCATCACCACCGTGCGCCAGCCCATCATCGCGATGGGAGAGGCGCTGGCCACCCGGCTGCTCACGCTGATCGAGCGGGGCGAGCCCTTGGAACCGATGGTGATGGGCACCGAACTCGTGCTCCGCGAGACGGCCTAGACGCCCGTACGGGTGGCCGCGGGCCGTTTCGGCACAGTTCGGTCACGCAGCAGGACACTGCATTGACAACTCGTCACCCGACCGAGACCCTCCTGTGCACGGTGTGAGAGCGCTCTCACACGATCTGGAGGATCAATGCAGACCCCACGGAGGACGCCGGTCGCGATCGCGGCGCTCGCGGCGTGCAGCGTTCTCGTGCTCAGCGCCTGCGGTGGCTCGGGCGACACGGACGCGCCTGCCGCGGGCGGGCCCGTCGACCTGAAGGTCAACCTCTTCGGCACCTTCGGCTACCAGGAGCTGAGCCTGTTCGAGGAGTACGAGAAGGCGCACCCCGGCGTCACGATCAGCTACGAGTCCACGCAGGACGAGGACAAGTACTGGCCCGCGCTCCAGACCCGCATGGCGTCCGGCGCCGGTGTGGCCGACGTCCAGGGCATCGAGGTCTCGCGCATCGCCGACGTCGTGGCCAACCAGCCCGACCAGTGGACCGACCTGCGCGACACCCCCGCTGCCGACGCGATCAGCCGCTACATCGACTGGAAGGAGCCGGCCGCCACCACGCCCGACGGCGCGGTACTCGGTCTCGGCACCGACATCGGCCCGATGGGTATGTGTTACCGCTCCGATCTACTGCAGCAGGCCGGCCTCCCCACCGACCCCACCCAGCTGGCCGCGCAGATTCCCACCTGGGACGCCTACCTGGCTCTCGGTGAGACCTTCAAGGCCAAGGCCCCGGCCGGCACCGCATGGGCGGACGCCGCCGGCGGGATCTACGACGCGATGACCTCGCAGCTGGCGGTGAAGAACTACGACAAGGACGGGAAGCTGATCTTCGACTCGAACCCCGACCTGCGCTCGCGGTTCGACACGGCGGCGAAGGCGGCCCAGGCCGGCCTGACCGCGAAGCTCGAGCAGTTCGCCGACCCGGGCTGGGACCAGGGCTTCTCCTCCGGCAGCTACGCCACGATCGCCTGCCCCTCCTGGATGATCGGCTACATCAAGGGCAAGGCCGGTGACGGCGGCTCCGGCAAGTGGAACATCACCTCCCTGCCGGGCGGTGCCGGCGGCAACTGGGGTGGCTCCTACCTGGCCGTCCCCGAGTCCAGCCAGCACAAGACCGAAGCCGCCGAGCTGATCTCGTGGCTCACGGCGCCCGAGCAGCAGGCCAGGCTCTTCGAGAAGGTCGGCAACTTCCCCTCCACGAAGGACGGGATCGCGAAGGTCTCCGGCACCACGGACCCGTACTTCAACAACGCCCCCATCGGCAAGATCTTCTCGGACTCGGCCAACGCCGCGCCCGTCCAGATCCTCGGCGCGCAGGACGGCGTGATCAAGAACGAGGTGTCGCAGGCGCTGCTGTCGGTGGAGACGGCCGGGGTCACCCCTGACGCCGCATGGGCCACCGCCGTCAACAACGTGAAGAACCAGGCCGGCTGACGGACGACCGGACATCGCGGCCGTCCGGTCCGTGGGTAGCCCCCAGCGACCGGACCGGACGGCCGCCTGCGCCGGTGCCCAGCACCGGCGGGCTCTACCGGCGGACGCCGGGCTCGTCCCGCAGAGCGGGGCGATGGCCGGGTCCGCCTCGGCCCGGCGGGGACCCGCGCCCGCCGGCGACCGCGTTGCGCACTGTCGGGACCCGCACGACCACGCGGTACGACCGTGGCCCGGTCGAAGCGGGAGAGCGCTCTCTTGACAAAGTCATCTCGCAACGAAGACGCTCACACAGGATCGTGAGAGCGCTCTCAGATCACTATGGAGGATCAATGCAGACCCCACGGAGAACGGCAGTCGCGCTGGCAGCCGCCGCCATGAGCGGAGTGCTGCTGCTCAGCGCCTGTGGTGGCTCGGGCGGTTCGAGCGCCGACACCGCCGCCTCCGGTGGCCCCGTCGAGCTCACGGTCGGCCTGTTCGGCACCTTCGGCTTCGACGAGGTCGGGCTGTTCAAGGAGTACGAGTCCCAGAACCCGGGCGTCACGATCAAGTACGAGTCCACCCAGGGTGAGGACAAGTACTGGCCCGCCCTGCAGACGCGGCTCGCCTCCGGCAGCGGAGTGGCCGACGTCCAGGGCATCGAAGTCGCCCGCATCTCCGACGTCGTCACCAACCAGCCCGACCAGTGGACCGACCTGCGCGACACCCCTGCCGCCGACGCGATCAGCCGCTACATCAGCTGGAAGGAACCGGCCGCCACCACCCCCGACGGCGCGGTGCTCGGCCTCGGCACCGACATCGGCCCGATGGGCATCTGCTACCGCAGCGACCTTCTCCAGCAGGCCGGGCTGCCCACCGACCCCGCCGCACTCTCCGCCGAGATGCCGGACTGGAACGCCTTCCTCGCCCTCGGCGAGCGCTTCAAGGCATCCGCGCCGGCCGGCACGTCGTGGCACGACTCCGCCGGTGGCCTCTACAACGCGATCGTCTCCCAGCAGAAGGAGATCTACTACGGCCAGTCCGGCGACCTGGTCTTCGACAGCAACCCCGCGGTCCGGTCGGCCTTCGACACCGCGTCGCGCGCCGGCCAGTCCGGGCTCACCGCCAAGCTCGAGCAGTTCGTCGACCCCGGCTGGGACCAGGGCTTCTCCTCCGGCAGCTTCGCCACGATCGCCTGCCCGTCCTGGATGATCGGCTACATCAAGGGCAAGGCCGGTGACGGCGGCTCCGGCAAGTGGAACGTGACCTCGCTGCCCGGCGGCTCCGGCGGCAACTGGGGCGGGGCCTACCTGGGCATCCCGCAGGCCAGCCAGCACAAGGACGAGGCCGCCAAGCTGATCTCCTGGCTCACCGCTCCCGAGCAGCAGGCCCGGGTCTTCCGCGAGGTCGGCAACTTCCCGTCCACCACGCAGGCCATCGCGTCGGTCACCGACACCACCGACCCGTACTTCAACAACGCCCCCATCGGCAAGATCTTCTCCGACTCGGCGCAGCACGCCCCGGTGCAGATCCTCGGCCCGCAGGACGGCGTGATCAAGAACGCGATGGTGCAGGCACTGCTGTCCGTCGAGACCACGGGTGCCACGCCGGACGCCGCATGGGGCACGGCGGTGGGCAACGTCAAGAACCAGGTCGGCTGACGCATGACCATGCAGGTAGATCGTCCGGTCGCCGGGGAGCGCGGGACGCCCCCGGCGACCGGGACACCGAGCCGGCCCTCCTGGCGCTCGCGTCTCTACGCGTTCGAGGGCCGCTCGGCGCCCTATGCCTTCATCGCGCCGTTCTTCCTGGTGTTCTTCGCCTTCGGGCTGTTCCCGCTGGTGTACACCGCCTGGATCAGCCTGCACTCCTACCGGCTCGGCGGCCGGATGCGGTGGATCGGCTTCGACAACTACGTCTGGCTGTTCTCCAACCCCAGCTTCTACAACTCCCTGTGGAAGACGATCACGATCGGCATCCTGTCGACCGTGCCGCAACTGCTGCTGGCGCTGGGCCTGGCCCACCTGCTCAACTACCGGCTGCGCGGCCGCACCTTCCTGCGCGTCGCGATGCTCATGCCCTACGCCACCTCGGTGGCGGCGGCCACGCTCGTGTTCGCGCTGATCTTCGGCCGCGACGGCGGCATCGTGAACGGGCTGCTCGGCGTGGTCGGCATCGAGCCGGTGGACTGGCGCAACGGCAACTGGACGGCGCAGATCGCCATCTCGGTGATCGTGATCTGGCACTGGACCGGCTACAACGCCCTGATCTACCTCGCTGGCATGCAGTCGATCTCGAAGGACCTGTACGAGGCCGCCGCCATCGACGGCGCGAACCGGTGGGAGCAGTTCCTGCACGTCACGATCCCGGGACTGCGCCCCACCATCATGTTCACGATCATCGTGTCCACGATCGGGGCGAGTCAGCTGTTCGGCGAGCCGCTGCTGTTCGGCGGCGGGCAGCCCAACGGCGGCTCGGTGAACCAGTACCAGACCGTGGGGCTGTTCATGTACCAGCAGGGCTGGCAGTACAGCCAGCTCGGCCGGGCGGCGACGGTCGCCTGGGTCATGTTCATCCTGATCATCGGGCTGGTGTTGCTCAACTCCTGGTTGGCCCGCAGGCGCCGCCCCGCTACCGAGGGGACTCTCTCGTGACCACCGTGGACGTGCATCACATCGCGTCGCCACTCGCGCCGCCGACGCCGAGGCGGGGCCGGGGACGGCCGCAGGACGCCGCGGGATGGCTGACCTACGGCATCCTCACCGTCACCACCCTGCTGTTCGTGGCGCCGTTCTACTACATGATCGTGGCTGCGAGCCGGCCGATGTCGGAGATGAACACCTTCCCGCCGCCGCTGGTGCCCGGCGGGGACCTGTTCAGCAACATCGGAACGGCCATCCACCAGCAGAACATCGGGCTGGCGCTGTGGAACTCGCTGGTGGTCTCGACGGTCGTCACCGTCTCGACCGTACTGTTCTGCACCCTCGCCGGCTTCGCGTTCGGGAAGCTCCGCTTCCGGGGACGCAACCTGCTGTTCGCGATCACGCTCGGCACGATGATGATCCCGCCGAGCCTCTCGGTCGTCCCGCTCTACTCGGTGATGGCCGAGCTCGGGCTGGCCGGCACGCTGAGCTCGGTGATCCTGCCGTCGCTGTGCGCGGCGTTCGGCGTGTTCTTCATGCGGCAGTACCTGATCCAGGCGCTGCCCGACGAGCTGCTCGAGGCGGCCAGGGTCGACGGCGCGACGACGCTGCGCACCTTCTGGAGCATCGTCCTTCCGATCGCGCGGCCCGGCGCCGCCGTGCTCGGCATGCTCACCTTCATGACGGCCTGGAACGACTTCTTCTGGCCGATCATCACGCTGAACTCCTCGAACCCCACCGTCCAGGTGGCGCTCAACAACCTCGGCAGCGGCTACGTCCCGGACACGGCCGTGATCATGGCCGGCACGCTCATCGGCACGCTGCCGGTGCTCGTGGTGTTCGTGCTGCTGGGACGCCAGATCGTCGGCGGCATCATGGCCGGGGCGGTCAAGGGCTGATGGGCGAGACCTCGATCACCACCATCTCGATCAGTGCCATTTCGACCAGGGCCGCAACCCGATGTGAGAGGACCAATTGACCACCACGCAGACCGCCTCGTCAACCGACGCACTGCAGTTCCCCGCGGGGTTCCTGTGGGGCTCCGCCACCGCCTCGTACCAGATCGAGGGGGCTGTCAACGAGGGCGGGCGCACCCCGTCGATCTGGGACACGTTCTCCCACACCCCGGGGCGGGTGGAGCGCGGCGACACCGGTGACGTGGCCGACGACCACTACCACCGCTTCCGCGAGGACGTCGCGATGATGAAGCGGCTGGGGCTCACCACCTACCGGTTCTCCGTCGCGTGGCCGCGGATCACCCCGCAGGTCACCGCCGACTCACTGGGGCCGGTCAACCCCGAGGGCATCGGGTTCTACTCCGACCTCGTCGACGAACTGCTCGCCGCGGGCATCTCACCGTCGATCACGCTCTACCACTGGGACCTGCCGCAGGCCCTCCAGGACGCGGGCGGTTGGACGTCGCGCACCACCGCGGAGCGGTTCGGCGAGTACGCGGAGGTCGTCGCGGCCGCGCTGGGTGACCGGGTGCCCCTGTTCATCACGCTCAACGAGCCGTGGTGCAGCGCCTATCTCGGCTACGCGAGCGGCGTGCACGCGCCGGGCCACACCGACGACGCCGAGGCGCTCTCGGCCGTGCACCACCTGAACCTGGCCCACGGCCTGGCCGCCGCGTCGATCCGGCGCGCCGCCCCCACGTCGCGGGTGGCGCTCACGCTCAACCTGGCGTGGGTCTGCCCGGAGACCGACTCGGAGCAGGACGCCGAGGCGGCACGGCGGGTGGACGGCCTGCAGAACCGGGTGTTCCTCGACCCCGTCCTGCGCGGCAGCTACCCCGCCGACGTGCAGGCCGACACCGCAGCCGTCACCGACTGGTCGTTCGTCCAGCCCGGCGACCTGGAGATCATCTCCGCGCCGCTGGACGTGCTGGGCGTCAACTACTACTCCCCCACGCGGGTGCGGCACTGGACGCGCGAGCGCCCCAAGGAGCACGCCGACGGCCACGGTGAGGGCCACGCCAGCCCGTGGATCGCGTGCGAGGACGTGGAGTTCCCGTTCCAGCACGACCGCAAGACGGACATGGGCTGGAGCATCGACCCGCGCGGCATGACCGAGCTGCTCCTGCGCATCACCCGTGAGGCGCCGGGCCTGGAGATCATGGTCACCGAGAACGGGGCGGCCTTCCCCGACGTGGTGAACGAGGACGGCCGCGTCGTCGACACCGACCGCATCGACTACCTCAAGAGCCACCTCGCGGCGGTGCACGAGGCGATCGAGGGCGGGGCCCCGGTGACGGGCTACTACCTCTGGTCCCTGCTCGACAACTTCGAGTGGGCCTGGGGCTACGCGAAGCGTTTCGGGATCGTCCACGTGGACTACGACACGCAGGTCCGGACCCCCAAGGACAGCGCTCTCTTCTATGCCGACGTGATTCGGGGAAACGCCTTGCCGAGTTGAGACGACTCCCCCTGGGACACCCCGGTCGTGTGAGCGGCCGGGGTAGTCTTGCCGCCGGTGGCTCACCGGCCGGCAGTAGCCTCAGGAACGGAGGTCGGGGTGCGGCTCGGCGACGAGGACGATCTCCGCAAGGGACCTGATCCCGAGGACCGCGACCCCATGGACAGCAACGACCACGACAGCGACGCCGAGGGCCACCCGATCGATCTCGCCGCCCTCCGGGAGGACGACGCGCTGGTCGAGGAGCTGGCTGCGGGACTTGTGGCTCTCGGCGAGCTGCCGCGCGAGTCCCACGGTACCGACGACGAGCTGGTGGCCATGCTCGCCGCCTGGGTGGCCGAGGTCCGGCCGGACGCCGAGTCCCAGGCGGCCGCCGTCACCGCCGTCACGGCCGCGGCCGGATCGGCCGACGAGAAGTCCGACTCCGCGAGCACGGTGTCCGCGCTGCGTCCCTCGTCGGGCCGCGGGAAGCACCGGGCCGTCGTGCCGTACGCCCGCCGCCTGGCCGCCGCCGCCGCACTGCTGATGCTGGGCACCTCGGGGGTGGCGGTCGGGGCGTCCGAAGCGTCACCGGGCGAGGTCCTGTGGCCTGTCTCGAAGGTCTTCTACGCCGAGCGCGCCCGGTCCGTCGAGGCCGCGGCGGAGGTCAACACCGGGCTCGAGGCAGCCCGCTCCGCTCTTCGACAGGGGCGTCGCTCCGAGGCCGCGCGCGCGATCGCCACCGCCACCTCCCGCCTCGACGAGGTGCGCCCCGCCGAGGGCCGCGCCAAGCTCGCCCAGGAGCAGGAGAGCCTGCTGGCCGACCTGAGCAGGGCCCCTTCCGCCCCGCCCGCCACGCGCACGCCCTCCGCCCCGTCCGCCGACCGGACCGAGGGGTCGGGCCCGGGCACGGCCTCACCCACACCCACCCCGTCCGGCACCACCGATCTGGCCTCCCCGCCCCCGCCCGGCGGCACGTCCGTCCCGCGCGGAGTCCTCCCGCCCGGCGCGCCGGGTAGCTCGCAGGGCTCCACCTCCCCCACCGGGCCCACCTCCCCCACCAGGTCCACGTCCCCCACCAGGTCCACGAGCCCCGGCGCGGTCCCTGCCGTTCCGCCGTCCGGCAGCGAAACCCCGGACACGGGTACGCCCTCCTCCGCCCCCGAGACCCGGCCCCAGTCGGGGCCGACCCAGCCGGAGTCACAGCCCGAGTCGGAGCCTGATTCGGAGTCGCCCCAGCCGGAGTCGGAGCCCGAGTCGCAGCCGGAGTCGCAGCCGGAGTCGGAGTCACCCCAGCCGGAGTCCCAGCCGGAGTCGGCCCAGCCGGAGTCGCAGCCTCAGGTCGCCCCGGGTCCTCCGCCCCAGTCCGAGCAGCCGCCTTCTCAGCCCGAGTCGCAGCCGGAGCAGCAGCCACAGCCTCCCGCGGTTCAGGACGAGCCCGAGTCGGGGCCTGCTGCCACCGACGGCGCCACCCCAGAGGGTGAGCAGCCGGGGGACGTCCCCGCCGACGCCGAAGAGAACGGCGGCAACCCCGGAGAGTCCCCCGCCGAAGACTCCACCTCCGATGACGGCTCCGGGCAGGACCAGTCCGGCCCGCCTGCGGCGGGCGAGCCCGGCGACAACGCCCCAGCGGACAACGGTGCCACCGCTGACGACAGCGGCTCGAACGACGGCGGCTCGAACGACAGCGGCCCGGACAACAGCGGCTCGGTCGGCGGCTCCGACGAGGGCGGTTCGGACGACAGCAACGCCGACAACGGCAGCGCGGGCAACCCCGACCCGGAGAGCGGCGGCGTCCCCGACAACGGCGGCGGGTCCGACAACAGCGACTCGGACAACAACAGCGGCCCGGACAACGGGGGCTCGGGCTCGGACAATGCCGGCTCCGGCAACAGCGGGTCCGACAACGGCAGCGAGGCCGACGAGGGCAGCTCCGGCAATGGGGGCTCCGGCTCGGACAACGCCGGCTCCGACAACGACGGCAACTCCGACAACGACGGCAGTCGCGGCGACAACGGCGGGTCCGACAACGGGGGCGGGTCTGACAACGGCGGCGGGCCCGGCGACAACAGCGGGTCCGACAGTGGCGGGTCCGACAACGGCGGCGGGCGCGACAACGGCGGCAGCTCCGACAACGACGGTGGGCGCGACAATGGCGGGTCCGACAATGGCGGGTCCGACAACGGCGGCAACTCCGACAACGACGGCAGTCGCGGCGACAACAGCGGGTCCGACAACGGCGGCGGCCGCGGCGACAACGGTGGCGGCCGCGGCGACAACGGTGGCTCGGACAACGGGTCCTCGGACAGCGGCGGCTCCGACAGAGGCGGCTCCGACTCGGGCGGGGGCGGCCGGTCCCTGCTCTCGACGGTGACCGACCTCGTCTCCACAGGCATCGAGAGCCTCTAACCCCACCCCGGCGTACGAGGGTTCCGCGCGCCCAACCTGGTCTTCACAGACCCCACAAGCCCTGCGAGGACCACACCCAGCGCGCAGAACGCGGCCAGGTGGGCGGACCGGGGGCCCCGGCCGGGGTCGAGCGCGCCCGACGGTCGCACCCCCCGACCCACCCCGTGGAGCGGTTCCGCGCGCCCACCCTGGTCCTCACAGACCCCACCGGCCCTGCGAAGACCACACCCAGCGCGCAGAACGTGCAGCCAGGCGCGCCGGGCCCTAGCCCCCTGCGGGGGGTCGGCGGGACACCGCCACCAGCACCGCGGGCTCGGCGCCCACGCTGTGCAGGGCGCGCAGGCCGAGCCCTGTCATGAACAGGACGGCGCCGGGGCGGAAGCGGCGGCGGCCGCCCGCCCCGCACTCCAGGTCGATCTCGCCGGACTCGACGGTGACCAGCGCGTCGCGCCATTCCGCCTCGTCGTAGGGCCGGGTGGTGCCGGACTCCAGGGTGATGACGGTGGTCCGGAAGCCGGGGCCCGGTGGCCGGGCGAGAAACGAGAGCGGTTCGCTGTCGAGGGGGAGCAGTACCCGGCGGCGCACGGGCGCGGGCTCGCCGGGCGCGGGCGCGGGCGCCGCGTCGGCGCCGACGTCCGGCTCGGGCGGCTCAGCGTCCACCGGTCCCTCCCAGCGTCGGGTGGACCGTCCGAGCCCACTGCCCTTATGACGACCGGGGTGGGCAGAAGTCATCGGTCGCGGCGGATCCGGACCGGTTCTCGTCGAGGTGCAGCCGCAGCATCGCCGCCGCCGCCCAGGCCGGTGGGGTGCCGCGCAAGGACACGAGCACCATCGTGGCGAACGCCAACGGCACCGACCACAGGGCGGGCTGCCCGAGCACGATCGCCGGGAGGCCGGGTGGGGCCCCGAGGATCAGGTCGACGCCGATCACGCCTGCCGAGGAGATCAACCCGACCACCATGCCCACGATGGCGCCGCGGGCCGTCAGCCGCGGCCACCAGATCCCGAGCACGAGCAGCGGGCAGAAGGTGGACGCCGCCACCGCGAACGCCGACGTCACCAGCACCCCGACGTCGATCCGCTCCGCCCGCAGCGCGAGCAGCACCACCACCAGCGCCGCGGCGATCGGGGTGAAGCGCAGCCGCCGCAGCGTGCCCGGCACCAGGTCGTGTGCGAGCGCCCCCGACACGACGAGCAGCAGCCCGAGCGACGTGGCGAGGAACGCGGCGAAGGCGCCCGCGGTGAGCAGCGCGGTGAACATCGTCCCGACCCAGCTCTGGTCGACGGTGGCCGGCAGCGCCACCACCACGGTGTCCGTCCCGCCCGACAGGTACAGCTCGGGGAGCAGTACCGCCCCGAGCAGCCCGTAGATCGCGGGGAAGAGGTAGAACATCCCGAGCAGCCCGACCGTGATCGCCGCGGTCCGCCGGGCGCCGCGGCCGTCGGCGCTCGTGTGGAACCGGACGAGGATGTGCGGCAGGCCCATCGTGCCGAGCACGGTGGCCACGAGCATCGACCAGGTCGCGAGTACCGGGTACCCGCCCGGGTCGAGCAGCGGCCGTGCCCACTCCTCACCTCCCGGCGGCCGTCCGCTTCCCACCTGCGGAACGGGCTCCCCGGCGGCGAACACCCAGGTGGTGCCGCCCTCCGCCGCGTACCGCCCCGGGCTGAGCAGCTGCTGGGGGTGGCCCGCGATGGCCGCATGGGTGGGCGCGGTGATCGTCAGTTCCGTGTCGAGGCGGAACTCCACCGGGGTGGCGACGGGGAACCGGGTGAACTCGACCGGGTCGAGGGCGGCGGCGCGGGTGGCCGGGCCGACCTGCAGCACCAGCCAGATCGCCGGGACGATGAACAGCACGAGCTTGAGCGCGAACTGGAACGCCTGGACGTAGGTGGCCGCGCGCATCCCACCGAGGGCCAGCGTGCTGCTGACGGCGGCGCCGGCGATCACCACGCCCACCCAGTACGGGCTGCCGCTGACCACAGCGAGCACCTGTCCGGCGGCGGTGAACTGCGGCACCAGGTAGAGGAACGCGATCACCAGCACCACCACGGCCGACAGCCTGCGCAGCCTGCTGGACCCCAGCCGGGCCTCGGCGAAGTCCGGCACGGTGAGCGCACCGGTGCGGCGCAGCGGCGCGGCCACGAGCGCGAGCATCACGATGTACCCCGCCGCGAACCCGACGGGGTACCAGAGCGAGCCCACCCCGTCCTTGACGACGAGACCGGCGACGCCGAGGAACGACGCCGCGGAGAGGTACTCCCCCGAGACGGCGGCCGCGTTGACGGTGGGGGAGATCCGGCGCGACGCCACCAGGAAGTCCGAGGTGGTGCGCATCGCCGCCACCCCGCGCGCTCCGATCAGCAAGGTGATCAGCAGCACGGGGACGATGGCGAGGATCACTCGCGGACTCCCGGCGGCCCGTCCGGCCGTTCGGTGCGCTCGGCCCGCCGCAGCTGCCACCTGGCCAGCAGCACGAGCACCGGGTAGGGCAGCACGGCAACGGCGAGCCAGGACACGGGGATGCCGCCGAGCCGCATGTCGTCCAGCCCGGGGGCGGCCACGAGCAGCAGCGGCAGGCCCAGCAGCAGCGCAGCCAGCAACCCGAGCACGGTCAGCGCGTACCGCAACTGCTGCCGGTGGATGCGCCGCGCCCGCTCGGCATCGGCCGGGGCGAGGTGCGGCGGGACGGCCGGAACGCCCGTCCGTCGGCCCGCGAGTGCGAGCCTGGTCTGGGGGCTCGTGACGGCGACCCGGCGCTGGCGGGTCATCGGGGGCGCCCCGTCAACGCAGCTGCCGGTTCGGCACGTCGAAGGCCCCGCGCCGAGCCGCCTCCAGCAGGTGCTCCCGCAGGTCGCGCGCGTGGCGGCGGCTCACGGGCACGTCACCGAGGTCGGTGTGGGCGAGCAGGCCGCCCGCGAGGTCGCTGCGCAGCTCCCGGACGGAGTGGACAGCCAGCAGGAAGCTGCGGTGCACCCGGACGAAGCCCGCCGCCTGCCAGTGCTGTTCGAGACGGGAGATCGGGATGCGCACCAGGTGCGCTCCCGTCGGGGTGTGCAGCCGGACGTAGTCGCCCTGGGCCTCGACGAACCGGACGTCGTCGCGGCGCACGAAACGGGTGGAGCCCGCCAGCTCCACGGGTAGCGCGGCGAGCGCGTCGATCGGTGGTGACGTCGCCGCGTCGACGCCGGCAGCGGCGGCGGCACCGAAGCGGCGCACCCTGGTGAGCGCCGCGGCGAGCCGTTCCGCGCGCACCGGCTTGAGCAGGTAGTCGACGGCGCCGATGCCGTAGGCCGCTGCCGCGTGCTCCTCGTAGGCGGTGACGAACACGACCGCGGGCGGGTCGGTCATGCGGGCCAGCAGCGACGCCAGCTCCATCCCGTTCATCGCGGGCATGGAGATGTCGAGGAACACCGCGTCGATCGGGCCGGCCTGCAGCAGCCGCAACGCCGTGATCGGATCGCCCGCCACCGCGACGGCGGCCACCCCTGGGGACTCCGTCAGCATCCTGCGCAGCTCTTCCAGCGCAGGGGCGACGTCGTCCACCGCGAGCACACGCAGACCCGGTCCCCCGGTCACGACACCACCACCCCCGGCTGGAAACGCGGCAGGCGCAGCAACACCCGGGTGCCCTCACCCACGGCCGTCTCGATCACCAGGCCGTAGCCGGCTCCGAACACAGTGCGCAGTCTGCGGTCGGCGTTCACCAACCCGAGGCTCCCTGGCGTACCGCACCCCGCCAGAACGGCGGCAGCGTACTCCGGGTCCATCCCGGGCCCGTCGTCCTCCACGGTGATCACGCAGTCGGTGCCGTCGGCTTCTCCGCTGACCTGCACGAGCCCGCTGGAGCCCGGCAGCTCCACCCCGTGCCGTACCGCGTTCTCCACGAGTGGCTGCAGCACCAGGTACGGGAGCGCGACGGGCAGGATCTCCGGCGCGATCCGCACCTGCACCCGCAGCCGGTCGCCGAGCACGGCGCGGGCGAGCGCGAGGTAGGCCTCGATGGCGCGGAACTCCCCCGCGATCGTCGTGTACTCGCCGTGCCGGGCGAGGCTGTGGCGCGTGTACTCGGCGAAGTCGAGCATCAGGTCGCGCGACCGCTCCGGGTCGGACCGGACGAAGGACGCGATCGTCGTGAGGCTGTTGTAGACGAAGTGCGGCGAGATCTCCGCCCGCAGCGCCCGCAGCTCGGCCTGGCGGGCGACGTGGGCGGACTCCTCCAGCAGAGCCCGCTCCAGCGCCTCCCCCACCCACAGCGCCGCCTCCCGCACGGCACCCGCGGGCACGGGCCCCGCCACGACCAGCACGCCGGCCAGCTCGTCACGGGCGTGGACGGGCAGCGCGACCGCGCCACCGCCCGTCGCGCGTGCGTCGCTGCGCAGCGCGCTGTCGGCGAGCTGCGCGGCGGCGGTGAGGTCGACGGGGTGACCCGCCCAGGTCAGCTCGCCGTGCAGGCCCCCGATCGCCACGGCGTCCGCGTCGAGCAGCCGGCGCAGGCCCCGGGCGGCCGCACCTGCACCAGAGCCGGTGATGCCACCGCGGAGGTCGGCGGCGATGCGCCGACCTGCCGCCAGCGCGTCCATCTCCTGCGCACCCCGGCGGGGACCGCGCCAGCGGCGAGGCCGGTCACCACCGGGAGCCAGCACAGCATCGACCTCCACCCTGCAGCCTCCGTCCGCGCAACAGCGCGACCGTAGGTCACAACCGGCCCCCTGAACCAGCCGCGGGTCAGCTGCTGCTGCTGAAAGCCGCGTCGAAGGCAGCCGACGGCGGGTCGAACGCCAGCCTGCGCACGAACTCCAGCGCCTCCGGTGCCCCGACGAGCCGGTCCATCCCCGCGTCCTCCCACTCGACGGAGATCGGGCCGGTGTAGCCGATGCTGTTGAGCATCCGGAAGCAGGCCTCCCACGGGACGTCGCCGTGGCCGGTGGAGACGAAGTCCCAGCCGCGCCGCGGGTCGGCCCACGCCAGGTGCGAGCCCATCCGGCCGTTGCGGCCGTTGCCGACCTGACGCTTCGCGTCCTTGCAGTCGACGTGGTAGATCCGGTCCTTGAAGTCCCACAGGAACCCGACGGGGTCGAGGTCCTGCCAGACGAAGTGGCTCGGGTCCCAGTTCAGGCCGAACGCCGTGCGGTGCCCGACGGCTTCGAGCGCCGCCACGGTGGTCCAGTAGTCGTAGGCGATCTCCGACGGGTGCACCTCGTGGGCGAAGCGGACGCCGACCTCGTCGAACACGTCGAGGATCGGGTTCCAGCGGTCGGCGAAGTCGCGGTAGCCGTCGTCCACCATGGACTGCGGTACCGGCGGGAACATCGCCACGGTCTTCCAGATCTTGGATCCGGTGAATCCGATGACGGTGTCGACGCCGAGCTTCGCGGCAGCGCGGGCGGTGGTCTTCATGGCCTCGGCCGCGCGCTGCCGCACCCCCTCCGGCTCGCCGTCGCCCCACACCCGCGAGGGCAGGATGTCGTGGTGGCGCTGGTCGATCGGGTCGTCACAGACGGCCTGGCCCGTGAGGTGGTTGGAGATCGCGTAGACCTCCAGCCCGTGCTTGGCCAGGATGTCGCGACGGCCCTGTACGTAGCTGTCGTCCTCGACCGCGGCCCACGGGTCGAAGTGATCGCCCCAGCAGGCGATCTCCAGCCCGTCGTAGCCCCACTCCCCGGCCAGCCGGGCGACCTCCTCGAACGGCAGGTCGGCCCACTGGCCGGTGAACAGCGTGATCGGTCGCGCCATCGCGCGGTGCCCCTTTCGCGAGCGTGATCAGGATGGGATCGGGTGCCAGCTGCCACTCTGCGCGGAGCGGACGACGGCGTCGAGCACGAGTTGCACCTGCAGGCCGTCGGCGAACGACGGAGTGGGATCGGTGCCTGCCGCGAGGTCGCGCAGCAGATCGACGACCTCGTGGGTGAACGAGTGCTCGTAGCCGAGCAGGTGGCCGGGCGGCCACCACGCGCCCGCGTACGGGTGCGTGGGCTCGGTGACGAGGATCCGGCGGAAGCCTGCCGTCTCCGGGTCCTCCGTGCCGTCGTAGAAGGACAGCTCGTTCATCGACTCGAAGTCGAACGCCAGGGAACCCGCGCTGCCGTTGATCTCCAACCGGATCGCGTTCTTGCGTCCGGTGGCGAACCGGGTGGCCTCGAAGCTCGCCACCGCCCCGCTCGCGAACCGGCCGATGAACAGGGCGGCGTCGTCGACGGTGACGGGGCCCCGCTCGTCGGAGCCCGATGCGGTGAGCCCGCTCGACGCCCCGGGCAGCGGCCGCTCCGTGATGAACGTCTCCGTCATGGCGGTGACGTCCGTGAGCAGGTCACCGGTGACGAACTGCGCCATGTCGACGATGTGGGCGCCGATGTCGCCCAGCGCCCCGGACCCCGCCCGTTCGGCCTGCAGCCGCCAGACCAGCGGGAACTCCGGGTCGACGATCCAGTCCTGCAGGTACTGGGCGCGGACGTGGCGTATCTGCCCGATCCGCCCCTGCTCCACCAGCTTGCGGGCCAGCGCGATGGCCGGCACCCGCCGGTAGTTGAAGCCCACCATGCTGCGCACGCCCTTGGCCCGTGCCCGCTCCGCGGCGGCCACCATGGCCCGCGCCTCGTCGACGGTGTTGGCCAGTGGCTTCTCGCACAGCACGTGCTTGCCGGCCTCCAGCGCGGCGATCGCGATCTCCGCGTGCGTGTCGCCCGGCGTGCAGACGTCCACGAGTTGGACATCGTCGCGGCCGAGCAACGCCTTCCAGTCCGTCTCGGTGCTGCGCCACCCCATCCGTTTCGCCGCCGCCGCTGCTGCCTCGGCATTGCGGCCGCACAGCACCGCCATGTCCGGCTGCAACGGAAGGTCGAAGAACCTCCCTGCCGTCCGCCACGCCTGTGAGTGGGCCGCACCCATGAAGGCGTAGCCCACCAGCCCGACCCCGAGAACCTGCTCGCTGCCCACGGCGCTCAGGACTCGAAGCCGAGCGGCATGTAGGTGGCGACGTTCTCCCGTGTGATCGTCGCCGACGCCAGCGTGATCGAGGCCGGCACCTCCTGCTCCGCAAGATCGCCCATCCCCCGACCCTGCGCCACAAGACGCGCGAGCGCAACGGCGGACGAGGCCATCGACGGGCTGTAGGTGACCGTCGCCTTGAGAACCGTGTTGTCGGCCTGGATGTCGCGCATCGCGTTGGCCGAGCCGGCGCCGCCCACCATGAAGAACTCGTTGCGGCCGGCTTGGTTGATCGCGGCGAGCACGCCGATGCCCTGGTCGTCGTCGTGGTTCCAGACGGCGTCGAGGCGCGGTGCGGCCTGCAGGAGGTTGGCGGTGACGCGCTGGCCGCCCTGTGCGGTGAAGTCGGCCGCCTGCCGCGGGCCCACCTGGAAGCCGTAGGTGCCCAGTGCGTCGGCGAAGCCCTGGCTGCGGGACTGGGTCAGCGGGAGGTTGTCGATGCCCGCGATCTCGCCGATCACCGGGTTGGCCACGCCCGCGGCCTTCAGGCGCTCCCCGATGTAGTTGCCCGCGCTCACGCCCATGCCGTAGTTGTCGCCGCCGATCCAGGTGCGGTAGGCCAGCGGCGAGTCGAAGATCCGGTCGAGGTTGATCACCGGGATCCCGGCCTGCATCGCCGCGCGGCCCACGGACGTCAGCTGGCTGCCGTCGTTGGGCAGGATCACCAGTGCGTCCACGTTCCTGTTGATCAGGGTCTGGACGGCGGCGATCTGCTGGGTGATGTCGTTGGTCGGGTTCACGGCCTCGAACGTCACGTCGGAGTAGGCCTGCGCCTGCGCCTGCGCGTTGTTGGCGATGGCGGCGATCCAGCCGTGGTCGGCGGCGGGCGCGGAGAAGCCGATGGTCACCGGCGTGCCGGGCGCGGCGTTGTCGCCCCCGGCCGAGGCGGCAGGCGCGTTGGCGGGCGCCGCCGGGGCCGCGTTGCTCGTGCAGGCGGTGAGCGCGGCACCGGCACCGACGCCGAGGGCGCCGGCGAGGAAGCCGCGCCGCCGCAGGGCACCGGGGAGGTTGCGGGGGTCGGGCATGGTGGACTCCTTCATTGGGGTCGGTCGTCCTGCGGGGTCAACCAGCAGCCGACGAGCGCTGCGCACGGGCCTGGATCAGCACGGCGACGACGATGATCACGCCCTTGGCGATGTTCTGGACTTCGGTCGCCAGGTTGTTGAGCACGAACAGGTTGGTGATCGTCGTGAAGACGAGCACCCCGAGGATCGAACCGATCAGCGTGCCGCGGCCGCCGGAGAGCAGCGTGCCGCCGATGATCACCGCGGCGATCGCGTCGAGCTCGTAGAGCGTGCCGTGGGTGCTCGACCCCGTGGTGGTGAGCGACGCGATCATGATCGCCGCGATGCCGGCGCACAGCCCGGACACCGCGTAGAGCAGCACGGTGTGCCGCCGCACGTCGACGCCGGCCAGGCGGGCGGCCTCGGAGTTGCCGCCGATGGCGAACGTCCGGCGGCCGAACGTGGTGCGGTTGAGCACCACCCAGCCCACGGCCACCACCGCCGCGAAGATGTAGACGAGCAGGGGGATCCCGAGCACGCGGGTGTTCGCGATGCCCGCGATCACCGGGTCGGTGACGATCTGGCTGCGCCGCCCGGAGATGCGCTCGGCCAGACCCTGCGCGGTGATCAGCATCGCCAGGGTGACGATGAACGGCACGATCCGGCCGTAGGCGATGAGCAGCCCGTTGACCAGCCCGGCGCCGGTCCCGACGGCCAGCGCGCAGAACACCATGATCAGCGGCCCGTAGGACTGGGTGGCGAGGGTCGTGGCCCACACCGAGGCCAGTGCCATCACCTTGCCGACCGACAGGTCGATGCCGCCGCCGATGATCACGAACGTGACCCCGACGGTCAGCACCCCGATGATCGAGGCCGAGGTGAGGATCGTCAGGAGGTTGGAGGTGGTGAGGAACGTGTCGGCGGTGACGATGCCGACCACGCACAGCAGCGCGAGCACCGCCACGAGCCCGAGGTTGCGGCCCGCGCCGCTGTCGAGCAGCCTGCCGAGCGGGGACCGGGCGGGCTCGGCCGTGCGCGCGGCCTGCTCCACGCGGCTGCGCTCGTCGGCGGCCGGTGGCTCGGTCGTCGCAGGCGGCACCGGTGCTGCGGCGGGTGCTGTGCCCGTCTGCGCGCCTTCGTCACTCATGGCCGGCACTCTCCTTCTCTGACTGCACGAGCGCTTCCATGACGAGGTCGAGGACGCGGCCCTCGTCGAGCTCGGCGCTCGGCGCCTCGTGGACGACCCGGCCCTCGCGGACCACCAGCACCCGGTCGGCGAGGCCGAGCACCTCGGGCACCTCGCTGGACACCAGCACGATCGCCGCGCCCTCGGCGGAGAGTCTGCGGATCAGCGCGTAGATCTCGCTGCGCGCACCGACGTCGACGCCGCGGGTGGGCTCGTCGAGCAGTAGCACCGAGCACCCCTGCAGCAGCCACCGGGCCAGCACGACCTTCTGCTGGTTGCCGCCCGACAGTGTCCGGACCGGGCGCGTGGCGTCGGGGGGCCGGACGTCGAGCTGGGCGGTGATCGCGCCGGCGGCGCCGAGCTCGGCGTCGCGGCCGAGGAAACCGAACCGGGCGAAGCGGGCGAGCGCGGGCAGCGAGACGTTGCGGTACACCGGCTCGGCCATCAGCAGGCCCTGGCTCTTGCGCTCCTCGGGGGCCAGCCCCATCCCGGCCCGGACGGCGGCGGGCACCGAGCCTGCGCGCAGGGCCTTGCCCCGCACGCGCACCGAGCCCGCGGTCGCCTTGCGCGCGCCGTAGACGGTCTCGATGATCTCCGAGCGGCCCGACCCCACCAGGCCGGCCAGGCCGATGACCTCCCCCGCGCGGACGGTGAACGAGACGTCGGCGAACTCCCCGCTGCGGGCGAGCCCCTCGACCTCCAGCACGACGTCGCCCGGCGGCGTGGCCGGGCGCTCCGGGAAGACGTACTCGATCGTCCGGCCGGTCATCAGCCGGATGACGTCGGCGGTCGGCGTGGTGCGGGCCGGCAGGTTCCGGGCCACGGTGCGGCCGTCCTTGAGGACGGTGACGCGGTCGCCGATCTCGCGGATCTCCTCGAGCCGGTGGGAGATGTAGACCACGGCCACGCCGTCGGCGGTGAGCTCCCGGATCACCCGGAACAGGTTGCGCACCTCCTCCGGGTCGAGCACGGCCGACGGCTCGTCCATGACGATCAGGCGCGCGTCCCTGGCGAGTGCACGGGCCATGCTCACCATCTGCTGGCCCGCGGCCGACAGGCGCCCCAGCTCGCGGCCGGGCGGGATCTCGGGGTGGCCGAGGCGGCGCAGCAGCGCCCTCGCGACGTTCTCGGCGTCGCGCGGGCGGGTGAAGCCCAGGCGTGCGGGCTCGTGGCCGAGCACCACGTTCTCGGCGACACTCAGCCCGGGCACCAGGTCGAGCTCCTGGTAGATCGTGGCGATCCCGGCGGCGTCGGCGGCGTGCGGCGACCCGAACGACGCGGGCTCGCCCGCCCAGACGATCTCCCCCGAGTCCGGCCGGTGCGCACCCGCCAGCACCTTGATCAGTGTCGACTTGCCGGCACCGTTCTGCCCGAGCAAGCAGTGCACCTCCCCCGCGGCCACGTCGAGGTCCACCCCGTCCAGGGCGCGTACGCCCGGGAACTGCTTCACGATGCCCCGCATCGTGAGCAGCGGTTCCTCCGCCATCGTGGCTGTCATCCTCCACCTCGGTGTGGTCTGCTGGCGGACCGAACCGTAGGAGCATTGACCAGTGCCGTACAACGACCGAATAATGCGTCTTTGCGCTGTTTTTCCGACGAAATCGGACCGTGATGCTCCCGCCCCCACCACTGCCGTTGCTGCCACCGCTGCGCCTGAGCACACCCGCGCTCTCGGGCCGGATCGAGTCCGCCGTCACCCTCAGCACCGTGGCCCGGCTGGTGGCCTCCGGAACCGCCGTCAGCAAGGCCGATCTCGTGCCCGCCGCGGGCCTCGCGCGCACCACGGTGAGCACCGCCGTCGACGAACTGCTGGCCCGCGGCGTGCTCCGCCTGGACGGGACCCGTCCCACGTCGGGGCGCGGCAGGCCGGCCGACCGGCTCGCGCTGTCCCCCCGCGGCGGCCACGTCCTGCTGGCCGACGTCGGTGCGAGCGCCGCCCACCTCGCCGTCGTCGACCTCAGCCAGCGCGTGCTCGGCCACACCCAGGTCGCGGTGGACGTCACCGACGGACCCGAGGCCGTCCTGCGCACCGTCGAGTCGCACCTCACGGCACTGCTGACCCAGGCACCGCAGGACGTCCCGGTCCGCGCCGTCGTGATCGGCCTGCCCGGCCCGGTCGACGGCCAGCTCGGCGTCCCGGTGCGCCCGCCGATCATGCCCGGCTGGCACGCCTATCCCGTCTCGGCGCGGCTGCAGCACACCTACCGCTGCCCCGCGGTCCTCGAGAACGACGTCAACCTGCGCGCACTCGGTGAGGCGCGGGCGCTACCCGCCGACCAGGTGCCGCTGCTGTTCGTGAAGGTCGGCACCGGCATCGGCGGCGGCCTCGTCACCGGGGAGGGCGTGCTGCACCACGGCGCCGACGGCGCGGCGGGCGACATCGGGCACGTGCGCGTGCGCGGTGCCCCCGACGACGCCTGCGTCTGCGGCAACGTCGGCTGCATCGAGGCGGTGGCCTCGGCCGGGGCCATCGCACGCAGGCTCGGCCTCCCGCACGGGGACGGCGCGGAGACCGTCTCGATCGCCGACGTCCGCGCGCTGGTGAGCCGCGGCGACCCCGCCGCGGTCGGCGCCGTCCGCGAGGCAGCCGGGCTGATCGGCGAGCTCGTGGCCACCCTCGTGCACTTCTACAACCCGGCCCGGGTGACGATCGGCGGGTCCCTCACCGCGGCCAGCGACGAACTGCTCGCCGGCGTGCGCAGCGTCGTCTACCAGCGGGCGCTGCCGCTGGCCACCCGCAACCTCGTGCTCACCAACAGCGTGCTGGGCGAGTACGCCGGCCTGGCCGGGGCCGCCGTGCTCGGGATCGAGCGCGTGCTCTCGGCCGAACAGATCGGCGTGCTGACCAGCACGCGGTGATCGGGGCGAGATCCGGGTGTCCGCCCTCTGTAGGGCCAACAGCCGGATCTCGCACTGATCAAACCGCTCCGAGGGCCTCGTAGACCGCCCGTACGTAGGCCTCGCTGCGTGCGGAGCCGACGACGCCCGGCGCCATCTTGTTCATCATGTAGGAGATCGTCATGCGCCGGCCGAGGTCCATGATGATCAGCGAACCCCCCCAGCCGCCCCAGAAGCAGATCTTCTCGTCCGGGATGTAGGGGACGGTCTCGAGCAGGGGCAGCCCGTAACCCATGCCCCAGCGCAGCGGCACGCGCAGGACCACGTCCACGCCGTTCGCCTGCTCGTCGAAGATCATCTCGATGGTCCTGGACGAGAGCAGGCGGACGCCGTCGACCACGCCGCCGCAGGAGATGACCGACAGGGCGCGAGCCATCGCACGGGCGTTGGCATGACCGTTCAACGCGCCGAGGTCGGCGCGGCGCCACGCGGGTGTGTTGGCCACGGCCGCGTCGAGGGCCGGTGCCGAGAAGGTCTTGAACACGGGGCTGTTCTCGTCGATCGAGCCGGGGTCGATCGGGAACGACGGAGGCGGGATCACCTCGGCGACCCGCGCCCAGTCGCGCTCGAGCGCCCCGATCTGGACGTCGGCTCCCAGCGGACCGGCGATCTCCTCGGCGACGAAGCGCTTGAGGGACTTCCCGCTCACCCGCCGCACCACCTCACCGACCAGGTGACCCTGGTTGTTCGCGTGATAACCCGACACGGTGCCCGGCTCCCACCACGGGGCCTGCGCGGCGAGCCGGGACGTGGACAGCTCCCAGTCGTACATGTCCTCCGTGGTGAAGGGCTGGTCCCAGCCTGACACCCCGGAGGTGTGAGCGAGCAGGTGCCGCACCTCGATGTCCTGCTTCCCGTTGGCGGCGAACTCCGGCCAGTAAGCGGCCACCGGGGCGCGGAGGTCGAGCTCTCCACGGTCTGCCAGCACCAACGCGGCGAGGGTGGTGAGGGTCTTCGTCGAGGACCACACGTTGACGATCGTGTCCTGCGCCCACGACACCGTCCGCGCCCCGTCCGCGAAGCCGCCCCATAGGTCGACCACGACGTCGCCGTCGATGTCGACCGCGATCGAGGCTCCGAGCTCGTCACCGGACTCGAGGTTCTTCCCCAGCGCCGTCCGGACAGCGTCGAAGCGGTCGCTGCACACACCGTTGACCAAAGCCATGTCGCTCATTGTCGTCGACGGTGAGATCAGCCCGGCGGTTCTACCGGGATGTGTGGCCGTTGCCCGTGTGCTCGCCGGGGGGCTGCTCGCCGAGTTCGAGATCCGCGGAGGTGATCGAACCGTCCCGCACCCGGACGGCGGTGACGGCCGGGGCGCCCACCGTGGCCGTGACCGTGTAGATGCCCTCCGGCAGCCCCGACAGCCGGAACGAGCCGTCCGCCGCGGTACGGCCGGTGGCGACCACCGCGCCCGCCCCGTCGGTCACGGTGGCGATCGCGTCGCTCACGGCGTGACCCCGCCGGGAGCGGACCGTGCCGGCGAGCATCCCGGTGGGCGGGAGGACGACGTCGTGCCGGAGGGTCCCGGAGAGCGGGACGCTCACCCGCTGCGAGGTCGACGCGCCGTTCGGCGGGGAGACCAGCAGGTGGTGCTCGCCAGGGGGGATGTGGATCATCAGGTAGTGGCCGGTGTCGTCGCCGCGGGTGCCCGACAGCAGCTCTCCCGTCCCGTCCACCACCGTGACGATCGCCGGGACGCCCGCGCCCGCCGCGTGGCGGACCTGGCCCGCGATGGAGGCCGGGCCCTCCACCCGCAGGTCGTGGCCGGCAGGCTCGGAGCCGATCTGCACCCAGTCCGCGGTGGGCTCGCGGCCCTCGTGCTGCCCCACCAGCACGTACTCCCCCGGACCGGGCAGCGGCACCGCGTACCGCCCGCCCCCGGCGGAGACCGTGGCGGCGATCCGGGTGCCCCGGCCGTCGAACACGGTGATCGCCGCACCCGCCAGCGCGATCCCGTCCCGGTCGGCGATGACCCCGCGCACGCCCGGCCCGGTGAGCACCGGCTCCCGGGCCGGCACCGCGGCCGGGACCACGGGCGGCACCGGCAGGGTGGCCGACACGTCGCCGGGACCCCCGTCGGGCCCTCCGCCGGGGACGGCTGCCTGCTCGTCGTCGGGGCGCCGCCTGTCCCGCACGCGCTCCACCAGCACGTACAGCACCGGGACGAGCACCAACGTCAGCAGGGTGGACGAGACCAGGCCGCCGATCACGACCACGGCGAGCGGCTGGGAGATGAACCCGCCGCCGCCGGTGAGCCCGAAGGCCATCGGGAGCAACGCGAAGATCGTGGCGACCGCGGTCATGAGGATCGGCCGCAGCCGTTGCGCGGCACCCTCGGTGACCGCGTCGGCCAGGCTCCGGCCACTGCGCCGGTACTGGTTCACCAGGTCGATCAGCACGATCGCGTTCGTCACCACGATGCCGATCAGCATCAGCATGCCGATCAGTGCCGGGACACCCAGCGGGGTGTCGGTGAGCAGCAGCAGCCCGAGCGCTCCGGTGGCGGCGAACGGGATCGCCACGAGCAGCAGCACGGGCTGCAGCAGGCTCCGGAAGGTGATGACCATGACCAGGTAGACCACCGCGATGGCCACCAGCAGGGCGAGGCCGAGCTGGGCGAAGGCGTCGCTCTGCTGCTCGCTGACGCCGCCGATCTCGGCGGTCGCTCCGGCCGGCAGCGTGAGCTCGTCGAGGGTGGTGCGCAGGTCGGTGGTGACCGCGCCCAGGTCGTCGGCCGCGGGCCGCGCGGTGATCTGTGCGCTGCGGGAGCCGTCGGTGTGGCTGATGCTCGGGGCCGTGCTGTTCTGCGTGACGGTGGCGACGTCGCCCAGCGTGACCGGCGCACCGCGGCCGGCCAGTGGCAGCGCCCGCAGCGCGTCGACGTCGGCAGGCGCGTCCCCGGTGCGCAGCAGCACGTCCTGGTCGACGCCGTCGATCGTCAGGGTGCCGACGGTCGACCCGCGCAGCGCGGTGGCGACCGCCTGACCGATCTGGGCCTCCGTCAGGCCGGACGCCGCGGCCCGCTGCCGGTCCACCGCCACGTCGACCACGGGCTGGGCCGCGGCGAGGTCGTTGCGTACGTCGCTGGCCCCCGGGATGGCCGCGACGGCCCGCTCCACCTGGTCGGCGGCCTGCGCGAGCACGGCCGGATCCTCGGCACGCACGTCCACGGCGAGCTGGTCGCCGCCGGAGGCGCCCTGCCCGGCCTGCACGGTGAGCGTCCCGACCTGCCCCGACGTCCCCAGGCTCGCGAGCCGGTCCCGCAGGGAGTCCGCGACCGCGGTGGCGTCGGCGTCGTCGGCGAGGGTGACCGAGAACCGGGTGGCCGTGCCGCCGCCGCCGGGGAACCCGAACCGGCCGGACGCGCCGTCGGGCGAGCCGACGGTGACCTGGTAGCTCTCCACCCCCTCCGTGTCGCCGAGCACCTGCTCCACCCGCTTGGCGGCCGCGTCGGCCTCGGGGAGGCCCGTGCCGGGGGCGAGCTCCTGGCTCACCGACAGGGTGTCGCCACCGGCGTCACCGAGGAAGTTGGTCTGCAGCAGCGGGACCAGCGCCGCCGTGCCGGCCAGGATCGCGACGGCGACACCGAGCGCGATCACCGGCCGCCGGATCGCCGCGTGCAGCACGGGCAGGTAGCCGCGCTGCAGGCGCGTGCGGACGGGCTCGGCGTCCGCCGCCGGCTCCGGCTCCGGCGTGGCGGGGCTGCGCAGCAGCAGTGACGCCAGCACCGGCACCACGGTCAGCGACACGAGCAACGACGCCAGCAGCGCGGCCGTGACCGTGACGGCGAAGGGCCGGAACAGCTCCCCGACCTGGCCGCCGACCAGCCCGATCGGCGCGAACACCGCCACCGTCGTGATCGTCGACGCGGTGATCGCCCCGGCCACCTCCCGCACGGCGGTGAGGATCGCGGCGCGGCGCGGGCCGCCGTAGCCGAGATGGCGCTTGATGTTCTCGATGACGACGATCGAGTCGTCGACGACGCGGCCGATCGCCACGGTGAGCGCGCCGAGGGTGAGGATGTTGAGCGTGTAGTCGCCGACGTACAGCACGATCATCGCGATCAGCACGGACAGCGGGATCGACACGGCCGTCACCAGCGTGGCCCGCACCGAGAGCAGGAACCCGAGGATCACCAGCACCGCGAACAGCAGGCCGAGCAGGCCTTCGGTGGTGAGGTCCTCCACCGACTGCTCGATGAAGGGGGCCTGGTCGAACACCACGGTGGCGGCGGCGTCGCGGGCGCTCCCGCCCAGCGCGTCGACCACCTGCGGGAGCGCGTCGCTCACCGCGTGCGACACCGCGACGGTGTTGGCGTCCTCCTGCTTGGTGACGCCGATGCCGATGCTCGGCGCGCCGTCGGTGCGGGTGTAGCCGGTGGCGGGCGCAGGCTCCTCGGTGATCGTCGCGATGTCGCCGAGACGCACCGGCGCACCGCGGGTGGACGTCACGTAGAGGTCCCCGAGCTGCGCCACCGATGTGATCGGGCTGCCGACCTCGACGGTCAGCGGGGAGGTGTCCGGCGTGAGCTGCCCCGCCGGTACGCGCACGCCGTTCTGCTGCAGGAGGCTCGTGATCGCGGTGGGCGCGACCCCCCGTGACGCCGCGGCGGCCGGGTCGAGGTCGATGGTGATCCGCGGGTCGACGATGCCCGAGAGCGACACGTCCGCCACCCCGGGCAGCCCCGCCAGCAGGGGCTGCACCTGGTCGCGCAGCACCGAGGCGACCTGGTCGGGCGACAGGTCCGAGGAGACCGCGAGCTGCACCACGGGGAGGCTGTCGGTGCTGCCGCTCACCACGGTCGGCGTGAGGTCGGCCGGGAGGCGCACCCCCTGCACCGCGCGCTCGGCCTGCGTGGCGAACTCCGTGAGGTCGGTGCCGTAGGCGAGGTCGAGCCGCACCACCGAGCTGCTGCCGGTGCTGGTGGAGCTCGTGCCGGTGACCCCGCGCAGGCTCGCCACCGCATCCTCGACGGGCGTGGTGACCTGCTGCTCCACCACGTCGGGCGAGGCCCCCGGGTAGGGCGTCACGACGCTGACGATCGGCAGGTCCAGCGACGGCAGCAGCTCCTGCCGCAGGGAGGTGGTGCTGACCACCCCGAACGCGATGACGAGAACCGTCACGAGTCCGACGATGGCGCGGTTGGCCACGCTGAGGCGGGCGAGCCAGGTCATGGAAACCAGTGAATACTACGTCTCGGACAAACCATCTGTCGGCGGCTGAGACTTCGCTGAGCACTTACACCGGGACGGGTGTAGCGAAAAGGAGGGAGCTGCGATGAGCGGGAACCCTGCCGCCGACGAGCGCGCCGAGCTCGTCGCGGCGATCGCGGCGCACGAGGCCGTGCTGCGGCGCAGCGCCGCGCGCAGGCCCAACCCGCTGTTCGACAGCGGGCTGACGATGCAGCAGCTGCGGGTGCTCGTGGTGCTCGGCGCGGACGGCCCCCTCCCCCAGGGCGACCTCGCGCACGCGCTGGGGGTCGGGCTCGCCACCGTCACCGGGCTCGTCGACCGGCTGACGGCGCGGGGGTTGGTCGAGCGCACCGAGGACCCCCGGGACCGCCGCGTGCGCCACGCCGCGCTCTCGGCAGAGGGCACGGCGCTGCTGGACCGGATCGAGAGCGCCGGGCAGGAACTGCGCGCCCGGCTGCTCGCCCGCATCGACCTCGACGCGCTGCGCGGCCTGGAACGCGGCCTGGCCGCCCTGCACGAAGCCCTGGCCGAGCTCCCGTCAGCGTGACGGCGCGGCCGCCCCGTCAGTCGCTGGTTCCGGCCCGCCCCGACAGCTGCTCCACCAGCAACAGCAGCGCGCTGTGGTCGAGCCCGCCGTGGCCCTGCGCGCGCAGGGCCCCGACCAGCTGGGCCACGTGCGCGCCGAGCGGGATCGCGACACCCGCCTCCCGCGCCGCTGCCGTGACGATCCCCAGGTCCTTGTGGTGCAGGTCGATCCGGAAACCCGGGGCGAACTCGCGGGCCCGCATGCCGGCCGCCTTGCGGTCCAGCACGGCACTGCCCGCGAGACCGCCCGCCAGCACCGTGGTGGCGGACTCGGTGTCCACGTCCTGGGCCTCCAGGAACACCAGCGCCTCGGCGACCAGCTGGATGTTGCCGGCGACGATGAGCTGGTTCGCGGCCTTCACGGTCTGACCGGCCCCGGCGGGACCGACGTGCACGACGGTGCTGCCCACGACGTCCAGATAGGGCCGGGCGGCCTCGACGTCGGCGTCCTCGCCACCCACCATGATCGACAGGGTGCCCTCGACGGCGCCGGACTCGCCCCCGCTGACCGGGGCGTCCACCACCCGGACCCCGTGCTCGGCCCCGGCGGCGGCGACCCGGCGGGCCACGTCGGGACGGATCGTGGAGCAGTCGATGTGCAGCGTGCCCGGTGCGGCGGTGGCGTAGATCCCGTCCTCACCCAGGGCCAGCGCCTCGACGTCGGGGCTGTCGGGGACCATCGTGATCACCACGTCGGCGTCGCGGACGGCCTCGGCGGCGCTCTCCGCAGCGCGTCCGCCCGCCTCGACCAGCCGGTCGACGGCGGGGCGCGACCGGTTGTACCCGACCACGTCGTAACCGGCGGCCACCAGGTTGGCGGCCATCGGGCCGCCCATGATGCCGAGTCCGATCACGGCGACGGTGGGCTTCTCCGCCGGGTTCATCGGCTCAGCCAGTCGAACGCCCGGTCGCTCGACGTCGACGGCACGTACTCCAGGCCGACCAGGCCCGTGTAGCCGGCACGCGTGAGGGCGTCGAGGTGCTGGTCGAACGGGATCTTGCCGGTGCCCGGCTCGTGGCGGCCCGGCGCATCGGCGAACTGGACGTGGCCGATCCGCCTGCCGTTCTCGGCGATGACCGTGTCGACGTCCTCGCCGTTGACGGTCAGGTGGTAGACGTCGGCGAGCAGCAGGACGTTCGGGGCGCCCACCCGGTCGGCCACCGCGAGCGCGTCGGCCGCCGTACGCAGCGGGTAGCGCTCGGCGCCGCTGAGCGGTTCCAGGACCACCGCGCCGTCGAGGCGCTCGGCGGCGAACGTGAGGTTCTCGGTGGCCAGGTCGTCCTGGTCCGCCGGGTCGACGCCGTCGAGCCGGTTGCCGTACAGCGCGTTGAACACGGCGGTGCCCAGCCGCTGCGCGATCCCCGCCGCGACCTCCACGCCGGTGCGGAACTCCTCGGTGCGTCCCGTCCACGAGACGAGCCCGCGATCACCGCCGCCCATGTCACCAGCAGGCAGGTTGAGCCCGGTCAGCTGCACACCGGCGCCCTCGATCGCCCGCACGAACTCGTCCACCTCAGCGGTGGACGGAGTGGCGGTGGGGAACGGCCACCAGAACTCGACGGCGTCGAACCCGGCGGCCCGGGCTGCGGCAGGGCGCTCCAGGAGCGGCAGCTCGGTGAAGATGATGGAGCAGTTGACGGCATAGCGGGTGGTCATACCCAGATCCTGACTGTCGAAGGGGTGGCGCCGCGAGCGGGCCGGGCCGGTTGCAGCAAAGCCACTTTCATGCAATCTCGTTGCGTCAAAGTGGCTTTGCTGCAACTCGGGCGCCGGCCCACCGGCGGTCGAGGGCGTCTTGGCCCCCGGCGGTGAGGTGGCCGTGCAGCCGCAGCCGGGCCATCCCGCCGTCGGGGAAGATGTCCAGGCGGACGTGGGTGGCCGCGGGTTCGGCGTCGAGCACGAACCGGTGGCGGGTGTCGGGCTGCAGCGGCGTGCGGGGCACGAGGTCGAACCACTCGCCGTCCCCGGCCCGGCCGCGCAGCGTGGCCCACCCGGGCGCGTTGTGCAGGAAGTAGCTGGTGTCGACCTCCGCCACCGTGACCACCGACTCGGCGGCGAGCGCCACCTCCACCCAGTCGTTGCCGTCGTCGCGGCGGCGGGCGGTCTCCCAGCCCTCGCCCATGGAACGGGGCGGGCCGGGCACGAGCAGGTTGTTCGGCGAGCTGTAGAAGATGTTGGAGCAGCCGACCACCCGGCCGCCGTTCTCGATCGCCGCGAGGTCGACGGTGCCGAGCGCGTCGAGCAGCGCCGGGTCCGGCAACGCCTCCCCGTGCACCCGCAGCCGGGCCACACCGCCGTCCGGGAAGATCCGCAGCCGCACGTGCGTGACGCGCCGGTCGCTCGTCACCTCGAACTCGTTCTCGGTGTTGCCCGCGACCCCGGTGCGCGCCAGCAGCGGGGTCCAGCCGTCGTCGGCGAGGAGGTCGGCGACCGTCGGGTGCCCCTCGACCTCGAGCCCGTCGACCGCCACCTCCGGCGGGTAGTTGCCGGTGAACCAGGACGTGTCGACCACCACGCCGCGGACGATCCCCGGGGCGCCCAGCCGGACGATCGCCTCGTCGTGCCCCGGCTCGCGGCGGCGGCGGGTCTCCCAGCCGTCGTAGACCTTGCCCTTGTGCCCGAACGAGCCGGCGTCGAACACCGAGGGGCCGGGGGTGATGAGGTTCTCGCGCGCGGCGAAGGCCTCGTCGTTGGCCCACACCACGCCCCCGCCGAGGGTGCGCAGGGCCAGGTCGGGCAGCTGCCGGAAGTCGCGCTGGTCGGTCATCGCAGGTCCTCTCGCCGCAGGAACCGGCCCCGGGGCGGCTCGTGCTCCTCCACGGGTGCACCCCGGAGCCACGTCTGGCGCACCTGGCCGTACAGCTCCCGCCCGGCGTACGGGGTGATCGGGTTGCGGTGGTGCAGCCTGCCCACCACGAACGTCGCGTCGGGGGCGAACACCGTCAGGTCGGCGTCCTGCCCCGCGGCGATCCGGCCCTTGAGGGAGAGCCCGACCAGCGCAGCGGACCGCTCCGCCATCCACGTGACGACATCGGCGAGGCCGTGGCCCCGGCGGCGCGCCTCGGTCCACACCACCGGCAGCCCGAGCTGCAGCGACGCGATCCCGCCCCACGCCTCGCCGAAGTCGCCCGTCTCCAGGTGCTTGAGGTCGGCGGTGCAGGGCGAGTGGTCGGAGACGACGATGTCGATCGTCCCGTCGGCGAGGCCCTGCCACAGCGCGTCCCGGTTGCCGGCCTCGCGGACGGGCGGGCAACACTTGAAGCGGGTGTCGCCGTCGGGCACCTCCTCGGCGGTGAGCGCGAGGTAGTGGGGGCAGGTCTCCACCGTGACGCGGACGCCGTCGGCTCGGGCGGCCGCGAGCTGCGGCAGCGCGTCGGCCGACGACAGGTGCACCACGTGCACCCGCGCCCCGGTCTCGCGCGCGGCCGCCAGCAGGCCGGCGATCGCGCTGTCCTCGGCGGCCCGCGGCCGCGACGCGACGAAGTCGAGGTAGCGCCGCCCCGCCGCCTCCCCGATCAGCTCGCCGTCCTCGGCGTGCACGATCATCAGCCCGTCGAACTCCGCGACCGCACGCAGGGCCGTGGTGAGGTCCTCCCCCAGCAGCGGCGGGAACTCCGGCACGCCGCTGTCGAGCAGGAAGCACTTCACCCCGAACACGCCGGCCTCGTGCAGCGCCCGCAGCTCGCCGGCGTTGCCCGGCACCGCCCCGCCCCAGAACCCGACGTCCACGGCGCACTGGCCGTCGGCCGCCTTGCGCTTGATCTCCAGCGCCGCCACGTCGACGGTGGGCGGCAGCGCGTTGAGCGGCATGTCGACGATCGTGGTGACGCCACCGGCGGCCGCGGCCCGGGTGGCCGTGGCGAAACCCTCCCACTCGGTGCGCCCCGGCTCGTTGACGTGCACGTGGGTGTCGACCAGGCCGGGCAGCAGCACCTCGTCGGCGGCGAGCACCACCTCGCGCGCGTCGACCGCGGCGTCGAACGGCAGCACGGCCTCGATCCGCTCGCCCGCAACCAGCACCGCAGCGGGGCGTTCGGCGCCGTCGACCACGGCGCGTGGCGCCCGGACGACGATCACGCCCGCTCCTGGTAGGTGCGCCAGCTCGCCAGCTCCGAGATGTCGGTGAGCGGCGGCAGCGTCGCGTACTCCCGGCGCAGCACCATGGCCAGCGACCCGCTGCCGTCGGCGAGCTCGATCACGCCGAGCTCCAGCCCGTCGGGCTCACCGGGCAGCAGTACCTCGCGCAGCTGCTCGTAGGACAGGTCGTAGACCTCGCCCTGCACCGCGGCACCCCCGTCCCCGACGTCCTCCAGCGCCGGATAGCGCCCGCCGACGGCGTGGAAGCGGTAGCGCGGCGCCGTGGTGGTGCGTCCGACCAGCGTCGCGTCGCCGACGAGATGGTGGTCGGCGCCGCCGGACATGGCTGTGCCGTTGAGGAACATCAAGGGCATCGTGCACTCCTTCGTCGTGCGGATGTGCCGGCGAGTGACCCATCACTCGGGCCGGCGCACACGCCCCCGTCAGGCGCCGGTGATGTGCTCGGGCCGCACGGGAACGCGCCGCAGCGCCTTGCCCGTGGCCGCCCTGATCGCGGCCGCGACGGCGGGGCCGCTCGAGATCGTCGGGGGTTCACCGACCCCACGGACACCGTAGGGCGCGTGCGGGTCGGCGTACTCCAGAACCTCGATCCGCATCGGCGGCGTGTCGAGGATCGTCGGGATGAGGTAGTCGGTGAACGACGGGTTGCGCACCCTCCCGTCGGTCACCACGACCTCCTCCATCAGGGCCAGTCCCATGCCCTGCGCACTGCCGCCCTGGATCTGGCCGAGCACCGCGTCCGGGTTGACCGCCCGGCCGACGTCCTGCGCGGTGTCCAGGGCCACCACCTTCACCAGCCCCAGCTCGACGTCGACGTCCACCACGGCACGGTGGGCGGAGAACGCGAACTGCACGTGGGCGTCGCCCGCACCGGTCTCCCTGTCGAGCGGGGCCGTCGGGCGGTGGCGCCATTCGAGGGTCTCCTCCACGACCTCGTCGCCGAGCACGTCCGCGATTCCCGTGAGCACCTCGCCGCTGACGTCGACGATCTTGTCGCCGTCGAGCCGCAGGTCGGCCGCGGCTCGTTGCAGCATCCCGGCCGCCCGCGCCAGCACGGTGTCCCGGACGGCCTCGCAGGCGGCCTTGACCGCACCGCCGGTGACGTAGGTCTGCCGGGACGCCGACGTCGACCCGGCGGAGCCGACCGTGGTGTCCGCGGGGTGCACCACCACCCGCTCGACGCCGAGCTCGGTGCGGGCGATCTGCTGCTCGACGGTGATCAGCCCCTGGCCCACCTCCGCGGCGGCGGTGTGGACCGTGGCCACGGGCTCGCCGGCACTGACCTCGAGGCGGACCCGCGCGGTCGAGTAGTCGTCGTAGCCCTCGGAGAACCCGACGTTCTTGTACGTGACGGCGTACCCGATCCCCCGCACCACGCCCTCGCCGTGGGTGGTGTTGCCGACCCCGCCGGGCAGGTCGCGCAGGTCCGGCTCGGGATGGGACTCGGGCGGCAGCGGCATGTCCCGCACGATCCGGATCAGCTCCGCGACGGGGGCGGCCGAGTCGATCACCTGGCCGGTGATGTTCCTGTCGCCCTCACGCATCCCGTTCCGCGCCCGGATCTCCACGCGGTCGACCCCCACGGCGTCGGCGAGCTCGTCCATGAGCGCCTCGTGGGCGAACGCCGCCTGTACGCAGCCGAAGCCGCGCATCGCACCGCACGGCGGGTTGTTCGTGTACACCCCGCGCGCGTCGACGTGGACGTTCGGGATGCGGTACGGCCCCAGCCCGAGCGAGCCGCCGTTGCCGACCACCGCGCCCGTGGAGGACGCGTAGGCGCCGCCGTCGAAGAGGATGTCGGCACGGGCGTAGACCAGGGTGCCGTCGCGCTCGGCCCCGAACTCGTAGCGCAGCCAGGCCGGATGGCGGTGCACGTGCCCGAAGAACGACTCCTCACGCGAGTAGCTCATCTTGACGGGCCGGCCGGTGCGCAGGGCGAGCAGGCAGGCGTGGGCGTGTATCGAGAGGTCCTCGCGGCCGCCGAACGCCCCGCCGACACCCGCCAGGTGCAACCGCACCTTCTCGGGTGGCAGGCCGAGCACGTGGCAGACCTGCCGCTGGTCCACGTGCAGCCACTGCGTGGCCACGTGGAGGTCCACGCCGCCGTCCGCGCCGGGCACGGCCAGCCCGGACTCGGGCCCGAGGAAGGCCTGGTCCTGCATGCCGACCTCGAAGTCCAGCGCCACGACCACGGGCGCGGTGGGCGCGGGGTCGCCCCGGCGCATCCGCACCTCCCGGACGAGGTTGCCGCCGGCACCCTGCCGCGCGGGGTGCACCAGCGCGGCGCCGGCCTCCAGCGCGCGCCGCGGGTCGGTGACCGCGGGCAGCTCCTCGTACTCGACGACGATCCGCGCCGCGGCGCGCCGGGCCGTCTCCGGGTGCTCGGCCGCCACCAGCGCCACGGCCTCGCCCTGGTAGCGCACGACACCCGCGGCGAGCGCGGGCTGGTCGAGGTGCTCCAGCCCGACGGCGTTCTCGCCTGGCACGTCGGCCGCCGTGAGCACCGCGTGCACGCCGGGCACGGCGAGCGCCGCGGTCGTGTCGATCGCGACGATCCGCGCGTGCGGGTGCGGGCTGCGCAGCGTGGCGCCCCAGAGCATGTCCTCGCGCGAGAGGTCGCTGGCGTAGGCGAACGCGCCCGTGACCTTGAGCGTCCCGTCCGGCCGCAGCGGGCTGTCGCCCACGCGGCCGCGACTGGCGGTCGTCTCGCTCGCCCCGGCAGGGCTCGGTACCGCGGACGTCATGGGTCAGCCGGCCTTCTCGAGCAGGGACCGGTGGACGGCCACGCACCCGCGCGTCAGCGCCTCCACGTCGACGGTGCGGACGTGGCCCCGCTCCACCACCGTGCGGCCGTTCACGAGCAGGAGCTCCATGGGCGGCGGCGCCCCGAGCACGAGCGCGGCCACCGGGTCGGCGACGTCGGCGTGCGGCAGGCCGTCGATGCGCCACAGCGCGAGGTCCGCGAGCTTGCCGACCTCCACGGAGCCGATCTCGTCGGTCCGCCCGACCACGGCGGCGCCGCCGAGCGTGGCCAGTTCCAGGACGTCGCGGACGGTGAGTGCCTGCGGGCCGCCCACCGCGCGGGCGAACAGGAGCGCGTGCCGCACCTCCTCCAGCAGGCTCCCGGCCTCGTTGCTCGCGGCTCCGTCGACGCCGAGCGACACGCGGGCACCCGCGGCGCGCAGGTCACGGGTGCGGGCGATCCCCGCCCCCAACCGCGCGTTGGACGACGGGCAGTGCGCCACGCCGGTGCCACTCTCCCCGATCTTCTTCACCGCGGTGTCGTCGAGGTGCACGGCGTGGGCGAACCAGACGTCCTCGCCGGTCCAGCCGAACCGCTCGACGTACTCCAGCGGGGAGCAGCCGAACCGTTCGCGGCAGAACGCCTCCTCGTCGACGGTCTCGGCGAGGTGCGTGTGCAGCATGACCCCGCGCTGACGCGCGAGCTCCGCCGACTCGCGCATGAGCTCCCCGGTGACACTGAACGGCGAGCACGGCGCGAGCGCGACCCGCAGCATCGCGCCCGGCGCCGGGTCGTGCCAGCGGTCGATGGCGGCCTCGGAGGCGGCGAGGATGGTGTCGCGGTCCTCCACGACGTCGTCGGGAGGCAGGCCGCCGTCGCTCCGGCCGAGGTCCATCGAGCCACGGCACGGGTGGAACCGCAGCCCGACGTCCTGGGCGGCCCGGATCTCCGCGGCGAACACGTCCCCGCCGTCGGACGGGAAGACGTAGTGGTGGTCGGTGGTGGTGGTGCAGCCGGTGAGCGCGAGCTGGGCCAGCGCGGCACTGGCGGAGGTGTGCACGGCGTGCTCGTCGATGCCGGCCCACACGGGGTAGAGCGTGGTGAGCCATTCGAACAGCGTGGAGTCCACGGCGAGCCCGCGGGTGACCCACTGGTAGAGGTGGTTGTGGGTGTTGACGAACCCGGGCGTGAGCAGGCAGCCCCGCCCGTCGACGACCGTGGCGCCCTCGACGAGGGGCGCGGGCCCGGCACCGACCGCGGTGATCCGGTTGCCCTCCACCACGACGTGGCCGCCGGGGAACTCGGCTCCGGAGACGGTGACGATGTGGGCGCCCTCGATGACCGTTGTCGTCACGACGCACGCTCCGGCGCACGGGCGGCGAGCCGCACCGCGTCCATGATCTTCTCGTAGCCGGTGCACCGGCACAGGTTCCCGGCGAGCGCCTCGCGGATCTCCGGGTCGGACGGCTGCGGGTTGCGCTCCAGCAGGTCGTGGGTGGACACGATCAGCCCGGGCGTGCAGAAGCCGCACTGCACGGCACCGCACGCGAGGAACGCCTGCTGCACGGGGTGCAGCTCGCCATCGGCCGAGAGGCCCTCCACGGTGGTGACCTCACGTCCGGCGGCCTGACCGGCGGCGACGAGGCAGGAGCACACCGCCACCCCGTCCAGGTAGACGGTGCAGGACCCGCACTCCCCCTGCTCGCAGGCGTTCTTCGAGCCGGGTAGCCCCATCCGCTCGCGCAGCGCGTAGAGCAGGCTCTCGCCTTCCCACACGTCGTCCACCTCGTGCCGCGCACCGTTCACGGTGAGCGTGATCCGCATGTCAGGCCGCCTTCCGGTAGTCGTTCCAGGCCCACGTCGCGGCGCGGCGCGCCATCACCGAGAGCGAGTGCAGGCGGTAGGCGGCGCTACCCCGGACGTCGTCGATCGGGGCGGCAGCGGCGCTCACGCGGTGGCCGAACTCGCGCGCCAGCCCGTCGGGCAGCTCCCCCCGGGACTCCCACAGCCCGGCCGCGTCCAGCTCACCCGCGAGGAACTCGGCCGCCGCCTCGGCCCGGCGCGGGGTGGGTGCCGCCGAACCGATCCCGGTGCCCACGGCCCGCCGGTCCGGATGCAGCGCGAAGCCGAAGGCCGACACGGCGATCACCATCGCGTTGCGGGTACCGATCTTGCAGAACTGCTGCGGCCCGCTGGGCGGCGCGACCAGCACCGCGGCGATGAGCTCGTCGGGCGCGAGGGCGTTGGTCTTCACTCCGGTATAGAACTGCGCCACCGGCACCTCCCGCACCCCCCGCGCCGCCGAGGCCACCTCCACCACGGCGTCGGCCGCCAGCAGCGGCGGGTGGCTGTCGCCCGCGGGCGACGCGGCGCCGAGGTTGCCCCCCACCGTGCCGCGGTTGCGGATCTGCGGCGATCCGATCGTGCGCGCGGCCATCGCGAGGCCGGGAAGAGCGGTGGCGAGCTCGTCGATCACGCGGGCGTACGTGACGGCGGCACCGAGCCGGATCCGGCCCCGGTCCGGGGCCCACTCGCGCAGCTCCGCCAACCCGGTCAGGTCGAGCAGGGCGGGTGGACGGCGCCGGTCGAAGTTGATCTCCACCATGACGTCGGTGCCACCCGTCACGGGCAGCGCGCCGGGACACGCGGCCTTCGCCGCGAGGGCTTCGGCCCACGTCGTCGGTGCGAGGAACTCCATGACGGAAAGTACATCCCTACCCGGGTCCACACAGAAGTCACCGCCGTGATGAAACGTGCCCCAAACGGTCGTCGCCGCTTGTAGGTTCCTCCAATGCAGCTGCGGGACCTGGTCGCCCACGCCGGGCTCGGCCTGCGGCTGCTGCACGGCGACGAGGCCGCGCTGGACCGGCCGGTGCGGTGGGTCTACACGACCGACCTGATCGACCCGGCCCGCTACCTGTCCGGCGGTGAACTGGTGCTGAGCGGGCTCGTGTGGCGCCGCGACCCCGGCAACAGTGAGCGCTTCGTCGCGGCACTGGCCCGCTCGGGGGCCGCCGCGCTCGCGGCCGGGGCGGCAGTGTTCCACGGCATCCCCTACGACGTCGTCGAGGCGTGCCGTCGCCATGACCTGCCGCTGATCGCCGTGCCGGAGGAGCTGTCGTTCGCCACGGTCACCGAGTTGGTGATCACGTCGTTGACCGCGGCGCGGGGCGACCGGCTCGCGGTCACGGTGGGCCGCCAGCGCAGGCTGCTCTCGGCCGTCGCGGCCGGGCTGGGCCTCGACCAGCTGGCCACGCAGGTGTCGGCGGCCACCGGGACGATCTGCCGGGTGGTCAGCACCACCGGCCGCGAGATCGCCGCCGGCCCGCAGCCCCTGCCCGAGGACGTCCTCGACCGGGTCGTGGCGGCGTTCCTCACGGCCGACCAGCTACCCGCCACCCCGAGCGGCGGCGACTTCACCGTGCTCCCCGTCGGACCGGCCTCCGAGCAGCGGCTGACGTCCTGGTTCGTCGTGGCGGAGGGCGACGCGGCCCGCTGGGACACCGAGACCACCGACACCGTCGGTGAGCTGGTCGCCATCGCGTCGCTGGACCGGGCCAGGCGCAGCGAGGGGCTCCGCGTGGCCCGCGCGATCGCCGACGACGCGGTCGCGCTCATCGCGGGCGGCACCGCAGCCGTGTCGGAGACGTCGGTGCGGCTGCGGCACGCCGGCCTCGACCCGGGCGGCCCGCTGGTCGTAGCGGTGGCGGGGTTCGTCGGGGCCCCCGAGCGGGTGGAGATCGCACGCGCGGTGCTGCTCGACGCCGCGGCGCACCGGGGACCGCCCGTGGTCGGGGTGTACGACGGCCAGGCGGTGGCGCTGCTGCCGGACACCGGCGGGGGTGACGCCGCCGGTTCCGCGCTGAGCCGGGTGCTGGGCCGGCTCGTCCCCGGGCTGGCGGGCGAGCCGCTGGCCGTCGGCGTGAGCCGCCCGGCGCGTCCCGATGCCCTGTCCGGTGCGCTGCAGGAGGCCCGCCACGCCCGTGACGTCGCCGCGCTGCGCCCCGGAGCGCTGCAGGTGGTCACCGACGAGGAGACCACCTCGCACGTGTCGCTGCTCGCCGCCGTCCCCGACGAGGTGCGCCGCGCCTTCGCCGCGCGGGTGCTCGGCAGCGTGCTCGACCACGACGCCCGTACCGGCGCCGGCCTGCAGCAGACCTTGCAGGCGTTCCTCGACTGCTCCGGTTCGTGGACCCGCGCCGCCGACCGGCTCCACCTGCACGTCAACACCGTGCGCTACCGCATCCGCCGGGTGGAGGAGCTCACCGGCCGCGACCTCGGCCGGCTCCCGGACCGCGTGGACGTCTTCCTCGCCCTGCAATCGCTCCAGGGCCGCGCGAGGGGCTGAGCGACCCGCCCTGGTTGCAGCAAAGCCACGTTCATGCAACCTCGTTGCCGCAACGTGGCTTTGCTGCAACTCCCGGCGGCGTGGCATCTCACGAACGATCGTGCTAAAAAGGACGGCATGGGCAAGGGGGACGCGACGCGGGAGATCATCCTCGACGAGGCGGCCGGCCTCGCGCGCCAGGTCGGCCTCGGCGGGCTGACGATCGGCTCCCTCGCCACCCGCACCGGCATGTCGAAGAGCGGCCTGTTCGCCCACTTCGGCTCGAAGGAGTCGATGCAGCTACGGGTGCTCGACCACGAGACGGACCGGTTCACCAGCGAGGTGGTACGGCCTGCGCTCGCCGCGCCGAGAGGCGAGCCACGGGTCCGCGCGTTGTTCGAACGGTGGCTGGCGTGGGACTCCGCCGAAGGCGGCTGCCCGCTCGTCGCCGCCGCGTTCGAGCTGGACGACCAGCCCGGTCCGGTGCGCGACCGCCTGCTCCACAACCAGCGCGACTGGTTCGACACCCTCGCCACCATCGCCTCCACCGGGATCGCCGAGGGGCATTTCCGGCCCGACGCCGACCCGCGACAGTTCGCCCAGGACATCGAGGGGGTGATGCTGGCCTACCACGTGGCCAGCCGCCTCCTGTCCGATCCCGACGCCGCCGCGAGGGCCCACTGCGGGCTCGACGCACTGCTGGCCGCCGTCGCCCCGGTGGCGGCCACCCCCTGACCCTCTGCCCAACCAGGAGCCCTCGATGCCGTGCGTCTACCAGAACGATCGTTCGTACTATTCCGAGGTTCTGGTGAGCCCCGCGGCGGTCCACATCCGCCCGCTGGACCGGCAGACCGCAGGGCACGCCGTCGACACGGTCTTCGAGCAGCTCTCGCCGCGCAGCCGCTACCTGCGCTTCCACAGCGCCGTCCCGCGCCTGCCCGGCCCGGTCCGGACCCCCCTCGTCGACCTCGACGGCCGGACCCGCGCGGCCCTCGTCGCCGAGACCTGCGGGCCGGACGGCCCCGCACCGGTGGGCATCGCCCGCATCGCCCGCGCGGGGCCCGGGACGGCCGAGATCGCCGTCGCCGTGGTGGACGCCTGGCAGCGCCGCGGCATTGGACGCCGCCTCCTCACCGCCGTCACCGCGCTCGCCGACGAACTCGGATACGCGACACTCCAGGGCGGTGTGCTGCCGGAGAACGTCGCCATGCTCGGCCTGGCGCGGTCGGCCTTCCCGCTGGCCACGCGGCACTTCGACGGCGACGTGATCCAGCTGGCCGTCCCCCTCGGCACGGCGGCGTGGACCGTGACCGACGAGGACGTGCTGGCCGACCTGGTGAGTCGCTGACCGTCGAGATCGACACGGGAGTGGTGGAGACCCGGGCCAGACCACTCTCACGTCGAGCTCGGCGCCGGGCCCAGCGACCGCAGGCGGCGTTCCCGTCGGCTGCGCACCAGGTCCGGCGGTTCGGCGCGGGGTGATCAGGACGTCGGCGTGGCCGAAGCGCATCGTGTGCCGGCCCCGGTCGCCGGTGACGTTGTCGCGGCGGCGGTCGTCGTAGGTCAGCTCGGGCAGCTGGTGGCCCGGCCCGTCGTACTCGATCGCGAGAAGCGCCTCCGGATAGGCGAGGTCGAACCGGGCGACCACGAACCCGCGGTGATCGCGCAGTTCGTGCTGGACGACCGGAGCAGGTAGGGCGGCGTGAACAGGGGCATCCCCGGCATCCGCAGCGCGGCGAGTGCATCGACCGCCACCACCGCGTCGACCAGGTCGGACCGGCGCGCGAGGTCCCACGCCGTGCGTTCCGCAGACGTCACGCGGCACCCGCGTCCGAGCCACCCGTCCTTGTCGGTGATCGGGCCGCGCGCGACGCGCAGCCGCGGGTGCGCCCGGGAGAACACGCACCGAACAATCCCCGACGGGCCCGCCGCGGGCTCGATTCGGCGAACTCGACGTGAGAGTGGTGCCCGCACGCTTCCCACCACTCTCACGTCGATCTCGGCGGGTCGGTCAGCTGCGGGTGACCGTGGCCTCGATCAGGCCGTAGGGCCGGTCCGCCGCGTAGAACACCTCGTTGTTGTTCTCGACGTCGAACGGGGACAGGTCGACGGCGAAGTGGTGCTTGTTCGGTGCCTGCAGGGTGATCTCCGCGATCCGCGGGTGCGCCTCCAGCACGGCCCGGCCCATCTCCCACAACGTCTGCTGCAGTGCGAGGGAGTGCACGGTGGCGAACTTCTCGAGCATGATCCGGCGGACGTCGGTGAAGCTCTTGCCCCAGTCGACGTCCCGGAAGCCGTCCCAGCCGCCGTCGGGCGCCGGGTCGTGGCGCCACTGCGCCACGAGTGCGGTGGCCATGATCCGGTCGTGCGTCTCGGGGAGGGTGGTGTAGCGGTCCTTCAGGAAGCCCGCGAACTCCGAGCCGGTGGACTTGAGCAGAACGAGGTCGCGCAGACCCGAGACCACCTGCGCCTGCCCGTCCTCCACCTCGGCGACGGCGGTGCGCACCTCCTGGCCGCGGCGCACCCACGTGTGGTCGTGGCCGGTGCCGCCCACCTGCACCCGGTCCCAGCCGAACTCGTCCACGGTGATCCGGGCGCTGCTGACCGGTTCCACCGTGGCCACGAAGTGGCGGGCGAGGGTGAGCGCGTAGTCCTCGATCTCGCCCAGACCCTTCTCCTTGGCGAAGGCGTAGGCCGTGTTCTTCTGCGAGTCGGTGGGCAGGACCGCGTGCTGGTCACCGTGCAGGTACGCGTCCTCGAAAGCGCCGCGCAGCGTCGTGGTGACCGTGACGTCGCGGATCTCGTGGCGGGAGGTCTCCCGGTAGATGCGGACCAGGCGGTTCTCCGCCTTCCCGTACTGGTGGCCTCCGAGCACGATTCCCATGTGTCAGCTCCCGCGGTAGGTCGAATAGGCGAACGGGGACAGCAACAGCGGTACGTGGTGGTGCTCCCCCGCGTCGGTGACGGCGAACGTGACGGCCACCTCGGGGTAGAACCCCTGCCGGCCGGTGGCGGCGAAGTAGCCGCCGGTGTCGAAGGTGATCCGGTAGGTGCCCGCCGGCAGGTCGGCCGCCAGGTCGCGGACGCGGCCGTCGGCGTCGGTGCGCGCCTCCGCCAGCAGCTCACCACCGGGCAGGGCGTCGAGCCGGACCCCCACGTCAACCGCGGGCCGGCCGAGCGCTGCATCGAGCACGTGTGTCGAGATGCTCATCAGACCCTCTCGGCAGGGGCCAGGAGCCGGTCGAGCCGGATCCGGTTGATGGCGGCAAGCTCGGTGAGCGCGACGGCCCGCTCGGTGGCGAGGTCGTTGGCCAGCCGGGCGTGCAGCGTGGCGAGCAGGTCCTCGGCACTGCGGCCCGTGGCGCAGACCAGGTAGACGTGGCCGAACCGGTCCTCGTAGGCCCGGTTGCCCTCGGCCAGCGCGGCCAGCACGTCGGCCGCGGCGGCGCCCACGCCGCTCTGCTCGCGGCGGGACTGCCCACCGGCCTGCCGGTCACCGATGCGGGGGTGGCCCGCCAGTGCGGCGTCGAGGTCGGCGTCGTCCAGCGCCGCTGCGGCGGCGGTGTGCAGGGCGGGGATCGAGGGGTACGGGCGGCCCGCCGCCACCGCGTGGGCCCAGCGCGGCGCCGAGCAGCAGGTCAGCAGCGTCCGTTCGGCCTCGGGCGGCGGCAGCGCGTTGAACGTCTGCAGATCCACGCGCCCCCTTCCGTGCGAGGCGAGTGCTCCACCCGGCGACCGTCGCCGGATCGTCTCGCCCACCCCAACGTATCGACGTACGCGGCGCGCGCATGGTTCAGCGTTCGGAAGATCCCGCGGGGAGCGCCTCGAGCACCAGATCGTCGAACTTCCGCCGGATCGTCTCCAGCCGCCACTTGTTGCTGAACAGCGCCAGCACCGCGCCGTCGGCGCGGCGGGTGAGGACCTCGACCTCGCTCTGGCTCTTGAGCAGCTCCGCTCCGGCCGCGTCGGTGCGGCGGGTGACGGAGTAGCTCAGCGGTTCGAGGATGACCGGGGCCCGGAACTCCGACTCGAGCCGGGCGGTGACCACCTCGAACTGCAGGGGGCCCACCGCCGCGAGCACCGGTGCCTGGTCGCCACGCAGGTCGGAGCTCAGCACCTGGATGACGCCCTCGCTGTCGAGCTGCTCGATGCCCCGCCGGAACTGCTTGTAGGTGCCGGCGTCGGCCCCTCGCACCACGGCGAAGTGCTCGGGCGCGAAGCTCGGGATGGCCGGGAACTGCACGACTTCGGTGGAGTAGAGCGTGTCACCTGGCCGCAGTGCACCGGCGTTGACCAACCCGACGATGTCGCCGGGAAAGGCCTCCTCCACGGTGGTGCGCTGCTGGCCGAACACGGCCTGGGCGTACTTCGTGGCGAACGGGCGCCCGGTGGCGGCGTGGGTGAGCACCATGCCGCGCTCGAACCGCCCCGAGCAGATCCGCACGAACGCCATCCGGTCGCGGTGGGCGCGGTCCATGCCGGCCTGCACCTTGAACACCAGCCCGGACGTGGACGCCTCGAGCGGACGCGGGTTGCCCTCGGCGTCGTCGCGGGGCTCGGGTGCGGGGGCGAGCTCGACCAGTGCGTCGAGCAGCCGGGCGACGCCGACACCGTTCAACGCGGCGCCGAACAGTACCGGGGTGGCCGTGCCGGTGAGGAAGTCCTTCTCGTCGAACCCGGCCCCGATCTCCTCCAGGAGCGCGAGCTCGTCCTGCGCGGTGGCCCAGTACTGCGGCTCCTCCGCGCCGATGACCTCGGCGGGCACGATCTCGGTGGTGGCGCGGGTGGCCCCGCCCGCGGTACGTGAGTAGCGGCGGAACTCCCCGGTGGCCACCTCGACCAGCCCACGCAGCTCCCCGGCCACGCCCACCGGCCAGGTGACCGGCATCGGCCGCAGCCCGATCGTCTGCTCCACCTCGTCGAGCAGCTCCAGCGCCTCACGCCCCGGCCGGTCCCATTTGTTGACGAAGGTCAGCACCGGGATGCCGCGGGTGCGGCAGACGTCGAACAGCTTGAGGGTCTGCGGTTCGAGGCCCTTGGCCGCGTCGAGCAGCATCACCGCGGCGTCGACGGCGGCGAGCACGCGGTAGGTGTCCTCGGAGAAGTCGCCGTGGCCGGGCGTGTCGAGCAGGTTGATCACGCAGTCGCGGTAGGCGAACTGGAGCACCGCCGAGGTGACCGAGATCCCCCGTTTGCGCTCCATCTCCATCCAGTCCGACGTGACCCCGCGCCGGCCCGACTTGCCGTGCACGGCACCGGCCTCGTCGATCACCTCGGCGTAGAGCGCCAGCGCCTCGGTGAGCGTGGACTTGCCCGCGTCGGGATGGCTGATCACCGCGAACGTCCGACGCCGTCCCGCTTCGACCGCAATACGAGCGTCGCCCGATACCCGGACCGACTCCCCCGCCGACTTCTCCACCACAGCTCCAGACATCAGACCGCCGATCCTACGCGGCGGCCTGTTGTCCCCCAACGTCCGTGGTCGTCCACGACGGCCCTGACCGGGCGATCGTCACGAGAGAGCCGGGATGACCTCGCGCTCGAAGAGCTCCAGGCTCGACCGGTCGTGGGCCGCGCCGGGGAAGACGAAGATCCCGTAGGCCAGACCTCTCGACCGCATGCCATCGAGCCGCTCCACGATCTGCTCCGGCGTCCCGCAGCAGGCGACCGGCCCGTTGCCCAGGAACCGCCGGCCGAACGCCTCGGCGCCGTCCTCACCCAGTACCGGCACGAGCCGCGCCTTGTGCGCCGCGATCCGCTCGCCGACCTCGGACTCGGTGGTGCCGGCCACCACGTAGTAGAGGGAGGAGCGCACGATCGCGTCGAAGTCGGTGCCGACGTCGCGGCAGTGCTGGGCGAGCACCGCCGACTTGCGCGCGAAGCCCTCGGGCGAGCCGTCGAAGTTCGTGTACCGCGCGTACTGCGCGGCGATCCGCAGGGTGACCTTCTCGCCCTGTCCCGCGATCCACAGCGGGATGCCGCCGTCCTGCAGGGGCAGCGGACGCACGATCGCGTCCTCGACCTGGTAGTGCTTGCCACGGAGCGTCGCGCGGCCCGTGGTCCAGGCCTGCCGCATGATCGCGACACCCTCCTCGAGCATGCCGAGCCGGTCCGCGGCAGGTGGGAAGCCGTAGCCGTAGGCGGTCCACTCGGCCTCGTCCCACCCGGCGCCCACACACATCTCGACGCGCCCACCGGAGACGATGTCGCAGGTCGCCGCCACCTTCGCCAGATGGGCCGGGTTGCGGAAGCCGATGCACGTGCAGACCTGGCCCAGCCGCACCCGTTCGGTCACGGCACCGAAGGCGGCCATGAGGCTCCACGCCTCGTGCGTGCCCGTCTCGATCGGAGGCGGCGTGGGGAGGGCGTGGAGGTGGTCGTTGACCCAGATCGACTCCCAGGGACCGGCGTCGGCATGCTGCGCCAGGCCCTTCATCACGTCCCAGTGCGCCGCCGGATCGAGGCCGGCCAGGTCGTGGCTCCACCCCTGTGGCACGAACATCCCGAACCGCATACCCAGCCTCCCCGAGGACGACGATCACGACCGTACGTCGCGCGGCCGGGGTCAGCTCGCCGCGAGCGGCTCCCGCACCGAACGCTCGGCAGCGATGTGGTCGGCGACCCGGCAGGCCAGGGCGGTGATGGTGAGCGTCGGCCCGACGGCGCCCGCGGTCGGGAAGACGGCGCTGCCCGCCACGTAGAGGTTGACGCTGCCGTGCACCCGGCAGTCGGCGTCGACCACGCCGTGGCGCGGGGAGTGCGCCATCCGCAGCAGACCCATCTGGTGGGTGCCGTCGGTGAAGGGCATGTCGTCGATGCGCGCCGCGTCGGCCATGTCGACCGTGCCGTACCCGAGGCGGGCGAACTCCTCGCCGATCAGCTCCATGCTGCGGCGGATCCGGGCCCGGTCGTCGGTGGACACGCCGTAGTGCACCTGCAGGCGCCGCTGGCCCAGGTGGTCGCGCTCACGCGACAGCGTGACCCGGTTGGCCGGGTCGGACGTCTGCTCGGCGTCGAACCGGAGGCGGCAGGTGGCTCCGTCCAACGGCATGAACGAGGGCAGGATGCGGCCGCCCGTGACCCGGGGAGCGGCCCAGGACACCGCGAACCTGCCCACCCGCCGCCAGTCGTGCGCGACGTTGCCGATGTGCTGCCCCAGGCCGGACGTGCTCGCGTAGCGCGCGTGGGTGCCGGCGGACTTGAAGCCCAGCCGGGCCCGGTTCAGCGCGTAGTAGGTGAGGGAGAACGTGGACAGCAGCCCGTCCCCGTGGCTGGGGTCCATCGGGTCGGGGAACCACAGCGCGGCCTTGAGGTTTCCCAGCTCGTGGCGGGCCTGCGCCGCGGCTGTGAGCGCGAGCTTGCGCCGGGCGTACACACCGTCGCGGGTGGGCACGTAACCGAGCGCGAGGTTGCGGCCGAGCTCGCTCAGCACGACCGTGCCGACCTCGCCGACCGGGTGGGTCATGTAGTGCCGCCCGACCTGGTCGTGCTCGTTGCCGATGCCCGCCGGCGACTGCCGGTCGGACGCCAGCAGGATCCGGGACGACTCGAGACCGCCCGCGGCGAGGACGTAGGTGCGCGCCACGACCGCGATCTCGACGCCGGGGCGCGGCGAGACGACCGCCTCGGTGATCGCCCCGCTCACCGGGTGGCGCTCCAGGCGCACCACGGTGGCCTCCACGAGCAGCCGGACGTTCGCCGCCCCGGCCAGCGCCCGCATCCGGCCGGCGAAGCTGGTGGGCGGGCTCCACCGCCAGGTCGAGTCGACGTCCAGCGTCTCCGACGGCAGCGGGGCGAACAGGGGGAAGCCCGAACGGGACGCGGAGTACTGGTACTCCCCCGCCTGCAGGTGCCGCTGCGCGCGCCGGTAGAAGGGCTCCAGCTCCGACCCGGACACCGGCCATCCCGCGCTGTTCAGCCACTCGCGCGGCCCGAGGTCGAGGTCGTCGAGGGGAGCACAGCGCCCACCCCACACGACGCTCGTGCCGCCGAGGCGCTTCTGCCGGACCGCCTCGAGGGGATCGTGCGGGTCGACCGTCTCGCCGCGGTAGGTGTCGGCCTGACGCGACCCGAACCGCTGGCTACCACCCTCGACGACCACCACGTCGACGCCGCGGTGGGCGAGCTCGGCGGCCACCACCGCACCCGCCGGCCCGGTGCCGATGACACAGACATCGGCCGACACGCGGCCTCCCGGCGTAATGCCACGAGCATCGATCAACACGTGCACCGAGGGTAGAGCAAGGCCGGTTTCGTCCCCGCTTCCGGTTCCGTGGAGACTCGGGCCCCGGAGGTACGACAATGCGATTTCGGGAGATGGGCGCTGCCGTGCGGGTGCTGGCCCGCAACGACCTGGCCCGGTACAGCGGGGGCGGCACGTCCGAGACGTCCCGCTTCGAGGGTGAGCTGGGCCGGATGCTCGGGGTCGAGCATGCGCTGGCGGTGAACAGCGGCACGAGCGCGCTCATCGGAGCGCTGGTCGGGGCCGGGATCGGGCCGGGCGACGAGGTGCTCGTGCCGGCCTACACGTGGGTCGCCACGGCGGCGGCACCGCTGGCGGTCGGCGCCGTGCCGGTGCTGGTCGAGATCGACGCGAGCCTGACCATGGATCCGGCCGACCTCGCCCGCAAGATCACGCCGAACACCCGCGCGGTGATCCCCGTGCACATGCTCAACCTCGTGTGCGACATGGACGCGATCATGAAGGTCGCCGCCGAGCACGATCTCGTGGTGATCGAGGACACGTGCCAGGCGATCGGCGTGCGCCACCACGGCCGCCGGGTCGGGTCGATCGGGCACGTCGCGGCGTTCAGCTTCAACCAGCACAAGAACATCACCTGCGGAGAGGGGGGCGCGGTCGTCACCAACGACCGGCGCATCCACGCGCGGGCCGCGATGCACCACGACGTGGGCAGCTACGAGCGGCCCGGCTGGATCGAGACCGAGGCCCTGTTCCCCGGCGTCAACCACCGCATGCCGGAGCTCTCGGCCGCGGTGCTGCGCCCCCAGCTCGCCGCGCTCGACGCGCAGCTGGACCGCAGGCGCAAGCGCAGGCAGATGGTGCTCGACCGGATCGCCTCCGGACCCTGGCGGGGGGTGGCCACGGCACCGCACCACGACGAGTCGGACGCCGTCGGGCTCGCCCTGACCTTCGACGACCCGGAGCGGGCCCGCACGTTCGGCGCGCTGCGGGGGGCACGCCGGCTGATCGACAGCGGCCGCCACGTCTACACCAACTGGCAGTCGGTGCAGGCCAAGCGCTCCTACCACCCGCTGTTCGACCCGCACGGCTGGGCAGGGCGCGAGGTGGACTACGGGCCCGACGCCTGCCCGGCCACGCTGGAGATCCTCTCCCGCACCTGCTCGGTGGAGCTCGCCCCGGAGGTGCCGACCCCCGCGTTCCGGTTCCTGACCAGGGCGATGGGCCGCTGACGTCGCGATGACGGGCTCCGACCCCATCCCCCGAGGGTGGGGTCAGCCCGTGTCGGAGATCTGACGCCTGCTCTCCCCCGCCAGCCTGCGGAGGTCTCGCGACAGCATCTCCAGGCCCTGCACCTGGGCCCGGAGTGCCTCCACCCGGCTGTCGACCGCGGCGCGGAACACGGCGAGCCGTCCGGCCAGCTCGGCGGTGATCCGGGGGTCGTCGCCGAGGTCGTCCTCCAGCGCATCCATGGTGGCGAGCAGGTCACGCATCTGCTCGAGGCTGAAGTCGAGCGGCCGGAGCGTCTTGACCAGCACGAGCCGATCGATGTCGGCCTCGGTGTAGAGGCGGAAGCCGCCTGCCGAACGCTTCGATGGCACGACGAGCCCGACCTCGTCCCAGTGCCGGATCGTCCGCAGCGACAAGCCCACCCGCGTGGCGACCTCGCCGATCTGCATCACTCTCGTCGTTCCTTCCCACGAGTTGACCGAGCTTAGCCGCCGATCCCGGCTCGGCAGCGGCACGACGCTCGCCAGATCCACCCGGATCCGGGCCGCCGTCTGTCACATCCGTGGCCTCCCCGCCGTCCTGGTGGTTGATCCGGTGCGAGGACAACCGGACGAGAACGAGGAGAGCACGACGATGCACCCGCGCATGGACATCAGCACCATTCAGCCCGAGGCCTACCAGGCGATGTTCGGGCTCGAGAAGTTCCTGGCGGCGAGCCCGCTGCCACCGACCACGCTGCACCTGGTGAAGCTGCGCGCCAGCCAGATGAACGGCTGCGCCTTCTGCGTCGACATGCACAGCCACGACCTCAAGGCGGAAGGCGAGGCGGACGAGCGGCTCTTCTCCGTGGTCACGTGGCGCGAGGCGCCGTTCTTCACCCCCGCCGAGCGGGCCGCCCTCGCTCTCACCGAGGAGGCCACCCGGCTCGACGCGCACGGCGTGAGCGAGGAGGTCTGGACCGAGGCGGCCGCGCACTACGACCCGCCGACCCTCGCGGCACTCGTCACCGCGATCGCCACCATCAACGCCTGGAACCGCATCGGCGTGACCCTGCGGCTGGTGCCCGGCTCCTACCGGGCCGCCACCGCTACTTCTGGGGCAACCGCGTGAAGTCCGGCGGCACGATGAGGTCCTCGGGCCGCAGGTCGTGCACCGAGGCCCGGCCGAGCCCGAGCAGCGCCTCGTCGATCCCGCTGCGCAGGATCTGCAGGACGTTGGCCACCCCCGCCTCGCCGTTCGCCGCCATCCCCCACAGGTAGGCGCGCCCGATCAGCACGGCGCGGGCACCGAGGGCGAGGGCCTTCACCACGTCGCTGCCCCGCCGGACGCCGCCGTCGAGCAGGACCTCCACCTGCTCGCCGACGGCGTCGACCACGGCGGGCAGGGCGCGGATCGACGCCGGGGTGCCGTCGAGGTTGTTGCCGCCGTGGTTGGACACACTGACCGCGGTGGCACCGGCGTCGGCGGCGCGCCGGGCGTCGTCGGGGTGCATGATCCCCTTCACCGCGAACGGGCCGCCCCACTGCTCCCGCAGCCACGCGATGTCGTCCCAGGTCGGCAGCGGGGTCTGCATCCACTCGCCGTAGGCCCCGAAGAACGTGGGCGTGTCCTCGCCGGGGGCCGCCATGTTGGGCGTGGTGAGGTCGGGCAGCGCGCGGTGCCGTGCCCATTCGAGCAGGTACCGGGGCCGGGCGATGCCCTCCGGGGCGAACCGGAGCAACGCCTTGAGGTCGAGCCGCTCGGGGATGGGTGGGCTGCCCCAGTCGCGGCGCGTGGCGAACGTCCAGTCCAGGGTGACGATCAGCGCCTTCGCTCCGGCCGCCCGCGCGCGTTCCGTGCGCTGCAGGATTCGGTCGCGGTCACCCACCCAGTACGTCTGGAAGAACGTCAGCGGGTTGGCGGCCACCACGTCCTCGACGGACCGGCTCGCGAACGAGCTCAGACCCATGGCCGTGCCCGCCGCTGCGGCGGCGCGGGCCACGGCCACCTCGCCCTCCGGGCTCACCGCCTGCACTCCCGTCGGGGAGATGACCACCGGGAACGCGATCTCCTGGCCGAGCACGGAGGTGGCCTGCTCGCGTTGCTGCGGGAGGTCGGCGATGTGCGGGCGGAAGCCGATCTCGCGGAACGCCTGCACGTTGTCCTCGAGCGTGATGCCCTGTTCGGACCCGGCCACGAGTGCCAGGTAGACCGACTTCGGGAGCCGCTTCCTCGCCCGGCGCTGCGCCTCGGCGACCGACTCGAACCACTCCCTGGTGCTGGCCATGGGAAGACACTATCCAGCGGAGGGATCGACCTCGATCTTTCAGACGTCCCGGGTGGCGACGTGCGTGACCGGCAGACCGAACTTGCGGGCCAGTCGCCCTGGCAGGTCCTGGTGCAGCCAGCGCGACATCCGCGGCGGGAGCGTCGACACGATGATCTCGTCGAACTCCCCGCCGGACACGACCGCCTCGACCGCGCGCATGGGGTCGGGGTCGCACACCTCACCTCCCGCGGTGGCACCGGCGGCGGCCAGCTGCTTGAGCGCCGCGTCGAGCTTCAGCTGCGCCAGCCGACGTGCCTCCTCCGGCGGCGCCGGGATCGCGGGGACCCCACCCATCACCGGCATCGGCACGGCCATGGCGCTCGTCGAGAGGTCCTTCACGCGGGTTGCCGGCACGACGAGCCAGAACTCGGCGGGCCCTGCGGCGACCCGCTCCCGGACGAGGTCGGCGAGCTCGTCGCTGCCGAGCGTCTGGTTCGCGACGAGGAGGTAACGGTGCATGACGCCTCCCGGAGGTGTCGGACCTGTGCCGTCAGCGCCGGCGACAACGTGGAACGGCGCCACATCGGCGCGCGAACAGTACCGCTGCGCGCCCGACGTGAGAATGGTTCGACGTCGCCCGAAAGGGGCGTGCGCCGAAAGGGGCGTGGGGCCGAACGGGTGTAGGAATGCACGCATGAGCGAAGCCGACCGGCCACTGTTCCTGGTGGTGACGATCAAACCGAAGCTGGATCGGATGGCGGAAGCGGAGGCCCAGCTCCAGTCCATGCGCCGGAACACGCTCACCGAGCCCGGTTGCGTGTTCATGCATCTGGTGCAGCCCCATGACGACCCGCAATCCTGGGTGATGCTGGAGATGTTCCGCTCGCGCGCGGCCTGGGCCGAACACATGCGCCAGCCCTACAACACGGAGGGCAACATCATTCTGCAAGATCTGCTCCGCGAGCCCTCGGACCTCCGGCTGTTCGACGAGAAGTAGCCATCGGAACTGCGACCCGGTTCGTCGGTGCGAACACGGAACGTAGTTTGTGGTGCTTGCGGTGGAATCCGGCACGGGTGCGGACTAGGGTTCGCCCAGCTGTGTCCCACGTCACACGGGTGGTACCAGTCCGGCGTCTGCGAGGGGTGATCTCATGTCCCGTGGTTCGGTCACCCGGGTCCAACCGCACGAGGACGCGCGGAAGCCGCGGCTGGTCTACCCGGGCCTCACGGTTCCGTTCATCCTGGTCATCCTCTGCTTCGCGGCGTGGGGGTCGGCGGCCAACCTCACGGATGTGCTCGTGGGCGTGTTCCGCCACATCTTCGCGATGTCGAACTTCGAGTCGGCGCTGGTGCAGTTCGCGTACTACGGCGCCTACTTCTCACTCGCCATCCCCGCCGCATTGATCAACCGACGCTTCGGATACAAGGCAGGCGTGCTCACCGGGCTGGCCTGCGCCACGCTCGGCGGGCTCATGTTCATCCCGGCGAGCATTCTGCTCACGTACGGGTTCTTCCTCGTCGCCCTGTTCGTGCTGGCGGCCGGACTGTCGATCCTGGAAACCTCGGCCAACCCGTTCGTGATCGCGATGGGCCCGGAGCAGAGTGCCACCCAGCGGCTGAACCTCGCACAGTCGTTCAACCCGGTCGGCGCGAACGTCGGGGTGCTCCTCGGCGCGGTCCTGATCCTCCCGCAGATCACGCCGGAGTCGGCGAAGACGTCGATGTCGCCCGAGCAGCTGCGCCAGACCCAGGAACAGGACCTGTCGCTGGTGCTCGGGCCCTACACCGGAATTGCCTGCGTCCTCCTGCTGATCTGGATTCTCATCGCCTTCCGCAAGATCTCCGTTCCCGAGGAACACGCCGAATTCGGGTTGGACACCGAACGGACCGGAGTGCTCGGCCGACTCTGGCACAACCGGCACTACCGCTACGGCGTGGCCGCGCAGTTCCTCAACGTCGGCGCCCAGGTCTGCACGTGGACGTTCACGATCCAGTACGCGCAGGACGTCGTGGGCGTCAGCACCGCGAACTCCGGCTGGTACCTGCAGGCCAGCCTGATCCTGTTCCTGATCTCCCGGTTCGTGATGACCTACCTGCTCGGCATCTTCCGGCCGACCAAGCTGCTCTTCGCCATGGGCGCGCTCGGCGTGGTATTCGCCGCCGTCGCCGTGCTCTCGCCGAACCTGGTGGGTCTGCTCGCGGTGGTCGGGATCTCGCTCTCGCTGTCCCTGATGTTCCCGACGATCTACGGCGTGGCGCTGCGCGGCCTGGGCCCGGACACCAAGTTCGGCGCGGCGGGTCTCGTGATGGCCATCCTCGGCGGCGCCCTCCTCCCGCTGGTCCAGGGCCGGATCATGGACACGGCCGGGGCCGCCCCCGCCTTCATCGTCCCGGCGATCTGCCTGGCCCTGGTGGCGTGCTACGCGCTGTTCGACCTCCGCAGTACCCGGCATCCGGACATGGCCGTGGACGAGGGCGTCGCGCCGTGACCAGGTGAGGCGTCCCGGCTGACGCACTCGGTACACCGGTTCTCGTCGAGAGGAGTGGAGCGGATGTTCGTCGTCGTCGGGGAAGCGCTCGTGGACCTGGTCGGGCAGCGCGGCAGCCGCACTCTCGTCGCACATCCCGGCGGGAGCCCGGCCAACGTGGCCCTCGGACTGGCGCGGCTGGGGGACGAGGTGACGCTCATGACGCGGCTGGGCCGCGACGCACTGGGCGAGATGGTCGCCGCGCATCTGCGGGCCAGTGGTGTCCATGTCGAGAGCGGCCCCAACCACGGCACCTCCACCAGCCTCGCGATCGCCACCCTCGCCGCGGGGATCGCGACCTACGACTTCCGCATCGAGTGGGACATCGACACGCTCGAGCCCCTCCCGATCGAGACGCGCTGCCTGCACACCGGCTCGCTGGCGACCGCCCTGACACCGGGCAGCACGAACGTCGAGGACCTCATGGAACGGGAGCAGCGGCGGGGCCGGACGACGATCTCCTACGACCCCAACGTGCGGCCCGCGCTGCTCGGCTCACCCCACCACGCGCGCCCCGGCATCGAGCGTCTGGTCGGTCTGTCCGACGTGGTCAAGGTCAGCGACGAGGACCTGCTGTGGCTCTACCCCGACCGCCGGGACGAGGACGTGGCCAGGGACTGGCTCGGGCGAGGGCCGGCGCTCGTCGTCGTGACCCGCGGTGGCCGGGGCGTCTACGCCGTCACGGCGAACCTGGAACTGCGGCGACCGGCGCAGCCGATCGACCTGGTGGACACGGTCGGGGCCGGTGACTCCTTCACCTCCGGCCTGCTCGACGGCCTTCGCCGAGCCGATCTGATCGGCGGCGCGCGGCGCGCTGCCCTCGCGGCGATCGACGAGTCCACGCTCCTCAGCGTCGTGGGTGCGGCGGCCCTCGTCGCGGCGATCACCTGCTCCCGGCCCGGCGCCGATCCGCCCACGCGGACCGAGGTCGACGCCGCCGCCGACACCGCGCGATCGTCCACGACCGTCACGGCGCCGCTCGGCGGCTCACGAGGGATCGCCCCACCCGGTCCCGAGCCCGCCGCGCCGTCCCCGGTCGCACCCGAGCAAGGGAGACAGCGATGAACCGCACGGCGATGAACCGGACCGCGGGCTTCAGCGGCGCGATCTTCGACGTCGACGGCGTGCTCGTCGACTCGCCGCACGAGCTGGCCTGGCGCGAGGCCTTCAAGTCGTTGATGGAGGGCGAGTGGAGCGACATCCGGGACCGGACGAGCTGGACTCCCGAACGCTTCACCCCGGCGGTCTACCAGCAGGTGATGGCCGGGATGCCGCGCATGGCGGGCGCCCGGGCGGCGATGGAGCACTTCGGCGTGCCCGACATCGACGCGCGGATCCAGCAGTACGCGGATGCGAAGCAGGAGCACGTGATCATCCTGATCGACCAGAGCCGCTTCATGGCGTTCCCGGACGCGCTGCGCTTCATCCTCGACGTGAAGGCGATGGGCGTCCCGGTGGCGGCCGCGTCGTCGTCGAAGAACGCCAAGCTGTTCCTCGACCGGATCCGCCTGGACCTGTTCGCCGCCGAGCAGCGGATCGACCACGACTTCATCCACCCGGGCATGACACTGTCCCAGCTCTTCGACGCCGACATCTCCGGGCGTGACTTCCCGAAGGGGAAGCCGGACCCGACGATCTTCCTCACCGCAGCGGAGGAACTCGGTGTCGACCCGGCCGACTGCGTCGTCACCGAGGACGCGACCAGCGGCATCCAGGCCGCCAAGGCGGCGGGGATGGCCGCGCTCGGGGTGGCCCGGCTGGACGACCGGGACATGCTCCTGGAAGCGGGTGCCGACCTCGTCGTCACCACGCTGGACGACGTCTCCCGGCGAGCCTTGCGCCACGGGTACGTCGAGGAGCGGCGCGCCGCAGGCGAGATCCGGCAGCGGCGCACGCAGCAGCCGTCGAGCGTGTGGCGGCTCCGGTACGACAGCTACGACCCCGCCCGGCAGGGCCTGCGGGAGGCGCTGCTCGCGCTGGGCAACGGCTACCTGGTCACGCGCGGCGCCCTGCCCGAGTCGGACGCCGACGACGTGCACTACCCCGGCACCTATGTCGCGGGGCTGTACGACCGGGCCGAGACCGAGGTCGCCGGGCGGATGGTCGAGAACGAGGACCTGGTCAACGTCCCGAACTGGCTGCCGCTGCGCTTCCGGATCGAGGGCGGCCAGTGGTTCGACGCCGGCCGCGCCGACGTCTCCGAACACCGCTTCGAGCTCGACATCCGCCGGGGGGTGCTGACCCGGGACATGACCTGGCAGGACGCCGAGGGACGGCGGACCAGCATGACCCAGCGCCGGTTCGTGAGCATGAAGGACGAGCACCTCGCCGGGCTGGAGACCACGTTCACGGCGGAGAACTGGTCGGGCCGGCTCGAGGTCTCCTCCGGGCTGGACGGCCGGGTCGTCAACTCGGGCGTGAAGCGCTACCGCGACCTCAACGGTCGCCACCTTCAGGTGCTGGGTCACGGTGAGGTCGACCCGGAGACCGTCGACCTGCAGGTCGAGACGCTGCAGTCGCACGTGCGGGTCGCGGTGGCCGCGCGCACGCGGGTGCTGCGCGACGGACAGCGCCACGATGTCGACCGGCGGCTCGTCGAGGAGCCCGGGTACGTCGCCCACGAGCTGGGCATCGACCTCGAGGAGGGGCGGCCAGCGACCGTGGAGAAGATCGTCGCGCTGTACACCTCGCGGGACCGCGGGATCTCCGAGAGCCGCGACGACGCCCGGCTGGCCGCCGCCACGGCGGAGGACTACGCCGCGCTGCTGGCCCGGCACGAGGGCGCGTGGAACAGCCTCTGGAACCGCTTCGACATCCAGCTCGACAGTGCCAACGAGTGGACCGAGACGGTCCTGCACCTGCACATCTTCCATCTCCTGCAGACCATCTCGCCGCACACGCAGCACCTGGACGTCGGCGTACCGGCCCGGGGCTGGCACGGGGAGGCCTACCGGGGCCACGTCTTCTGGGACGAGATGTTCATCTTCCCGTTCTTCAACTTCGAGCGCCCGAGCCTGGCCGCGGCCCTGCTGCAGTACCGCTACCAGCGGCTCGACACGGCCCGCGCCGCGGCCCGCGCCGCGGGGTACGAGGGCGCGATGTTCCCGTGGCAGAGCGGGGCCACCGGTCGCGAGGAGACCCAGGAGGTCCACCTCAACCCGAAGTCGGGCCGCTGGCTCCCCGACCACTCGCACAACCAGCGGCACGTCAACATCGCCATCGCCTACAACGTCTGGCAGCACTACATGGTCACCGGGAGCACGGGGTTCCTGCGCTTCACCGGTGCTGAGCTGCTGATCGAGATCGCCCGGTTCTGGGCCAGCGCCACCACCTACGACGCCGACGAGGACCGCTACGAGATCCACGGCGTGGTGGGGCCGGACGAGTACCACGAGGGATACCCGGACTCCGACGAGCCGGGGCTGCGCAACAACACCTACACCAACGTCATGGCGGTGTGGGTGCTCCAGCGGGCGCTCGAGACGCTCGACGTCCTGCCGCCGCACTACCGCGATGAGCTCGTCGCGGAGCTCGGCATCCGGGACGAGGAGCCGGAGCGCTGGCGGGACATCACCAAGAAGATGAAGGTCGTCTTCCACGCCGACGGGGTGCTCACCCAGTTCGAGGGCTACGAGGACCTGCCCGAGTTCGACTGGGAGGGCTACCGGGAGCGCTACGGCAACATCCAGCGGCTGGACCGGCTGCTGGAGGCCGAGGGCGACAGCACCAACCATTACAAGCTCGCCAAGCAGGCCGATGTCCTGATGCTGCTGTTCCTGCTCTCCCGCGACGAGCTGCGCGGGCTGCTGCACAACCTCGGCTACGAGGTGAGCGCCGAGCAGCTCACCCGCACCGTGGAGTACCACCTCGACCGGACCTCGCACGGCTCCACGCTCAGTGGCGTGGTGAGCGCCTGGGTGATGGCGCGCTACCACCCCGAGGAGGCCTGGCGGTTCCTGCAGCAGGCACTGGAGAGCGACGTCAGCGACGTCCAGGGCGGCACCACGGCCGAGGGCATCCACCTCGGGGCGATGGCCGGGACCGTCGACATCGTGCTGCGGTGCCTCACCGGCATGCGGGCACTCGGGTCGGTGCTCCGCTTCGAACCCGCACTGCCGCCGGAGGTGAAGGAGCTGCGGTTCAGCGTCCACTATCGCGGCCAGCGCGTGGACGTCGACCTGGCCGAGGACCGCATCCGGCTCAGCGCCCGGCCGGGCGGCGCCACCCCCGTCCACCTCCTCGTGCACGGTCAGGCGGTCGAGCTCGCACCCGGTCAGGAGCGGGAGCTGCCACTGGAGCGCTTCTCCTCCGGTGGCGGCGGCTAACCTGCCTCCGTGACGCGCCCCGGCCCCGACAGCGGGCCCCGGCCCGGAACCCGCAGCGCGGTCGAGGACAGCAACCGCCGGATGCTCCGCGCGCGGGACGCGATGGACCGCACCTACGCGGAGCCGCTCGACGTTCCTGCCCTCGCCCGGATCGCGTTCGTCTCACCCGCGCACTTCAGCCGGACGTTCCGGGCCACCTTCGGCGAGACGCCGCACCGCTACCTGCAACGGCGCCGGGTGGAGCGGGCGATGTTCCTGCTGCGGACGTCCGGGCGCAGCGTCACCGAGATCTGCGTGGACGTCGGCTTCACGAGCCTGGGCACGTTCAGCCGGACGTTCCGCGACATCGTCGGCGAGTCACCCTCGGACTACCGCAAGCGCGGCGGCACGCCGGCCGACGCGGTGCCGACCTGCTTCGCGAAGGCGTGGCTGCGCCCGGCCGGGCCGCGGTGAGAGCCTGAGCAGTTTCGGATAAGCAGCGGCCGCCGCCCGCGCCCTAGATTTCTGCACATGCTGAAGAACATCACGCAGTCCTCGATCGTCGTACTCGACCAGGACGAGGCACTCGACTTCTACGTGAACAAGCTCGGGCTCGAGCTCCACGCCGACCAGGACCTGGGCTTCATGCGCTGGCTGACCGTCCACGTCCCCGGCGACCCCGAGCGGCAGATCCTGCTGGAGAAGCCCGGTCCCCCCGCGATGGACGAGGCCACGGCAGCCCAGGTGCGCGAGCTGGTCACGAAGGGCGCGATGGGCGGCTGGCTGTGCATCAGCACCGACGACCCGCAGAAGTCCTTCGAGACGCTGAAGGCCCGCGGCGTCGAGATCACCGACGAGCCCTCCGAGAAGCCCTACGGCGTCGACTTCGGGATCCGCGACCCGTTCGGCAACGCCATCCGGATCGGCAAGCTGAACCCACCGGCGGACGCCTGACACCGGGACACCCCTGCCCGGATGAATTCCCCCACCTGCGGGTACAACGCCCGTGTGAATCGATTCGGTCCTTTCGCCCGGCGCTACTTGCGCGACCGGGCGCCCGGTGGCCGGGTGGTGCCCCGGCCGTACGTCCAGGGGGACCCCCCGGTGCCCGGCAGGCGCAGGCGCGGCCGGTTCGGCTTCTGGGGCCCGGTGCCCTTCTACTCGACCAGGACCCGCCGCGGGTCGGAGGTCTCGGTCGGGGGCTGCGGCTGCTGCCTGCCCATCCCGCTCCTGGTCACGGCCGGTGCGGTCGGACTGCTGCGCACGGTCTGGCGGCAGCTGCGATGACCGGGCCCGAGAAGTTCGACCGGATGGTCGTGATCTTCAACCCGAACAGCACGGGACGGGCTCCCGAGCTCGCCGAGGAGCTTCGCGCCGAACTGGCGGAGCGGTTGCCGGACCTGCCGGTGACGATGAGCCCCACCCAGCACGCCGGGCACGGCCGCGACCTGGCCCGCGACGCGGCGGCGGCCGGTGGCCGACCGCTGATCGTCTCCGTCAGCGGGGACGGCGGTTACAACGAGGTCGTCGACGGCGTCATGCAGGCCGGCAACCGCGACGTGGTCTGCGCGGTCATGGCGGCGGGCAACGCCAACGACCATCGGCGGACCATCCGGGAGCGCCCGCTCGCCGACGCCGTGGTCGCAGGCGAGGCGTACCGCATCGACCTGCTCCGCATGACCATCGGCACCGGCCCCGATGCGCGCACGCACTACGCCCACTCCTACATCGGGCTCGGGCTGACGCCGGTCGTCGCCGTCGATCTGGAGAAGGGGGGCAAGGGCTCCATCCGGGAGATCGTGTCCGTGGTGCGGACCTTCGCCCGCTTCCGCCCCTTCACGATCGAACTGGAGGACGGGAGCCGCCGCAGCGTCGACAGCCTGCTCTTCGCCAACATCTCCGAGATGGCCAAGTTCGCCACTCTCAGCGAGGGCGGACGGCCCGACGACGGCCGGTTCGAGGTGATCACGGTGCCGCACACGGCGAAGTGGCGGATCCTCGGCGTCGCCATCAGGGCGGCGACGCGCGGGCTGGGTCCGCAGCCCACCGCCACGCGCTACGGCTTCACCACGCTCAAGCCGACCCCGCTGCAGCTCGACGGCGAGGTCATCGCACTCGACCCGGGCACCCCCGTCTGCGTGGAGGTGGCCCCCCGGGCACTCGCGACGATCAGCTGACGGGCCCGGGAGCGGCGCTGCGGAGCATCAGCAGGGCGGACGCGCGCAGGTCGGCCAGGGCGTCCGGCCTGCCGGACAGATGCCGGAGCAACGCCATCTGGAAGGCGCCGTCGAACATCGTGTAGGCCGACGACGACGTGATGGCGGGCCGCACGCCCAGCAGTTCGGCGTAGCGGTGGACGACCCGCCAGACCATCCGCTCGATGCTGGCGTCGATCTCGAGGACGTCGGCGCGGAAGGACTCCTCGAACAGCGCCTGCGCCCGCAGGTCGTACCAGAGGCGGTGCAGCTTGCTCTCCTCGCGCACCGACTCGACGAGACCGTCGGCGAACCGGCCGGCGAGCCCCTCAGGTGAGTCGGCCTCCACCACGAGCCGGTCGTAGCGGAGCACGCACTGCGCCTTGTACTCCCGGACGCAGCACGTGATCAGGTCGACCTTGTCCGTGAAGTAGTAGTGCAGGACACCGTGGGAGAACGCGGAGTTCTGCGCGATCTCCCGGAGGCTGGTGCGGGCGTAGCCCAGCTCGGACAGCGTCTGGATCGCCGCCTGGGCCAGTTCCTTGCGACGCTCGGCGAACTTGCCTGCCGACGGCCGTGAGGGCCGGGGGCGCTTCGCCTCGGCTTCGGTCACCGGTGCGCCCGAGGCGGGTGCGCCGCGCATTCCGTCCCGGCCCTCACGCTGCCGGCACGACTGCTGCCCTGGCCTGCAACCTGCCGGCCACGACCGTGCCGATCCCGGCGAGGACCACCATGAACGTGAGGTAGACCGATACGCCCCAGACACCGGCGGACGAGGCCAGCAGCAGGGTGGCGATGATCGGCGCGAGGGCGCCGCCGAGCACCGAGCCGAGCTGGTAGCCGATCGAGGCGCCGCTGTAGCGCACCTCCACCGGGAACGCCTCGGCGGCCACCGCGGCCGACGGCCCGTACATCGGCGCGGCGCCCGTGCGCCCGAGCACCACGGCGATGAAGACGACCACCGGGATCGCGGTGGCGAGCAGCGGGAGGAAGACGATCGCGACGATCCCGGTGGAGATGGCGCCGAAGAGGATCATCCGGTGCCGCCCGATGCGGTCCGACAGCGAGGAGAAGTACAGCGACAGCGGGATCTCCAGCAGCGCGGCCACGAGCACGGCGGAGATCATGAACGTGTTGGGGAGCCCGAGGGTGGCGGTCCCGTACTGGATGGCGAAGGTGGCGGCCATGTAGCCCATCGTGGTGATGCCGGCGAAGATCCCGATGCCGCAGAGCACCTGCGGCCAGTGGTCCCGCGCGACCGTGATGATCGGCAGGCGCATCGACGGTGCGGCCTTCGCGGCGGCGGCAGCGGCCACGAACTCGGGGCTCTCGGTGACCTTGAGCCGGACGTAGAGCCCCACGGCCACCAGCGCGGCGCTGACCAGGAACGGGATGCGCCAGCCCCACGAGGTGAACTGCTCGTCGGTGAGCGTCGCGGCCAGGACCAGGAACACGAGGTTCGAGGTGATGAGCCCGATCGGCACCCCGAGCTGGGGGAAGCTGCCGTAGAGCCCGCGCCGGTTCTCCGGGGCGTGCTCCACCGAGATCAGCACGGCCCCGCCCCACTCACCGCCGACGGCAAGGCCCTGCACCACCCGCAGCAACACCAGCAGGATCGGGGCGGCCACCCCGATCTGCGCGAAGTTGGGCAGCACCCCGATGAGCGCGGTCGCGACGCCCATCGACACGAGCGTGGTGACGAGGGTCCGCTTCCGGCCAATCCGGTCGCCGAGGTGACCGAAGACCACCCCGCCGATGGGGCGCGCGAGGAACCCGACGGCGAACGTGCCGAGAGCGGCCAGGGTGCCGGCCAGCGGGGAGGCGCCGGGGAAGAACTGGCCGCGGAACACGATCACGGCGGCGAGGCCGTAGATGAAGAAGTCGTACCACTCGATGGACGTGCCGACGAGGCTGGCCACCGCCACCCTGCGCACCTCGGCCGGCGTTGCCGGGGCCGGTGCATCCGGCGGGTACTCGGTGGACGAAGACATCTGCACTCCTATGTGGAACACCTGTGGCCCACGCCGCCCGGCCGGGGCGACGGATGGCAGCACCCTGCACCGGGGACGATCAGTGCGCTATCACTCTTCCGCATGCTGAAAAGACATTTCCGGTGATCCTCGCGAACACCCAGGACACCGACGGGATTACCTTTCCGCCATGTGGCAAGGGGGTTCGGTCACCCGCTTCTCCACCGGAACATGCATAGGTATGACAACGATCCCGCGCGACCAGTGGTACGTCGCGGCCTACGGCCGCGAGATCGGGCGCGACCTGTTCTCCCGCACCGTCTGCGGTGAGTCGATCCTGTTCTGGCGCACCGAGGCCGGCGAGGTCACCGCCATGTCGGACCGGTGCGTGCACCGCCGCTTCCCTCTCTCCCAGGCTCCGAGCCGGCTCGTCGGCGACGCGGTGGTCTGCGGCTACCACGGCTTCACCTACGGCGCCGACGGCGCGTGCGTCGCGGTGCCCGGCCAGACCCGGGTCCCGCGCACCGCCCGGCTGCGCAGCTACCCCGTCGTCGAGCAGGACTCGTTCATCTGGGTGTGGATCGGCGACCCGGCCCTGGCCGACGGCACGCGCATCCCGCGGGCGCCGTGGCTCACCTCGCCCGGCTACGCGACGGTGTCGGGGATGGAGCCGCTCGCAGCCCGCTTCGGCCTGCTGGTGGACAACCTCATGGACCTCTCCCACGAGACCTACCTGCACGGCGGCTACATCGGCACCCCCGAGGTGGCCGGCACGCCGATCACCACGGAGGTCGACGACGGGGCCGGCATCGTCTACGTCAGCCGGCACATGGACGACGCCGAGTGCCCGCCGTTCTACGCGAAGTCGACCGGCCTGACCGGGCGGATCGCACGCTGGCAGGACATCGAGTACACGCCGCCGTGCCTGTACAAGCTGCACAGCCGGATCGCGCCGGTGGGTTCCGTGCCGAACCCGGACGGCACCGACCCCGATGCCTTCCACGTCGAGGTCGTCTACGCGATCACCCCGGAGACCGAGCACAGCACCCACGACTTCTGGGCGGTCGCCCGCGACTTCGCACTCGACGACACCTCGGTCTCGGACTTCCTCGCCGAGCAGAACCGCACCGTCGTGCTGCAGGACGTCGCCGCGCTCGACGTGCTGGAGCAGGTGATCGCCACCGAGCCGGCGGGCTACCAGGAGCTGTCCATCAACATCGACACCGGCGGCCTCGCCGCCCGCCGGATGCTCACGGCGATGCTGCACGAGCCGGCCACGGCGGCGGCGAGGTGAGCCCGGGCATGGACATCGAGCCCATCCGCATGCTCACCGGACCCGGGGTGCTGCGGGTGGTGTGGCTGCCGGGCAGCGACCAGTTGCAGGGCACCTGCCACTGCGGCGCCGTGCACGTGGCCGACGGGCCGGTCGAGGTGTGGGACTGGCTGCTCGCCCATCCCGTGGGACACGAGCGGCACCGCGGGACCGGCGACGGAGAGCCACCCACCCCGAGGCGGAGCTCACCCGCGCCCGTGCCCGCGTTCGCCTGATCCGCGAGCGTCTCAGCCCACCACGGCCAGCGCGTCGACCTCCACCAGCATGGCCTCGTGGGGCAGGCCGACGATCACCGTGGTGCGGCCGGGCAGTTCACCGCTCGGCACGTGCTCGGCCAGGAACTCCGCGTACACCTCGTTCATGGCGGCGAAGTCGCCGCGGCTGGTGAGGTAGACCCGGAACATCACGACGTCCTCGACGCTCGCGCCGCCGGCCTCCAGGATCGCGCGGACGTTCTCGAGCGTGCGCCGGGTCTGTGCCCTGACGTCCCCCGCCCCGACGTACTCACCGGTCGCCGGGTCCATCGGGGTCTGCCCGGAGACCTGGAGGATGCCGCCCTTGCGCACCCCCTGGCTGTAGGTGTGCGCCGGGGCGGGGGCGTCCGTCGTGCTCACGATGGTCTTGCCGGTCATGCCAGGCCTTTCGTCTCGGTCGGGGTCTCGGGCTGCCAGCCGCAGTCGCGGGAGATCCGCTCGGTGACGGCCAGCAGCGGGGGCAGCAGTTCCAGGAGCCGGTCGTAGGTCAGGACGATGTCGGGCACGGAGACCGACACCGCGGCGCCCACCCGGCCCGACGCGCTCCGCACGGGCGCGGCGATGCAGTTGATGGAGGGCTCGTTCTCCTCCCGGTCGCAGGCCCAGCCCTGCTCCCGGACCGTCGCCAGCTCGGCGAGGTAGTCCGCGCGCCGCGTGATCGTGCGGGGCGTGGCGGGCGTGAAGGCCAGACCCGCGAGGACGGCGTCGCGCTCGACGGGCGGGAGGTCGGCGAGCAGCACCTTGCCTGCGGCCGTGGAGTGCACGGGAGCCCGCAGCCCGATCCGCGACGCCATCCGCACGCGGTCGTGCGACTCGAGCTTGTCGATGTAGACCACCTCGTCGCCTGCCAGCTCGGACAGATGGGTGGTGCGGCCGTGCTCCCGGTTGAACGCCGCGAGGTGCGGTGCCGCGATCCCGCGGACCTCCCGCTGGTCCAGCCCGCGCGAGGACAGCTCGAAGATCCGCGCCCCGAGGTGGTAGCGGTGCCGGCCGTCGCGGAAGACGAAGTGCTCGCCCGCGAGGGTGCGCAGCAGCCGCAGCACCGTGGTCTTGTGGACCCCCAGCGCGGCGGCGAGCTGGTCGAGCGTCGCCGGGCCGGTCCCGAGCTGGACGAGGATGCGGAGCGCTTTGCCCAGGCTGTGGCTCATCGTGGCGCCGTCACCACCGGCCCTCCCTCACGTGTGATCATTTGACGGGTTCGGTTAGCAATGCTACAACCCGTGGATCACCCTCTGCAACGGACGTTGCGTAGGGCGCAACCCGGCAGTGCGAGGGGGATCCGCGTGGACACGACCGTCGCCACCCGCCGACCGGACGCGCTGGACAAGTCGCTGCCCGTGGCCGCGGACGGGGCGCCGGTCGCCGAGTTCCTCGCCGGACTGCCGCGGCTCTCGTCCTTCAGCACCCCGCTGCTGGTGCTGACGTCGTCGGTGATCGACGCCAACGTGTCCCGGATGGCCGAGTGGTGCGCCGCGCGCGGGGTGGACCTCGCGCCGCACGGCAAGACGACGATGGCGCCCGCCATCTGGCAGCGCCAGCTCCGGGCCGGAGCCTGGGGCATCACGGTGGCGACGCCGAGCCAGCTGCGGGTGGCGGTGGCGTCCGGGGTCGGTCGCATCCAGCTCGCGAACGCGCTGGTCGACCCGGTCGGACTGACCCGCGTCGCTGCCGCTCTGGACGCCGATCCGGACCTGCAGGTGCTGAGCTGGGTCGACTCCGTCGACGCCGTCGAGGCGATGACCACCGTGCTCGCCGACGCCCGCCCGCACCGTCCGCTCACCGTGCTCGTGGAGCTGGGCGCACCGGGCGGCCGCACGGGCGCCCGCGACCTGCCCACTGCGCACGCGGTGGCCGCGGCCGTGACCGCGAGCCCGCGCCTCTTCCTGGGCGGGGTCAGCGGGTACGAGGGCGCGCTCGCCCACGACGCCTCCCCCGGCGCGCTCGGCGCCGTCCGCGGCTACCTGGGTGACCTCGCGGCGCTGCACCGGGAGCTGGTCGAGACCGGTGCCTACGCCGGAGCGCCCGAGGTGGTCGTCACCGCGGGCGGCAGCGCCTACTTCGACGACGTCGCCGACGTTCTCGGGCCGCTGGCCGATCCCGCGGGCGCGGCGGGCGTGCCCACCCGCGTCCTGCTGCGGTCGGGCGCCTACGTGATCCACGACGACGGCTTCTACCGGGGAATCTCCCCGTTCTCCCGGACCCACGGCGAGCCGCTGCGATCGGCCATGCACGCGTGGGCGCGGGTCGTCTCCCGTCCCGAGCCGGGCCTGGCCCTGCTCGACGCGGGCAAGCGCGACGTCCCGTTCGACGAGGGGCTGCCGGAGCCGCAGCTGGTGACCGACCGGCTGGGCGGCCCGGTCACGGCGCTGTCCGGCGCGGAGATCACCGCCGTGAACGACCAGCACTCCTTCCTCCGCATCGACCCGGCCTCGACACTGCGGGTGGGGCAGGTCGTGCGGCTCGGTCTCTCGCACCCGTGCACCGCGTTGGACAAGTGGCAGTGGATTCCCGTGATCGCCGACGACGCCGACGGCGAGACCGACCCGGTCGTGGTCGATCTCCTCCGGACCTACTTCTGAGCAGGGGGACCAGCGTGCGCACCCTCATCCGGTCCGCGACCGTCGTCGACGGGACCGAGCAGCCCCGCTACGGCGCGCACGTGCTCGTGGACGGCGCCCGGATCGCCGAGATCTCCCGCGACGGGGGTGCACCGCCCGCCGCCGACCGGGTCATCGATGCCGACGGCCTGGTGCTCGCGCCCGGCTTCATCGACATGCACGCCCACTCGGACCTGCAGATCCTCACGTCGCCCGAGCACCTGCCCAAGATCACCCAGGGCGTCACCACCGAGCTGCTCGGTCAGGACGGGCTGTCCTACGCGCCGGTCGACGACGCCGCGCTGGCCATGCTCCGGAAGAAGATCGCCGGCTGGAACGGCGACCCCGCAGGCTTCGACTTCTCCTGGCGCAGTGTCGGGGAGTACCTCGACCGGCTCGACGAGGGGATCGCGGGCAACGCCGCGTACCTGGTGCCGCACGGCGTGGTCCGGGCCCTCGTCCTGGGCTGGGACGACGTCCCGGCCACCGCGGCCGACATCACGGCCATGCAGCGGATCGTCCGCACCGGCATGACCGAGGGCGCCGTCGGGCTCTCCGCCGGGCTGACCTACACCCCCGGCATGTACGCCGACTCGGCCGAGCTGCTCGCGCTGTGCCGGACGGTCGCCGAGCTCGGTGGCTTCTTCGCCCCGCACCACCGCTCCTACGGCAAGGGAGCCCTCGAGGCCTACGCGGAGATGATCGACCTCAGCACGCGGTCCGGGTGTGCCCTGCACCTGTCGCACGCCACCATGAACTTCGGCCCGAACAAGGGCCGCGCGGGCGAGCTGCTCGCCGTGCTCGACCGGGCCGTCGAGGCCGGCACCGACATCACCCTGGACACCTACCCCTACCTGCCGGGCGCCACCACGCTGTCGGCGGTGCTGCCCAGCTGGTCGTCGGCGGGCGGCCAGGACGCCACGCTGGCCCGGCTGCGCGACCCCCACGACCTGGCCCGGATCCGCGAGGACCTGGAGGTGCGCGGCTCCGACGGCTGCCACGGCGTGGTCGCCGAGTGGGACACCATAGAGATCAGCGGGGTGACCCGCCCCGAGCTCGACGACACCGTCGGCCGGACCATCGCGCAGCTCGCGCAGGCACAGCGCCGCGACCCGTTCGACGTGTTCGTCGACATCCTGCTCCGCGACGAGCTGGGCACCGGGATCCTGCAGCACGTCGGCCACGAGGAGAACGTCCGGGCGATCATGCGTCACCCCCGGCACACCGCGGGGAGCGACGGCATCCTCGTCGGCGCGAAGCCGCACCCGCGGGCCTGGGGCACGTTCCCCCGCTACCTCGGCCACTACGCGCGCGACCTGGGCCTGTTCACGCTCGAGGAGTGCGTCGGGCACCTCACCGGCCGGGCGGCCGCCCGGCTGCGGCTGCGTGACCGCGGCCTGGTCCGCCCCGGGTACGCCGCCGACCTGGTGCTGTTCGACCCCACGACGGTTGCCGCCACCACCACCTTCGAGCACCCGCAGCAGCCTGCCGCCGGCATCCCCTACGTCTTCGTCAACGGCGAGGCCGCCGTGGCCGACGGCGAGCGCACCGGCGCCATGGCGGGCCGGGCGCTGCGCCGCCGCCCCGACGGCGACGTGACCTGACCTTCCCCCGGACTCCCCTCCTCCCTCCCTCCCTCCCGGAGCCGCTGATGAATGCCTTCGTGCACTGGCTGCAGCACGACACGGCCGGCCTGCTCACGCTCGCGGTCCTGAGCGTCGCCGTCCTGCTGCTGCTGATCATCAAGGTGAAGCTCGAACCCTTCATCGCCCTGATCGTGGTCGGGGTGCTCGTCGCGCTGGCCGCAGGCGTGCCGATCGCCGAGCTGGTGGGCACGCCGATCAAGTCCTCCGACTCGCTGCTCGAGACGGGGTTCGGGTCGATCCTCGGCCACATCGCCCCCATCATCGGCCTGGGCACGGTGCTCGGCGCGATCATGGAGCGCTCGGGCGGCGCCGACGTGCTGACCACCCGGCTGCTGCGGTTGTTCGGCCCGAAGGGCGCTCCCCTGGCCATGGGCCTCACCGGCCTGATCCTGGGCATCCCGGTGTTCTTCGACATCGGCATCTTCGTGCTGGCGCCGCTGGTCTACGTGGCCGCCAAGCGAGGCGGCCGGTCGCTGGTGCTGTACGCGATGCCGATGCTCGCCGGCCTGTCGATGACGCACGCGTTCCTGCCACCGCACCCGGGGCCCGTCGCCGCTGCCGGCCTGCTGGGCGTCGACCTGGGCTGGCTCATCATCATGGGTCTCGTCTGCGGCATCCCGGCCTGGCTGGTCAGCGGCGTGTGGTGGGGCTCCTACATCGGCAAGCGGGTGCTCGTGGACGTGCCCGACGAGTTCGTCCCCGCCGAGCCCGATGACCCTGAGAACGACAGCGCAGGGAAGGACGGCGCACGGAAGGACGCCGCAGGGGACGACGCTCCGGCGGGCGGCGTCGCGACGGCGGTCCGCACCCGTCCGCCGTCGGTGGCGCTGATCAGCTCGGTCATCCTGCTGCCGATGGTGCTGATCCTGGGGGCCACCATTGGCACCGTCGTGCTCCCCGCCGGCCCCGCGCAGTCGGTGCTCATCTTCCTCGGCACGCCGACGATCGCTCTGACCGTCGCCGTGCTCGTGGCCATGTACCTGCTGGGCATCCGGCGCGGCTTCGGCGTCGCCGAGCTCGGTCGCATCACCGGCGAGTCGCTCAAGCCGATCGGCATGATCCTGCTCGTCGTGGGCGCCGGATCGTTCTTCGGTGCGGTGCTGCGGGCCACCGGCGTCGGTGAGGCACTGGCGGGCTCGATGACGGCGGGCGGACTCCCGGTGATCGTCTCGGCCTATCTGATCAGCTCGGCCCTGCGGCTGGCCCAGGGCTCGGCCACCGTCGCCATCGTCACCACCGCGGGCATCATCGAACCCATCGTGACGGCGGGCGGCTACTCGCACGCACAGATCGCGCTGATCGTCATCTCGGTGTCGGCGGGGTCGATCATCGCGAGCCACGTCAACGACGGTGGTTTCTGGATCGTCGCCAAGTACTTCAACATGTCGGTCAAGGACACGCTCAAGACCTGGACGGTCCTGGAGACGATCCTGTCCGTGGTCGGCTTCGCCATGGCCGTTCTGGTGTGGCAGGTGGTGTAGCGCCCGGGGTGAGGTGGCCGGCCAGTGCGGCGTGGCGGGAGCGGCTGTTCTCGTTCATCCCGGTGATGGTGACCGCCTTCGCCTTGCTTGCGTACTTGGCGGTGATCGCGTCGAGCGCGGCCACACTGGAGGCGTCCCAGATGTGCGCCTCCGACAGGTCGATCACCACATCGGCCGGATCACCGGCGTAGTCGAACGCGAAGACGAGATCGTTGCTGGAGGCGAAGAAGAGCTGGCCGGTCACCCGGTACACCTTCCGGGTGCCGCCGGGCTCGACCAGCGAGGTGACCTCGACGAGGTGGGCCACCCGCCGCGCGAACAGGACCGTGGCGACGAGCACCCCGACCGCGACGCCGTAGGCGAGGTTGCTCGTCGCGACGGTGACCGCGACGGTCGACAGCATCACCGCCGTCTCGCTCTTCGGCAGCCGGCGCAGCGTGGCCGGGCGGACGCTGTGCCAGTCGAACGTGCCCACCGAGACCATGATCATGACCGCGACGAGCGCCGCCATCGGGATCAGCGCGACGACGTCGTCCAGCACCACGACGAGGATCAGGAGGAACACCCCGGCGAGGAAGGTCGACAGCCGCGTGCGCGCTCCGGCCACCTTCACGTTGATCATCGTCTGGCCGATCATCGCGCAGCCACCCATGCCACCGAAGATGCCGGTCACGATGTTGGCCACGCCCTGACCCCAGGATTCGCGCCTCTTGTCCGAGTGCGTGTCGGTGATGTCGTCGACGAGCTTGGCCGTCATCAACGACTCCAGGAGCCCGACCGCGGCGATCGCGAGGGCGTAGGGCAGCACGATTCGCAGCGTGTCGAGGGCGAACGGAACGTCGGGGATCCCCGGGACAGGCAGGCTGTCGGGCAGCGCGCCCTGGTCCCCCACCGTCGGGACAGCCACGCCGGCGCCGACGGTGACGAGGGTGAGCACGATGATCGCCACCAGCGGCGCGGGCACCGCCGTGGTGAGCCGGGGCAGCCCGACCAGCACCACGAGCGCCACGGCGACGAGGGGATAGACCATCCAGGGCACGCCCGTCAGGTGGGGCAACTGGGAGACGAAGATGAGGATCGCCAGCGCGTTGACGAAGCCGACCATCACGCTGCGCGGCAGGAACCGCATGAGGCGCGCGACGCCGACAAGTGCGAACGCCACCTGGAACACTCCGCCGAGTATCACCGCGGCCACGAGGTAGTCGAGACCGTGTTCGCGCGCCAGCGGGCCCACGACCAGTGCGACCGCACCGGTGGCGGCCGAGATCATCGCCGGGCGCCCTCCGGCGAAGGCGATCGTCACCGCCATCGTGAAGGACGCGAAGAGCCCGACCCGCGGGTCCACGCCCGCGATGATCGAGAAGGCGATCGCCTCCGGGATCAGCGCCAGCGCGACGACGAGGCCCCCGAGGACCTCGATACGCAGTCGGCGCGGAGTCGGCCACGGGACACGGGAACGGAACACGGGCAGGGTCGACACAGGGGATGCCTTGATCACTTTCATCGGGGAGCGGAGGTGTGAGCCGCGGACATCGGGACTCGGCACGCTCGAATCTATCTCCCGTCAGAGGTGGCAGCCGAAATGCGGGCAGGGGCAACCCTCGGCTCCGCCCGCGAGACCGGATCGCCGGCCTGCTACCCACCGTGAGGCGCACGGCACAGCTGCATTGCTGTCTCGAAGCCAGCTGCGGCCGATCGAGCGGATCGTCCTAGTCTTGACGGGTGGACGTCGACGGGAACGAGCCGACATGCTCGATCGAGCGGAGCCTGCAGATCCTCGGTGAGCGCTGGACGCTGCTCATCCTGCGCGACGCGTTCCGTGGCCTGCACCGGTTCGCCGACTTCCGCCGCAGTCTCGGGATCGCCCCGAACCTGCTCAGCACTCGCCTGAGGACGCTCGTCGACGCCGGCCTCCTCGAGACCCGCGGCTACCAGGAGCCCGGCAGCCGCACCCGCGTCGGTTATCACCTCACGTCGTCCGCCCTGCGGCTGCGCCTCATCCTGGCGGCCCTGCAGCAGTGGGGCGACGAGGAGCGGCCCCGGCCCGCCGGACCGTCCTCGCTCCGCCGCTCCCGCACCACGGGCCGTCCCCTGCGGGTCGCCCTCGTCGACGACGAGACCGGCAGGGAGGTTCCGCTCGAGGACCTGACGTTCCTCGCCGCCACACCGGAGGTGTCCCGACCCGCCTGACGCGACGTCGCGCGGCGGGCACCTCAGCTCAGGGGCCCGGCGAGGTGATCCGGGCCTGGATGCCGGCGAGAATGGTGTCCAGGCCGAAGGTCAGCGCGTGCTCGGGATGCTGGGCGGCGTCGAACTGCGCACCGACCGCGCCACCGATCCGGGCGGACACGATGAGCTCGTCGTCGGCCATGACCTGGTCGAGGACCGGGGCCACGACGGCCCACCATTCGGCATCCGACATCCCCGACTCGGTCCGGGTCCGCGAGACGTTGCGGTGCGCGCGGGCCGTGCTGTCGACGTGGCTGAGCACCAGGGTGAGGGCGGCATCCATCTCGACGTCGGACAGGCCGATGCCGTCGAGTGGGCGCAGTTCTACCTCGTACTTGCGGCTGATGTGCGGCCCGAGGGTCGGCCGGGACGAGCGGATGTCCAGCAGCCACGGGTGCCGCTGGTAGAGCGCCCAGTTCCGCTCGGCGACGAACCGCATCGCCGCGCGCCAGTCGCCGACCCGGCTCGCGGCCGCTACATCCCCGCCGCCGTTCCCGTCATCGCCGTAGAGCTCGGCGCAGACCGCGTCGACCATCAGCGCGGTGAGGTCGTCCTTGCCGGGCACGTGCCCGTAGAGCGACATCGCGCCGACGCCCAGCCGGTCGGCCACCTTCCGCATCGAGACGGCGTCCAACCCGTCGACGTCGGCGATCTCGATACCGGCGGCGACGATCGCGGGCACCGTCAGGCCCGAGCGTCCCGGGCTGGGATGGTGGCCCCACAGCAGGTAGATGCTGCGGGCCAGGTCGGGCGCCGGGGAACGTCGAGCCACTGGTCGTGCCTTCCTGCTGAACAGCTGTCCGTCCAAGCGCGCCGGCCGAGTGTGGAGGGGTGCTGCTCGCCGCTCCCGGACAGCGTACCGTACGGTTCACGGTACAGCGTACGGTACGCTGCACGATGGAGGTCGCCGTGGCCGACGAGAAGACCGTGCCCCTGCTGCCCTGCCCGGACATCGACGAGATCGAGGCGTTCTACGCGATGCTGGGGTTCACCCGGACCTACTACCAGACCCGCCCCAACCCGCACGTGGCGTTGCGGCGTGGGGACATCGACCTGCACTTCTTCGGTATCCCGGGCTTCGACCCCGCGGACTCCTACGGGTCCTGCCTGGTCATCGTGCCCGACACCGGGGAGCTGTACCGGGCCTTCGCCGCGGGGATGCGCGCGGCCCACGGCAAGATCCTGGTCGCCGGGATCCCCCGGATGACCCGGCCGCGCCTGCGCAAGAACGCCGACAACCTGTCCGGGTTCGCCGTCATCGACCCGGGCGGCAACTGGATCCGGATCCACGCCGCTGCCGGCGAACCCGCAGCCGACACCACTGCCGCGCAGCCGGCCCGGAGCAGGCTCGGGAAGGCCCTGGACAACGCCGTGGTCATGGGCGACTCGCGCGGGTTCGAAGAGCAGGGCGTGCGCATCCTGGACACCGCACTCGGCCGGGACCTGTCCACGTCGACGCCGGTCGACCTGGTCAACGCCCTGGCCTACCGGGCAGAACTCGCCGCCAGGACCGACGATCCGGGCGGCGCCATGGAGTTCCTGACCCGGGCAGGCGCGGTCGCCCTGACCGACGCCGAGCGGGTCACGCTCGCCGACACCCTCACCGGTCTGCGCGACCTCGCCGCCGCCCTGCCGACCAGCCCTGAGCTCAGCTCTCGGCGAGCGCCTTGACACCGGCGAGGGTGGCGGCGATGTTCGCCCGGATGACGCGGAACCGGCCGGTCCAGATCTCCTCGGCCTGCTCGGCGTTCTGCTGGGCGACGGCCGATGTGGCGGAGGTCCCGGGCCCGACGAGCATCGAGTGGGTGACCCGGGTGCTGCCGCCGGACAGCGGTTCCAGGCGGAACGTCCAGCGGGCCGACGGGCGTTCGCGGTCGCCGACGATGTAGCCGAACTCGTGCGGCGGCTCCCACCGCTCGATCCGGCAGGGCGTGGTCCAGAACAGCCCGTCCTCCGCGAGCCGGTCGATCGCCGGATGCCCGGCGTCCGTGGTGGCGTTCGAGCCGCGGAAGCACGCGCCCGGCCCGGGCTGCTGGTTCTCGTCCCAGGTGGCACCCGTGGCTTCGGCGCTGAACCGCGACGGCAGCGTGATGTCGCTGACCAGCTGCCACACCCGCTCGGCCGGAGCCTGCACGTCCACGTCGAGGCTCACCCCCCGTCCCTCACCCGAATGAGCCCGCTCCTGCTCGGGCACCGTGCTGGGGGTGAATCCCCACTGGTCGAAGAAGGTGATCTCGCCGGCCGGACGTCGGGGAGCGGGCTGGAAGTCGCCGCCGGTCGTGTAGGCCACCGGGAGCAACACGATTTGCGTGACACCGTCCGGAATGCCCAGCAGCTCGGCCACCTCCTGTGCGCGCTGCAGGTGCAGAGTGGTCCATGCGGTCCCGATTCCTCGAGCCCGGGCGGCGAGGCAGAAGCTCCATGCCGACTGGATGACCGAGTCGAACAGACCGGGCCTGCCGCCGCCGTCGTACGCGCCGTAGATCGTGACGATGACCAGAGCCGGCACCCGTTCCAGGTTCTCGGCGAGGTGGGCCGCCGAGCCGGCCACCCGCCCGCTTCGCCCGTCCGCCTGGTCGGCCCCCGCCCGCAGCCCGGCGAACAGGCTCGATCCGGCCTCTCGGTACAGCTGGGCGATGCGTTCCTTCGTGGCCGGATCGCGCACGACCACCCACCGCCTGCTGGCCTGGTCGGAGCCGGAGGGCGCCTGTTCGGCCAGGTCGATCAACCGCAGCACCACCTCGTCGGGTACCGGCCGGTCCAGGTCGAGTCGCTTGCGCACCGCCCTCGTGGTGCTGAGCACGTGGTCGATCCGGTCGAGGTCGAAGGACGTCATCAGATCCCTTCCGATGGGTGGTCGATGCGGGTCACCTGATTCCGAGCCGTCTGACCGACCCGCTCGATACAGCTCGACCATAATCTATCGACGATTACAGGGTCACCCGGTCGGTGCGCAGACTGTCCTCTCCGACCGGATATCTATTCACAATGGGATTCCAGAGTCATTTCTCTTCCCGCCGCTCAGCGCAAGGGGCAGGCCTGTTCAGGTGGGATAAAAATCACAGTCCAATCATGATCTGATCCATACCACCGGGCTGCACGTGTAATTCGTAAGTGGCTCGAAAGGTGCGACTCCGTCCTGGGAGGAGATGCGATGGCCAACCTGACCGAAGAGGTCGTGCGGCGTGGGGTCACAGCGCCGCTGGGGTTGCGACCCACCCCACGATGGGGCCGGATCTACCGCTCGCGCGGAGTCTGGCGCGATCAGACACCCGTGTCCGACCTGCGGCGATGGCGTCGGAAGACCCCGGACGCCGTGGCGATCACCGCCCACCGCACCGAACACGGGGTCCGGCACCTCACGTACCGGGAATATGCCGCGTACGTCGAACGGTTCGCCGGCGCGCTGCACGAACTGGGCGTGCGCCGTGGCGACGTGGTGGCGATCCAGCTGCCCAACTGGTGGCAGGTCAGCACCCTGGTTCTCGCCTGTGCCCGGGTCGGTGCCGTGACAGTTCCGATCACCACCAGCATTCGTCCGCGCGAGCTGGAACGCATGCTCGCGATGCTCGGGGCATCGGTGTGCGTCACCGTCGACCGTTGGTCCGGATTCGACCATTCGGCGGCATTGGCCGAGATCGCACCTCGGCTGCCGCACCTGCGGCACCGGGTGGTGCTCGGTGACCACGTGCGCGACGGCGAGGTCGACTTCGTCCGGCACTTCGAGGACGTGCCGTGGGAACAGTGGCACGGCATCAGCCTCGACGACCCCGGCGAGGACCCGGACCAGGTCTCCGTGGTCACGTTCACCTCCGGCACCACCGGATCGCCGAAGGCCGTGCTGCACACCTTCAACACGTTCCATGCCGGCGTCTTGCCCGTCGCGGTCGAGGACGAGCTCGGGCCGGACGATCGGCTGTTCACCCCGCACTCCCTCACCCACGGGTGGGGGGTGAAGTTCGGGGTCCTGCTCCCGCTGCTGGTGGGCGCCCGCTCCGTGGTGATGGACACCTCGGAGCCGGATGCGGCGCTGCGCCTGCTCGCCAGCAGCGGCGCGACGTTCGTCGTCGCCACCCCGGGGTTCCTGACCGAGCTGACGGCAGTGGCCCGGCAGCGCTGCGAACGGCTGCCCACCGTGCGACGGATCGTGACCGGCGCCGTCCCCGTCGCACCCGAGGTGGTCACCGAGGTCGGCGAATGGTTCCGCGTGGTCCCGCAGGCGGCGTGGGGGATGTCCGAGGTCATCGGCGGCACCCGGACCCGGATCACCGACCCGATCGACTGGCCGACCCGCAGCGACGGCTCACCGCGCGCCGACCTGGAGATCGACCTGCGCGGCGACGGGGAGATCACCTCGGAGCGGCCGGCCCGGCTCTTCGTACGCGGCGCCAGCGTCTGCCTGGCCACCGTGAACCGCGACACGGGAGCGACCGTCGTGCTGGCCGACCACGATCACGGGTGGTACGACACAGGTGACATCGTTGTCCCGGATGGCCGCGAGGGCATCCGGCTGGTCGGCCGGACGGGCGACCGCATCGGTGGACTCGCCATGATTCCGGTGCTCGACGTGGAGCAGGCGCTGCGTCGTCATCCGGCAGTACGAGAGGTGGCGCTCGTGGGTTATCCCGACCCGCAAGGCGGAGAGCTGGCCTGCGCCGTGGTCGTGCCCGACGCGCCGGTGACCCTGGCCGACCTGCGCCACCATCTGGCGACCCTGCAGATGACCGAGTGGTACCGCCCCAGTCGCCTGGAGATCCTGCCGGCGCTGCCGCGCAACATCATGGGCAAGGTCGAGAAGGACCGGCTCCGGCGGTGGTTGCGTGACGGCACTGCGGTCGACCAGGGGCCGCCCGAATGACGGTCCCGTACCGGTCCCGCACCGACCCGACCGCACACCCCACCACCCCGAGGAGCCTCCATGTCCGTCCATGACACGTACGGCGAGCCCCGTCCCTCGGTCGAGGTCCCGGACGAGGAACTCCCGAGCTCCGTGCGCTACATCGGCTCGATGGCCTGGGTCCGCGAGCCGCTGGACGACGCCGTGCGGGGCCGCAGGCAGGTGATCGCTCCCCCCTCGACCGCGACGATCGGCACCCCCGCGCACGGCGCCAAGGCGGCCCTGAGGGTGGAGCTCGACCAGCCGAACACGGTCTTCATGATGGGAGACAACCCCGCGCTGCCGAAGATGCCCGAGCGCCCGACGCTCGGCGACTTCTTCCGCCTGCGGTTCGACGCCTTCTCCACCTCGCACATGCTGCAGAGCGCGAAGATCGCCAAGGATCGTGGCCTGGACGAGAACGTCATCATGGCCTGCCTCCTCCACGACATCGCCGTGGCCGGGCTGATCTCCAGCGACCACGGGTACTGGGGCGCCCAGCTGCTCGCGCCCTACGTCGACGAGGAGGTGTCCTGGGCCGTCGAGAAGCACGAGGCACTGCGGTACTTCGCCGACGAGTCGGTCGGCTACTCCTACCCGGAGGCGTACATCAGGTACTTCGGCGAGGACTACGACCCGCCCGAGTACATCCACCGCGAGCACGAGGCAGCGCGCAAGCACCGCTGGTACATGACGTCCCGGCTGGTCACGATCAACGACATCTACTCGTTCGACCCGGCGGCAGAGGTCCGGTTCGAGGAGTTCGAGGACATCGTCGGGCGCAACTTCCGCCAGCCGGCCGAAGGGCTCGGGTTCGACGGGTCGCCGGTGGCCCACATGTGGCGCACGATGATCTGGCCCAACAACTTCCTGTGAGCCGTCCTGCTGTCTGCACCGACCCTCAGCGGGGGCCGCTGCCTGCGGGGAACACGGCGTCCACCTCCACCTCCACCAGCCAGCCCGCCACGGGCAGGCTCTGCACCTCGAGCGCGAAGCGGCTCGGCCGGGCCGGGTTGCGCACGAGCGGCGCGGCGGGGGCCGCGCTGCCCAGCGGCACGAGTTCCGTGTCGCCGCTGACGAGGTCGGTGTTGGCGAAGAACTGGCGGTAGGCGCGGTTCCAGCCGGCGTAGTCGGCGCGGTCGGACCCGGGGGCGTTGTCGAGGAAGACGCGCATCGTCGTGACGTTCTCGAGCGTCAGGCCCTGCGCCTCCAGGTTCTCCCGGATGTTGCGCAGCACGTTCATGCCCTGGGCCTCGGTGATCGTGACCCCGGCGGGAAGCGTGCCGCCTGCGAACTGGTCGGTGTCGATGAACGACTCCGGGGTCCCGTCTGCGGCGGCGGCGTTCAGCTGCGCCGGCCCCAACCCGCTGGTCTTGTAGAGGGCGGCACCTGCGCCGAGCGCCACCCCCTGGGCGATCATGGGGTTGTCCTGCCCGGGCTCCAGCACCGCCTGCGACACCACCTCCGGCGGGGCAGGGGCGGCCGTGGAGGCACCGGTGGCGGAGCATCCGGCGGCGACGAGCGCGAGCACAGCCGCTCCCGCTGCGACCGCCCGCCTGCGGGCGAGCGGCAGGGTCGTCCGGTGCGGCGTCGTCTGGTGCGGCGGGGTCGGTCGGTGCGGCATCGGGTGCTCCCGTCGGTGCTGGGGGTGCTGGGCGTGCTGGCTGAGCGCTACCGGGCCCATCAGTTCGGACCTCCGACCCGGCTGTGCAGGGCGGCGACGACGGCCCGGGCCGAGGTGAACGCCCCGTGCTGCCACGCGATCGCGTTCGAGAGGTGGTCGCCGGCGAAGTAGATCTTGTCGACGGGCTGGAGGAGCAGCTTGTACTCCGGGCTCGTGGAGTCCCATGACGCCCACGCCGACTCCGAGAACCGGGTGCGCCGCCAGCTTCCGGAGAACGACGAGGTGACGTCCTTCTTGTACTTGTCGCCGTGGATCTCGGCGCCTTCCGCCAGCGCCTTGGCCAGCCGTTGGCGGTGGGTGAGCGACTCGAAGGCCTGGTGGCGTCTGCCGGTGTTGTAGTAGCCGACCACCACTCCCCGGTCGGAATGGAAGTGGTCGTAGGGGAACATGATCTGCGCGATGTCCTTGTCGGTGTTGCTCGCGCCGCCGTAGATACGCTCGTCGGTCTCCCACCACCGCCTCGAGTACTCGATGCCGAGCTTCCCCGACGAGGTCACCTTGGCTGCCTTGAGCGCCGCCAGCACGTCCGCGGGGAGGTTGTTGCCCAGCCGCCCGATCAGGTGCGGCGGGATCGTGCACACGACGTAGTCGGTGGTGATCGACTGGGCCCGGCCGCCCGCGGTGTACTCGACGGTGACGCCGTCGGGCACGTTGCGCATCGCCGTGACGACGGACCCGAACGTGACGCGGTCGCCGAGCCGGTCCTGGAACGCGTAGTAGATGCGGTCCATCCCGCCGACCGGGGTGAACATCATCGTGGCCTGGTCGTACTCGAAGTCGAACGCGAAGTTGCGCCCGATGCCGCTGCGGATGACGTCCGACATGCCGTGCGGTGGTGCCAGACGCGTGCCGTAGTCGGTGCCCGCACCCGGTTCCGACGTGTACCCACGCCGGGTCGAGCCGAGATAGCGCCCGTCGCTGCCGAGGTCGCCGAAGTCCGTCAGGAACTCCGCGAGCGCGTGCTTGTCGTCGGCCGAGAGCACGTCGTCGAGAGCGCCCCGCGACGCGGCCTTCTGCAGCAGTTCCGCCACGTAGCCGTAGGTATCGGCCTTCGCCGCGCGGTAGGTCATCGACGTCTTGGACAGCGGGGTGTCGCTGGCGTAGTTCACCAGCGTGTTGGCGTTCTGGTTGCCGAACGGCTGGATCTCGACGCCGAGTTCCTTGCAGTAGTCCAGCGTCACGTGGCTCTGCGGGATCCGCGTCGCGCCCATGTTGAAGAAGTGGCCGTCCGAGAACGTGGAGCGCTGCGTCTCCCCGTTCAGGTCGGTCTCCTCGGTGCCCGCCCGGATCGACCACACCCGCCCGCCCGGCCGGGACCGGGCCTCCAGGACCGTGACGTCGTAGCCGGCCTTGCCGAGCTCGTACGCCGTGCACAGGCCCGCGGGCCCGGCACCGAGGACGGTGACCGAGTGGTGTCCCGGCGCCTGCCCGACGAGGTCGCGGATCGTGGGCGACCGGAACGGGGCCTCCGCGGCGGCCGGAGCCAGCCCGATCGCCGACATCGCGCCGTACATCACCCCCGCTCCCCCGGTGACTCCCAGCCCTTTCATGAACGATCTCCGCGTTACCGGCAACTCGCGCTCCTGCTCCCCAGCCCGGATGACCAACGGCACCCATGCTCGAAGGCACAGAATTCGGGCAGAGGACGCGCCGCGAACGATTCGGCGCGCCCCGAGTGGGAGAGCCCGGCGCCGTTCCCACTCGCGAGGCGGCGGTTCGACCCCTGCGGGCAACCTCACCGCAACACGGCGGTCCTAGCTTCCGGTTGATCACCGCACTAGTCGTGGCCAGGCGACTCCGGAGGCAACGATGTCGGCGCTCTCGGACGCCATCAGCCGGTCGTTCACCGCCGGGGAGCCCGAGCGTCCCGCGGTCTCGCCGTTGCGCGCGCTCGGACGACGCAGGCTCTCCGGCGTCGAGGTGCTCGCGCAGTCGGTGGCCACCACCGCGCCCGCGGCGTCCATGGTGGTCCTGCCGATGACCGTGCTGCGGTACGCGTCGCCCCTCACCGGGCTGCTGACGATCCTCGGCGCGACGATCCTGATCTTCCTGATCGCCCTGTGCGTCACCCGGTTCACGCGGCGGCAGGCCGCGGCCGGCGGGCTGTACAGCTTCGTGTTCCAGGGCCTCGGCACGCGGGCCGCGATCACCACCGGGGTCGCGATCCTCGTCAAGTACCTGGGGAGCGCGACGCTCACTCTCTACAGCGGCACCGCGGCGCTCACCGCCGTGCTGGGCGAGCTCGGGATCGACGTCACAGGGCGCGCGGGCACGGTCGCGATGCACGCCGCCGTCGCCGCCGTGGCGCTGGCGGTGCTGGTGCGCGGCGCCCGGTTCGCCACGCTCGCGCTCCTGGCGGTCGAGGCCGGGTCCCTGCTGTTCATCGTGGCCCTGACCCTGCTGCCGCCCGCGGGGCCCGCGCCCCCGGCGCCCACCGGGGCACCGCACGGGTTGCTGTACGTCGCGCTCGCCGCCATCTTCGCGCTGGCCGGGTTCGAGAGCGCCACGTTCTTCGGCCCCGAGGCGAAGCGCCCGCTGGTCACCATCACCCGCACGGTCCTGCTGACGCCGTTGATCTGCGGCGGGCTGTTCGTCTTCGCCGCGTGGGCCGCCTGGACCGGCCGCGCCGACACCCTCGTCGAGGCCTACCTGCGCGGCACGGCCTCCGGCGCGTCCGCACCGCTCGTGATCGCCCTCAACCTCGGGCTGACCTGCTCGTGGCTCGCGTCGGCCACGGCGTCGTCGCACGCGGCGTCCCGGCTCGTGTACTCGATGGGGGTCGAGCGGCTGCTGCCGCCGTTCTTCACCGTGGTGCACCGCCGGTTCCGCACCCCGTACGCGGCGCTGCTGTGCATCGTGCTGCTCGTCACCGCGGCGAGCGCCCTCATCGCGCCCCACCCCGTGGCCGACACCCTGCGCGACGTCGTCAGGGCGATGGTCGTGGCGGCCTACGTCCTCGTGGCCGTGGCGTCGATCCGGTTCCTGCGCCGGATCCGGGAGCAGACTCCCGGCGCCGTCGGCTGGGCGCTGGTGGCGAGCCTGGCGGGAGTCGCGCTGCTGGCCTACCTGCTGGTCGCGCGCGCCGTCGACGCCGACGTCGGGGCGCCGGCCGTGATCGTCGCGCTGCTGTCGGCGGGCGCGGTCTGGCACCGCCACCTGCGCCGACGCCGCCCGGGGGACCTCGCCAGGGTGGGTGCGTTCGACTGCGCGGAGTCCGCCGACGTCCTGCCCGGCGCGGGGGTGTTCGCCCCCGACGCCCACGGCAACCCCGTCCTCGTCGCCGGCAGAGCCCCGCCCCGGCGCAGGCCACGACCGCGCGAGACCCCACCTCCCGACCCCGACGCCGCCTGATGGGCGCGGTCTCGCAGCGGCCACACGAGCCAGGCGGCCATGAGACGCGGGCGGCACAGAAGGCGCTGATGCTCCTGGAGGCGGTCGCGCAGCTCGGATCGGGCGCCACGGCGAGGGACATCTCGAGCCTCAGCGGGATCCCGCCCGCCACGGCGTACCGGCTGCTGAACCTCCTCGTCGCCGACGGGTTCCTCGTGCGGGTCTCCGACCTGTCGGGGTTCGCGCTCGGCCGCCGGACCCGCGAGCTGGCGGGCGAGGTGGGCGCCCCGGCCGCCGAGGACTTCTCGACCGCCCACGCCGTGGTGGAGCAACTGCGGGCCCGCGTGCGGTTCGGCATCTTCGTCGCGTCCTACGCGGAGGACCGCATCCGGCTGGTGGACCGGGATCCCGACCACGAACTGGCGGGCGAGAGCGTCATCCGCACGCACCTGCACGCCTCGGCGATCGGCAAGCTGCTGCTGTCGCACCGGCCGGGGCTGGAGCCCCGCGGGCCGCTGCGGCCGCTGACCGGGCGCACCATCGTCGAACCGGACGCCCTCGCGGTCGAGCTCGGCAGGATCCGGGAGTCCGGCGTCGCCCACGAGGTGGACGAGATCAAGGTGGGCCGCTCGGCGCTGGCGGTGCCGCTGCGCGACAGCCGGACGACGGTGATCGGGTGCATCGCCGCGATCGGGAGGACCGGACGCGTCAACAGCGACGACGCGGAGCTCGCCGGGCTCCTGCGCACCTACGCCGAGCGCATCGTCGCGGAGATCATGGCGTAGCAGTCAGCGCGTACCGGCGGCCCGGGCATGCACGGCGGCGACGGCGGCGCGGGCCGAGGTCAACGCCCCGTGCTGCCACGACATCGCGTTCGAGAGATGGTCGCCCGCGAAGTAGATCCGGTCCACGGGCTGCAGGAGAAGCTTGTACTCGGGGCTCCTGGAGCTCCACGACGCCCACGCCGACTCGGAGTAGCGGATGCGGCGCCAGCTGCCCGAGAACGACGAGGCGATGTTCTTCGTGTAGCTGTCCCCGTGGATCTCCGACCCCTCCGCCAGCGCCTTGGCCAGCCGGTCGCGGTGGCGCAGCGGCTCGAAGATCTCCTGGCGCTTCCCCGTGTTGTAGTAGCCGACCACCACGCCCCGTGCGCCGTGGAAGTTGTCGTAGGGAAACATGATCTCCCTGATGTCCTTGTCGGTGTTGCTGATGCCGCCGTAGATCCGCTGTTCAGCCTCCCACCAGCGCGTCGAGTACTCGATGCCGAGCTTCCCCGACGCCACCGCCTTGGGCGCCCGCAACGCGGCCAGCACCGGGGCGGGAAGGTTGGTGCGCAGCCGTTCGACCAGGTGCGGCGGCAGGGTGCAGACCACGAAGTCGCTGGTGATCGACCGGGTGGCGCCGCCGTCGGTGTAGTCGACGGTGACGCCGTCGGGGACGTTGCGCATCGCCGTCACGACCGTGCCGAAGCTGACGCGGCTCCCGAGCTTGCGCAGGAACGCGTAGTAGATGCGGTCCATCCCCCCGACAGGCGTGTACATCATCATCGCCTGGTCGTTCTCGAGGTCGAACCCGAAGTTGCGCCCGATCCCGCTGCGCACCACGTCGGAGAGGCTCGGCGGCGGCGGAAGTCGGGTGCCGTAGTCGGTGCCCGCGCCCGGTTCGGAGAGGTAGCCGCGCCGGCTGGAGCCGACGTAGCGCCCGTCGCTACCGAGGTCGCCGAAGTCCTTGAGGAACTCGGCGAGCGCCTGCTTGTCGTCGGCACTCAGCACGTCGTCGAGCGAGCCGCTCGACGACGCCTTCTGCAGCAGCTCCGCCACGTATCCGAAGGTGTCGGCCTTGGCCGCCCGCTGGGTGATCGAGGTCTTGGTCAGCGGGGTGTCGCTCGTGTAGTTGACCATCGCGTTCGCGTTCAGGTTGGGGAACGCCTGGATCTCGACGCCCAGCTCGCGGCAGTAGTCGATCGTGACGTGCCCCTGCGGGATCCGGGTGGCGCCCATGTTCAGGTACTGGCCGTCGGCGAACGTGCAGCGCTGCGTCTCGCCGTCGAGGTCGGTCTCCTGCGTCCCGCTCCGGATCGACCACACCCGGCCGCCGGGACGTGTCCGGGCCTCCAGCACGGTCACGTCGTACCCCGCCTTGCCCAGCTCGTACGCCGTGCAGAGACCGGCGGGCCCGGCACCGAGGACGGTGACCGAGTGGTGCCCGGGCGCCCGCCCGACGAGGTCACCGAGCATCGGCTCCCGGAACGGCACCTCCGCCGCCGCCGGAGCCAGCCCGACCGCGGACATCGCCCCGTACATCATCCCCGCTCCCCCGGTGACCCCGAGGCCCCTCATGAACGATCTCCGTGTCAGCGCCACCCCGTACTCCTGATCCCCCCGCGTCCCACGATCGAATTCATCCGGTGAAATGCAGCCGGCTGGTCCGACCCTCGCGTTCGGACAATAAGCGGGGACTTCCATTTCTGCCGCCCGGACGTAGCACACGCAACCCGTGGCCAATATCACGAGTGGCGTCCCAGCGATCAAGTACCACCCGATCTGGTCAGTGCGCACGACACCTAGTGACAGCGATCACTTACCGCGCTCCGCCGAGGCCGTTAGAACGGACACACCCACCACGTCGGACAGGCGCTTTCCTCCGGGGCGGCGCCATCGAGGGGACGGCTATGTCCACCACCGAAGCGTCCAGCACGGGAGCCACGGAGGCCGAGGCGCCGACCGTCCACATTCTGTGGATCAACGCGGGTCTGAGCTGCGACGGCGACTCCGTCGCACTCACCGCGGCCACCCAGCCCAGCATCGAGGAGATCGCCCTCGGCGCACTTCCGGGCCTGCCGAAGATCGCGGTGCACTGGCCGTTGATCGACTTCGACAACGGGCCCGTGGGCGGCAACAACGACTTCATCGAGTGGTTCTTCAAGGCCGACCGCGGTGAGCTGGAGCCGTTCGTCCTCGTGATCGAGGGCTCGATCCCCAACGAGAAGATCAAGCCGGAGGGCTACTGGTCGGGATTCGGCAACAACCCGGAGACCGGGCAGCCGATGACCACGAGCGAGTGGCTCGACCGGCTGGCGCCCAAGGCCCTCGTCGTGCTTGCCGTGGGCACCTGCGCCACGTACGGCGGCATCCACGCGATGGCCGGGAACCCGACCGGCGCGATGGGCGTGCGCGACTACCTCGGCTGGAACTTCACGACCCCCGCCGGCATCCCGATCGTCAACGTGCCGGGCTGCCCGGTGCACCCGGACAACCTGTCCGAGACGATCCTGTACCTGCTCTACCAGGCCACCGGCGCGGCGCCGATGATCCCGCTGGACGACGCGGGCCGTCCGACCTGGCTGTTCGGCCAGACGGTGCACGAGGGCTGCGACCGCGGCGGCTACTACGAGCAGGGCCAGTTCGCCACCGAGTACGGGTCGCCCAAGTGCCTGGTGAAGCTCGGCTGCTGGGGCCCCGTCGTCAAGTGCAACGTCCCCAAGCGGGGCTGGATCAACGGTGTGGGCGGCTGCCCGAACGTGGGCGGGATCTGCATCGGCTGCACGATGCCCGGCTTCCCCGACAAGTTCATGCCCTTCATGGACGCCCCTCCGGGCAGCCGGATCTCCGGCGCCGCGAGCAGTGCGTACGGGGGGATCATCCGCCGGCTGCGCGGTATCACCGAGCGGAAGCTCGACAAGGAACCGAGCTGGCGCAAGAACGGGCGCGAGCTGACCACCGGCTTCACGAAGTCCTGGTAAGGGGAACGCGTCGATGACCACCACACAGGCAAAGCCGAGCAGCACGGGCACCGACAAGACCGGCCTCACCGAGATGGCCTGGGATCCGATCACCCGGATCGTCGGCAGCCTCGGGATCTATACCAAGATCGATTTCTCGCAGAAGCGCGTGGCGGAGTGCCACTCCACGTCGTCGGTCTTCCGCGGCTATTCGATCTTCATGAAGGGCAAGGACCCGCGCGACGCCCACTTCATCACCAGCCGTATCTGCGGCATCTGCGGCGACAACCACGCGACCTGCTCGGTCTACAACCAGAACATGGCCTACGGCGTCCGCCCGCCGCACCTCGGCGAATGGATCATCAACCTCGGTGAGGCCGCCGAGTACATGTTCGACCACAACATCTTCCAGGAGAACCTGGTCGGGGTGGACTACTGCGAGCGGATGATCGCGGAGACCAATCCCGGGGTGCTGGAGCTCGCCAACCGCACCGAGTCGCCGCACGGCAGCGACCACGGCTACAAGACCATCGGCGACATCATGCGGGCGCTCAACCCGTTCACCGGTGACTTCTACCGCGAGGCGCTGCAGGTCAGCCGGTACACCCGCGAGATGTTCTGCCTGATGGAGGGGCGCCACGTGCACCCCTCCACGCTGTACCCGGGCGGCGTCGGCACGGTGGCCACGATCCAGCTGTTCACCGACTACTACACCCGGCTCATGCGCTACGTGGAGTTCATGAAGCGCGTCGTGCCGATGCACGACGACCTGTTCGACTTCATGTACGAGGCGCTGCCCGGCTACGAGGAGGTCGGCCGCAGGCGGGTGCTGCTCGGCTGCTGGGGCGCGTTCAACGACCCCGACCACTGCGACTTCCAGTACCGGACGATGACCGGCTGGGGCCGCAAGATGTTCGTCACCCCCGGCGTCGTGGTGGACGGCAAGCTGGTCACCAACGACCTCGTGGACATCAACCTCGGGATCCGGATCCTGCTCGGCAGCTCCTTCTACCGGGACTGGGAGGACCAGGAGACCTTCGCCACGCACGACCCGCTCGGCAACCCGGTCGACCGCAGGCACCCGTGGAACCAGCACACGATCCCGGCGCCGCAGAAGCGCGACTTCGACGACAAGTACAGCTGGACGATGTCGCCGCGCTGGTACGACGGCACGGACCACCTCGCACTCGACACCGGCGGCGGCCCGCTGGCCCGGCTGTGGGCCACGGCGCTCGGCGGGCTCGTGAACATCGACGAGATCAAGGCCACCGGGCACAGCGTGCAGATCAACCTGCCGCGCACCGTGCTCAAGCCCGAGGTCAGCTTCGAGTGGAAGATCCCGCACGACAAGCAGGGCCGGCCGCTGTCCAACGCCATCGAGCGCAACCGGGCACGCACCTACTTCCAGGCCTACGCGGCCGGGTGCGCGCTGCACTTCATCGAGAAGGCGCTCGCCGAGGTCCGCGGCGGCAACACCAAGACCTGGCAGAAGTTCGTGGTCCCGGACGAGGCCATCAGCGTGGGCTTCACCGAGGCGGTCCGCGGCGTGCTGTCGCACCACATGGTGATCCGGGGCGGCAAGATCGCGAACTACCACCCGTACCCGCCGACGCCGTGGAACGGCAGCGTGCGGGACTCGTTCGGCACACCGGGCCCGTACGAGGACGCGGTGCAGAACACGCCGATCTTCGAGGAGAGCCGCAACGAGGACTTCAAGGGCATCGACATCATGCGCGCGGTCCGCAGCTTCGACCCGTGCCTGCCGTGCGGCGTGCACATGTACAAGGGCGACGGGAAACCGCTGCACCGCATGACGTCGCCGTCGATGCTCAACACGATCTGAGCGGCAGCGGTGGCATCGACCGACCTCGACCCGCAAGGACTCGCCGGACGCATCGAGGAGCTCCTGGAGGGCATCACGGCCGACGGCGGTCCCGCGGTGGGGCATGCCGCGGAAGAGCTGGTGCGGGTGCTGATGAAGTTCTACGGCGCCGGCCTGGAGCAGATGGTCTCCATAGTCCGGGCCGGTGCCGGGGACACCATCGTGCACCGCATGGCGGCCGATCCGCTGGTCGCCGGCCTGCTCGCCCTGCACGACCTGCATCCCGTGCCGGTCGAGCAGCGGCTGGGGCACGCGCTGGACGCGTCCCGGCGCAAGCTCGGTTCCCACGGGACGGGCCTGACCCTCGACGGGATCGACGACGAGGGCCGGGTGCACGTCCAGGTGGCGGGCGGCGGCTGCGGGACGGACACCATCAAGGACGTGGTGGCCGCGTCGATCAGCGAGCTGGCCCCGGAGGTGGCGGGCGTGGTGTTCGACGCCGCGCCCGCGGGCCCGGCGCTGCTGCAGATCGGCGTACGCCCTCCGTCGCAGGAGAAGGTGGGCTGAGTGGCCTCACTGTCCTCCCTGCGCCGGTTCCTGGCCGATCCTCCTGACCAGGCTCCGGTGCAGGAGGTCTGCGAGCTCTGCGCGACGCCGGTACCTGAGCGGCACCCGCACCTCGTGCAGGTCGCCGAGCGCCGGATGATCTGCGCGTGCGGGCCGTGCGGCTTCCTGTTCGACAACCCCGGCGCGGGTGGCGGCGGCTACCGCCGCGTCCCTGACCGGTACCTGTCCGACCCCGACTTCCGGCTCTCCGACGCGCAGTGGGACGCGCTGCAGATCCCGGTCGGCATGGCCTTCTTCCTGCGCAACTCGGCTCAGCAGAAGCTGATCGCCTGTTACCCGAGCCCGGCCGGGGCCACGGAGAGCGAGTTGGGGCTCGAGGCGTGGACGGCGGGGGTCGGCGGGGGGCGGCTGGCCGCCGAGCTGGAGCCCGACGTCGAGGCCCTGCTGGTCCGCCGGGACAAGGCGGGGTCCGGCGGCGCCCAGGGGCGAGCGGCCGAGTGCCTGCTCGTCCCCATCGACGCCTGCTACCGGCTCGTGGGGCTGGTGCGCCTGCACTGGCGCGGGTTCGACGGCGGCACCGAGGCGTGGCGGGAGATCGACGGGTTCTTCGAGGCTCTGCGCGCCGAGGCCCGGCCGCTCCCACCTGCGGTCGCGCCCGAACCGGAGGCCTGACGTGTTGCAGTTCGCCTGTACCGGAGCCCGGCCCGAGCCCTATGCGGCCGGCCCGTCGCTCCTGTTCGACCTGCGCATCAGCGAGGACAGCGGCCGCCGCGTGCACTCGGTGGCGCTCAAGACCCAGATCCGCATCGAGCCGCGCGGGCGGACCTACACCGCCGAGGAGTCGGCGAAGCTCGTCGACCTGTTCGGGGAGCCGTCGCGGTGGGGGGAGACGCTCAACGCCCTGCAGTTCGCCCAGGTCGGCTCCACCGTCACCGGCTTCACCGGCGAGACCACGGTGCCGATCGCGGTGCCGCTGACCTACGACCTCGACATCGCCGCCACGAAGTACTTCCACGGCCTCACCGAGGGTGAGATTCCCCTGCTGATGCTCTTCTCCGGCACCGTGTACTACGCCACGCCCGGCGGCGTCCAGATCGGGCTCGTGTCGTGGCACGAGGAGGCGGCGTTCCGGCTCCCGGTGGCCACCTGGCGCGCCGCGATGGACGAGCACTTCCCGGGAGCGGCGTGGGTGCGGGTCAGCACCAGAACCCTCGACGCCCTCTCGGCCTACCGCTCGGAGCGGGTGATCCCCAACTGGGACGACACCTTCGAGCGGCTGCTGAAGGAGGCCGGCCCGTGAGCACGCGCGACTCCGCCGACCCCGTGCTCGACCAGGTGGCCGCCGTCGCCGACGCGGTGCTGTTCGAGGGTTACCTGCTCTACCCCTACCGGGCTTCGGCGCAGAAGAACCGGCTGCGCTGGCAGTTCGGCGTGCTCACCCCGGCGAGCGACGACACCGAGCCCACACGCAACCGCATGGAGTGCCTGCTCGAACCCGATCCCGGCGGAGGCGGCGAGCTGCACGTCCGGCTGCGCTGCCTGCAGCTGCAGGCCCGGTCCCCCCGCAGCCCGGACGGCACGCCGGTGGAGGAACTGGTGGTCGACGGTCAGCGCCACCTCCGCTTCGAGGAGGGCGTGCCCCGCTACGTCGACGCCGAGCTGAGCCTCGACCGCCTCCTGCGCGACGAGGTGACTGTGTGGGTCCTGCTGCCGGGGTCGCGGGACGTCGAGGAGATCCGCGACGCGGGCGGTGCCGTGGCCGGCCGCCTCGTGCGCGAGTGCTGGCCGGTGGCCGCGCGGCTCGTGGTCTCGGCCACCGACCTCCCGGGGCCCTACCTGGTGCACCGGCTGCGGCTCGACATCGTCAACGACAGCTCGTGCGCGCCCGGCGCGCCCCGCGAGGAGGTGCTGCGCACGTCGCTCATCGCGGCGCACACGCTGATCGCGGCCCGCCCCGGCACGTTCCTCTCGCTCACCGACCCGCCGCGGTGGGCCGAGCCCGCGACGAAGGAGTGCGTCAACGAGCACACCTGGCCGGTGCTCGCCGGCCCGGACGACCGCAACGACCTCGTGCTGTCCTCGCCGATCATCCTCGCCGACCACCCGCAGCTCGCCCCGGAGAGCACGATCAACCTCTTCGACGGGCTGGAGAACGACGAGATCCTCACCCTGCGGACCCTCGTGCTCACCGACGAGGAGAAGGCCGAGGCCCGCGCGACCGACCCGCGGGCCGCGGGGATCATCGACGCGGTCGACGCCATGCCGCCGGAGATCCTCGAACGGCTGCACGGGGCGATCCGCTCGATGCGGCCCGCCGGAGCGACGTCCGTCGGCATCCCGGTCTTCGACACGAGCAGCGCGGCCTTCGGCGCCGACAGCCCGGCGGCCCAGCCGCCCGAGCAGCAGCCCTGGTGGGACCCCGGGCAGGACGCGGCCGTCGACCCCGACACCGACGCGGTGATGGTGGGCGACGTCCCGGTGGCCAAGGGCAGCCAGGTCGTGCTGCGGCCCGGCCGCAGGGGTGACATCCAGGACCGCTTCCTCGAGGGGATGCGCGCCACCGTGCACGCCGTGGTCCACGACGTCGACGGCGGGGTGCACGTCGCGGTGTCGGTGGACGACGACCCCGGCGCGGACATGCAGCTCGCCCACGGGCGGTTCCGCTACTTCCATCCCGACGAGCTCGAGGCGCTGTCGTGACCGGCCCGGGGTCGGCCGATCGGGTGCTCGTCGCCGGGGTGGGCAACGTCTTCCTCTCCGACGACGGGTTCGGCGTGGCGGTGATCGAGCAGCTGCGGCGCGACGGGGAGCTGCCCGCCGGCGTCGAGCTCGTCGACACCGGCATCCGGGGCATGCATCTGGCCTACCAGCTCCTCGACGGCTACCGCGCGCTGGTGATCGTCGACGCGGTGCAGCGCGGCAGCGCGCCCGGCACCCTCTACACGCTGGAGCACGACCTCGACGGCTCCCGCTCCCGCACGACCGATGCCGCGCTCGACGGCCACGGCATGGACCCCGACGCCGTGCTCGCGCTGCTCGACGGGTTGGCCGGGTCGCTGGGCCTGCCCCGGCCGGTGGACCGCGTGTTCGTGGTCGGCTGCGAGCCCGCCGTGCTCGCCGAAGGCATCGGCCTGAGCCCACCGGTGGCCGCCGCGGTGGAACCCGCCGCGCTGGCCGTCACGGCACTGGTCACCGTTCTCATGATCGACGAAGGAGCTCCGAGATGATCCGCAAGACGCTGCTGTTCGTGCTGGTGGCCGGGATGGCCGCGGCCACCGTGCTGACCCTGCAGTCCCGCGCCGAGATCGCCCGGTACCGGGACCTGCGCCGGATGTAGGAGGAGATCCCCATGTGCCTGGGCATTCCCGGCGAAGTGATCGAGCTGATGACCGAGCACGAGGACCTGGCGATGGTCAGCGTCGAGGGCGTCAAGCGCGCGGTGAACATCGGGCTGCTGCACGACGAGGACCTGAAACCGGGTGACTGGATCCTCATCCACGTCGGCTTCGCGCTGTCGAAGATCGACGAGGCCGAGGCGAAGGCGTCCCTGGACTTCCTCACCGGGCTCGGCGACGCCTACACCGACGAGCTCGAAGCGCTCGCCGCCAGCGACATCACCTAGCGACTCCCGGCCAAGGTAAGGGGACGGCGATGAAGTTCGTCGACGAGTTCCGCGATGCGGGCATGGCCCGCACGCTGGCGACGCAGATCGCCGCACTGTGCGAGCCCGGCAGGCACTACAAGTTCATGGAGGTCTGCGGCGGCCACACCCACACCATCTACAAGCACGGCCTCGAGGACTACCTGCCGGAGACCGTCTCGCTGGTGCACGGCCCGGGCTGCCCGGTCTGCGTGATCCCGATGGGCCGCGTCGACGACGCCATCGCGATCGCCGAGCGCGACGACGTCATCCTCACGACGTTCGGCGACATGCTGCGGGTACCGGGTGGTCGCGGCTCGTTCTTCGACTCGAAGGCGGCGGGCGCCGACATCCGGATGGTCTACTCGCCGCTCGACGCGTTGAAGATCGCGCGGAAGAACCCGGACAAGCGCGTGGTGTTCATGGCCATCGGGTTCGAGACCACCGCGCCGTCCACGGCCATGACCGTGCTGCGCGCGGCCGCCGAGGGTCTCGACAACTTCTCGATCTTCTGCAACCACGTCACGATCATTCCGGCGATCAAGGCGATCCTCGACTCCCCCGACCTGCGCCTGGACGGTTTCCTCGGCCCGGGCCACGTCTCCACGGTGATCGGGTGCCGCCCCTACGAGTGGATCGCGCGCGACGCGCACAAGCCGCTGGTCTGCGCGGGCTTCGAACCGCTCGACATCCTGCAGTCGGTGTACCAGCTGCTGGTGCAGCTGAAGGAGGGCCGCTGCGAGATCGAGAACCAGTACGCGCGGGTGGTGCCGTGGGACGGCAACCCCAAGGCGCTGCAGGTGATCGGTGAGGTGATGGAGCTGCGGCCGCACTTCGAGTGGCGCGGGCTGGGCTTCATCTCCCACTCGGCACTGCAGGTGCGGGAGCGTTACGCCCGCTTCGACGCCGAGCGCATCTTCTCCGTGCCCGGCGTCCGGGTCGCCGACCCGAAGGCCTGCCAGTGCGGCGAGGTGCTCAAGGGCGTGCTCAAGCCGTGGGAGTGCAAGGTCTTCGGCACCGCCTGCACGCCGGAGACCCCGATCGGCACGTGCATGGTGTCGTCGGAGGGCGCGTGCGCCGCGTACTACAACTTCGGCCGCTTCAGCCGGGATCGCGTGAAGGAGGCGACCCGGACATGACCCAGGATCTCGGCTCGACCATCCCGACGCGCGCGAACTGGGCGGAGGAGGCGGTCTCCAAGGCCGCCGCCGAGGAGGCGCAGAACCCCCACGCCGGCGCCGAGCACCTCACCCGCGAGGAGCAGGTGCTGGCCCGGATCGCCAAGGCCCGCGCCCGCAAGGCGAAGATCAAGGAGGAGCGGATCACGCTCTCCCACGGGGCGGGTGGCAAGGCCACGCAGACGCTCATCGAGGCGGTGTTCCTCGACGCCTTCCGCAACCCGGTGCTGGAGCGGCTGGAGGACGGCGCCCAGCTCGCCCCGGTGTGGGCGGACGGCGGCACCGGGCGGCTCGCGTTCACCACCGACTCCTACGTGGTGTCACCGCTGTTCTTCCCCGGTGGCGACATCGGTGACCTCGCGGTCAACGGCACCGTCAACGACCTGGCGATGTGCGGGGCGCGGCCGCTGTACCTGTCCTGCGGGTTCATCCTGGAGGAGGGTTTCCCGGTCGCCGACCTGCAGCGCATCGTGGCGTCCATGGCCGCCGCCGCCGCCACGGCCGGGGTGCAGATCGTCACCGGCGACACGAAGGTGGTCGAGCGCGGCAAGGCCGACGGCTGCTACATCAACACCGCGGGCGTCGGCGTGCTGGAGCGCCCGGTCGTGCTGTCGGCCGCGGCGGCGAAGCCCGGCGACGTCGTGCTCGTCTCCGGCCCGATCGGTGACCACGGCATCACCGTGATGCTGGCGCGCGGCGAGCTCGACATCTCCGCCGACATCGTCTCCGACACCGCCCCGCTGCACGAGATCACCGCCGGGCTGCTCGACGCCGCGGGCGACGGCGTGCGGCTGCTCCGGGACGCGACCCGCGGTGGCGTCGCCACGATCTGCAACGAGGTGGCGGTGGCCTCTCAGGTCGCCGTGGTGCTCGACGAGGCCGCGCTGCCCGTGCGGCCGGTCGTCAACGGGGCGTCCGAGCTGCTCGGCATCGACCCGCTGTACGTCGCCTGCGAGGGCCGGCTCGTCGCCGTCGTCGCAGCGGAGCAGGCCGATGCGGCGCTCGCCGCGCTGCACGCGCATCCGCTCGGCGAGGGCGCCGCCGTGATCGGGACGATCAAGGACGACCCGCCGGGGCTGGTGCTGCTGCGTACGGCGTTCGGCGGCACGCGGATCGTCGACCTCCTGGTGGGCGACCCCCTGCCCCGGATCTGTTAGCCGCGCTGACGTGCACGAACTGTCGATCACCCAGACCGTCGTCAGCACCGTGACCCAGCGGATGCAGGACGCCCGCGTCCGCCGCATCCGGCTGGAGGTCGGCCGGCTGTCCGGTCTCGTGCCGGACGCCGTGCGGTTCTGCTTCGAGATGGTGGCGGCCGGCACCACGTGCGAGGGCGCCGTACTGGAGATCGACGAGCCGCCGGGCCGGGCGGTGTGCCGCACCTGTGGCGCGGCGTTCGAGACCGGCGAGGTGCTGCCGTTGTGCGACTGCGGCAGCGCGGACATCGAGGTGCAGGGCGGCCGCGAGCTGCGGATCCGAGAGGTGGAGGTGGTGTGAGGTGTGCGCGACATGCGGCTGCTCCGACGACGCCGGCGTGCGGGTGACGGACCCGGCGGCCGCCGGCCACGACCACCCGCACGGTGACCACGAGCACCCCCACGGGCACGGGCACGGGCACCGCGAGCCGGACTCGCGGACCGTCGCCCTCGAGATCGACCTGCTGGCCAAGAACGACGACCTGGCCGGGGGCAACCGCCGGTGGCTCGCGGAGCGGGACGTCGTCGCGCTCAACCTCATGAGCTCACCGGGCTCGGGCAAGACCACCCTGCTCACCCGCACGATCACCGACCTCGGCGGTGAACTGCCCTGCGCGGTCCTGGAGGGCGACCAGGAGACGCTGCTCGACGCCGAGCGCATCGGTGCGACGGGGGCCCGTGTCATCCAGATCAACACCGGCGCGGGCTGCCACCTCGACGCCGACATGGTCGCCGCGGGACTGCGTGCCCTCGCCCCCGAGCAGGGGTCGCTGCTGTTCGTGGAGAACGTCGGCAACCTGGTCTGCCCGGCGCTCTTCGACCTCGGGGAGGAGGCCCGGATCGTGATCATGTCGGTGACCGAGGGGGCCGACAAGCCGCTCAAGTACCCCCACATGTTCCGCACGGCCGACCTGATGCTGGTCAACAAGGTCGACCTGCTCCCCTACGTCGACTTCGACGTGGAGTTCTGCGTCGCGGCCGCCCACCGGGCCAACCCCGCGGTGGAGGTGCTGGAGATCTCCGCCACCAGAGGGGACGGCCTGGAGCAGTGGTACACCTGGCTGCGCCGGCGGGCGGGGGCGCTCACCGCGTGAGGTGTGCACCGCCTTCGCGCACCGTGCCGCCGCTCAGCCCTGGGCGAACTCGCTCAGGGGGTCGGTGTGCCGGGGCCGCCAGCTCAGCTCCCGCTGTGCCTTGGCCGGGGTGAACTGTTGGTCGAGAGCGAACGCGTCCGCGATCGGCCCCATCTCGGCACGAGCCTGCTCGAGCGTGATCGACGTGGTCTTCCCGTCCAGGCCCACGGCGTGCGCACACGCCTCGACGACCTGCCTCGCGGTCGGGTTCACTCCTCCCACCCCCAGGTAGACCGAACCGGCCTTCGCCGCCAAGGCGGCCACGTAGAGCGGGGCGAGGTCGTCGATGTGCACCAGCGCCCAGTGGTTGCCACCGTCGCCGATGTAGGGGATCGCGCCGTTCTTCCGGCCGGGCCGGACGAAGAAGTCGTCGATCAGGCGGTTGTCACCGCCGTAGAGCAGGCCGGGCTGCACGATGACGGGGCGTCCGCCGTCGGCCGACCGCGCCAGCACGGCGTCTTCCACGGGCTTGCGCCAGGCCACCGCGCCGGGCGGGTTCCACGGCGCGGTCTCGTCCTTGACCCCGTCGGTGTCGCCGTAGACCCAGCTACCACCGGTGTGCACGTAGGTGCCAGCGCCCACACCGTCCTGCATCGCGGTGGCCGCGGCGAGGTCCTCCTCCCCCGAGGTCGCCTGGGCGAGGTGGATCACCCCATCCGCGCGGGCCGCAGCGTCCTTCAGCACATCCAGGTCCGTCAGGGCGCCGCGAACCGCGGTCGCACCGGCCGCCGTGACGGACTCCTCGGCGCGCTCGCTGCGGGCGAGTGCTTCCACCGTGTGGCCCTGGTCGACCAGTTCGGCGATCGTGGCCCGGCCGATGTAGCCCGACCCGCCGGTCAGAAAGACTCTCATGACAACTCCCTTTTCTCGCATCACGTGCACCACGAAGGTGCTCCGCCGCCCCGGTGTCCGTCCAACACCTGTTCCGCGTTCTGTGATGCCCGCTCGGCATTGCCGCCCGCCGGCGCCGCGGTCAGTAACGGGTGTCGGAGGCTCGCAGCAGCGGGGACACCACCGATGAATGACCGTCCACGGTGGCTCCCGCGAATTGAAGAGTCGGCGCGAGCAGCCTGTTGTTCTCGGCCGGGAAGTTCAGAGTGGGAGCCGAAACGTCATCGAGCGCGGCGCGCTGGGAATCGCTGAGCGTCACGTCCAGGGCGCCGAGGTTGGTCTCGAACTGGTCCATCCGGCGCGCGCCGATCACCGTCGAAGTGACCCCGGGGCGCCCCTTCGCCCAGGCCAGGGCAACCTGGGCCGACGTCGCGCCGACCTCGTCAGCAATGGCGTTGAGGGCGTCGATCACCACCAGGTCCGCCTCGCTCGGCATCCGCCCTCGGGTGGTGTCGACCGAGGTTGTGGTGGCGCTGGAGTACTTACCCGACAGGAACCCGCCCCTCAGCGGCGACCACGGCATCACGCCCATCCCCATGGCTTGCGACATCGGGATCAGCTCACCTTCCGAGGTCCGCTCGAGCAGGGAGTACTCCAGTTGCAGCGCGATGATCGGAGCCCATCCGCGCAACCGCGCGAGCGTGGCCGCCTCGGCGGTCGCCCACGCCGGCACGTCGGAGAAGCCGATGTAGCGGATCTTGCCGGCGCTGACCTGGTCGTCCAGCGCGCGGAGGGTTTCCTCGATCGGCGTGACCGGGTCGAAGTTGTGCAGCCAGTACAGGTCGACGTAGTCGGTCTGCAGGCGTCGCAGCGAGCTCTCCAGCTGTTGCACGATCGCCTTACGGCTGGGTCCGCCGCCGTTCGGGTCCTTCTCGTGCAGATTGCCGAAGAACTTCGTGCCGAGCACCACGCGGTCACGCAGCGACGGCCGGCCCGCGAAGTGGTCGCCGATGATCTTCTCGGAGTGGCCGTTGGTGTAGAGGTTGGCGGTGTCGATCGAGTTCCCGCCGCGGTCCAGATAGGCGGAGAGGATCCTCGTGGACTCCTCCGCACTGCTTCCCCAGCCCCAGTCCTCACCAAAGGTCATGGTGCCCAGGGTGAACGGGCTGACCCGCAGGCCCGACCGGCCGAGGGTGACGTAGGAATCGAGGGACATCGTGGCCTCCGGGCCGATAGGACGACGAGACGCCGGTGGGGCGGTCTCCAGTACGTCTCCAGTGAAGGCGCCGGCGACGTGATCACCTAGACCGATGCGGGCGATCCGTTGCACGATCCGCCCAACCTCGGCCGGATCGTCGTGGTGCATTTGCGCCCTCTGCCGTGGTTGACTCGGACGATGGACCACCTGGACGAGGTCGGTCGCCGGGTCGCGCGGCTCGCCGGGAGCAATCCGCGCCCGTTGTGGATCGAGGGCGTGATGGTGTTCGCCGCCGACCGCGTGACCGAGCCCATGGGCTCGGTCACCGAACCGATGCTCGCCCTGGTCGTGCAGGGCGCGAAGCGCTCGGTCCTCGGCGACCATGTCTTCGAGCACCACCCCGGCCAGGTCGCCGTGGCGACCGTTGACCTTCCGCTGACCTCGCAGATCATCCGCGCCGGCCCCGGCGAGCCGTTCCTCTCGCTCGGGCTGCGGCTCGAACCCGCGACCATCGCGCAACTGCTGGTGGACGCCGGTCCCACCACGATCCGCCCGCACGACGGTCCCGGCATGTCGGTGAGCGAGGCGGACGACAACCTGCTCGACGCCCTCGTCCGGCTGACACGTCTGCTGGACGAGCCACGTGACCTGCGGGTACTGGCGGCCGGGGTGCGACGCGAGATCCACTGGCGGCTGCTGAACGGCCCGCAGGCGGCCTTGATCAGGCAGGCCGGGATGGCCGACAGCCGCCTGGCCCTCGTCGCCCGCGCGATCGGGTGGATCAAGTCCCGGTACGACCGCGTGATCCGCATCGACGACCTCGCCTCGGATATCGGCACCAGCGTCTCGTCCCTCAACCGCCATTTCCGCGCCGTCACCGCGATGAGCCCGCTGCAGTACCAGAAGCAGATCCGACTGCAGAAGGCCCGCATCGAGCTCATCGCGGCACCACACGACGTGGCCGCGATCGGATACGCCGTCGGGTACGACAACCCCTCGCAGTTCAGCCGCGAGTACCGGCGAATGTTCGGGGTGCCGCCGGGGCAGGACGCGGTACGCCTGCAGACCATGGTCTTCGTCCAGGAATAGCCCACTCCGAGGGTGTGGTGCGTTCAGGGCATCACAGAGAACCGATCAGGTCTTGGACGTGACTCATTCGGCGCGGGCACAGTCGGAACGATGAAACCCGGGATCAACCGCGACGCGGTGCTGTGGTCGGAATCCGAGGGCAGGCACGGTGAGCGGCCCGTGCTGGTGATGCTGCACGGCTGGAGCTACGACGAGACCCATCTGTATCGGCGGCTCGCACCCCGGCTGCCGGAAGACCTCGTGGTCGCCTCGGTCAGGGCGCGCATCCCGGAAGCGGGCGGGTACGCCTGGTTTCCCAGCGCAGGGAACCCGATCGGCGATCCTCGGCCCCACGTGGCCGACGCCGCGACCGACGACGTTCTGGACTGGGTGCGCACTCTCGACGCGCCGTTGATCGGCCTGCTCGGGTTCTCCCAGGGTGGCGCCATGGTGCACCAGCTGATGCGGCACGCCCCGGAGCGCTTCGCCTACGGCGTGAGCCTGGCGGGGTTCGTCGTGCGCGATCCCCACCCCGGCGACACGACCCTGGCCGCGGTGGTGCCCCCTGTCTACTGGGGTCGCGGCGAGAACGACCGGGTCATTCCGGACCACGCCATCGAGCGCACCGAACGCTGGCTCAAGGAGCACGCCACCGCCGAGATCCACGTCTACCCCGGCTTGGGTCACGACGTCGCCGGACAGGAGATCGACGACCTGGCGGCGTTCATCGCCGACCACGTCGGCAGGCCAGGAGACACCCGTGCGTCATGACATCGAGTTCGACGCCGAAGGCGCTGTGCTGCGCGGCTGGTTCTACGAGGCCGAGGGGGCGGCCGGCCCGGCGCCCTGCGTGGTCATGGCCCATGGCTGGACGTCGACGAAGCGCATGTACCTCGACCGGTTCGCGGAGGTGTTCGCTGCTTCCGGCCTGTCGGTTCTGGTCTTCGACAACCGCGGCTGGGGTGACTCCGAAGCGGCGCCGGGGAAGCCGCGTCACGAGGTCGACCCGTGGGAACAGGTTCGCGACTACCAGCACGCCATCACCTGCGCACAGAACCGATCCGACGTCGATCCGGACCGGATCGGGGTGTGGGGCACGAGCTTCTCGGCCGCGCACGCCTTCGTGGTCGCCGCCATCGACCGCCGGGTCTCGGCGGTCAGCGGGCAAGCGCCGTTCATCAGCGGGCGCGCGACCTACGCGAACCTCGCCCGGGTCGACAACCACGTCGTCGGCCCGGCCGTGTTCACCGCCGACCGGCGGGCCCGGGCCATGGGCGAGCCGGCGACCACCGTGCCGGTCATCGGCAACGATCCCGGCGAGCTGGTCGGGCTACCGACGCAGGACTCCTACGAGTGGTTCACCCACGCCCGGGCGGAGCTCGACCCCAGCTGGCCGAACGAGGTGACGCTGCGCAGCCTGGACAACTTCTACGGCTACGAGCCGGCGAGGTACCTGCCGGACATCACGCCGACACCACTACTGATGATCGTCGGCCGCGACGACGGGCTGACCGGCGGAAACCTGGCGGCGTCGGCCTACCGGACGGCGGCCGAGCCGAAGAGGATCGTGTTCCTGCCCGGCGGGCACTTCGCCGCGTACACCGGTGACGGTTTCGTCGTGGCGTCCCAGGCGGCACGCGACTGGTTCCTGGAGCACCTCTCGCGCACGACCGGCGCGATGTGACCCGCGTGCCCTGTCAGCAGGGCTTCACCGACGTGACCGCATTGTCGAGGTTCACCGGGAACTGCTGGATCTGGGTGTGCGGGGGGAACTCGATCCGCTGCCCCTTGAAGTTCGCGTCGGTGAACAAGCACATCTTGGTGTTCGAGTTGTTGACGGCCGAGGAGATCTTGTCGTTGAGGTTGAGCGGGGTGAGATCGGGAATCGTCGAGTTGGTCAGGTCGGCGAACCCGCCCTCGAAGTCGGAGGCGTCGAAGATGTCGAACTCGCCGGCAACGCCTGCCGCCACCACCACGTTCGAAGCGTACTGGGTGGTTGCGGCGGTGGACATGGCTGCCGTCGGCTCCGCGGCGGACGCCGTGCCGGTCCCGAAGGTCAGCGCGGCGACCGCCGCCGCCCCGGCGACCGCGGCGACCAGGACCCGGCGAATCGAGCTTCGGGACATTTCGGGCCTCCTGTCGTGAGCCGCCGCCTGCTGCACCGGCCGACATATCCAGACACGGCCGAGCGGATGCAGGTGTTCAGCCCGGCCGCATGGCATACCTCATAACAGGCGGCCTGAACCATCGGGCGCTGCCGTGCGTTGTTTTTGCGCGACATGGCCACATAACGCGATCAGAACCCGCCACCGAGCCGCGATATGTGTCCAGATCGCGTCAGGAGATCGTCGCAGCGGCCACCGCCACCTGCCCGAGGCTGATCCCGCCGTCGTTGCACGGCACCCGGGAGTGCACGAGCACCCGCAGCCCGGCCTCGGTCAGCCGCCGGGACACCCCCTCCAGGAGCCTGATGTTCTGGAACACCCCGCCGGACAGGGCCACCGCGTCGAGACCGGTGTCCGCGGCGGCGCGCACGGCCGCCGCGACCAGCCCGTCGTGCAGGCCGGTGTGGAAGCGGGCGGCGATCACCGGGGCCGGGGTGCCTGCCCGCAGGTCCGCCACCACGGCGCGCACGAGGTCGCCCGCCCGGATCAGCTCGCCCTCGAGCCGCACGGGATAGCCGTCGCACTCCCCCACCGCCGACGCGGCCTGCTCCAGTTCGACGGCCGCCTGGCCCTCGTAGTTCACCCGGTCCCGGATCCCCACGAGAGCCGCGACGGCGTCGAACAGGCGACCGGCGCTCGTGGTGACCGGGACGTCCACATCGGAGCGCAGCAGCCGCTCCACCTGCGTCCACTGCGGAGCATTGCGGGCCGCGACGGCGAGACCCGCCGGGTCGGTACCGGTGGCGTGCAGCCAGGCCGCGGCCATCCGCCACGGCTGCCGGATCGCCGTGGCGCCGCCGGGCAGCGGTACCGGCTCCAGGTGCGCGAGCCGCCGGAACCCGGTGAGGGAGACCTCGAACACCTCGCCGCCCCACAGCACCCCGTCCGGGCCGTAGCCGAGGCCGTCGCACGCGACGCCGATCGCCGGCCCCGCCTCGCCGTTCTCCGCCAGGCACGCGGCCAGGTGGGCGTGGTGGTGCTGCACCCCGACCAGCCGCAGATCCGGCTCCGCCTCGGCCCTGGCGAGCGCGTACTTGGTGGACAGGTACTCCGGGTGCAGGTCGTGGGCGAGCACGGTGGGCGTCACGTCCAGCAGCCGTCCGAGGTGCTCGATGCCGTCGAGGTACGCCCTCAAGGTCTCAGCGTTCTCCAGGTCTCCGACGTGGTGCGACGGGAACGCCTCCCCGCCCCGCAGCACGCAGAACGTGTTCTTGAGCTCCGCGCCGCAACCGAGCACCGGCTCCCCCGCGACGACGCCGATCCGCAGGGGCTCCGGGGTGTAGCCGCGCGAACGGCGGATCGGGTAGGTGCGCCCGGCCACCACCCGCAGCACCGAGTCGTCGGCGCGGGTGCGGATCGGCCGGTCGTGGGTGAGGAAGGCGTCGGCGATGCCGGCGAGCCGGGCGACGGCGTCGTCATCGAGGTGGGCGATCGGCTCGTCGGAGACGTTTCCGCTGGTCAGCACGATCGGAGCGGCGAGCTCGTCGAGCAGCAGGTGATGCACGGGTGTGTAGGACAACAGCACGCCGATGTGGTCGTTGCCGGGGGCGACCGCGGTGGCCAGCGGCGCGCCGGGGCGCCTGCGCAGCAGCACGATGGGCGCGCGCCGGGAGGTCAGCTGCGCCGCCTCGGCCGCGCCGACCTCGCCGAGCGTCCCGGCAACGTCCAGGTCGGGGGCCAGCACCGCGAACGGCTTGTCCTCCCGGTGCTTGCGCGCCCGGAGCGCGGCGACGGCACGCTCGTGCCCGGCGGGCGCCGCCAGGTGGTAGCCGCCGAGCCCCTTCACGGCCAGCACCCCGCCCTCGGCGAGCAGCCGCGCCGCGGCGGTGATCGGTTCACCGGGGAGCTCGCGGCCTGCGGCGTCGACCAGCCGCAGGGTGGGCCCGCAGCCGGGGCAGCACACGGGCTGCGCGTGGAACCGCCGGTCGGCCGGGTCGTGGTACTCCGCGGCGCAGGCTGCGCACATCGGGAAACCGGCCATCGTGGTGGCGGCGCGGTCGTAGGGCACCCCGGTGACGATCGTGAACCGGGGCCCGCAGTTCGTGCAGGTGATGAACGGATGGCGGTAGCGGCGGTCGGCCGGGTCGCGAAGCTCGGCGACGCACGCGGCGCAGGTCGCGGTGTCGGGCGAGATGAGGGTGGCCCGGCGGCCGCCGGCGGAGCTGGCGGCGATGGCGAATGCGGTGTCCCCTCGCACCGGCATGTCCGTGGTGGCGACGTCGGTGACCAGCGCCAGCGCCGGCGGCCGGTCCCGCAGGGCGGCGAGCAGCGCGTCCAGGGCAGGTGCGGCGCCCTCCGCCTCGATGACCACACCGGACTCGTCGTTGCCCACGAACCCGGCCAGCCCGAGCTGCCCGGCGAGGCCGTGCACGAACGGCCGGAACCCCACTCCCTGCACGATCCCGCTGACCCGGATCCGGGCCCGCACCCGCTCCGCGGCCCGCGGCTCGACCTGCACGGGCGGTTCGGTCACGGACGGCCCAGCGCGCGCTGCACCAGCTCCCACAGCACGTGATAGGTGGTGGTCTGCGCCTCCTGGATGCGGTGCACCGACGCCGACGGCATCACGAAGAGGTGGTCGATCTCCCCGCGGGCGGCCGCCTCGGCCATCGAGCCACCCGAGTACCCGGCGAGCCCCACGGTGAGCAGGCCCCGCTCGTGCGCGACGGCCAGGCCGCGCAGCACGTTGGCCGAACCTCCGCTCGTGGACAGCGCCAGCGCGATGTCGTCCGGGCGGCCCGCCGCGGCCACCGGCCGGGCGAAGACGTTCTCGAAACCCACGTCGTTGGCGAGAGCCGTGAGCGTGGCGACGTCGGCCGCGAGCGCGAGGGCGGGCAGCGGCCGCCACGCCGGGCCGGGGTCGACACAGAGCGCGGCCACCGCTGCCGCGTCCGTGCTCGACCCTCCGTTGCCGAAGGCCAGCAGCCTGCCGCCACGCTCGAAGCGCTCCGCCATCGCGGTGGCGCAGGCCGCCATCCGGGCGTCGTCGGCGGCCACCACCTCCCGGCGCAGCCGCCCGATCTCGTCGACCTTCTCCGCCGTGGACCGCGCGACGTCGGCCAGCAGGGCGTCCAGGTCAGCGGCCCCGGCGTGCAGGAAGGGGTAGAGCGACTCGATGCTCATGACCATCGGCCTCCGTGCCGGGTCGGTTCCGCGGGCTCCACCCTGGCGATGGCCTCGCCGGCGTGCACGAGGACGGTGTCACCCACGACCGCGTCCACGAGCGCGACGCTGACCTCCTCCTCGGTGCCCGGACCCGCACCGGTGTCCACCATGGCGAGCCCGTCGCCGAGCAGGGCGGTGACCGTGACCGCCACGGCCGTGTCCGAGCAGGTGATGCACACCTCGCCGGGTTGCGGGTCGGGCGGCAGGCCGCCGGGGTCCGTGGCAGCCGGGTTCATGCCAGTACCTCCGGAGCGTCCAGGAAGACGTGCACGAGCTCCCACAACACGTGGTAGGCGGTGACCTGGCCCTCGCGCACGATGCGGGTGTCGTCGGAGCGCACCGCGATGACGTGGTCGAGACCCAGCGACGCGACGGGGCCGGCTGCGGCCCCGCCCAGCAGCGCGACGGTCAGGAGGCCACGGTCCCGCGCCGCGGCCAGGCCGTCGGCGAGAGCGGCGTCGCCGCCGTCGGGCGCGATGCCCAGCGCGATGTCCTCGGCCTCTCCGAACAGCCCGAGCTCGGCCCGGAAGCCGGTGGATCCCCCGGGCAGCGACAGCGCTGGCAGCGCACGTTTGCCGATGATCACCGGATGCACGAACTCCACCACCACGTGCGCGGCGTCGGCCGCGGAGCAGCCGGTGCCGAACGCGAGCAGGCGGCCCGCGCGGTGGAACCGCTGCGCCATGGCGTGGCAGGCGGCGGCGAGAGCGGGCGCGTCAGTGGCCAGCAGGCCGATCGGCCCGTCGCGCCGCGTGAACACCGTTCGTGTATCCGCAGCTGTCAGCTCGACGGTCAATTCGGCTCCCCTCGGGGCATCCCCGCTTGGCGGCGGCGACCACCCGGGCGTAGCGATCGAGGAAGACGTGCAGGGACTCGTGCGTCTGCTCGAGGCTGTCGGCGAGCGAGTCGAGGCAGGTCGCCCCGTCCGGGGTGACGTAGTAGGTGCGCCGGGCCGGGCCGACGTCGGACGTGTGCCACTCCGAGCGGACCAGTCCTTGCCGCTCCAGGCTGCGCAGCGCGCGGTAGACCCCACCGGCGTCACCGTCCCCGTCGTGCATGGGACGAAGACGCGCGGCGAGCTCATAGCCGTGGTCGGGCCGCTCCCGCAGGAGCAGCAGCAGGCAAGGCTGCAGGAAGTTGCGCGGTTCGAGCTCGGCCATGGTGGGCGTTGCCCTCCGGGTCGGCGGTGGTGGGCGCCTGACCTGGCTGATGTTCCCACTGTGTGACGCGAACCACAAGACAGGTCGGTCTCACGGGTGGACGACATCGGCACCCCGACCGGGTGTCGCGGCTATCACACCGGTCGATAACCGGCTAAGAACGGGAGAATCTGCCTGAATCGTGAACGCTCAGGTAAACGGGCGCCTCTCGTTGACCGTTCCTGCCGACCCGACTACGCTTTCCTCGCCCACGTGAGACAGACCTGTCTCCTGCTGCCGCGCCGCCTATTCCCTTGCCGTCGACGGGTGCCGGGCCGGATGTGCGTGATCATGCATTCGCCGGCAGCCGGTACCGCGTCCGTGGATCACGTCGATCCCGGCGTCCGCGTGTCCAGGACTCTCGAGGAGGAGATCCACAATGGCCTACGACCCGCGCACGGCCACCGGAGTTCCCACCGAGCCGGTGGGATCGCTTCCCCGGCCCGCGAAACTGCAGGAGGCCTACGCGAAGTACGACGCAGGCGAGATCAACAAAGACGACCTCGAGAAGCTGCAGGACGCCTCGGTGAAGGACTCGATCGAACGGTTCGAGGCCACCGGCTCGCCGATCATCTCCGACGGTGAGCAGCGCTGGTCGTCGTTCGCGACCTACCCGATCGCCGACACCTTGGCCGGCACCGGGCTGGCACCGGGACTCGGCCCCGGCGGGCAGTTCTTCGCGATCTTCGCCGATGGCCACGGACGCCAACTGCCGAAGCTCGAGCACGGACCGTTCCGCTACAACCAGCACGCCGCCGACACGCTGCGCAAGTCGATCCCGTACGCGAGCAGGCCGATGAAGCAGGCCGTGATCGCGCCGTCGATGCTGGCGCTGCTCTACCCGTTGACGGACCCGGTGGAGGGCTACAGCCGCGAGGAGTTCGAGGCGGCGCTGATCGACGAGTGCGAGAAGGACATCCGGGAGGCCTTCGCCGCAGGGGCCGAACGGGTGTCGGTGGACTTCACCGAGGGCAGGCTGGCCACCCGCGAGGATCCCCGCAACCCGTGGACGGGAGCGGGCCTCCTGCCGCACTTCATCGAGCTCAACAACCGGGTGATGGCCCGGTTCTCCGCCGAGGAGCGCCGCAACATCGGCATCCACACCTGCCCCGGCGGCGACCGCGACTCGGTGCACTCCGCCGACGTGCCCTACAACAACCTCCTCGGCACGATGTTCGACATCAACGCCGGGTACTTCCTGATCCAGCTCGCGTCGGAGCGGGAGAAGGACCCGGTGTACGAGACCATCGGCAAGAACCTGCGCGACGACGCCGACGGCGTCGCGCAGATGGCCTACATCGGCGTCACCAACCCCCAGAACCCGCGGGTGGAGAGCCCTCAGGAGATCGCCGACCAGCTCATCCGGGCGGCCAACTTCATCCCGAAGGATCAGCTCGGCTCCACCGACGACTGCGGGTTCTCACCCTTCTCCATCGACGAGAAGCCCAACCACGGCTCGCCCGACTACGCCAGGGACGTGGCCTTCCAGAAGATCACCTCCCGCGTGGAGGGCGCCCGCCTGGCCGCCGAGAAGCTGGGCCTCTGAGGTTCAGGAAAGCCACTTTGCCGCCCTCTGCGGGCAGGAAAGTGGCTTTCCTGAACCTCGGACGGGGGCGCGGCGCGGGTCAGTCCGGGACGCCGTTGGCGCGCAGCAGCAGTACGCCGAGCTCACGGGCGGCCGACGCCGCGCCGGCGTCGCCCTCGTGGGCCGCCATGATGGAGCCCTTCATCAGCACGTGCCACTGCCGGGCCACCTGCTCCGGGTCGGCCACGCCCGCGGCCTCGGCGAGCTCCCGGAGGTAGGCCCGGATGCGCGCGAGGTGGGCCACGCTCGCCTGGAACACCGGGCTGCCCTTGTCGTTGACCGCCATCATCGTGGTGAGGAAGGCGCAACCCTCGAAATCAGGGCGCCCGAACCATTCCGAGAACAGGTCGAAGATGGCCAGCAGCTGGTCCTGCGGGCGTTCGCCACGCAATCTGCTCTCGTGCTGGAGCCATTCCTCCGTCCACAGCCGCTCACGGCGGCGGAGGAAATCGAGGATCAGGTCGTCCTTCGACGGGAAGTTGCGGTACAACGTCATCTTCGCGGTGCCGGCGCGAGCGATCACGGCATCGACTCCGACGTCCCGCACGCCGTTGCGACTGAACAGCTCGTAGGCGGCGCGGCGTATCCGCTCGCCGCCACTCTCCGGCAAGCGTCGGGAACCGTCACTACCCGTTGTCGTCACCCGCATCCGTTCCGCCGAGGTTCGCCGAAACGATACCTCCCCGATCGGGCGGCAAACGGGTCGCGGCGTGGCGTTCCGGTGACGTGGCGCGGCAAGGACGGCACGCATGTCAGCGGTGACCGGACCGGCTGATCCGCACGACCGCGAAAGCCTGCACCGCCACGGCGGCGAGCAGCACGGCGATGGCAGGGGGGTAGCCGCCTGCCCCGTCAGGGCGGGGCGGGGGGCAGGCTCGGATCCGGCTCCACCGGATTGAGCTCCGGCGGCTGCGGCTGCCGCGGCGACGCATCTGCGGTCCGCAACGGAAACCACAGCACGAAGGTCGCGCCGGCACCGGGAACGCTGTGCACCGCGATGCTGCCGCCGTGGCTCTCCACCACCTGACGGACGATGGCCAGCCCGAGGCCGGTTCCGCGGTCGCGGCGCCCGTTCCCGTCGGGGCCTCGCCAGAAGCGGTCGAACACCCTCTCCTGGTGTTCGGCGGTGATACCCGGGCCGCGGTCGCGAACCGCCAGCCACGCCCAGCCGGCGCGCTGCCCCGTGGCGATCAGGATCTCCCGGCCCGGCGGCGAGGCGCGCAGTGCGTTGGACAACAGGTTGTCCGCGGCGCGACGCAGCGACTCGGCGTCGCCGATCAGCACCAGCTCTGGCTCGAAGCGGCGTACCAGCTCGTGGCCGTCGCTGTCGGCGAGCAGTGCGAACCCGTCCGCGGCCTCGCCGGCGACGAGTGTGAGGTCCACGTCGGTCTCGCTGAAGGCGGGCGCGGTCCGGCGCGCGGCGGCGAGCAGGTCCTCGATGAGGCTGCGCATCCGCTGGGTCGCCCGGGCGGCCACGGTGCTCGCGCGGCGCCGCTCGTCGGCGTCGACGTCGGCGCGCGACAGCACCGCGTCGAGGTTGACCTGGATGACGGCCAGCGGGTTGCGCAGCTCGTGGGACGCGTCGTCGATCATCTGCCGCTGGGCGGAGAAGGCCCGGTCGAGCCGGTCGAGCATGTCGTCGACGGTGTCGGCGAGGTCGCGCAGCTCGTCGCGCGGACCGTCGAGCGCGATGCGGCGCGACAGGTCCGTGGCCGTGATCTCCCGCGCCGCGGCCGTGACCTGCTGCACCGGACGCAGCACCCGGCCGGCCAGCCACCAGCCCACGCCGAAGCTCGCGACCAGCATCACGCCGAGCACCAGGGCCAGTGCGCCCCGCAGGGTCTCCAACGTCTCGAAGTTGACCGCCTCCTGGACGCTGGCGAGGTCCGCCGCCTGGAACTCCTCGCCCTCGCGCAGCTCGAGCCGGCCACCGACCTCCTTCACCTTCTGCACGGTGATCGGGTTCAGCGGCGCGGCGTCGACGCTGCGGTGCATCACCACGTAGACCGCCCCGAGGACCAGCACGACCAGCCCGAACAGCACCAGCGAATAGGTGGCGGCCAGCCGGAAGCGGATCGTGCGGGTCCACGGGGGACGCAGGCGCTGCGCCCACTGCCGCGCGGCCGTGGTCACGCCGGCTCCCGCAGCCGGTACCCGCGCCCGATCACGGTCTCGATCACCGGCCGCTCGCCCTCCCGGGTGAGCTTGCGACGCAGTGTCCCGACCGTCACCCGCACGGTCTGGGTGAACGGGTCGGCGTTCTCGTCCCACACGTGGTCGAGCAGTTCCTCGGCCGACACGACGTGACCCGGCCGGTTCATGAGGTAGCGCAGCACGGCGAACTCCTTGCGGGTCAGTGCGAGCTCATGGCTCCCCCGGCTGGCGATGTTGCGGCCGTCGTCGAGGGACAGCTCGCCGACGGTCAGCACGGACGTGCCGCCGCTGTTGTCGCGGCGCAGCAGCGCCCGCACCCTGGCCAGGAGCTCGGCCAACGCGAAGGGCTTCACGAGATAGTCGTCGGCGCCCTCGTCGAGGCCCCGGACGCGATCGGCCAGCTCGCCCCGGGCCGTGAGCATGAGGATCCGCAGCTCGGCCCCGCTGGGGCCGCCGATGCTGCCGTCCCGGACGTCACGGCACAGCGTGAAGCCGTCGACGTCGGGCAGGTTCAGGTCGAGCACCAGCAGGTCGTAGGTGTGCACGGCGAGCTTGGCGGCCGCGTCGCCGCCGGTCAGCGCGATGTCGACCGCGTAGCCCGCCCGCCCGAGTCCGACGCGCAGCGCACTCGCGAGGTCGTCGTCGTCCTCGACCACCAGCAGCCGCATGGCCCGACCGTAGCGAGGATGCCGCGCTCATCCCACGTGTTCTTTCGGTCCGTTTTCACTTCGGTTTCCGAGGGTTTTCGGGTTCAACTGTTGTGCTGGGCTAACCGATGACGGTTTCTGCCCCGCCCGCCGCTCCCCCACAGGTCCGGCCGCCGTCAGCCCACGGCGGCCGGACCGACTCCTCCGTGAGACGGACAGCAGCGTCGTTCGCTCGTGCGGGAACAACGCCCACGTCCGTCTCATGGCGCTCGCCGCGCGGTAACGGTCAGCCTCAGCACCTCCCCGTCGGCGGTGCGCACCTCCTCCCCACCTCGATCCGGACGCCAAGGTCGCGGCCGTGGGCGGCGAGTGCGACCGAGATCTCGTTGTGGTCGGTCACGAACACGACATCCACGCCGAGCTCGACGGCCCGCCGCGCCAGCTGTTCCACCCGCAGCACCGCGTCGCCGGACGCGACGGTGTGCACATGGCAGTCCACACGCACCCGGCCCACTCAGCCCGCCGCCGGGACGGGGATGCCCAGCTCGGTGAGGAGGTCCTGGGAGTAGGCGACCCGGCCGGTCAGGGGACCACTGCCGTTCGACGGCGGGCGGCACAGCGCGAGCGCGGCCGCCGCCATCACTGCCGGCGGTTCGGCGTCCGGGGCATCCTCGGTGGTGAGGTGGTGGAACACGGTGCCCGGGGTCGGCACCACCCGGTTCGGCGACAGCGCGTTCACGGCGATCCCGTCGGCGTGCAGCTCGGCCGCGAGCCCGGTGGAGAACCGCTCGAGCGCGGCCTTGCACATCCCGTAGACCGTGCCGCCGCGAGACACCCGGCCGGTCGGCGGGAGCTGCGGGTGGATGGCGGCGCGCGAGGAGATGTTGAGGATGGCGCCGCTGCCCCGCTCCCGCATGCCCGGCAGCACCAGCTGCGCCAGATGCATCGGCGCCTTCACCTGGACCTCCACCATCAGGTCGACGCGCTTCGCGGGGAAGTCCGCGACGGGACCGAACCAGGTGACCGCGGCATTGTTGACCAGGACGTCGATCGGCCCGTGCTCGGTCACGACGCGCCGCACGAGTGCGACCCGGTCCTCGGCGCGGGACACGTCGGCCGGTACGGCCTGCGCGCTGCCGCCCGCCGCCTCGATGCCGGCCACGGTGTCGGCGAGCGACCCGGCGAGGGCCGAGCCGCCCGGTTCTGCCGTGCGCGCAGAGGCGATCACCGTGGCGCCCTCCGCCGCGAACCGGCGGGCGATCTCGGCGCCGATACCCCGGCTGGCCCCGGTGACGAGTGCGATCCTGCCGTCGAGCATGCCCATTCCACTCACTCCTTGGTCATCGACCCCATGCTGGTCATCGACACGGTGCTGGCGAGGGTCCTGCTGGTGCGGTGCACATACCGTCCGACGGTCGACGCCACGAGGCACAGCACCGACATCACCGCCATCAGCCCGAAGGCCCACCGGTAGCCGGTGACCAGGTCCTCCAGCGCGTCCGGCGAGACCTGCGACAGCGACCCGTCGAAGAGCTGCGGGCGCAGGGCGACCGGCAACGGCGCGGCCACCAGCGTGAGCGCCACGGCCGTGCTGATCACCACCCCCGAGCTCTGCGCCATCAGCCGCACCGCGTTGGTGATCCCGAGCCGGTCGGGCGGCAGGTCCTGCAGCATCGCCGTGCTGTTCGCGGGGATGAATGCGCCCGATCCGATCCCGAGCACCACGACGGCGCCGATCAACACGGGATACGGGGTGTCGACGGAGATGGTGAACAGCAACAGGGTGACGCCCACCAGCGAGATCGCGCACGCGGCCACGGCCACCGTGCGCGGGGCGATGTGGCGCAGCAGCGCCCCCGCCAGCGGGGCGGCGATGATCGACGCAATGGCAACCGGCAGCACCTTCAGCCCCGCTTCGGCCGGGGTGTCGCCGGAGACGGCCTGGAAGTACAGGCCCATCAAGAGCACGACGGCGAAGCGCGACACCGTCGCGAGGAACCCCGCGAGCGTGCCGATGCCGACCACCGGGTCGCGGAACGTCCGCAGGTCCACCACGGGTTCGGCGACCCTGCGCTCGACGAGCAGGAACGCCGGCACCGCGAGCACGAAGACCCCGAGGCCACCGAGGACGAGCGGGTCGTCCCAGCCGGACGTCCCGACCTGGGACAGCGCGAGCAGCAGCCCGCCGAGCCCGAACAGGACGAGCAGGTTGCCCACCGGGTCGATCCGCAACCGCTGGTGGCGGCGCGGGACGCGCTCCATCACCCGCAGCCCCCAGAGCAGACACACGACACCGACCGGCACGTTCGACCAGAACGTCCACTGCCAGCCGACCTCTGTGGCCAGCAGCCCGCCGAGTGTCGGCCCGAGCAGCTGGGCCAGCGAGAAGGACGCCATGTAGATGCCGAGCCCCTGGCCCAGCAGCCGGCGCGGGAACGCCGCGGTGACCAGCGCGGCGCTGTTCGTGATGAGCATGGCGCTGCCGATCGCCTGGGCCACCCGGCAGGCGATCAGCAGGCCGACGGTCGGGGCGAACCCGGCGAGCAGGCTCGCGGTGGTGAACAGGGCGACACCCGTCATGTACATCGGACGCCTGCCGAAGAGGTCGGCCAGCCGCCCGAAGAACACCATCAAGGAGACGTTCGTGAGCTGGTAGGCCAGCAGGATCCAGGTGGCCTCGAACACGGTGGCGTCGAAGCTCCCGACGATCGCCGGGAGCGCGATCGTGAGCGAGCTGTTGTTGAGGCCGCTCATCAGCGACGCGAGGCAGACCACCGACAGCACGCGCCAGGCGTACCGGGTGCGCTCCCGCTCCTCGGCGGTCTCCTCCGTATCGCCGGGGGTGTCGACGCTGATCCCCCTGGAACCGTTCACAGGCCGATCGACACCGCCAGCCGTTCCCGGTGGAACGCCGGGTCGCCGAGGAACAGCTTCGTGGCCGCGGCGCGCTTGAAGTAGAGGTGGGCGTCGTGCTCCCACGTGAACCCGATGCCGCCGTGGATCTGGATGTTCTCAGCCGCCGCGGCGAAGAACGCGTCGGAGCAGTAGGCCTTGGCGAGGCTCGCCACCGCCGGGACCTCATCGGAGTCCCGCGCCACGGCCCACGTGGCGTAGTAGGCGGCCGCCCGCGCCGACTCCACCTGCAGGAGCACGTCGGCCGCCTTGTGCTTCAGTGCTTGGAAGCTGCCGATCGGGCGGTCGAACTGCGTGCGGACCTTCGCGTACTCCACGGCAATCTCCAGCGCGCGCTGGGCGCCGCCGACCTGCTCCAGGGCGAGCGCGACGGCGGCCCGGTCCAGCGTGCGGAGCAGCGTGGAGCCCGCGGCCCCGTCCGCACCGACCAGCCGCGCGGGCACGCCGTCGAACTCCAGCCGGACCAGCCGCGAGGTCTGGTCGAGGGTGGGCAGCACCGTCCGGACGAGGCCGGCCGCCGAACCGTCGACGGCGAAGAGCGACGGACCGGCGGAGGTCCGTGCCGACGCCAGGACCAGGCCGGCCAGGTGTCCGTCCGGCACCTGGCCGACGGTGCCGCGGAGCACCCAGCCGCCCGAGGCCGGTTCGGCTACGAGCGCAGGTGCCTCGGGGTCCCACCGACCGCCCTCGCCAGCGGCGGCGAGGGTGGCGATCGTCGACCCGTCGGCGATCCCGGGCAGCAGCTCCTCGGCCGCGGCCGGGTCGGCCGAGTCCAGGACGGCGTGCGCCGCGAGCACGACCGTGCTGGCGAACGGCCCGGGCAGCAGCGCCCGGCCCAGCTCCTCCTGCACGACGGCGAGCTCCACGAACCCGTAGCCGCTGCCGCCGAACTTCTCGGGGATGGCCAGGCCCTGCAGGCCGAGCTGCTCGGCCATCTGCCGCCAGACCGCGGGGTCGTACCCGGCCGGATCCTCCATCACCGCGCGGACCGCCGACATCGGCGACTTGTCGGCGAGGAAGCGCCGCACGGACGCGCGTAGCTGCTCCTGCTCGGAGCTGAACACCAGGTCCATCGCCGCTACCGCCCATTCCCCGTAACGGCGGGCTTGAACGTGCGCTCGACGAGGTCGGCCAGCCGGTCGGGCTCCCACGGACCGTCCGAGACGATGTGCCGGACGGGAGCCGGCTTGTTGTACAGGTGCACCTCGTAGCCGCGCGCGCCGACGATCTGCCCGGTGAGCCAGTCGGACGCCTCGCTCGCGATGTACGCGACGATCGGGGCGATGTTGTCGGGCGAACGCTCGTCGTCGTCGCGAGGAGCGCCGGACTTCCGCTCGCCGGGGATCGACGCGGTCATCCGGGTGGCGGCGCCCGGCGAGATCGCGTTGGCGGTGACCCCGTAGCGGCCCAGCGCGTTGGCGCAGGAGTAGGTCAGCCCGACGATGCCCATCTTCGCGGCGGCGTAGTTCGGCTGTCCCGGCGCTCCGTGCAGCCCGGACACCGACGTGAAGTTGATCAGCCGGTAGTGGCCGTCGGGGTTGCGCTGGTCGCGCCAGTACGCGGCCGCGGGTTTCGTGGTGTTGTAGTGGCCCTTGAGATGGACGCGGATGACGTCGTCCCACTCCTTCTCGCTGAGGTTGAAGATCATCCGGTCGCGCAGGATGCCGGCCACGTTCACCAGCGCGTCGAGCTTCCCGAACTCCTCGATCGCCGTACGGACGAGCCCTTCGGCCTGGTCCGGGTCGGAGACGTCACCGCCGTCGGCGATCGCGGAGCCACCGGCCTCCGTGATCTCCCGGACGACCTCGGCGGCGGGGCCCTTGTCGGCACCGGAGCCGTCCAGCTCCACTCCGAGGTCGTTCACCACCACCGACGCGCCGTGCGCGGCCAGCAACCGGGCGATCCCGGCGCCGATGCCACGTCCCGCTCCGGTGACGACCGCGACCCGTCCGTCCAGTGTCGTCATGCCCTCGCCCCCTTCGGCTCAGCCGGGCGCGGCTCCCTCGGGAGCCCGAGTGCGCGTTCGGCGATGATGTTGCGCTGGATCTCGCTCGTGCCGGAGTAGATCGTTCCGGCCCGGCTCGCGAGGAAGACCTGCTGCCAGCGGGAGAGCCGGTAGCCCTCGCCGTCGGGGCGCACGAGCGCGGCGGGCCCCAGCAGCTCCATCGCGATCTCCCCGACGCGGCGCTCGTACTCGCTCCAGAAGAGCTTCGAGATCGACGCCTCCGGGCCCGGCTCGCGCCCCTCGGCCAGCTGGGCGAGCAGCCGCAGGCCCTGGTAGCGCATGATCTCGACGTGGGTGTGGGCCCAGGCGAGCTGCTGGCGCACCAGCGGGTCCTTGTCCCGGCCCACCTCGCGGGCCAGCTCGACCAGCGCGGCGAGCTGCTGCTGGTACTTCAGATGGCCGATCGTGGCGCCGCCGCCCCGCTCGTGGCCGAGCGTCGTCATGGCGACGCGCCAGCCGTTGTTCAGGCCGCCGATCACGTTGAACAACGGCGCCCTGGCGCCGTCGAAGAACTCCTCACCGAACTCGGCGTTGCCGGTCAGCTGGCGCAGCGGGCGGGCGTCGATGTTGTTGTCCCGCATCGGGAGCAGCACGTAGGAGATGCCCCGGTGCTTGGGCGCCGCGGCATCGGTGCGACACAGGACGAAGATCATGTTCGCCCGGGCGAAGCCCGAGGTCCACACCTTCTGCCCGCTGATCACGATCTCGTCGACGTCCACCACACCGCGCGTCTGGATCGCACCCAGGTCGGAGCCGTGGTCGGGCTCGGAGAAGCCCTGGCAGTACACGTCCTCGGCACTGATGATCCGCGGCAGGAAGTGCTCCTGCTGCTCGGGGGTGCCGTGCACCATCACCGAGGGGCCGACCATCCCCTCGCCGAACCCCCGCCGGATCCGCGGCACGCCGGCACGGGCGCACTCCTCGCTGAAGATCGCGTTCTCCACGGCGCCCCAGCCGCGGCCGCCGAACCGCTCCGGCCACTGCGGGCAGATCCTGCGCTCGGCCAGCAGCCTGCGCTCCCACTCCGCGTGCTGCGGGCTCTCCTGCGCCCGCGCGTGGCCGGAGTGGTCGCCAGCCGTCATCGGCGGGGTGTTCCAGTCGATCAGGTCGGCCAGGCCGTCGGGCGCGTTGCCGGCGATCCAGTCCCGGGTCTCCTGCCGGAACCGGGCCGCATCCGGCCCCAGGTCGAGTTCCACGTCGTCCCCTCCTCTCACCGGTTGCCGGTCACCACGAGCACGTCGAGGGCCTCGACCCGCGATCCGTCCACCCACAGCGGGTTGATCTCCACCGCCTGCAGCTCCGGCCCGAGTGAACGGGCACAGTCGGCGAGCCGGGTCACCACCTCCGCGACCCGCGACAGGTCGGCGGGCGCCGCCCCGCGCGCCCCGGCCAGCACCGGGGCCCCGCGCAGCTCACCGAGCATGCGGACCACCTCGGCCTGGTCCACGGGCAGCACCCGCAGGCTGACGTCGTGCAGAACCTCGATGAACACCCCGCCCAGACCGACGGCGAGGACCGGCCCGAAGGACGGGTCAACCGTGACGCCGACGAAGAGCTCCGTACCGCCGGTGCGCATCGGGCTCACCAGCACGCCCTCGACGTCATCCGTGACGGTGCGCCCGGCCGCGACCACCCGGGCGAAGGCGGCCCGGACGGCGTCGGCATCACCGAGACCCAGCGCCACGCCGCCGATGTCCGACTTGTGCGCGATGGCGGCGGAGCACACCTTGAGCGCCACCGGGTAGCCCAGGAGCTCGGCGGCAGCGACGGCGGCGTCCGCGTCGGCCACGAGCTCGGCGGGCACCGCCGGCACTCCGGCGCCACGTAGCAGCTCGCGGGCCCGAGCCTCGGACCACGTCCCGTCGGGCAGGCCGTCGGGCGCGGACGGCGGAGGCGGCGGGGCGGGCACCGGGCGGGCTGCGCGGTCCTGCCGTACCTCGTTCCACCGGATCGCGTGCCCCACGGCGGTGAGCCCGAACTCGATCCCCCCGACAACGTGCAGGCCGTGGCGGTCGAGCAGGGAGCTGCCGAACTCGGAGAGGTCGCTGCAGGTGGCCGAGAAGTTCACCACCGGGATCGGTGAGCGCTCGATCGTCGCGGCGATGTCGGCGATCCGGCGCTCGGGGATCGACGGGTCGGGAGGCATGGCCGCGGGCAGGCTGACCAGGTTGAGCACGAAGTCGAGGCCGGGGTCGGAGGTCACGGCGGTGAGTGCGGCGTCGCCGAGGTTGGCCTCGGCCGAGGTGCGGTCGGCCAGGATGATCCCGGTGACGTCCAGCGGGTTGCGCGCGGCGGCGAACGAGGGCAGCACCTCGCGCAGCCGTGCGGTGGTGGGCGCGCTGAACTCGGCGATCTCCACACCCTCGTCGGCGGAGCGGTCGGCGATGATGTCGCAGGCCCCTCCCGACGCGGTGACCACGCCCATCCGGCGCCCGGCCGGCACCTGGCCCGAGCCGAGCAGCCCCGCGGTGATCAGCAGCTCCTCCAGGCTGTCCACCCGGATCACGCCGAACTGACGGAACGCCGCCGCGACCACGGCATCGTCACCGGCCACGGCGCCCGTGTGGGCCAGCGCCGCGAGCTGCCCCGCCGGGCTGCGCCCGACCTTGAGCGCGACGATCGGCTTACCGACCTGAAGTGCCCGCAGGGCCAGCGCCGCGAACCGCTGCGGGTCGCGGATCGTCTCGAGGAACAGGCCGATCACCCGGGTGTCCTCGTCGGCGATGAGGTGCTCCAGCACATCGGCCGCGGTGATCACCGCTTCGTTGCCCATCGAGGTGAGCAGACTGATCCCGATCCCGTGTGCCCTGGCGAACGCGAGGACGTTGCTGGTCAGCGCACCGCTCTGCAGGACGACGCCCACGTTGCCCCTGCACAGCGGCGGCGCGATGTGCAGGCCGAAGGGCGCCACGGCCGCCACCGCGTTCACGAAACCCAGGCAGTTGGGACCGAGCAGGGTGAGGTCGAGCTCCACGGCGCGCTCGACGAGCCGCCGTTCGCGCTCGCGACCCTCCTCGCCACCGCCGTCGCCGTAGCCCGAGGCCAGCACCACGAGGTTGTGGATCCCGGCAGCGGCGGCATCCTCCAGCACGCCCTCGACGGCGCGGGTCGGCGCGAGCACGAACGCGAGGTCGACGGGCTCGTCCAGGGCACGCAGGCTGGGCACGGTGGGGCGCCCGAACACCTCGGCGCGGACGGGGTGGACGAGCTGCAACGACCCGGCGAAACCGGCCGTCTGCAGGCTGTCCATGATGAACCGCGCCCAGCCGGATCCGTCCGACGCCCCGACGAGGGCGATGCTGCGGGGAGCGAAGAAGGACCGGAGGCGCTCGGGCGCTGCCAGCATCCTGCGTGCCCGGTCGTGCTGCTCGCTTCCGTGCCCTTCGTCGAGCACCGCGACGTGATCGGCCTGTGCCATACCGGTTCCCCCGCCCGTCTCACAGTGGACGCCAGTCGTGAACCTTCATCCTAGAATCGGATTCTCCTATGAGAGCCCACCGTTCGGCGGCTGTCAACGGTCTTGACAAGGGCCGGTCCCGACGCTGAGGCTTGTCCTAGAATCGTGTTCCAACTTCGCCCGCGGGAGGCGTGATGGCACTGGACCACAGCCTCGTCGGGGTCGCTTCGGAGCCGGCCGACCGGTCATGGGACGCCACGGACGCGCTCCTCTACGCGCTGGGCGTCGGGGCCGGCGCCGCCGACCCGACCACCGAGCTCCGGTTCACCACGGAGAACACCGCCGGGATCGAGCAGCAGGTGCTCCCGACCTTCGGCGTGCTCGCGGCCGCGGCCCGCACCGGTCGCCGGCTCGGCGACTTCGACCCGGCGAAGCTGGTGCACGCCGAGCAGTCGTTCGAGCTGCACGCACCGCTGCCCGTCGCCGCGACGGTCCAGGTCACCTCGCAGGTCACCGGGATCCAGGACAAGGGCAGCGGCGCGCTCGTCACCACCGAGAACACCGCGGTGCTCGACGGGCGGCCGCTGGTTACCACGCGCAGCGGCCTGTTCATCCGCGGCGAGGGCGGCTTCGGCCGGGAGCCGGGGCAGAGCGACCCGTGGACCCTTCCTGACCGCGGGCCCGACGAGCAGGTGCGGTACCGCACGCGGCCCGACCAGGCGTTGCTGTACCGGCTCTCCGGTGACCGCAACCCCCTGCACTCCGACCCCGCGTTCGCCGCACGCGGCGGCTTCGACCGGCCGATCCTGCACGGGCTCTGCACGTACGGCTTCACCGGCCGGGCGCTGCTGCACGCCGTGTGCGGTGCCGACCCGAAGCGGTTCGGTGGCATGTCGGCGCGTTTCAGCAGGCCGGTGCTGCCCGGGCAGGAGCTCGTCGTCTCGATCTGGACGGGGGACGGCGGCCCGGACGACGCGCTGTTCCGCACGAGCACCACCGACGGCACCGTCGTGATCGACCGCGGCCGGTTCCGGCTGCGCTGACGGGACCCTGGTCGACAGACGGCCGAAGGAGACGGACATGGCACCGCGACGAGCGGCGATCGCCGGAGTTCACGAGCACCCGCTGCGCCGGGCCCCCGGCCGCAGCAAGCTGCAGCTCAAGGCCGAGTCCGCCGCGAGGGCGCTGGAGGATGCCGGGCTGACGCTCGCGGACGTCGACGCGCTCTATGACGCCGGCGAGACCGGCCCGATGTCGGGCATCACGGTGGCCGAGCACCTGGGCATCGAGCCGAAGGTGATCGACACGACGTCGGTCGGCGGCAGCTCCTACGAGTTCCACGCCGCCCACGCGGCCCGGGACATCGCCGACGGCCGCGCGAACGTGGCGCTGCTGACCTACGGCTCCACGGCCAAGAGCGAGTCCAGGGCGATCGGTACCGGGGCCCGCGCCACGCCGGACCCGGTGCCCGGCACGAACATGGAGATCCCGTACGGGCTCCCGCTCATCGGGAACTACGCCCTGGTGGCGCAGCGGCACATGCACGAGTACGGCACCACACCCGAGCAGCTGGCCGAGATCGCCGTGACCACCAGGGCACACGCCCTGCGCAACCCGGAGGCCGTCACCGGGCTGCGGGACATCGGGATCAAGAGCGTGGGCGAGCTCACCGTCGCCGACGTGCTGGGCTCGCGGCTGGTGGCCGACCCGTTGCACCTGCTGGAGTGCTGCATCGTCTCCGACGGCGGAGGCGCCGTCGTGATCGTGGGCGAGGACGTCGCGGCCGGGATCCGCAAGCCGCCCGTCTGGATCCTCGGCAGCGGTGAGGCGGTGGGCTACCCGGGCAACGCGCGCGACCTCACCACGAGCGCGGGGGCGCTCTCCGGCCCGCCTGCCTTCGCCCGGGCGGGCGTCCGGCCGGACGAGGTCGACATCGCGATGATCTACGACTCGTTCACCATCACCGTGCTGACACTGCTCGAGGACCTCGGGTTCGCCAAGAAGGGCGAGGGTGGGTCCTACGTCGAGGGCGGCAGGCTGCGGTGGGACCGGCCCGGCGCACCGGCGCTCAACACGGACGGCGGCGGGCTCTCGTCCAACCACCCGGGGATGCGCGGGATCTTCCTGCTGATCGAGGCCACCCGGCAGCTGCGCGGCGAGTCGACCTCCCAGGTGGACGGCGCCCGGCTGGCCGTCGCCCACGGCAACGGGGGGCAGCTCGGCACGCGCCACTCCGCCGCCACCGTCGTCCTCGGAAGGGACTGATCATCGTGGTCGCCACCGCCGACACCGCACCCGCACGCCCGCTGCCGGTGCTCGACGAACCCGACACGGGGCCGTTCTGGCAGGCGTGCGCCGAGCACCGGCTCACCTACCAGCGCCGCAGCGACACGGGCGAGGTCGTGTTCTACCCCCGCAGTCACGACGACCCGCACCTGGAGACCCTGGACTCGGCCGGCCTCGGCACCGTCTACACGTTCACCGTGGTACGCCAGCACGGCCATCCGTTCTTCCGTGCCCACACGCCCTACACGGTGGCCTACGTCGATCTCGACGAAGGCCTCCGCATCCTCGCCGAGATCGATGCCGCACCCGGTACGGTGCACGTGGGGCAGCGGGTGGAACTCCACTGGGAGGACCACGACCACACCTCCGTACCGATCTTCCGGCCCGCCGGGTAGGCGGGTCGAATCTGCGTGCGCCGCGCATGCTGGCACCATCGGTCTCCCGCGACAGCAACCCGGACGGTCGGGGAAGCCTGAGGAGGCGCCGTGACAACGCGGAACGTCGGCCGTGGTCGCAGCGCCGGTCGGCAGTGGGGCAGCACCGAGCAGACGCGCATCCAGCTCCTGGACGCCGCGCGGTTCGTGTTCGCACAGCGCGGTTTCGCCGAGGCGAGTGTCTCCGACGTCGTCGAGAGGGCGGGGTCGAGCGTCGGCAGCCTGTACCACCACTTCGGAGGCAAGAGCGAGCTGTTCACCGCGCTCTGGGAGCGGTACCGGGACGAACAGCACGCCGTCGCCGCCAGCGCCGTCGCGGCCGCGAAGGACGGCGGCGTCACCGACCCGTTCGAGCTCTTCGAGGCGGGGGCGCGGGCCTACCTGAACGCCACCTGGCCCAACCGGGACCTGGTGAAGCTCATCCACGACGGCGACACCCCGCCCGGCTTCCAGCGGCTGCTGCGGCAGAGCGGTAAGGAGTGGGTGAAGTCGAACTTCCGCCTGCTGCGGGCCGACAACCGGCCGGTCAACCGGGTGCTCGTCGCCCTGCTCACGAGCTTCACCGGTGAGGCGCGCCGGGAGATCGCCTCGGCCCGCTCGGCCAAGGAGGCCAAGCAGATGGTCGAGGCGATGATGGACGTACTCGCCCGGATGCGCACGGTCATCGAGGCCGACCTGTTCGCCGAGACGCCCGTCTGACCGTGGCGGCATCGGCGACCGGCGCTCAGTCCCCGATGCCGCCGAGCCGCACGTGGCCCTTGAGCAGGTTGCGGGCGATGGTGCGGCGCTGGATCTCGTCGGTGCCCTCGAAGATCCGCAGCAGCCGCAGCTCGCGGTACCACCGCTCGATCGGCAGTTCCTTCGTGTAGCCCATGCCGCCGTGGATCTGCAGCACCCGGTCGACCACGTTGTTCGCCGTCGTGGCGCCGTGCAGCTTGGCGATCGACGAGGCGTGGCGGGGGTCGAGCCCGCGGCTCACGCGCCACGCCGCGTACAGCGTGAGCCACTTGGTGGCCTCGATCTCGACCTGCGAGTCGGCGATCTGCCACTGGATCGCCTGGTAGTCGGCGATCTTGTGGCCCATCGACTCCCGGATGTTGGCATAGTCGACCGCCATCGTGAGCAGTCGCTCCGCGGCACCCACCGCGCGCGCCGGGATCATGAAACGGCCCTGCCCGATCCAGCGCATGGCCAGGTCGAAGCCCCTGCCGACCTCGCCGAGCACGTTGGCCGCCGGCACCCGCACGTCCTGGAAGCTGAGCGCGGCCGGGCCCCACTGCCCCATCGTCGGGATCGGGGAGGACTTCCAGCCCATGTCCCGGTCTACGAGGAAGCAGGTGATTCCGCCGTCGGCTCCCTTCTCCCGGTCGGTCACCGCGAACACCATGCAGAAGTCGGCCTCGTTGCCGCCGGTGATGAACGTCTTCTCGCCGTTGATCACCCAGTCCGCACCGCTGCGGGTGGCCCGGGTACGGATGTTGCGGGCGTCCGAGCCCGCCCCCGGCTCGGTGATCGCGAAGCAGGAGCGCCGCTCCCCCGCGATCGTCGGGAGCAGATAGGCCTTCTTCTGCGCCTCGTCGGCGCCGTACAGGATGTTGTCCGCGGAGCCCCCGAAGCTGAACGGCACGAAGGTGCGGCCCACCTCCATCGCGAGGATCGCGCTCATCACCGCCCCGAGCGCGATGCCGCCGTACTCCTCGGGGGTGTTGATCCCCCAGAAGCCGGCCCGCCTCGCCTTCTCCCGCAGCTCGTGCAGCACCCCCGGCTCCAGCCCCGGCAGGCCGGCGCGCTCGTTGCGCAGCACCTCGTCCTCGAGCGGCATCACCTCACGCTCCACGAAGGTTCGGATCGTGTCGCGGATCTGCCGCTCCTCGTCGCCCAGCGAGAAGTCGATCATCTCACCCTCCGAGGATCATTCTGGAATTGAGTTCTAGACCAGAGAGTCGTCGAGCGCTGCCGGACCTGTCAAGCCCCCGATCCAGACGGAACGGACCTTGACACAAACATGGGCACGCATCACGCTCTGATGAAGTTCTAGAGCCTGGTTCTAACCACGATCCGATGGCCGACGAGCGCACCGAGCCCCAACGAGGAGGCTGTGTGGACTCCGACGTGAACCCCGAACCCCTGTTACAGATCGAGGAGCTCGGAGTCGAGTTCCCGACCGCATCCGGCACCGTCGAGGCGGTCAGCGGCGTCAGCTTCGCCGTGGCCGCCAACCAGACGGTCGCCGTGGTCGGCGAGTCCGGGTCGGGCAAGAGCGTCACCGCGCTGGCCGTGCTGCGGCTGCTCGACGGCGGCCGGATCAGCAGGGGGCGCGTGCTGTGGGACGGCCGCGACCTCGCCGAGCTGGACGCGCGGGGAATGCGCAGGATCCGCGGCGACGAGATCGCCATGATCTTCCAGGACCCGATGACCTCGCTGGACCCGCTGTACTCGGTGGGCCACCAGGTCGTGGAGGCCATCCGCCTGCACCGACGGATCTCGAAGCGGGCCGCCCGGGAGCGCGCGATCGAGCTGCTCGACCAGGTGGGCATCCCCGACGCGCGCAGCCGCATCGACGCCTACCCGCACCAGCTGTCCGGCGGACAGCGTCAGCGGGTCATGATCGCGATGGCGCTCGCCTGCTCGCCGCGCCTCCTCATCGCCGACGAGCCCACCACCGCACTGGACGTCACCATCGAGGCGCAGGTCCTCGAGGTGCTGCGCACGGTGCAGCGGGAGTACAGCACCGCACTGCTGCTGGTCACCCACGACATGGGCGTCGTGGCCGAGACGGCGGACTGGGTGGTGGTCTTCTACGCCGGCCAGGTGGTCGAGCAGGGCCCCACCGCGCAGGTGCTCGGCGATCCGCGCCACCCGTACAGCGCGGCGCTGCTCGCCGCCGTCCCCACACCCACCACCGACAAGTCGCTCCCGCTCGCCGCCATCCCCGGCGCCGTCCCGAGCCTGCACGAGACACCGACCGGCTGCCGGTTCCACCCGCGCTGCCCCCACGCATGGGACGAGTGCGCGAGCACCGTGCCCGAGCTGTACGAGCTGGGCGGGGGCCGGACGAGCCGGTGCCTGCTCCAGCGCGACGCCAGGGTCGCGGGCCCGGCGGTGGCCGTCGGACGCGAGAGCGCCTGATGGCATCCACGGCCGAACGAGCGCCGGTACCCGTGCCCGCCACCGACCGGGACGTGCTCACGGTGCGCGACCTCGTGAAGCACTTCCCGATCACCCGCGGGCTGCTCCGCCGCACCGTGGGGCACGTCCGCGCGGTCGACGGCGTGTCGTTCACGGTGGGGCCGGGCGAGACCGTCGGCCTCGTCGGGGAGTCCGGGTCCGGGAAGTCGACGGTGGCCCGGCTGGTGCTGCGGCTGCTCGACCCGACGAGCGGGAGCATCCGGTTCGAGGGCCGCGAGCTCACCGGGATGGGCGCCCGCGAGCTGCGGCCGCTGCGGCGGCGCATGCAGATCGTCTTCCAGGACCCGGTGAGCTCCTTCGACCCGCGGATGACCGTGTTCTCGGTGATCAGCGAGCCACTCGAGGCACAGGGCATGACCGACGGCCGCGCGAACCGGCGCCGGGCGAGCGAGCTGCTCGAGCTCGTCGGGCTCTCGCCCAGCGACCTGGACAAGTACCCCCACCAGTTCTCGGGTGGGCAGGCGCAGCGCATCGGCATCGCACGGGCGCTGGCCACCGACCCCCGGCTGCTCGTCTGCGACGAGGCCGTGAGCGCGCTCGACGTGTCGGTGCAGGCCCAGGTGCTCAACCTGCTGCGCTCGCTACAGCGCGAGCTCGGCCTGTCCTACCTGTTCATCGCCCACGACCTCAACGTCGTCCGTTACGTCTCGGACCGGATCTGCGTGATGTACCTGGGCGAGATCGTGGAGCAGGGGCCTGCCGACGAGCTGCTGACCGACCCGCGCCACCCCTACACCCGCTCACTCGCGGCCGCCATCGCCAGCGCCGACCCCACGGTGGCCCGCACGCGTGGGCGGCAGGTGGTGCGCGGGGAGATACCGAGCCCGAGCGCTCCCCCGCCGGGGTGCCGCTTCCACACCCGCTGCCCGTCGGCGTTCGACACCTGCCGCACCACCGCACCGGAACCGGTCGCAGCGGGACCCGGACGCCTTGCGACGTGCCACCTCCTCGGTGGGGAGGCCGCCCGTGCTTGAGTACGTGCTCCGGCGTGCCCTCTACGGCGTGCTCGTGGTCGCGCTCGTCACCGTCTTCGTCTTCCTGACGCTGCGGCTCATTCCCGGCGACGCGGTGCGGCTGCAGCTGGCCGACGCCCCGGGTGTCAGCGAGGAACAGGTGGCGGCGCTGGCCGCGCAGCTCGGCCTGGACCAGCCACTGCTGACGCAGCTGGGCACGTTCGTCACCGACGCGGCCCGCGGCGACTTCGGCACATCGTTCCAGAGCCAGGAACCGGTCACCGCCCTGATCGCGGAGCGGCTGCCGATCACCCTGCAGCTGGGCGTGATGGCGATACTGGTGAGCGTCCTCGCCGGCATCCCGCTGGGACTGCTCTCGGCCGTGCGGCAGAACAGCTGGCTCGACCAGGGCCTGCGGGTCGTCTCGGTGGCGGGGATCTCGATCCCGAACTTCTGGCTCGGCCTGCTGCTGGTGACCTACCTGGCGCTGTGGTTCGGCTGGTCACCCCCGCTGGTCTACCGGACGCCGGCCGAGGACCTCGGGAGCAACCTCGTCCACATGGCGCTGCCCGCGATCGCGCTCGGGGTGGCGGGCATGGCGGCGATCGCGCGGATGCTGCGCTCGTCGTTGCTGGAGGTGCTGCGCTCCCCCTTCGTCCGCACGGTCCGGGCCAAGGGCGCGTCCGAGGCCCGGGTGTTCACCCACGCCGTGCGCAACTCGCTGGTGCCGGTGTTCACGCTGGTAGGCCTGCAGGTGGGAGCGATTCTCGGCGGCACCGTGATCCTGGAGTCGATCTTCGGGATCCCCGGCATGGGCATGCTGATCTTCGAGTCGGTGCAGCTGCGGGACTACCCCGTCGTGCTGGGGTGCGTCGTGGTCTACGGCGCCGTGTTCGTGCTGGTGAACCTCGTGGTCGACCTGCTGTACGGCGTGATCGACCCCCGCATCCGCTACGCGTAGGAACGGGAGGCGAGTCGGATGACCGAGATCGTGGCGGGCCGGGTGCCGGTGGCGCGCCGAACCGCGCGGCGGGGCCTGGGCCACCTGGTCCGCACGCAGCCGCTGGGCGCGGTCGCGATGGTGCTCATCGCGCTGTTCGTGCTCGCCGCGATGCTGGCTCCGGTGCTCGCGCCCTTCGACCCGGTGGCGCAGCAGCGGGAGTTCTTCCAGCAGCCCCCGAGCGCGCAGTTCCTCATGGGCACCGACGACCTCGGCCGCGACATCTTCAGCCGGGTGCTCTACGGGGCTCGCACCTCACTGCTGGTCTCGGTGGCCACGCTCGCCGCGGGCGGCACCCTCGGTATCGCGATCGGGGTGGCGTCGGGCTACTTCGGCGGCAGCCCGCTCGACACGGCACTGCAGCGCGTGATGGACACCCTCATGGCGATCCCCGGAATCGTGCTGCTGCTCTTCATCGCCGCCCTGCTCGGCCCGAGCGTGCGCAACACGGTGATCGCGTTGAGCCTGCTCGTGATCCCCTCGTTCAACCGCGTGGCCCGCGGCGAGATGCTGCGCATCCGCGAGGAGCTCTACATCGAGTCGGCGCGGGCCAGCGGGTGCAGCACCTGGCGGATCCTGCGTCGGCACGGGCTGCCCAACCTGCTCGCCCCGCTGCTGGTGGTGACGAGCCTGCTGTTCGCCATCGTGATCATCGCCGAGTCCGCGCTGAGCTTCCTGGGAATCGGAACACCACCACCGACGCCGTCCTGGGGCGCGATGCTCAGCGAGGGTTCGCGGTACATGGAGATCGCCCCGTGGATGGTCGTCTTCCCCGGCGGGATCCTGACCGTCGCCGTCCTCGCCTTCAACCTCCTCGGCGACGCCTTGCGTGACTTCTTCGACCCGAAGCAGATCCGTTGACCAGCAGGGAGCGCACCATGCGACGCGTCCGGCGCAGGACCCGACTGCAGCTGATCGTCACGCTCGTCGCCGTGGCCCTGCTCGGCACCGGCTGCTTCTCCGCCCCCGGGGGCCGCGCCCCGGCGGCCGGATCGGCCGAGCAGGACGCCGGGCCGCCGCAGCAGGGCGGCATCTTCCGCTACGCGCTGCCCTCGGACGCCCGCTCGCTCGACCCGCACGCCCAGTCGTCCTACAACACCCACATCGCCATCGGCTCCACCTACAGCAAGCTCGTCGACTTCGACACCGGACCGGACATCCCCTACGGCTCGCCGCAGCTGGAGGGGGACCTCGCCGAGAGCTGGGAACCCACGGACGACGGCCGCACGTGGACGTTCCACCTGCGCCACGGCGTGCGTTTCCACGACAAGCCTCCGGTGAACGGCCGCGAGTTCACCGCGGACGACGTGCTCTGCACGATGCAGCGGATCCGACAGCTGCCGGGCCACCAGGTCAACCTCATCAGCATGGTGCAGGACATCAGCGCGCCCGACCCCTACACCGTCGTCTTCCGGCTGGACGGGCCGTATGCGGAGTTCGACACCAACATGGCCAACCACTTCATGTGGATCCTGCCGTGCGAGGCCACCCGCGGGGAGTTCGACGTCTCCACCACGGCGATCGGCACCGGACCGTTCGTGCTGGAACGGTGGGTGCGCGACCGGGAGCGCGTGCTGACGGCGAACCCGCACTACTACCGGGAGGGCACGCCGCACATGGCCGGCGTGCACGTCTCGATCGTGCCGGACCAGGCGTCAGCCATCGCCGCGCTGCGCACCGGCCAGATCGACTTCCTCAGCGCTCTGTCATCGGACAAGGCCCAGATCGACCGGCTGCTGCAGCAGGACCCCGGGCTCGTGCTCCGCGAGGAGAAGGGCCTGTCCCAGGTGCGGATCTTCATGAACCAGGAGACCGAGCCGTTCGACGACCCGCGGGTGCGGCGGGCGGTCGCGCTCGCGATCGACCGGGAGGGGATGCTCTCGGCGATCCGATCCGGTGGCGACCTCACCGGGCCGGTCACCCCCACGTTGTTCGGCGGGCTGCCCTCGGCCGAGAGCGCGCAGCTGCAGCCCCACGACCCGCAGCGGGCCCGGCAGCTGCTCGCCGAGGCCGGGTTCCCCACCGGGTTCAGCACGCGCATGATCCTCACCGACGGCTACGGCGAGACCGTCGTCCGCGAGGCGCAGTGGGCCCAGCAGGATCTCGCGGAGGTCGGCATCCAGGTCGAGCTCGACGTCCAGGACTACGCCACGTACTTCACGGAGAGCTTCGCCGGGAAGAACTACGCGATGGGCTTCGGCCTGCAGACACCGATGCTCGCCGCCGACGAGTACCTCAGCAGCGAGTGGCTCTCCACCGGTGCGCGCAACTGGTACGGGATCACCGACCCCGGGCTCGACCGGATGATCACCGAGCAGCGCGGGATCCTCGATCCCGCCGCCCGCCTGCAGGCGCTGCTCGACATCCAGCGGTACATCGTCGAGAACGTGTCGAACCCGGTGCCGCTCTACGTCTACGACGGTCAGTCGATCCTCGCGCCCTACGTCCACGACGTGTTCCCGCACCCGGACTACGGAACCCGGCACCAGGCCGACATGTGGCTCGGCCCGGATGCACCGGGGCGACACTGAAGCGGTGGACCCTCAGGCCACCGTCACCGTCATCGCCCCGATCCCGCTGATCGACATCTCCAACTGCTCGCCTGCGGCGATGGGGCCGACCCCGGGCGGGGCCCCGGTGAAGAGCACGTCGCCGGGCAGCAGGGTCATCACCGAGGAGGCGTAGGCGACGATGGCCGGCACCGGGGTGAGCATGTCCCGGGTGTTCACCGACTGGCGGACGGCGCCGCCGGACGTGAGCCGGATGTCGAGGTCCGAGCCGTCACCGAGCTCGTCGGTGGTGACGAGGTACGGGCCGAGCGGGCTGAACCCGTCGTAGCTCTTGCGGCGGGAGCGGTCCGCCGCGCTGCGGACCGTGATGTCCAGGCCCGCGGTGAACCCGAGGACCGCGTCCATCGCCTTCTCGACCGGGATGTCCTTGCCACCGCGGCCGATCACCACGACCAGCTCGGACTCGTGGTGCACCTCGTGTCCCGCGGCCACGACGTCGCGGGGCAGCACGATCCGCCCGCCCGGCCCGACGATCGACGACGGCGCCTTCAGGAAGACGTCGAAGTCCATCATCCAGGCCTCGACGCGGCCGAGCGTGCGCTCCTGCACGACGTGCATCTCGGCGACGTGCTCGCCGTAGTTGCTCGCTGCGGCGATCACCTTCGACGGGCCCAGCACGGGCGCGTGCAGCACCACGTCGGAGACGGGCCGGGCCGGGCCCTCCTCCGCCGCGGCGCGCAACGCGCCGGAGAGCTCGTCGAAGTCGCGGGCGAGGCCCCGCCACCAGCCCGCCGTCACCGGGTCGGGGTCGTGCGCGGGCAGTGCGGCGGTGACGTCGACGATCACGTCACCGTCCGGGGAGGAACGGACGACACCGAGCCGGTGGTCGTCGAACAGCGCGAGCTTCACGAACGCTCCAGGAGTCAGCGGGGCGAGAAGAGATCGGTCACCGGTTGGGGAGCAGACAGCGTCTGCTCGCGGTACAGGCCCAGAGCCCGCAGCACCGGCGCGTCGGAGACGACGAACACCTCGGCGTGCTCGTCGGCCCCTTCGGCGGCGAAGTGCTCGGTATCGACGAAGTGCTCGGCAGCCGACCACGACGGCACCACGAACATGTCGCCGGGCCCCCAGTCGAAGCGCCGCCCGTCGATCACGCTGGAACCGTGGCCGCTGAACACGACGTGCACCGAGTTGCCGGTGCGGCGCACCGGAAGGCTGTGGGCGCGGGCCCGCACCCGGTAGGCCGCGCACGACATCGTGGGCATGACGCTCGCCCCGGACTCCGGGTCGGTGTACTCCACCGACAGCAGCGCATCGTCCGACGCCGCGGTCAGGCGGTCGAGCTCGGCGACGGTGTCGGCCCAGCGGTAGATCATGAGCTTCGAGTGCCGCGGGCTCAGCACGTCGGACACGGCGCCGTCGGTGTAGCGGACACCGCCCGCGTGCACGCGTTCCGACACGTTGTGCTCGGCGGGCTCCGGCTGGCTCTCCCCCGGCCCGGGGTACGACTCGAAGAAGATGCTGTCGAGGGCCTGCACCATCGGCAGGTCCAGCCCGTCGAACCAGAACATCTCCCCGTCGCCCGCGTTGACGTGGTCGTGCCAGTTCATCGACGGCGTGAGCACCAGGTCGCCGGGGTGCATGTCGCAGGCGTCGCCGTCGACGGTGGTGAAGACGCCCTCACCCTCCAGCACGAACCGGATCGCCCCGGGCGAGTGGCGGTGGGCGGGCGCGACCTCCCGCGGGCCGAGGCACTGCATCGCGCCCCAGAGCGTCCCGGCGGCGTAGGGCAGGCCGGCGAGCCCGGGGTTCTGCAGGCTGAGCACCCGCCGCTCGCCGCCGCGCTCCACGGGCACGAGCTGGATGGCGCGCTGGGCCAGCGGCTTCATCGTCGCCGCCGACCACAGCCAGGGCACCGCCCTCGGCCGGGGGGTCGGGGTGAGCAGCTGTTCGGTGATGGTCCACAACGGGGCGAGGTCGACCGCGGAGAGGTCGCGGTAGAACTCCTCGAGCGCCGCGTCCGTCTCGACCGGGTTGACGGTCATCTGGCTTCCTCCAGTTCCAGCTCTGCAGGTGGTGTGCCCACCCCGAAGCGCTGAACGCTCTCCAGGAGGGACACCCGCCGAATGTAGGCCCGTGCCCGCTCTGGGTCGGCGGCAATTGCCCGCATGTCGTCCTGGTGGCTGCGCCGTACTGCTTCGTCGGTCTCACGCAGGCGGTCGGTATTGCGCTGGGTGTCGGCCTGTACGTACTCCACCGCCACCGTGCGACGGACTCGGTCGTAGGCGGCCAGCTCGGCCTCGGTGTCGACACGGCCGTCCGCCCGGCCGTTCCCGGCGATCCGGCCGAGCCTGCGCGCGGCGTCCATCGCGTCGTGGATCCCCGAGTTCAGCCCGACCCCGCCGACGGGCGAGTTGATGTGGGCCGCATCGCCCGCCAGCAGCACGGGCCCCACGCGGAACGCCGCGGCCACCCGCTGGTGGACGTTGTAGAGCTGGTGGTCGATCACCGGGTAGCCGGGCTCGTAGGGCGCCACCCGTTGCAGCTGGCTCTGCAGGCGCTCCGGAGCGCTCGCCTCCGCCGCGGAGAGATCCTCCGGCACCGGCCACACCACGCGCCACGACTCCGGCGTCCGCAGGATGAACAGCCACTCCTGCGGGTCGGCGACGTAGTTGACGTGGCCCAGGTCGGGCAGCAGCTCCTGCAGGTCGACCGACGTGCTCGTGATCGCGAACCGTTCGGGGTAGGTGAAGCCGTCGAAACCGACGCCCAGCTCACCGCGGACCGTGCTGCGTGGCCCGTCCGCGCCGATCACGTACGAGGCGAGGAGCTCACCCTCCCCGGCCGGGGTGGACAGGTGCAGCCGCGCCCCCTCCGCCGTGATGTCCAGGCCGGTCAGGCGGGTGCCGAAGAGCAGCCGGACGCGCTCGTCGCGCTGGAGCCGCTCGGCGAGCATCCGGACGAGGTGTTGCTGGTTGAGCTGCAGCCGGTAGGGGAACCGGGTCTCGTCGGCCAGCAGGCGGAAGTCGAACTGGGCGATCAGCCCGTCGCGGCGGTCCCGGAACTGGTAGGTGGGAACGACCAGCCCCTCGGCGTGCATCCGGTCGGTGATGCCGATCGTCTCGAGGAGCTCCAGGGTGGCGGCGTGGAACGTGCTGGCCCGCCAGTCCGGACGCGGCTCCGGCGAGAGCTCCACCAGTACGACGGGCAGGCCCTCGGCGGCGAGCGTGGCAGCGGCGGTCATGCCCACCGGACCACCGCCGACGACGACGACCGGGCGCTCGGGGGTCACCGGCGCGGCAGTGGCGGGATCCCAGATCATGGCGCTGAGGCTAGACATCCATTCCGTTCTGAGAGAAGACGGTTGGCTATTGTTCCTGCATGTCGAACATCAGGCCGGCCGACCACGGGACGCCGACCACCTCCGTGGACAACGCCCTGTGGCTGCTCGAGCTGATCGGAGAGCGCCAGGCGTTGCGGGTGGCCGAGGCGGCCGACCTGCTCGGCGTTGCCCGTTCCACCGCGCACCGGCTGCTCACCGCCCTGCGCCGGCGCGGGTTCGTCATGCAGGACCGGCCCAACGGTGCCTACCGGCCCGGGCCTGCGCTGGTGGAGATCGGCCTGGCCGCGGTCAGCCGCATCGACATCCGCCGCGTCGCCCGCCCCGTGCTGGAGGACGTGCGCGAACAGACCCAAGAGACGGTGAGCCTGGCCGTGCTCGAGGGCACGTCGATCCGGTTCGTCGACTGCGTGGAGAGCCCGCGGTCGGTCCGGGTGGGCAACCGCACCGGTGTGGTCCGGCCCGCGCACGCCTCGGCCGTCGGCAAGGCGATCCTCGCCGGGCTGTCTGCCGCCGAGCTGGACCGCCGCTACCCCCACGAGGAACTGCCGCCCGCCACCACCGGGGCGGCGCTCACCAGCCGCACGGTCCTGCGGGCCGAGCTGGCGCGGATCCGCGGCCAGGGCTACGCCCTGAACTGGGAGGAGAGCGCCGACGGGGTGTGCGCGGTGGCCGTGGCGCTGCGCGACACCGTCGGGCAGCCGCTGGCCGGACTCGGCGTCGCGGCCCCGAGCAGCCGGATGGGCACCGCCGAGTCGATCCGGGCGTTCGCCCCGGCCGTCCTGCGGGGGGCCGAACTGGTGCACGAACGGCTCCGGTCACCGCACTGACCCCAGCCAGGGCTAGCCCACCACCGCCTGGTCGAGGTCGACCGGGGCGTCCACGAGCTTGTAGTCCACCATCAGCCCCATCACCAGCTCCAGCGACTCCCGGTCGGTCGTCCCCCGCCACTGGTTGATCCGCACCTTCTCCGCCAGCGCCGGATCGGTCTGGCTGATCCGGGGCAGCGCGGTGCGGAACGACTGCGGGTCGGCGGCGATGGAGTCGGCGGTGGCCTTCACGGCCTGCTGGAACTTCGTCACCAGCTCGGGGTCGGAGCCCACCAGCTTCTCGCTCATGAGGTAGGTGCCGATCTGCAGGCCCGGCCGCAGGTCGGTGTACGGCCGGCCGATGATCTTCAGGCCCTGCCCCTCCGCCACCGTGATGAACGGCTCGATGAGCATGCCTGCTGCCACGTCCCCGCGCTGGATCGCCGGTGCCATGTCCGGGAACGGGATCTCGACGAACTGCACGCTGTCGTAGTTCAGCCCGGCCTGCTGCAGCTGGTGCCCGAGCACGATGTCGTTGATGTTGCGCAGGCTGTTGACCGCTATCTTCTGCCCCGCGAGCTGGCCGATCCCCGTCACGGTGCTGCTGGGCGCCACCATGAGTGCCGAGAAGTCCTGCGCCGGGTCGTCCGAGGTGCTGGTGCCCGCGGCCACCATCCGGATCGGCAGCCCCTGGCTGATCGCGATGATCCCGGACACGACGTTCGAGCCCGCGGCGTCGAGGTCACCGCTCACCAGCTGCGGGATCACGGTGGCCCCGCCGCTGGACGAGGAGATCTCGAGGTCGATCCCCGCGTCGGCGAAGTGGCCCTGCTCGTCGCCGTAGGTGAGGAAGTTGAGCGGCGCCCCCGCGGTCTCCGCGATGCGCAGCGTCGTCAGTCCGTCCGCGCCCGCCTGCGGGGCCGAGCCGGAACCGCCGCCGCAGGCGGTGGTGAGCAGAGCCGCGACGGCGACGCCGACGCCGAGGCGTGACCAGGTCTTCATCGGTGCCTTTCGGGGAGATCGGGGTGGGATCAGCCGGGGAGGACGGCCGGGTCGGGGGCGCGCAGGCTCGACAGGACGTGTGAGCGCAGCTCCCCGAACCGGGGCAGCTGCTTGGTGGCCAGCTGGTCGCGCTCCGCCGGCAGGTCGATCTCGACGACCTCGTGCACGTGGGCGGGCCTGCGCAGCACCAGCACCCGCTGCGCGAGGTACACGGCCTCATCGATGTCGTGGGTGACGAACAGAACCGTGATCTCGAAGCGGCGCCAGATGTCGAGCAGCAGGTCCTCCAGGTCGGCGCGGGTCTGCGCATCGACGGAGGCGAACGGCTCGTCCATCAGCAGGATGCGCGGCTGGTAGGCCAGCGCCCTGGCGATCGCGACGCGCTGCTGCATCCCGCCCGAGAGCTGCCACGGGTAGCTGTCACCGCGGTCGGCGAGACCGACCGCGGCCAGCGCCTCGGCGGTGGCCGAGGCGACCTCGGCCTTCGACAGGCCCTTGTAGGGCAGCGGGAAGCCCACGTTCCCGCCGACGGTCATCCACGGCAGCAGGGAGCGACTGTAGTCCTGGAAGACGAACGCCATGTCCTTCGGCGGCCCGTCGACCGCCACGCCGTCGAGCGTCACGGTGCCGGACGTCGGGGCGACCAGGCCGGACAGGCAGCGCAGCATCGTCGTCTTGCCGCACCCCGACGACCCGACGATGCAGACGAACTCGCGCTCGCCCACGGTGAATGTCAGGTCGGCCATCGCCGGCGCACCCGCCGGGTCGTAGGTCTTGGTCAGGTCACGGACGTCGAGCACCGGCTGCCTCCGTCGGGTTCGGGGTGGTGCGGCGGGGGCGGCGGGCCGGGGTGCGCGCCGCCCGCCCGGTGGTGGCCCTCCCGGAAATGGCAAGGTGCCAGTGCAGGACGCGTCTCTCGACCGCGACGAACAGCGCGTTGGCGCTGAACCCCAGCAGGCCGAGCAGCACGGTGCCTGCCCACATCTCCGGAATGTCGAACCCGCGCTGCGCGAGCTGGACGACGTAGCCGACGCCGTTGTCGGCCCCGATCAGCTCGCTGACCACCATGAGGATGATCGCGATGCCCAGCGCGGTGCGGGCGCCCGCGAAGATTCGCGGCAGCGCGGCGGGCAGCACCAGCCGGGTGAGCCGCGCGTGCGCAGGCACCCGGTACGAGCGGGCCATGTCCAGTGCGGTGCGATCGACCCCGCGCACCCCGTCGACGGTGTTGAGCAGCACCGGCCACACCGCACCGAGCGCGATCAGGAAGACCTTGGCGCCGTCGCCCGCGCCGAACACCAGCAGCGAGACCGGGATCAGCGCGGGCGGCGGGAGCGCCCTGAGGAACTGCAGCACCGGGTCCAGCGCCGTCGACAGCGTCCGGGAGAACCCGAGCAGCGTGCCGAGGGCGACACCGATGAGGACGGCGAGCGCGAAGCCCGCGAGCATCCTGACGAGGCTGGGGAGCAGGTCGGTGGGGATGCGGGTGAAGAGCCACTCGTCGGCGAAGGTGCCGCCGATCTCCGACAGCGGCGGGAAGAAGAAGTCGTCGGCCGTGCGTGCCCAGCCGTCGTAGGCCACGAGCAGCAGGACGGGGAGGACGAGCGCGAGCGCCCAGTCCGTGATGCGGTTGCGGATCACCGGCCACCTCCGGGACGGAAGGACGGGTGCCAGTGCAGGAGGCGCCGCTCGGCCATCTGGAGGGCACCGTTGAGGACCCACCCGAGCAGGCCCGCGGCGAGGATCCAGGCGTACATGAGGGCCTCGGCGCCACCCGCGGACTGGGCGTCGGTGATCCGGACGCCGATGCCGGGCACGCCGACGACGATCTCGCTCGTGACGGCGAGGATGAGCCCGATCGCGGACGCGATCCGCAGGCCGGTGGCGATGTAGGGCAGCGCGCTGGGCAGCGTGACCCGCAGCAGCACCGCGCGCGGTGCGAGCCCGTAGGACCGGGCGGTGTCGCGCGCGGTCGGGTCGACGTCGTGGACGCCGTAGACCGTCTGCAGCAGCACCGGCCAGAAGGTGCCGAAGGCGATCAGGAAGACCTTCATGTCGAGGTTCGACCCGAAGATCAGCACGGCGGCGGGGATGAGCGCGACGGGCGGGATGGGCCGGAGGAACTCGAGCATGAAGCGCGTCAGTCGGTGCGCGAGCTCCAGCGAACCGATCAGCACGCCCAGCGGGACGGCGACGACGGTGGCGGCGAGGATGCCGAGCACCCAGCCCTGCAGCGTCTGGCCGAGCGGGACGAACAGCTCACCGGTGGTGACCAGCGCGGCGAAGTCGGGGAAGATCTCCGACGGCGGTGGGAACCAGGCCTGCGGCAGCAGTCCGACCCGGACCACGATCTCGAGGAGGAGGACCACGGCGACCACGCCGGCGAGGCCCAGACCCACGCGACGCAGACCCATGCGACCCGGACCCGCGGTGCGCAGCCGGGAACCCTCGCGGGCGACGCCACGCCGTGCCGTGGGCGGGGGCGCCGCCGGCTCTCCCGACGCAGCGGTGCCGGTCGTCGACAGCTGCACCTGGCGTCCTCCCTCGGGCGGCAGAACACGAGGCCGCATTGCCGTGTGGCCGGAGCCACCCATCCGGGGCGAAAGGTATATGCGGAACCCGCGGAGGGCTATATCCCGGCCCTGAAGTTCCTTTATGCCGAATTTGCCGGATCTGGGCTAGCGTCTCGCCCATGATCGAGCCCGGGGCGGACCGCGAGAAGATCATCCTCACCGGCGCGCCGGAGACGATGCTCGCCACCCTCTACGGCAGGGCCCTCGACAGCCGCTCCCCGCACCCGATCCTGCACGACCGTGCGGCGGACGACGCGGTGCGGCGCATCGACTACGACTTCGCCAGGACCGGGATGACCGCCACCACCGGGGCCGGCGTCGCCCTGCGGGCCCGCCGGCTCGACCGGTGGACCGCCGAGTTCCTGGCCGCCCACCCGGACGCCACGGTGCTGCACCTGGCCTGCGGGCTCGACACCCGGGTTCAGCGACTCGACCCGCCGCCGTCGGTCCGCTGGGTCGACGTCGACCACCCGGAGGTGATCGCCGTGCGCGACCGCCTGCTGCCGGCGCCCGCGGGCGACTACCGGACGGTCGGCGCGTCCGTGACCGATGACGGGTGGCTCGACGACGTGCCCGCCGACCGCCCCACCGTCGCGGTCTTCGAGGGTCTGACCATGTACTTGCGCGAGGAGGACGGCAGGCGCCTCGTCGAGCGCATCACCGGGCGGTTCCCCACCGGGCAGTTGCTCTTCGACTGCTACGGGTCGCTGGGCATCCGCCTGCAGCGGTTCGTGCCTGCGGTGCGCAACTCGGGCGCCACGCTGCACTGGGCGATCGACGACCCGCGGAAGCTCGAGAGCTGGCACGACGGGCTGGAGTGTCTCGACGCGCTGCGCAGCGTCGACATGCCGGGTGTGGAGGAGCTTCCGCGCTCCGGCCGGGCGAGCATGTGGGTGCTCGCCCGGCTCCCGGGCTTCCGCGACGTCGGCCGGATCCTGCGCTACCGCTTCTAGCGACTCGCGGGCCGGAAACGGGCGACTCGCGGGGGTTTCGCGTCAGCTCTCCTCGCCGTCCCCCGCGGTCACGAGCGCGCGCCTGCGCTTCGTGGCCACCGGCAGCACGAGCGGGATGAGCAGCGCCAGCGCCACCACCACCCACAGGAACACCGTGATCGGCGACGACACGAGGATCGACGGGTCGCCCTCCGACAGCGTGAGTGCCCGGCGTAGCTGCTGCTCGGCGATCGGGCCGAGGATGAGCCCGACCACCGCGGGCGCCACCGGCACTCCCGCCTGGCGCATCAGCAGGCCGAGCAGGCCCAGCCCGCACAGCACCAGCAGGTCGACGGTGGTGCCGCCCGCGGCGAAGGCGCCGAGGGTGGCGAACACCAGCACGCCGGCGTAGATCCCGTACGCCGGGATCTGCAGCAGCCTCGCCCACACCCGGGCCAGCGGCAGGTTGAGCACCAGCAACATGACGTTACCGACATACAGGCTCGCGATCAGGGTCCAGACCAGCGGCCCTGACTCCGTGAACAGCTGCGGGCCCGGCTGCAGCCCGTAGGACTGGAACGCGGTGAGGATCACCGCGGCCGTGGCCGACGTGGGCAGCCCGATCGTCAGCAGCGGCACGAGCACGCCGGCCGCGGCGGCGTTGTTCGCCGACTCCGGCCCGGCGACGCCCTCGATGGCACCGTGGCCGAACTCCTCGGGGTGCTTGGTCAGCTTCTTCTCGACGCTGTAGCTGAGGAACGTCGGCACCTCGGCGCCGCCCGCGGGCAGGCTCCCGATGGGGAACCCGAGTGCCGTGCCGCGCAGCCACGCGGGCCAGGACCGGCGGAAGTCCGACCGGGACAACATCAGGCGCTCCCGCAACGGCTGCACGGTGGAGTGCCCGGTGCCGGTGAGCAGGTGCCCGAAGGCCTCGCTGAGCGCGAAGAGCGCGACCACGACGATGACGACGTCGATGCCGTCCAGCAGCGCGTCGACGCCGAAGGTCAGCCGGGGCTGGCCGGTTTGCGAGTCGATCCCGATCAGCCCGATCGTGACGCCGACGAGCAGGCTGGCCACGCCCTTGAGCAGGTTAGGCCCGAGCAGCGCGCTCACCGTCACGAACGCCACGGCCATCAGCGCCACGTACTCCGGTGGCCCGAATCCCGTCGCGAAATCGGCCACGACCGGCGCCAGGAACGTCAGCGCCACCGTGCCGATGGTGCCGGCGACGAAGCTGCCGAGCGCCGCGGTGGACAGGGCGGCCGCCGCCCGCCCGGCCCGCGCCATCTTGTTGCCCTCCAGCGCGGAGATCATCGACGCGCTCTCGCCGGGGGTGTTGAGCAGGATCGACGTGGTCGAGCCGCCGTACATGCCGCCGTAGTAGATGCCGGCGAACAGGATGAGCGCGCTGGAGGGCTCCAGCCGGAACGTGATGGGCAGCAGCAGCGCGACCGTCAGTGCCGGACCGATGCCGGGAAGCACCCCGACCGCGGTCCCGATCGTCACCCCGATCAGCGCCCACATCAGGTGCTCCGGCGTCAGCGCGCCGGCGAAACCCTCGAGGAGGAGCCCGAGCTGGTCCACCTCAGAACCCCCACGGGCCGGCGGGCAGGGCGAGCCCGATCAGCCGGTCGAACACCAGGAAGACGGTGGCGGCCAGCGCCCACCCGTACGCCACGACCTGCCATCCGCGTGGGGCACCCAGCAGCAGGGCCGCCGCCACGAACAACGCCGTCGCCGTCACGACGTAGCCCAGCAGCGGGAGCAGCAGGGCGAACGCCACCAGTGCCGCGACCAGCGCGAGCACGCGCAGCCCCGCCCGGGACTGCCACGGCGGTCCGCTCACGGCGACCCGGAGCTTGAGGCGGGAGTCGACCAGCAGGCCCGCCCCGACGGCGCCGAGGAGCACCCCGACCGGCAGCGGCACCGCCGCCGGGCCCACCACCGCCGTGGTGTCCGGCAGCCGCACCGCGTCCACGATCACGAGCACGGCCGCCACCAGCATGATCGCGCCGAAGGCCGCGGACGCGAGCACGGTGCCCCGGTCCACGCTCCCCGGTGCGGGGGCCGTCGGGTCGGGAGCCGGCTCTGCGGTCTCCCGGCTGGTCGTCGCGTCGCTCATCCCAGTCCGATCTCGTCGAGCACCCGTGACACCCGGTCCTGTTCGGTCCGGACGAACTCCTCGAACTCCGGGCCCGCGAGCGTCGCGTCCCCCCAGCCCCGGCGGTCGAGCGCGTCCCGCCAGGCGTCGGTGCGGGTCATGTCCACCAGCAGTCCCTCCAGCGCCTGCTCCTGCTCCGGGCTGATGCCGGCCGGCGCGACGACGCCGCGCCAGTTCTGCAGCTCCACGTCCACGCCGCTCTCGCGCAGCGTCGGCACGTCGGGCAACCCGGGCAGCCGGTCCGGGCTCGACACCGCGAGGGCGCGCACCGTGCCCGCCTCGATCTGTGACTGCAGCTCGGAGACCCCGGAGACGCCGATCGTCGAGCGTCCGGACAGCAGGGTCGTGAGGGCTTCCCCACCACCGGAGTGCGCCACGTAGCTGACCTTCGCCGGGTCGGCCCCGACGGCCTTCGCCAGCAGGCCGGCCAGGATCTGCTCGGCGCCCCCCGCCGACCCGCCCGAGATCGACACGGCCGCGATGTCGGTGCGCATCGCACTCACCAGGCCGGCCACGTCCGTGAGCGGGGAGCTCGCCGCGACCACCACCACCTGGTAGTCGGTGGTCAGCCGCACCAGCGGCATGGTGTCGGCGAGCGAGTGCGGGGAGCCGTTGGCCTCCACCGCGCCGACCATGATCAGCCCGGTGGTCATCAGCTCGGTCGGGTCACCGGTGCGCCGCACGAACTGGCTCAGCCCGATCGTGCCGCCCGCCCCGGCCACGTTGTAGACCTCGGTGCGGCCGACGAGCTCGCGCAACGCGCCCTGCATCTCGCGCGAGGTCTGGTCCCAGCCACCACCGGGTGCGGCCGGAGCCATGATCCGCAGCTGCCGCTCGCCGATCACGTCCCGCAGCGCGGAGCCACCGGAGCCCGCGGTGTCCACCGGAGCCGTGGCCACCACCGCGCCCGTCACGATGACGGCCACCGCGAGCGGCGCGAAGCGGTACCAGCGGCGGAGCGGACCGGCGCGGCCCGCACCCGGTTCACCCTGGTCGTCGGCCGCGGCCGTCGAGCGTCGTCGCTCCATCCACCGTCCCTCACTCACGCCTGGCACCGGCGCCCGAATGTCCGGCACCGGATCGAGTGCCGCATTCGTCACGCATGGTCGACAGTTGCATACAGTGATGGCGACCCGGGGACAAGTGGTGGTGGGCGAACACGGGGGTGGGACAGCGGTGCCGGTGACTGACGAGTCCGTCGACGTCGTCGTGGTGGGCGGGGGGAACGCCGGATTCAGCGCGGCACACGCCGCCGCCGAGCGGGGCAGGCGGGTGCTGCTGCTGGAGAAGGGCGACCCCGCCACGGCAGGCGGCAACAGCTACTACACGGCGGGCGCGGTGCGGATCGCGCACAACGGGCTCCCCGATGTCGCCGACCTGCTCGACGACGACGACCGGCACGCGGTCACGGTGCTCCCGCCCTACCCGCCCGAGGCGTTCGCCGCCGACATGACCACGGTCACCGGCGGCCGCAACGACCCCGCCCTCACCGCGGTGCTGATCACCGAGAGCCAGGACACCCTGCGGTGGCTGCACGGCAAAGGGCTGCGCTTCCGGCTGATGTACGAGCGCCAGGCCTACCCCGACGCGCAGGGCCGTCAGGTCTTCTGGGGTGGGCTGGCGCTCGGGAGCACGGGCGGCGGCAAGGGCCTCGTCGAGCAGCACACGCAGGCGGCGGAGAAGACCGGCGTCGAGATCCGGTACGGCGTGCGCGCCGGTGAGCTGGTGCGCGACGCCGGGGCGGTCCGCGGCGTCACGTGGACCGACACTACGGGCGGGAGCGGCACGGTGCGTGCCGAGTCGGTAGTCCTGGCCGCAGGCGGGTTCGAGGCCGACCCCCGGCTGCGCCGGCAACACCTCGGCGAGGGCTGGGAACGGGCCAAGGTGCGCGGCACCCCCCTCAACACGGGCGACATGCTCACCGCCGCGATCGCCGCGGGCGCCGCCACCCACGGCGACTGGACCACCTGCCACAGCGTGGCGTGGGACGCGTGGTTCCCCGGCAACGAGAGCAACCGGGAGCTGACCAACCAGCTGACCCGGGGCGGCTACCCGCTCGGCATCGTGGTGAACAAGAACGGGGAGCGCTTCCTCGACGAGGGCGCCGACTTCCGCAACTACACCTACGCCGAGTACGGCGCCCGGATCCTCACCCAGCCCGGCGGCCTGGCCTTCCAGCTGTTCGACGCCACCACGCGGTCACAGCTGCGGACCGAGGAGTACGACATGCCCGGGGTGTCGGTGGTCGTCGGGCAGACGGTCGAGGACCTGGCCGCCGGGATCGACGTGGACCCGGCCGCACTGCGCCGCACGGTGGACGGGTTCAACGCCGGGATCGACCGCAGCGTCCCGCTCGACCTCGCCGTCAAGGACGGGAGGGCGGCCCGGGTCGAGCCGCCCAAGTCCCACTGGGCGAGCCCCCTGGAGACGGCGCCGTACTACGCGTTCCCGGTGACCTGCGGCATCACGTTCACCTTCGGTGGCCTGCACGCCGACACCTCCGGCCGCGTTCTGGCCGAGGGCGGCGAACCGCTGCCCGGCCTGTTCGTCTGCGGCGAGATGCTGGGCGGTCTGTTCAGCGGCAACTATCCCGGCGGTACCGGCCTCACCTCGGGAGCGGTGTTCGGCAGGCGGGCCGGGACGCTGGCCTGAGCGCGAGTCGCCCGCGGAATCCGGGCGACTCGCGCACCCGAAACGGGCGACTCGCGGGGTGGGGTCAGTGTTCCCCGGTCAGCAGCGCCGCCGCCCGTTCGGCGATCGCGAGGGTCGTGGCGTTCGTGTTCGCCGAGACGATCGACGGCATCACCGAGGCATCGGCGACCCGGAGGCCTTCGATGCCGTGGACCCGCAGTTCCGGGTCGACCACCGCGGCGTCGTCGACGCCGATGCGGCAGGTCCCCACCGGATGGAAGAACGTCGTCAGACTCCGCCGGACGAAGTCACCGCACGCCTCGTCGTCGCGCACGTCGGGGCCGGGGAACAGCTCCTGGTCGCGCCACGGCGAGAACGCCTTCGCCTCCCCCACCTCCCGCGCCCGCCGCAGGCCGACGACCAGGCGCTCGACGTCCCGCTCGTCGGCGAGGTAGTTCGGGTCGATGAGGGGAGCGCCCTCGGGGTCCGCGCTGTTCAACCGCACCGACCCGCGGCTGAACGGCGTCATCAGCCCGAACCTCACTCCGAACCCGTCCCCCGTGCCGAGTGCCCCCAGCGGACCGGACGGCGTGTCCACGAACAGCAGGTCCAGGTCGACCGGGCCGGCGGGATCACTGCGGACCCGGACGTGGGGCTTGCGGACGAAGCACGTCGCACGGACGGGGCTCGTCGCGCCGTAGCCCACGGTGGACATCGGATGGTCGTGCAGGTTCTCCCCCACCGCCGCCAGGTCGGCGACCACGTCGATGCCGGCCCCCCGCAGCTGGGCCGCCGGTCCGATCCCGGAGAGCAGGAGCAGCTGCGGCGAGCCGATCGCGCCCGCCGCCAGCACGACCTCGCGCTCCGCGGCTGCGGTGCGGAGCTCACCGTCCACCGTGTACTCGACGCCGCGGCAACGTCCGCCGTCGAGGACGAGCCGCCGCGCCTGCGCGCCCGTGACCACGTCGAGGTTGGACCGGCCGAGCACCGGGGTCAGGTAGGCGTCGGCGGCGCTGTGCCGGGCCCCGCCCACGACGTTGTACTCGTTCCAGCCGACCCCGTCGTCGATGCCGTTGTTGAGGTCGCCCGCGGCCGCGTGGCCCACCTCGAGCGCAGCCTCGAACGCGGCCTCCCAGAGGACGTGGTCCGTCTCGCCCTGCGTCACGGTCATCGGGCCGTCCATCCCCCGGTAGCGCGGGTCACGGCCGTCCACTGCGCGCTCGGTGCGCTTCAGGAACGGCAGCATCGACGCGTAGTCCCAGCCGGTGGCGCCGTCGGCCGCCCAGGCGTCGTAGCTGTCGCGATGGCCCCGGGAGTGCATCATCGCGTTGATCGCGCTCGACCCGCCCAGAACCTTCCCGCGCGGCCACGGGAAGACCGCGTCCCGGGCCCCCGGCTGCGGCGCGGTCTCGTACGCCCAGTCGACCTCCGTCCCGAACAGGAGCGGCCATCCCAACGGATCGGCCATGGCCGCCGGCCTGCCGGCTCCGCCCGCCTCGAGGAGCAGCACCCGCACCCCGGGATCCTGGGACAACCGCGACGCGAGCACGCACCCGGCCGTCCCACCCCCGACGACGATGTACTCGTATGCCACACGATCCCCTCATCCCAGCGATGCGGTGTTCGGCCCGACTAGGAATTCACAGTGCCACCGGACCGGTCGTGGAAATAGCGATCGGTGGCTCTGGTCCCCCCGGGATCTCCGCACCGCGTCATGGCGTGTCTCATTTCGGAGTCCGCTCCGCGCGAACGACGTTGTGTGGCCGCCGCCCCGCCGGGCAGGGTGTCCGAATGCCCCGTGACTTCCGGTTCTCCTTCAACGTCTTCGGCATCCCGTCCCGTCGGGATCTGCAGGAGACGTGCCGGCGTGGGGAGAGCGCCGGGTTCGACACGGTCTTCGCCGCTGATCACCTCGGGGCACCGGCGCCGTTCCCGGTGCTGCTGGCCGCGGCCGACGCCACCGAGCGCCTGCGGGTGGGCACTCTCGTGCTCAACGCCCAGTTCTGGAACCCGGCGTTGCTGGCCCGCGAGGTGGCCAGCACGGACATCCTCACCGACGGCCGGCTGGAGATCGGGCTCGGCGCGGGGCACATGAAGTGGGAGTTCGACGCCGCAGGCATCCCCTGGACGTCCTTCGGCTCACGCGCCCGGGCCCTGGAGGAGACGATCTCCGAGCTGGGGCGGTTGTTCTCCAGCGAGCAGGCCGCGCTCCCGGGCGGCACCGCGCCGCAGCCGGTGCAGCGCAGCGGCTTCGGCGGCTCCGGGCCGCCGCTGATCGTCGGCGGCACGGGAGACCGGGTGCTGACGATCGCCGCCCGGCACGCCGACATCGTCGGCGTCGCCGGTGCCTACCAGGTGGCAGGCCGCCCGCCGGGGACGTTCCGGCTGGCCACCGCCGCGGAGACCGACGCCCGGATGCGGTTCGTGCGGGAGCAGGCCGGGGAGCGCAGCGGGAACATCGAGCGGCACCTGCTGGTGCAGATGGTGGTGCCCACCACGGACCGGCGGGCCACAGCCGAGGACATCATCAGCAGGTTCGGCACCGAGATGACCGCCGACGAGGCGTTGGAGATGCCGTACCTCCTGATCGGCACCGTCGAGCAGATGGCCGAACAGCTGGTGGCGGGCCGGGAGCGCTGGGGGTTCTCCTACGTCACCGTGCACGAACCGTACCGGGAGGCTTTCGAGCCGGTGGTGGAACGGCTCAGGTCGTAGACGACACCATTCACATTTCAGGAAATCCGCCGTTCTCGACATTCTCCGCGTTTTCCTCTGTCATCCGATAGCGCCACCGGACCCGGCGTGACTATTCTGATTCCAATGACGGCCGGAAAAGTCAGCTTCGCCGCCGCGTTGGACCTGCGCCCCTCCGATTCGGACATCGAGACGTTCCGGGCCCTCGGTGCCTGGCGGAAGGAGAGCGCGCTCGACGACCTCGCCCGGTGGCGGGACGAGAAGCCGGACGCCATGGCTGTCGTCGCCCACGAGGCCGGATCCGGCATGGTGCGGGTGACCTACCGCGAGTACGCGGAGTGGGTGGACCGGTTCACCGGCGCCCTCTACGAGCTGGGCGTGCGGCCCGGCCAGGTGGTGGCGGTGCAGCTGCCGAACCGGTGGCAGGTGCCCGCGTTGCTGCTGGCGTGTGCGCGGATCGGCGCGGTCCTCGCGCCGATGATGACCACGATCCGCGCTCGCGAGCTGGAACGGGTGCTGCACCGCACGGGCGCGCAGGTCTGCATCACCATCGACCGCTGGGCCGGTTTCGACCACGCATCGGCGCTCGCGGAGGCGGCCGGTCGCCTGCCCGCTCTGCGGCACCGGGTCGTGCTGGGCGACGCCGTCGCCGAGGACGAGGTCGACTTCACCCGGCACTTCCAGCTGACCCCGTGGGAGGTGACGCACGCACACTCCCTGCAGGCGCTCACCCCCGACCCGGACCGCGTGGGACTGGTGCTGTTCACCTCCGGTACCAGCGGTGAGCCGAAGGCGGCGCTGCGCACCTACAACAGCGTCCACTCGTTGATCGCCACCACGGCCGTCACCCAGGGCGGCGGCCCCTCCGACGTTTTCGCGACGTCGTCCCCGCTGACCCATCTGGGCGGGGTGGTCGGCGCCATCCTCCGTCCGTTGTTCCTCGGTGGAACGGCCGCGTTCATGGACGACTGGGAGCCCGCCGGTGGACTGGCACTGCTGGCAGACACGGGCACCACCTCGATGTGGGGTGCGCCCGCCGTGTGGGCCGCCCTCGTCGATGAGCTGCGCAGGCACCCCCGTCCGCTTCCCCCGCTGCGCAATGCCGGCGCCATGGGCACGGTGATCCTCGCCCCCCTGATCGCGGATGTCGCCGAGGTGTTCGGCTTGCCCCTGCAGTCCTTCTGGGGATCGACCGAGGCCGTCGGCACGACCACGAACCCCGACGATCCACCGGACTGGGCCGCATACAGCGTGGGCCGGCCGGGGCCGGGCATGGAGGTCGACCTCCGCTCCGACGGCCCGGTCAGCGACGAGCGGCCGGGGCGGGTGTACCTGCGAGGCAGCGGGTCGTGCCTGGCGACCGTCGGCCGCGACAGCGGGGAGGTGACGGTCCTCGCCGATCACGACGACGGCTGGTACGACACCGGCGATCTGGGCGTCCCCGACGGGCGCGGCGGCCTCCGCCTGCTGGGCCGGGCGGCAGACCGGATCGGCGGGTCGTTCATGATCCCCGTCGCGGACGTCGAGGCGGCGTTGCTCGGCCACCCGGCGATCGACGAGGTGGCCCTCGTCGGCTATCCCGACGGTGACGGCGGCGAGCTCGCCTGCGCGCTGATCGTCTCCCGGACCACCCCACCGTCGCTTCCCGAGGTCCGCGCCTTCCTCGACGAGCAGGCGATGACACAGTGGTACCAGCCCAGCAGGGTCGAACCACTACCCGCGCTGCCCCGCAACGAGACGGGCAAGGTCCTCAAGGAGCTGCTGCGCCGCTGGCTGCGCGGCGAGGCCGAGCTGCCGGCGTAGGGATCGCCGCCGGCCACGCCCGCTGATCGGTTGATGACCATTGCCGGGTTGCTCGCTACGGTCTGCCCGTGCCCGATCATGTTCCCGACCCACGGTCCCTGCGCGTGTCCGACGCGGAGCGCGAGCACGTCGTCGAACTGCTGCAGCGCGCCACGGGTGCCGGCCTGCTCGATCTCGACGAGTTCACCCGGCGGGTCGATGCGGCGCTCGCCGCCCGCACCCGGGGAGAGCTGAACGTGGTGCTGCTCGACCTGCCGGGGATGGCGCACCCGGAACAACCCGCCGGCACCGGCACGCGGCACCGTTCCCCGGTGCGACCGCAGCCGACGTCCGACGCGGTGATCACCTCGGGTTCCACCGAGCTGCGCAGCGTCCTCGGTTCCCTCACCCGGCGCGGCGAGTGGGACGTGCCTGCCCGCCTGGTGGTCCGGACGAAGGTCGGGTCGACCGAGCTCGACTTCACGAAGGCACGGATCCCGCACGACGTCGTCGAGATCGAGCTGGACGTGGTGGCCGGCTCGGTCGAGATGCGGATGCCGCACGGTGCCCGCGTCGAGCACCACGAGGTGCAGTCGGTGCTCAGCAGCTTCGAGGACAAGAGGCGCGGCGGCTCCGACGGCACCCCCGGTCCGACCTTCCGGCTCACCGGGTCCGTGCGCGCCGGGTCGGTGGAGATCCGCTCGCCGAAGCGGCGCTGGTGGCACGGCGACGAGTAGGACCTCGGTCGCCGCGGAGCGTCAGTAGCGGACGTCGCTCTGCAGCAGTGGTGGGTACACGGTGGACGTCACACCGTCCACGGTGGCGCCCGCGAACTGCAGCATCGCCCGCTGCTCACCGGGCATCGGTGCCGGGTAGTCCAACGTCGGGGCCGAGACCTCGTCCAGCCCGCGACGGTGTTCGGGTGTGAGGGTCACCTCCAGTGCGGCGAGGTTGTTCTCGAGGTGCTCGACGCGCCGGGCGCCGAGGATCGGTACGACGGTGCCCGGGCGGGCGCGTAGCCAGGCCAGTGACACCGCCGCTGACGTGGTCCCGAGCTCGTCGGCCACCGCGGCGACCGCATCGATGACCGCGAACTCGTCCTCGGTGGGCCCACCGACGAAGGCCGTGCGGGCGGAGTCGCTGACCTGCGTGCCACGGCGGTACTTGCCCGAGAGGAAGCCGTTCTTCAGCGGGCTCCACGGGACCAGCGCCATGCCCTGGTCGAGCGCGAGCGGGGCGAGCTCGCCCTCGACGGTGCGGGCCAGCAGCGAGTACTCCACCTGGAGCGCGATCAGCGGGGTCCAGTCCTTCAGCAGCGCCGTGGTCTGGGCCTGGGCGGTGAACCATGCCGGGGTGTTGGAGAACCCGATGTAGCGGATCTTCCCCGCCCAGACCAGCTCGTCGAGGGTGCGCAGCGTTTCCTCGAGCGGCGTGTGACGGTCCCAGTGGTGCAGCCAGTACAGGTCGAGGTGGTCGGTCTGCAGGCGACGCAGGGTCTCGTCGAGCTGGGCGATGATCGACCCGCGCCCCGCTCCCCCACCGTTGGGGTCACCGGGGAAGAGGTTGCCGAAGAACTTCGACGCCAGCACCACGTGCTCCCGGCGGCCGGGGTGGGCGGCGAAGAAGTCGCCGAGGATCTTCTCCGCGTGGCCGTTGGTGTAGAAGTTCGCCGTGTCGACGAAGTTCCCGCCGAGGTCCAGGTAGGTCGCGAGGATCTTCTCCGACTCCTCGACGCTGGTACCGGCGCCCCCGGGATCCTCTCCGAAGGTCATCGCGCCGAGGGCGAACGGGCTGACCCGCAGCCCGGAACGGCCGAGGGTGACGTAGTGGTCGAGAGGCATGAGCACGGCTCCAGCGGGTGTCGGAATGGTGGAACCATGCAAGCGCGAGCGACGGGACCCGCGGTAGACCGATACGCGCCAGGTCTTGCACGATCCTCTCGACTCCGATCCGATCGGCTTGCCAGGCGCCGTGGCGGGTGCTTCCGTGGACCGTGCGCACCACCACCGACCTCCTGGACGAGATCCGCAGCCTCATCGCGGCTCACGCCCGACCCGACCTGCAGACCTCGATCGCAGGGCTGCTGCTGTCCACGGTGGAGACCGGGGAGCCGGACCACTCGCTGACCGATCCGCTGCTGGTCGTCATGGCTCAGGGCGGCAAGCGCCTCCTGCTCGGCGACCAGGTGTTCGAGTACCGGGCGGGGCAGTGCCTCATGGTCACCACCGACCTGCCCGTCACCGGCCACTTCCTCGGCGCCACCCCGCAGACCCCGGCGTTGGCCGTGGGCCTGGTGCTGGCGCCTGCCGTGATCGCACCGCTGCTGCTGGAGGCGCCGGCCGGGCCGTGGTCGCGCGCCACGGCCGGGCTGCCGGCGATCGCGACCGGCGAGGCAGGCGTCGACCTGCTCGACGCCGTGGCCCGGATGCTGCGGCTGCTCGACCGCCCGGCCGACGCTCACGTGCTCGCCCCGCTGATCGAGCGGGAGATCCTCTGGCGGCTGCTCACCGGCCCGCACGGCGGCATGATCCGCCAGATCGGCCTGGCCGACAGCAGCTTGTCCCACGTCAGCCGGGCGGTCAGGTGGATCCGTGACTACTACGCCGAGCCGATGCGGATCGAGGACCTCGCGCGGATGACCGGGATGAGCACGCCGGCGTTCCACCGGCACTTCCGCGCCGTCACGACCATGAGCCCGCTGCAGTTCCAGAAACGCATCCGCCTGCAGGAAGCGCGATCGCTGCTGGTGGCCAGGCCCGATGACGTCGCCGGGGTCGGGCATCTCGTCGGCTACGACAGCCCGTCCCAGTTCAACCGGGAGTACCGCCGCATGTTCGGTGCCCCACCCGGGCAGGACGCCTCCCGGCTACGCGCGGCCGCCGACCCCGGCGGCGTCCGGCACCTGCCCTGACCGCTCCCGCGATCGGAGGACGAGCACCCCGGCTGCGGGTGCGGCGCACATCCCACTTGCGCCGCACCCACAGCACGGGCGCACCGACCGACTCGACCGTCCCCCGGTGCCGAGCCGGCCGGCAGTCACCGGGGAGCGCGCTCGGTCAGTTCGGCGAGGATGGGGGCTGCGGTCGTCGCGGCGTGGATGCCGATCACGCTGACGATCGCGAGCACCTCCATGATCTCCCCGGCCGTCGCTCCGAGCCGGACCGCGTTCTGCATGTGCAGCTTCAGTCCGGGCACGTAGAGGTGGGTGGCGGAGGCGTCGAACGCGATGTAGATGAGTTCCTTGATCTTCGGCGGCAGGGTCCCGGTCTTCCAGGGCACCGAGGAGAACTCGACGTAGGCCTCGAACAGGTCGGGGTCGAGCTCCAGCAGGCCGTCCCAGAAGGTGTGCCAGTAGCCCCGGTTGGCCGTGAATTCGGCCTTGAGCCGCTCGCGGCGCTCGTCGAGCGGGGCGGGGCCGTCGCGCAGCCCCTCCTCCTCGAGCACCTCCAGCAGCAGCGGCACGCCGATGTTGCTGGCGTGGATGCCGAGCGTGCTGGTGAGCTCGATGACCTCCATGACCTCCTGCGGGGTGGCGCCGTGCTCCAGCGCGGCGGCCACGTGCTGGCGGATCCCGGGCACGTAGAGGTGCGTCGCCGCGGCGTCGGCGGCGATGTAGACGAACTCCTTGACCTTGGGCTCGAGGTGGGACTCCCCGGTCCAGGGCACGGCGGAGAAGTGCAGGTAGGCCCGGACGAACGGCGGGTCGAGCTCCAGCATCCGCTCCCACGCGTCACCCCAGGTGCCGCGCACCTTGATGAACTCGTCCTTGATCTCCTGCTGCTCTGCGGTCAGCGTCATGGGTTGCTCCTCGGATCGGGATCCGTCGCCTCGCCGGCCCGCAGCCAGCGCACGATCTCGGTGTGGTCGGCATCAGGGGGAAGAGCGGTGGCCGCCTCGCCCCACAGCTCGACGGTGCGGCTGATGAGCGCGGACGGCGCGCCCGTCGCCTCGGCCAGGCCCAGCGCGATGCGGATGTCCTTGACCATGAGCGCGAGCGCGAACCCGGAGTCGTAGGTCTCGGGCACCACGAAGTTGGGCCACTTGTTCTCGGTGGAGCCGCTGCGCCCGCTCGAGGAGTTCACCGCGTCGAGCATCACCGAGGGGTCGAGGCCGAACCGTTCCCCGGCCAGCAACGCCTCCGAGCTCGCGAGCAGGTGGGCCGCGGACATCAGGTTGTTGAGCGCCTTCAGGGCGTGGCCCGCGCCGACGGGGCCGACGTGGCGCACCCGGCCGAGGAGCGCCAGTAGCGGCTCCACACCGGCGACCGCGTCGTCCGGGCCGCCGACCATGATCGTCAAGGTGCCCTTGGTGGCGCCAGAGACCCCACCGGACACCGGGGCGTCGATCATGATGGCGCCCCGGGCGGCCACCTGCTCGGCGAGCGCCGTGGTGCGCAGCGGCTCCGAGGAGCCCATGTCGACCAGCACCGTGTCGGGGGTGAGGGCGTCGAGCAGCCCGTCGGCCAGCACCGCCTCGACGATGTCCGAGTTCGGCAGCATCAGCACCACGACCGACGGACCGTCCACCACGACCTCGCCCGGCCTGTCGACGACCGTGACGACGTCGGCGAGCGCCGCCCGGGGACCGGGCGCCGCGTCGTGGGCGCGCACCGCCAGGCCGGCGGCGACGAGCCGGCGCACCATGGGGTCGCCCATCCGGCCCAGACCCACGAACCCGACGGGCCCCGCCGGCAGCTCAGACACGACCGGTCCCGTTGTGCTCCGCCGAGAGCTCGCCGAGCACGCGCTCGGCCACCCGGAAGGACTCCAGAGCGGCAGGCGCACCGCAGTAGGCCGCGGCCTGCAGGAGCGCCTCCTGGATCTCCACCTCGGTGCACCCGTTGGTGACGGCACCCCGGACGTGCACGCCCAGCTCGTGGTTGCGGTTCAAGGCCGTGAGCATCACGAGGTTCAGCAGGCTGCGGGTCCGCCGGTCCAGGCCGGGCCGGCTCCAGATCTCACCCCACGCCGTGCTGGTGACGTACTCCTGCACGGGACGGGCGAAGTCGCTCACCCCGGCGAGCGACCGGTCGACGTGGGCGTCGCCCAGCACCTCCCGCCGGATCGCCAGACCCTGCTCGTATCGCCCGTCGGTGGTCGCATCGCTGGTCATTGCTGCCCTCCTGGCGCCATCAGGGCGCGGTACTCGTTCTCGTCCACCTCGTCCAGCCACACGGTCGGGCCGAGCGACACGGCCAGGTGCGTCATCACGGTGTCCGCCGTGCCGCCGTGCCAGTGCCGCTCGCCCGGCGGCACCCAGACCACGTCTCCGGCCCGGATCACCTCCGGCCGCTCGCCGTGCGTGCAGACCCATCCCCGGCCTGCCGTCACCACGAGGATCTGGCCGCCGGTGTGGTGGTGCCAGTAGGTGCGCGCGCCGGGGGTGAAGGTCACCGAGTTGATGGTGTTGCCCTCGGCGGTGGTCGGCAGCACCGGGTCACCCCAGACGGTGCCGGTGAAGGTCTCCGTGCGGGACTGGGTGGGGGTGGAGTCGGGGGCGCGGCCCCGGACGATCTGCATCGGTCATTCCTCCGTCTTGTCGTGGACGCGGGTCCCCCCGGCGACGTCACCGATCGCGTCCACCACCCGGTTGCTGATCTGGTCGCCGTAGCCGAGGCTCTCGGCCAGCCCGAAGCTCGCCAACGGCCCCGCCGCGTTGAGGCTGGGCACCCCGAGCTTGCCGACGAGGTCGACGTAGAGCGCCACATCCTTGGTCATCAGGCGGCCGGTCAGCCCGCCTTCGAGGTAGTCGCCCTGCACGATCCGCGGGAACCGGTTGAGCGTCGCGAAGTTGACCCCGCTGCTGCTGTTGATCACCTCGAGCAGCTGGGTGAGGTCCAGCCCGGCGCGCCGGCCGGCGACCATCACCTCGGCCGATGCCGCGAGGCTGACCGCGTTGAGGAAGTTGTTGAGCAGCTTCGCGGTGTGCCCGGACCCCGGAGCGCCCATGTGGTGCACGTGCGCGGCGATCGGCTCGAACACCCACCCGATCTCCGCCAGCGCATCGGCATCGCCGCCCGCCATGATCGTCAAGGTGCCCTTCTCCGCGCCGGCAGCTCCCCCGGAGATGCCGGCGTCGAGATAGCGGACCTCCACCGCCGCCGCCTCGGCGTGCAACGCGACCGTCGAGGACGGCGCCGCCGTCGACAGGTCGACGATCGTGGTCCCCGCCGCGGCGCCGGCGAGCAGCCCGTTCGGGCCGCGGACGACCGGCTCGACGATGTGGCTGTCGGGCAGCGACATCAGGATCACCTCGGACGCCCTGGCCACCTGGGCCGGATCACCGAGCGCCTTCGCGCCCACCGCCTCGACCCGTCCGGGCTCCGCGTCGAACCCCACCACCGGGATCCCGGCGTCGACCAGGCGGCGCGCCATCCGGCCACCCATGTTGCCCAGCCCGACCATGCCCACCGTGGGCCTGCGCTGTGACGCTGGTTCGCTCACAAGCTCGCTCATGACACCACTTCCTCTGCTTGCGACGTCTTCGTCCTGGTCCCCCCGGCGACCCGTACGACGAGCTCGGCGAGATCACCCGGCATGCCGGGCAGCCGGCCCGGGAACCGGTCCGGCACCGCGGCGTCGTGACCCGCCACGAGCAGCCGGCCCGGGTCGTCGGACATCTCGCGCAGCAGGTCGAAGCCGCGGTACATGTCGACCAGGTCCGCCACCACGAAGAACGGGCGGTCGCGCTCGAGCTCCTCGTAGAAGTGCAGCGCGTCGGCGGCCAGGATCACCGCGCCCGGTCCGCCGTCCTCGTCGTCGACGGCGACCTGGGCCACGAGCTGGCCCGGGGTGTGCCCTCCGACGACGACCAGCTCGATCCCGGGCGCGAGGTCGAGGGTCTTCTCGACCAGCCGCAGCCTGCCCTGCTCCCCCGCAGCGGCGAGCCGGCTGAGCTCGATGGCCTCCGTCGAGTGCGCGAACTGGGGGCGGGTGGCGTACGGGCCCGTCCAGAACTCGTACTCCCGGCGGGCGATGACGATCTCCGCGGCCGGGAAGCGCTCCAGGTTCCCGATGTGGTCGTAGTGCGCGTGCGTCACGACGAGCTGGGTGACCGTGCCCGGGTCGATGCCGAGTGCCATGAGCGCGTCACCCGGGTCGGCGAGCTGGGTTCGACCCCGGCGCCGGCCCGCCTCGGCGCTGAACCCGGAGTCGACCACGATCGTGCGCTCCCCGTCGCGGACCACCCAGAAGAAGTAGTCCATCGGCAGGTCCTCGTCGGGCTCGCCGTAGACGTGGAAGTTCAGATAGTTCTCGGCCTTGCGCGCGAGCCTGGTCCCGTAGCGGACCGCCAGCACCTCGTACCCACTCATCAGAATCTCCTGCGCTCGTTCATCAAGCCGATCCTGCGGCGACGGCCGCGTCGGCGTCCAACCCGCGACCCACGGTCTCGGGGAGCCACCGGGCCAGCGCGAGGGTGCCGAGAACGGCGACGACGACCATGTACAACGCGGGCAGGGTGCTGCTGCCGGTGCCCGCGGCGATGGCGGCCGCGATCAAGGGGCCCGGCCCGCCGATGAGGGCGAGCCCGAGGTTGAACCCGATCGCGCTGGACGTGGAGCGGGTCTGGGCCGGGAACAGCTCCACGAGCATGCACACGGTCGTGACGCTGACCATGGACTGGAACACCGAGAACAGCACCATGCCGCCGACCACTCCCGCGGCGGTGCCGGTGCCCATCAGCGCGAACGCCGGCACGCTCACGATCGCCAGCCCGGCGCCGCCTGCGAGGTTCACCCGGCGCCTGCCCACCCGGTCGCTCAGCGTCCCCGCCAGCGGACAGAGGACCGCGTAGACCAGGAGACCGATGGCGACGAGCACCAGCGCGCGGGACTCCGGCAGCTTGACGGTGGCGGTCAGGAAGCTGATCACGTAGGTGGCGAGGTAGTAGAAGCCGAGGCCCTGCACGCTGGAGAACGCGAACGTGAGCGCGATAGCCCGCACGTCGCGTCCCGCGCGCCGCACCGGGGCGTCGGTGACCGCTCCCGCCTGCACCAGCCGCTGGAACACCGGCGTCTCGTCGATCCGCAACCGGATCCAGGTGCCGATCAGCGTGAGCGGCACCGCGACGAGGAACGGGATCCGCCATCCCCACGACAGCATCTGCTCCGGGGTGAGGGTCAGTTCGAGCGCGAGCACCAGCATGCCGCCGAAAGCGGTGGCGAGGGCGGCGGTCGCGGACACCACGCTCGCGAAGCGACCCCTGCGGTTCGCCGGCGTGTGCTCGACGAGGAACGCCGCCGACCCGGTCCACTCCGCGCCCGCGGAGAAGCCCTGCAGGCAGCGCAGCAGCACCAGCAGGATCGGCGCGAGGACACCCGCCCCCGCGTAGGTGGGCAGCACCCCGATCAGGGTGGTGGACAGGCCCATCAGGCCGATCGACAGCGTGAGCAGCGCCCGGCGCCCGCGGCGGTCGCCCATGGCTCCGAGAACGAGACCGCCCAGCGGCCGCATGAAGAACGCCACGCCGAAGACGGCCAGCGAGGCCAGCAGCGAGGCGGCCGGGCTCACGCCGGGAAAGAAGAGGCGCCCGAGGGTGGCGGCGAGGAACCCGTAGATGGCGAAGTCGAACCACTCCGTGAAGTTGCCGACGGCCGTGGCCAGGGCGACGACGCGACGTGCCTTCCCGAGATCCGCCTCCGGGTCCTGGACACCCTGCGCCATTGCACTCTCCTCAGTGAGCAGTCGGTCATCCTACTTGATTGCCATACTGTCATACAATCTGATGGCGCGCACGGCGCCGGGTGACGCAGCAGAGCGTCGGTTGTTAGGCGCGGCCCACCGTGGGAGCGGTGCGTGCGTCGAGCGCCGTGGTGTCCCACGCGCCGGCACCACCGGAGGGACGCACGCTGTTGACGATCGACGCGCCGCCATCGATCGAGACCGCCTCGCCGGTCATGTAGGCGGCGTCGTCGCTGAGGAGGAAGGCCACGACGGACGCGATCTCCTCCGGCCTGCCCGCCCGGCGCAGCGGGGTGGTCGAGGCGCGCTGCACCATGTCGGCGCTGCCACCGGGACCCTCGCCCGAACCGAAGAGCGCGGTGGGCACGATGCCGGGCGCCACGCCGTTGACCCGGACACCCAGCGGGCCCCCGTACACCGCGGCGTTGCGCATCAGACCCAGCACGCCGTGCTTCGAGGCGTGGTACGGAAGCAGGTCGGAACTCCCGCGCAGGCTCGCGATGGACGCCGTGATGACGATCGCACCGCCGCTGCCCTGCAGGAAGTACTGGCGGAACGCGGCACGGAGCCCGAGGAACGTCCCCCGCATGTTCACCGCGATCACCCGGTCGAACTCCTCGACGCCGAGATCGGGCAGGGCCGTCGGGGTGCCGGGGATCCCAGCGTTGAGGTGGTGCAGGTCGACCCGTCCGAACCGGTCCACCGCGGCGTCCATGTACCGCTCGACGTCCTCCTCGCGCGAGACGTCGGCCGCCACGCCGATGGCCTCGCCCTCGAGCCGCGCGGCCGTCGCCGATGCGGCGTCGCCGTCGAGGTCGACCAGCACGACGGAGGCACCCTCGCGCGAGAGCCGCGCCGCCGTGGCGCCCCCGATCCCGCCGGCGGCACCGGTGACGACCGCGACTCGACCTGCGAGAGATCCGACCGGCATACCCAACTCCTCAGTTCGCAGCGCTTGCCCGACTGTATGACAATCGGACGAGCGCTGCCAACCGAGATCGTCCGACCGGCCGTGCCGGGTGGACCGGATGTCGGCGGACCGCGGGCGGGCGGCTCAGTGGCCGTCGGCCACCTGGATGGGTTCGAGCTGGTCGAGCAGCTCGACGCGGCGCGACTCGAACTGCTCGGGAAGCTGGAACCTCGACCCGAGCTCCCGCGGCGACTCGTCACACGTCCAGCCGCCTTCGGCATGGGTGACGGCGAGCTCGAACAGCGCACCGCCCGGCGTGCGCACGTAGACGGACTTGAAGTACTTGCGGTCCTTCAGCTCGGAGATGTCGGTGTAGCCGACGCCCTCGATCTCGAACTTCAGCGCGTCCTGGTTCTCCAGGGTCTGGGCGTTCCACGCGAAGTGGTGGATCGTGCCTTCCCCGTACCGCCAGGTGCCGGGCTCGTCCCTGCGGTTGACGACCAGCTCCACCGAACCACCCTGGCCGGGCTGTCCCACCTGGTGCACCACCCGGTCGCCCTCCTCGAGGACGGCCTTGCCGTAGAAGGAGTCGGCGAGGAACTCGACCATGTTCTCGGGGTTGGCCACGTGCACGCCGACGCCGTAGATGCCGTGGATGGCGTACTCCTGCGGAACGCCGCCGCCCGTCCACCCGACCCGGCTGTCGTCGGGCACGCCGACGAGGGCGTACTCGATCCCCGTCGGGTGCCGGAAGAGCAGCCGCCGCTGCTCGAGCACCTCGGCGTTCTCCACCTCCACACCTCGGGAGGAGAGCCGCTGCTGCCAGTAGTCCAGCGAGCCCGACGGCACCGCCAGGTGCACCTCGCGCGCCTGGTTGGTGCCGCGGCGGCCCCGGAGACCCGCCTGCCGGAACGGGAAGGTGGTGACCACCGAGCTCGGATCACCGGCCGCGTTGCTGTAGTAGAGGTGGTAGATCGGTAGGGACCCGTCGAACAGCACGGTCCTCTTGATGAACCGCATCCCGAGGGTGCCGACGTGGAAGTCGACGTCCTCCTGAGCCGGGCCGACCGACAATGTGACGTGGTGGCTGCCGTGGACGTGTGCCATCTCCTCCTCCTTCGAGCCGGACGGCTCATGGTGGGGCGGAACTGGTTGGGGCGGAACGTCAGCTGGTGGCGGCCACGAGCGCGTGCGACGAGTGGCGGACCGCCTCGATACCGGTGCGGGCCGCGGCACGGACGTGCGTGACCATGGCGTCGGCCGCGGCGCCCGCCTCCCTGGCTTCGACGGCCTCGACGAGCATCCGCAGCTCGGCCACGGCCTCCGGCGGCCGGCCGGGACCGGACGACAGCGAGCTCGCCCGCAGCAGGCTCACCCTGGCGTGCAGCTGGGACAGGCTCGCCCGCAACGCCGAGTTGCCCGCACCCGTGAGCAGCACCTCGTACAGCACGTCCTTGGCCTTGAGCACGGCCACCGTGCCCTCCCGGCGCTCGACCACGCTCTCGAGCTGGGTGAACGCGCGGCGCAGTGCGACCACCTGGGCGTCGGAAGCCCGTTCGACGAACTTCCTCACGAGGTGCCCCTCGAGGACCTCGCGGAGCTCGTAGAGCTCCTCGGCCTCCTCGGGCGACAGCGCGACGACGACAGCGCCCTTCTGCGGGATGGTCTTGACCAGCCCCTCGGCGGCGAGCTCGCGCAGCACCTCGCGGATCGTCGTACGGGAGACCCCGGTCATGTCGATCAGCTCGCGCTCGATGAGGCGCTGTCCGGGTGCGAATCGGAAACTGAGGATGGCCTCGCGCAGGACGTCGAGCACCTGGCTGCGGAGGGGCGCTGCCACCCGGCCGATCTGCGCGGCGAGACTCGTCACCTGCTCGCTCCCGGCTTCGCTCACCGGCTCAGCGTACGGCATGATCGTCATACAGGGAGCGGCTATCCAGGCCCGGCTGTTCGGACGAACACCCAGGATCGGACACGGACCCACCATAGCGCTCGAAGATCAGTCGCGCGCCACCCCGGCACGGATCCGGCAGAGCGCCCCCCTTACGCGACCCCGAGCGCCTTGCGGCGCGCCTGGTAGCGGCGCAGCAGCACCGGGCGCAGCCAGCGCACCGGCGGCGGGAAGTTCGCCACGATGGTGTCGTAGCCCGGGGCGGGCTCGGGATCGGAGAGCAGGCCGAGGACGAGGTCCGGACCGGACTTCGGAGCCGCCGCCACGATCGCCGCCCGCAGCGTGCGGATCTCGGCCGGGGGCACCTGGGGGAACAGCGCGCGCAGCACGGGCTCCTCGTCGTCCAGGTGCTCGCCGAGGGCGTCGCGGCAGACGACCGCCTTCGGGTAGCCCCTGTCCCCGGCCACCCGCACCGCCACCCGGCGTTCCGCGCGAGTACGTGCCGCGCCGAGCGCGTCGATGGCCTCGGACAGTGCGGTCAGGTCGGCGTCGAGCTCCTCGTGCTCCCGCGTGAGCCGCGTCAGGTCGTCTGCGGAGCCGGGGAAGAGCCGGCGCAGCAGCGGCCAGAACTGCGCGTCCTCGCTCCGGTGGTGATGGTGGAGGAAGCCGCTGTGCCACCGCGCCACCGACACGAGCGCACGGACGTCAACGGGACCGTCGCCCGCCAGCACCTTCAGCGACTGCGCGAGCAGCGCTGATCCGCGCCGCAGGATCGTGTGCACGGCCAGCAGCTCGTCATACATACGCAGGCCTTCGGCGGGGTCGGGCCGCAGGGCGGTCATGGAACACCTCTGATCAGGACGGGCCGGGCGGCGTGGTTCAGGTAAACGCTTGTTTCAGGTGAATGCCGATGCAATCAATACCCTACGCCTGCACCGACCCCTAGACTGCGCGCATGGCTTCGACGCGCTCCTATCGCTCGCCGCGCCGGGAGAGCGACGCGGCCGACACCCGCCGCGACATCCTGAGAGGCGCCCGCGACCTCTTCGCGGCACAGGGCTACGTCCGCGTCACCGTGGCCGACATCGCCAGGCACGCCGGCATCGCCGTCAAGACGGTGTACGCGAGCGCGGGCACGAAGGCCGACATCCTCACGGAACTGCTGACCGACGCCGTCCAGAACTCGGGCGCGCAGGAGACCCTCGCCGAGGTGCTACTGACCGAGGATCTCGACGCGGCCATGCGCGTGCTCGCCCACGGCACGCGCATGGGCAACGAGACGCACCACGAGACCATCCAGATCATGTTCTCGTCGATGGCGGGCAACGACGTCGCCGAGGAGATCTGGCGGCGGTCGACGACCTACTACCGGGACACCCTCCGTCGTGTCGCCGAGCACCTCCACACGCGGGGGCTGCTCGCTCCCGGCGTGGACGTGGACGCGGCCGCCGACCGCCTCTGGTTCTGCTTCGGGATCACCGCCTGGCGCACCCTCGTCGGCGACTGCGGGTGGACCTACGAGGAGGCCGAGCGGTGGCTGGGCCGTCAGGCCGTCGGGATGCTGGGCGACGCCGCCCGCGCCTGAACGTCCTCGGCGAAGGTCAGCTCAGTGGTCTTGCGCGGCATCAGCAGCACGGCCCCCACGATGACGACGCTGATCGCGAACATCACCAGGAAGACGTTGTGCGTGGCGTCGTAGAGGGCGCTGCGGACGAACGCGTCGACCGGAGAGGCCGGATCGAGGTGCCCACCCAGCACGAGGCTGGTGGCGTCGGCACTCGGTGGCAGGTGGCCGGCCACCGCGGCGGGTGGATGCGCGAAGCGGTTCGCGAGCGTGGCGTTGGCGATCGCCCCGAGTACCGCCACCCCGACGGCGCTGCCCATCGAGCGGTTGAACATGTTCGTGCCGGTCACCAGGCCGCGCCGGTTCCAGCCGACCGTCGACTGCACGGCGACCAGGGTGGGGACCGAGGCGAGGCCCAGACCGATGCCGAGCACGAATGCCGCGCCCGCCGTCTCCCACACCGTCGCCCCGATCGGCAGCAGCGCGATCAGCAACGCCCCGACGACGACGAAGACGCTCCCGATGAGCGCGGTGTCCCGGAAGCCGAGCCGCATATAGATGCGCCCGGCCTGGGACGCCGAGAGGGGCCACCCGACGGTCATCGCCCCCAGCGTCAGGCCGGCGACGAGCGCACCGGTCCCCAGCACGCCTTCGGCGAAGGTGGGCAGGTAGGAGCTCATACCGATCAGCAGAGCCCCGATGACCAGTGACGCCAGGTTCCCACCCACCAGCGTGCGCTTGCTGAACACCCACAGCGGCACCACGGGCTCGACGGCCCGCCGCTCGACGAACACGAAGGCGATCAGCATCGCCCCGCTGACGACGAAGATCAGAATGCCCTGCACCGAGCCCCAGCCCCAGGCCACGCCGCCTTCGAGCAGCCCGAGGATCAGCAGCGAACAGCCGAGGGTGAGCAGCGCTGCGCCCAGGTAGTCGATACGACGCTTGCGGCGCTCGACCGTCTCGGTGAACTTGAGGACCAGCACCACCACGGCGATCGCCCCGACGGGGACGTTGACGTAGAAGATCCACCGCCACGTCAGGTACTCGGCGAAGACCCCGCCGAGGGTCGGCCCGATCACCGACGCCATGGCCCACACGGTGGCGAGGTAGCCCTGGACCTTGCCGCGCTCCTCCACCGTGTACTGGTCGCCGACCATCGTCATGCTGATCGGCTGGACGGCTCCCGCCCCGATCCCCTGGATGGCCCGGGAGATGATCAGGACGGGCATGCTCCACGCCGCGCCGCAGAGCACCGAGCCGAGCAGGAACACCGCGATGCCCCAGAGCATCACCGGCTTGCGGCCCAGGACGTCGGCGAACTTGCCGTAGAGCGGGACGGTCACCGCCTGGGTGAGGAGGTAGATCGAGAACAGCCACGGGAACTGTTCGAAGCCGCCGAGGTCGCTGACGATGGACGGGACGGCCGTGGCGATGATCGTGCTGTCGAGGGCCACGAGACCGGTGCTCAGCATCACCGCGATGAGGACCGGCCCGCGCTCCGAGCGGAGGCCGATCCCCTTCGTGCCTGAGGGGACCACTCTGGTCACTGCTGGAACTCCTTGGAGGACGTCGGAGAGCAGGAAGCTGAGAAACGCCCGCTTCTAGTTCGCAATGCTAGTTATTTTAAGGCCCCTGTCGCCTTCCTTCTGGTCCGAGTGGCGCGGCACACCCCGCCACCGCTCCACGGCACATCCGGGCCGTTCCGGCCCACGGCCCGGACCCCATGGGGTGGTCCGCTGAGTGGCACAGTGAGCAGCGTCATATCCCGGGCCGACGCCCAGCTGAGGGCGTCGCCGCCGCCGAGCGGCCCGAATTGCGCGGTTATTTGTTTCAGCCATTGACGCTCGGACTGCTAGGTATCGATCTCATGAAAAGTCCGTGGCGTAGATGTGCCTTTGCCGTGACGGCCGCCGTTGTTGCGACGCTGGCCGCGGCGTGTGGTTCGACGGCGTCGGCCGCGGCGCCGGCACAAGCGCCGAACCTCGCCGACATCATCAAACAGGGCACGGTGCGGGTCTGCAGCACCGGGGACTACCGGCCGTTCACCTATCGCGATCCGCAGGGGCACTGGAGCGGAATCGACATCGAGATGGCCCAGAACATGGCCCAGCGCCTGGGCGTCGGGCTGGACCTCGTCCAGACGACGTGGGGCACCGTGCTGAAGGACCTGGGCACGAACTGCGACATGGCGATGGGGGGCGTCAGCGTCACCCTCGACCGGGCGCAGCACGCGCTCTACAGCGCCCCCTACCTGCGTGACGGCAAGGCGGCCATCGTCCGTTGCACGGACCGCTCGAAGTATCGGACATTGGCCCGGATCGATCAGCCGGGAGTACGCGTCGTCGTGAACCCGGACGGCACCAACGCCGATTTCGACAAAGCGAACATCCACCTCGCCACGGTCGTGAACTTCCCGGACAACAACACCATCTTCGGCCAGCTCCTCGACAAGAAGGCAGATGCGATGATCACGGACGCCAGTGAGGTGCGGTGGCAGACGAAGACGAACCCACAGCTCTGCGGGGAGAGCCTTGACCATCCCTTCACCTTCGAGCAGAAGGCCTATCTGATCCCGCAGAGCGATCCGGCCATGCAGCAATGGGTCGACGAGTGGCTGAACATCGCGCAGAACGACGGCACGTACGCGGCGATCAGCAAGAAATGGACGGGTCAGGTGATCAGCGCGACCTGAGGTCCGTACCGGGGTCACTGCGGCCGAGCGTCGCGAGCACGGCGGCCCGCACCTCGGCCGCACCCGGCAGGTACGCGTCCTCCAGCGGCGGGCTGACCGGGATCGGCTGGAACGGCGCGCCGACCCGCTCGATCGGGGCGTCGAGATCGTCGAAGCCCGCGTGCTGGACGGCCGCGGCGATCTCCGCGCCGAAGCCCCCGTGCTGCACCGCCTCGTGCGCCACGACCAGCCGGTTGGTGCGCCGGACCGACTCGAGGATCGTCTCCAGGTCGAGCGGGACGAGCGTGCGCGGGTCGATCACCTCCACCTCGATGCCCTCGGCGGCGAGTGCCTCGGCCGCCGCCAGTGCCTCGTGCACCAGCCGCGACAGCGCGACGACGGTGACGTCGCGGCCGGGACGCAGGATCGCCGCCCTCCCGATCGGGACCGGCGGGGTACGGACGGGCACGGTCTCCTTGCGGAAGTACAGCGTCTTGTTCTCGACCACCACGACGGGCCCGGGCTCGGCGATCGCGCTGGCCAGGAGCCCGGCCGCGTCGACGGCCCGGCTGGGCATCACGACCGTCAGTCCCGGGACGTGGGTCAGCCAGCTCTCCATGCTCTGGGAGTGCTGCGCCCCCGACCGGTGCCCCGCACCGCCCTGGGTGCGCAGCACCATCGGGACGGTCAGCTGGCCGCCCGACATGAAGTGCGCCTTCGCCGCCTGGTTGAACAGCTGGTCCAGCGCGAGGGTGATGAAGTCGATGTACATGATCTCCAGCACCGGCCGCAGGCCCGACTGCGCGGCCCCCACGGCGATCCCGCAGATGGCCGCCTCGCTGATCGGGGTGTCGAGCACCCGGTCGGTGCCGAACTCCTCGGCGAGCCCGGCCGTCGTCGTGAACGGCCCGCCCGCCGTGACGTCCTCGCCGATCACGAACACGGTGGGGTCGACGCGCATGGCGTCACCGATCGCCCCCGCGACGGCTGCCGCGTAGGTCGTTTCGTGCGTCTCACTCATGCCTTGCCTCCGGCCCGCACCAGCGATGCCGCCAGCGCCCCGTCGGGGAACGGGCTGCGTCGCGCCGTCTCCACGGCCTCGTCCACCTCGGCCCGCGCCGCCGCTTCCAGCTCCACCGGGTCGCCATCGGCCAGCCAGCCGTCCGCGGCCCCCTGGCGCTGCAGCCGCAGGATCGGGTCCTTCTCCTGCCACTCCGCCTTCGAGACGGCCTCGCGGTAGCGGTCGGGGTCGCCCTCGTAGTGCCCGCGCAGCCGGTGGGTGAGGCACTCCAGCAGCGCGGGCCCCTCCCGCGCCCGGACGCCGGCGAGCATCCGCCCGAACACCGACCACACGGCCGCGAAGTCGTTGCCGTCCACCGTCTCGCGCGGCAGGTCGTACGGGGCGACGACGTCGCTCACCCGCTCGACGTTCGTGTGCGCCGAACGCGGGCTGAACTCCGCGAAGCCGTTGTTCTCGCACACGAACACCACCGGCAGCTTCCACAGCGTCGCGATGTTGATCGACTCGTTGAACTGCCCGGCCTGCACCGCGCCGTCGCCGAAGAACACCACGGCGACGGCGTCGCCGCCCCGCATCCGGGCGGCCAGCGCGCTGCCCAGCGCCATCGGGATGTTGCCCCCGACCACACCGGTGGCCCCGAGCATCCCGTGCTCGACGTCCACGAGGTGCATCGAGCCACCGAGCCCCTTGCACAGCCCGTCGACCCGTCCCATCAGCTCCGCGAGCAGGGCCTGCAGTGGCGCACCCTTGGCCAGGGTGTGCCCGTGGGCCCGGTGCCCGCTGTAGACGGCGTCGTCGTCCCGCAGCTGACCACAGACGGCGGCGGCCACGCCCTCCTGCCCGACGGACAGGTGGATCAGGCCGTGCACCTCCCCGGCCCGCTTGAGCTGCCCGACGCGCTCCTCCATGGCCCGGATCCGCCACATGAGACGCAGGGCGTCCCGGAGCTGTTCCGGGCTCGGCGTTCCGCTCACGTCAGGCCACGACTCCCGCTCCGAGCACCTTCCGGACGGCGGTGACGATCTTGTTCTCGTCCGGGAGGATGTAGTCCTCCATCGGCTTCGAGTACGGGATCGACGCGTTTAGGGCTGTGACCTGCACGATCGGCGCCCGCAACGACGAGAACCCGTGCTCGGCCACCTCGGCGGCGATCACTGCCGACACCGACGAGTGCCGGGTCGCCTGGTCGACGAGCACGAGCCGGCCGGTCTTCGCCACCGACTCCAGCACCGTGGCGGTGTCCAGCGGAGCGATCGTGCGAGGGTCGATGACCTCGGCACTCACCCCCTCGGCAGCAAGCTGCTCGGCCGCACGCAGGGCGTGGCCGACGGTCCAACCGGTGGCCACGAGCGTGACGTCGGCGCCCTCGCGACGGACGACCGCCTGCCCGAACGGCACCAGGTGCTCGCCCTCGGGCACCGGCCCCGTCTCCAGGGTCAGCAGGTAGTGGTGCAGGAACAGAACCGGGTTGTCGTCGCGGATCGCCGTGGCCATCAGCCCCTTGGCGTCGGCAGGCGTGGACGGCAGCGCCACCTTGAGGCCGGGGATGCCCATGAACATCCCGTAGATGGAGCCGGTGTGCTGGCCCGCCCAGCCCGCGGTGAAGCCGTAGCCCGCCTTCAGCACCAGCGGCGCCTTCACCTGACCGCCGGACATGTAGTGGAACCGGTTCGCCTCGTTCACGACCTGGTCCATGGCCACGAGGAGGAACTCGGCCATCGTGCAGTCGACGACCGGCCGCTTGCCGGCGAGCGCCGCACCCGCCGCCATGCCGATCTCGGCGGTCTCGGAGATCGGCGTGACGCGCACGCGGCCGTCCCCGAAGGCCTTCACGAACGGGTCCTCGGGGTTGTTGCCGACGCTCTGGCCGAAGAACACGACGTCCTCGTCGCGGGCCATCTCCTGGTGGATCGCCTCGTTGATCGCGGCGATGTAGGGAATCTCGCGGGTCGTCTCGTTCGTCATGTCGGGCTCCCTCAGCTTTGATGTGCGTTCCGCAAGCTCCACTCAGGCGTGGACGTAGGTGAGCGCCTCATGGGGCTCGGGGAACGGGCTCTCCAGCCCGAAGTCGACGGCGTGCTGCATCTCCGCCCGGGCGGCCTCGGCGATCTCGGCGGCCCGCTCGGCCGTCAGCACGCCGGTCTCGACCAGGTGCGCCCGGAACCGCGGGATGGGGTCGCCGCGCTTGGCGGCCTCGTACTCCTCCACCGCGCCGTACTTGGAGATGGCCTCGTGCTCCGGGTAGTGCAGCGGCACCCCGGGCGGGGCGATCGAGTTGCCGTGCGCGGACAGCCGGTACACGAGCGACTCGATCAGCGTGGGGCCCTCCCCCGCGCGGGCCCGGTCGACCGCGGTCGCGACGGCCTCGTGCACGGCCAGCGGGTCGGAGCCGTCCACCGTGACACCGGGGATGCTGTAGGCCTTCGCCTTCATCGACAGCGGCTCGCCCGCCGCGGCGTTCGCGTCCTCCTGCTCGGTGCGCACCGTCGCGGAGAAGCTGTTGTTCTCCATGATGAACACCACCGGCAGCTTCCACACCGCGGCGATGTTCAGCGACTCGTGGAACGCCCCCTGCTTGGACGCACCGTCGCCGAAGAACGTGAGCACCACCTCGCCGCGGCCACGCAGCTGGGCCGCGTAGGCGGCGCCGGTGCCCTGCGGGATGTTCTGCCCGACGATCCCGGACGTGCCCAGGAAGCCGCGCGCGGGGTCGGCGAGGTGCATCGACCCCCCGTAGCCCTTGCAGATGCCGCCCGTACGGCCGTAGATCTCGGCCATCAGCGCGGCGGTGTCGCTGCCCAGGGCGATCGGGTAGCCGTGGCAGCGGTAGGTGGCGAACACCTGGTCGCCGTCGCGGATCGCGCCGACCGAGCCCACGACGGACGCCTCGGCCCCGTCGGCGAGGTGCGTGTGCCCGCGGATCACGCCGGGGTGCTCGGCGAACGTCCGCTTCACCCGCTCCTCGAACTCCCGGATGCGCACCATCTGCGAGTACAGCTCGACGAGCCGCTCCGGCGGGAAGCCGTGCGCAGCACTCATGCCTTCAGTCCCTTCTCGATCTGGGCAGTGGACGTCTCGACCGTCCGACGGAACATCTCCGGCAGGGTCAGGGCGCGCAGTGCGTCGGACAGCACCTCGACACCCCATGGGCCGGTGTAGCCGAGGTCGGCGAGGGCCCCGACGTAGCCGGGGATGTCGAACTCGCCCTCGCCGGGCAGCCGGCGGAAACGCGTGGTCTCGTGCGTGTGGTCGGGCATGTTCTCCTGCATGCCGTCGCTGAGCTCCACGTAGGTGAGCAGGTGACGCGGGATCGCCCGCAGGTCGTCCGGGGAGATCCGCATCTTGCCCAGGTGCCACGTGTCGATCGCGATGCCGCCGTTGGGCGCCCCGGCCCCGCCCACGATCTGCAGCACCGCCTCCAACGACGCCGCGTTGACGTCGAAGGGCATCAGCTCGTAGGTCAGCGGAGCGGCGTGGCGGTCCGCCGCGTCGGCGCACAGCTCGCCGAACGCCTCGGTGAGCCGGTCGATCGTCGCCGGCGTCCGCTGCAGGTTGCCGATCTTGATGTGGTGGGCGCCGAGCGCGGCGGCGGCGTCGAACAGCAGGTCACGCTGACCGTCGGACGCCACGCGCTTCTCGTCGCCCGGCGCCACGAACCAGTCGTTGAGGAACTCCAGCTCCAGATGCACCAACCCGTTGTCGTCGAAGATCTGCTTGATCTCGGCCAGGGTGTAGCGCTCCAGCAGGTGCTCGAGGTCGGTGTGCCAGAGACCGAGACCGCTCATGCCCACGCGCTTCGCCTCGGCGCACCGGTCCGGCCAGTCGAACAGGCTCCACTCGCGGCCGGTCCGGATCTCGACCGGGCCTGCCGTGGTCCAGTAGGCGCCCAGGATGTCGACGCTCATGCACGCTCCTCACTCGTCGTCGGGTGGTCGAGCAGCACTGCGAGCGGCCGTTCCAGCAGCTCGACGAGGCGGCGCAGGAACCGCGCCGACTCCGCCCCGTCGAGCACGCGGTGGTCGCTGGTCAGGGTGAGGGTGAGGACCGGCCGGACCTGCACCTCGCCGTCGATCTCGCGGGGCAGCCTGCGCAGCGCCCCGACGGCCAGGATCGCCGCCTGCGGAGGGTTGATCACGGCCTCGAAGACGGTGACCCCGAACATGCCGAGGTTGGACACCGTGAACGTGGCGCCCTCCAGGTCGGCGGGGCCGATCCGGCCGCTGCGCGCCAGCTCGGCCAGCTCGCGCGTGCGCACCGCGATCGAGGTGAGCGAACGGCTGCCGGCGTCGGTGACCGTGGGCACCAGCAGTGCCTCGGCCGTGTCCACGGCCACGCCGATGTTCACGCGCTCGAACATCGCGACCGTGCCCTCGCGGTAGGACGAGTTGACCCGCGGGTGCTCCCGCAGCGCCCGGCCGCAGGCCGCCACCACGAGGTCGGTGACCGTCGGGACGACGGTGCCGTCCCCGAGCTCGGCGATCCCGGAGCGCAGCTCCAGCGCCCGGGTCATGTCCACCTCGGCGGTGAGCGGGAACGAGGGCACCGTGCGGGCCGACTCGGCCATCCGGTCGGCCGTCAGCCGGCGGGCCCGCGACAGCTCGACGACCGTGACGCGTCCGCGCAGGTCGGGGCCGGTGTCCGCCCGCGCCGCGGGGACGCTCTCCTGGGCAGGGGCGGATCCGTTGAGCGCGGGCGCCGGTCCCGCGTCGGCCGCGACGGCCGCCGCCGCAGCCTCGATGTCCGCGCGCACGATCCGGCCGCCGGGACCGGTCCCCCGCACCCCGGCGAGGTCGACGCCCAGCTCCTTCGCCCGGCGACGAGCCAGCGGCGATGTCGGTACCCGGTTCGCCCGGCGCGGGGCGCCGGCCGCGGGCGGGGCGTCCGGCGCCGCAGCCGCCGGGTCCACGGAGGGCGGCGACGCGGGGGCCGGGGCCGCGGGGGGCGGTTCGGCAGCCGCGGCAGGAGACTCCGCGGCCTGCGACCCGCCCACCCGTGCGATGACCGCACCGACCGGGAGGGTCGCACCCTCCTCGGCCAGGATCTCCAGCACCCCGGCGGCATCGGCCTCGAAGCTCACCGTCGCCTTGTCGGTCTCGATCTCCGCCAGCTCGTCGCCGCGCTCGACCTCCGCACCCGAGGCGTGCAGCCAGCGGACGATCGTGCCCTCGGACATCGACTCCGACAGCCTCGGCATGCGCACCTCGAGCAGGCCGTCGGAGTCACCCACGCGCGTTCACCATCCGGTCCTTTCCCCTGCGGGCCCGCGGCCGGGCGTCACCGGTCCAGCCACAGCGACCCGTAGAACAGGTCGCGCGACAGGTACCGGTCGATGCCCTTGACGTCGGGTTTCGTGATCGTCGAGAGGTAGCTGCGGCTGAGCCACGCCACCGCGATGTCCTGGTTGGAGAGCAGCTCCACCTGCTGGTAGTCCTTCGCCCGCTGCGCGGCGTCGGTGGTGGCACCCGCCTCGTCGAGCAGGCGGTCGACCTCCGGGTTGGAGTACTTCCCGTAGTTGACGTTGCCGTCCGAGCGGAGCAGGCGGGCGGCACCCGGGTACGGGTAGTCGAACGTGTTGACCCAGCTGATCAGGTTGAAGTCACCGCTCTGGATCACCCGCGAGGTGAACTCGGCCAGGTCGTAGAACTTCAGGTCCACGGTGATGCCGACCGCGGCCATCTGGGCCTGCACGAACTCACCGAGCGAGACCTCGCTGCGGCTGGTGCTGAAGGAGAAGGACGCCTTGCCGCCGGAGGCGACGTAGTCCTGCACGAGCTGCTTGGCCTCCTCCGGGTCGTACTTCGGCCATGCGGCCGAGGACTCCGGGCTGTGGTACGGGCTGTCGTCCTGGAAGAGCCCGTCGGCGCCGATCAGCTGGCCCATGTACTGGCTCGCGCCGAGGGCGTTCAGGTCGATCGCCCGGACCACGGCCTCCCGCATGCGGCGGTCGTCGAACGGCTTCTGCTGGAAGTTGAAGTAGAAGAAGAACCCGCCGTTGCCGGGGCCGTAGTAGACCTTCAGGTTCGGGTTGCCGAACGCGCGCACCAGTTCGTTGTTGTACCCGCCGTAGATCATGTCGACGTCGCCGTTCTGCATCGTCGAGTAGCGGGTCTCGGTGTCGGGCAGCGGCCGGAACTCGATCGAGTCCAGGTAGGGCTGCCCGGCCTTCCAGTAGTTCGGGTTCTTCTTCAGGATCATCTTGTTGTCGCGGACCCAGCTGTCCATCACGAACGGGCCCGCGCCGACCGGGTGGTTCGCGATGTCGTCGCCGTACTGCGCCAGCGCGGCAGGCGAGACGATCATGCCGAGCGAGCCCGCGTTGAACGCCTGGGCGAAGAACACGGGGAAGTCGCCGAGCGGCTGCTTGAGCGCGAACTCGACGGTCAGCGGATCGACGGCCCGCATCGAGGCGATCGTGTCGGCGTACGCGTGGGCCGGGGACGTCGGCTTGTCGATGTGCCGCTGGGTGTTGACGATCACCGCGTTCGCGTCGAGAGCGGTGCCGTCGGAGAACTTCACGCCGTCCCGCAGGCCGAGGCGCCAGGTCAGGCCGTTGTCGGCGCTGTTGATCGACGACGCCATCCACGGCTGCACGGTGCCGTCCGGTCCGATCCGGAACAGCAGGTCGTAGATCGCCTGGGCGACGACGTTGCCGTTCTGCCGGGCCGGGTCGAAGCTGACGATCTCCCGGTCGTTGCCGATGATCAGGTTTCCGCCGGTCTTGGGGGTGCCCTCCGCCGCCAGATCACCGCCGTAGGGATCCAGCACGCGGACGCTCGTGGCAGCGTCGGTCGCTCCCCGGGTGTTCGCCCCCACTGCCCCGCAGGCAGCCAGCAGTACCGCGCAGAGAACCGCGCACACCGCTGTGCCGCCCCGGGACGGCCGTGATCGCCAACGCATCGCCCACACTCCTCGTCGAGTTCCGGCGGTTCGGAGACTCCGCGGGTACGAGGAGGAAGCCTGGGTCCCGGGCACCGGGTCAGGCCATCGGCTGCGCGCCGGATTACTTGCCGATGCGCGCAGGGGGGCGGGTCGCGCCGGTCGCCGCCCGCCGGACGTCACGCGGGGCCACTCCGTACTCGCGCTTGAAGGCGTGCGAGAAGTGGGTGGCGTCGGAGAAGCCCCAGCGGAACGCGATCTCGGTGATGGAGCCTGCGGACGGTTCGGCGAGGTCCTCGCGGCAACGGGCCAGCCGGGCGCGCCGCACCAGCGCCGCCACCGACTCCTCGGTGTCCTCGAACACGGCGTGGAGGGTGCGCAGCGACACCGACAGGGCCCTGGCGATCGTCTCGGGACCGAGCGCGGGGTCGGTGAGGTGCGCCCGCACGTACCGGCGGGCCCGGGCGCGCAACGCCTCGCGGCGGGCCGTGCGGGCCTGCGGAAGCTCCGGCTCCACCACCGCGCGCAGCAGTTCCAGCACGACGTCCCCGGCCGTGGCGGCGGTGCGCTCGTCGAGGTCGGGCAGCTCGTCGGCCAGTGCGTTGACGTAGCGCACGAGCAGCCGGGTGCCCGGCCGGTCGGCGAGCCACGGCAGCGCCTCGACGTCGGCGAAGCGCGGGCTGACCGCGTGCACCAGCTCCCGCGGGAAGATCAGCGTGCGCTTCGTGAGCGGCTCGAGGACCTCCACCCCCACGGCGCGCGCCCCGTCCCACATGCCCACGGCACCGGCGGCCAGCACGTGCTGCTGCGTCCGCGACCTCGTCACCCGCTCCGCGCCGCGCAGCACCAGCTGCAGCCCGATCCACCCCTCGCCCGTGTCGCCCATCACCGCCGTGCTGCGCCGCCCGGCGAACTGCGTGCACACGCAGTCGACCAGGTGCAGCTGTCCGAGGCGGTGCCGTTCGACGCTCCCGACGAACCCCGCGGCGTCCTTGTCGGGGAACCGCACGTCGAACGCCACGTGCGTGGCCGCGAGGACGTCCTCCCACTCGGCCTGCCACTGCGCGCTGCTCCGGCGTCCGCCGCCCACCCGCCACCGCTCGGCCCCGAGCGGCCCGGCCGTCATCAGCCCGTCCGGCATCGACTCGTCCGACAAGGCAGCCATCGCCCGGCCCCTCTCCTCGCATCGTTGCGTTCGCCGGCGCTGCGCCCGATCACCGGCTCCCGCCAGACTGACCCACCACACGGACGTGTTCAACACCCCCAGGGCAACGATGATGTCCGCCATGCCCGGAACACCGCCACGGATGACCCTGACCGCCACCGTCCTCGACGCCCCCGACGCCAGGGAACTCGCCGCGTTCTACCAGCGACTACTCGGGTGGCAGGTGGGGACCGACGAGCAGCACTGGGTGACGCTGCGGGCGCCCGGCGGCGGCGCGGGCCTCTCGTTCCAGACCGAGTCCGCCTACGTGCGGCCGACATGGCCCGCCCGGCCGGGCGACCAGCTGATGCTGGCACACCTCGACATCGCGGTCGACGACCTGGACGCGGCCTGCGCCCACGCCGTGGATACCGGGGCCGTGGTCGCCGAGCACCAGCCCCAGGACGACGTGCGGGTGTGCCTCGATCCGGCCGGGCACCCGTTCTGCCTGTACGTGCCCACCCCGTAGGCCCGGGAGCTCCTCCCCTGGCTCTGCGCGCACCGGTTCCTGCCGATTCGCGCGCGGTGGCCCCCGGCGTCCGGACCGCGGCCTAGCATCCCGGACGGAAGCGACCAAAGGGGGCCGACATGCTCGCCGGGGTGTTCAGGGGTGCCGGGCGGATGCCGGTCGAGGAGGTGCCCGACCCGGTCGCCGGACCTCGTGACGTCGTGCTCGACGTGCGCGCGTGCGGGGTCTGCGGGTCGGACCTGCACAGCTTCCGGTCGGGCGCGCACGCCCGCGACGGGCAGATCATGGGCCACGAGTTCGCCGGAGCGGTGCTCGACGTCGGGCGCGACGTCGACGGCATCGCGGTGGGCGACCGGCTCACCAGCCTGCCCATCCAGCCGTGCGGACGCTGCCGCCGGTGCCTCGGTGGCGCCCCGCACCTGTGCGAGGTGTGGACCACCCGCAGCATCGCGTTCGGCCTGCCCGGCGCGTTCGCGGAGCGGCTGCGCATCCCCGACGCCGTGCTCGGCGGGAACGTGCACCGCCTCCCGGACAACGCCGAGTTCACCGACGGCGCGCTGATCGAGCCGACGGCGGTGGCGGCGCACGCCGTCCGGCAGGCACAGGCCAGGCCCGGCGAGCCGGCGGTGGTGCTGGGGCTCGGCACGATCGGGCTCCAGGTCGCGCAGATCCTGCTGGCGGCAGGAGCCGCCCCCGTCATCGGGGTGGACCTGTCCCCGCTGCGCCGCGAGATCGGGGCCCGGCTCGGCATCACCACGGTGGACGGGGCAGGCGGCACCGGCGCGCTCCGCGCCGCACTGCACCACCACCTCGGTGAGCGCGAGGTGCCGCTCGTGGTGGAGGCGAGCGGGGCGGCCCCGCTGGTGGCCACGGCGGTGGAGCTCGTCCGGCCCCGCGGCACCATCGTGCTCGTGGCGCTGTACCACCGCCTCACGGAGTTCGACGCGATGGCGGCGGTGCAGCGGGAGATCACGTTGCGCGGCAGCGCGAACGTCACCTCGGAGGACTTCCGAGACGCGATCTCGCTGCTCGGTCAGGGCCGGGTGCGGATGCAGCCGCTGATCACCCACCGGCTGCCGCTCGAGGAGGTCGAGCAGGCGTTCCGCACCCAGGCCGACGCCGAGGCCTCGGTCAAGGTCATGGTGACCCAGGGCTGAGCGTCAGTCGGCGATCCACGACCCGTGGAAACCCGCGGGCACCCCGCGCGGCAGGGTGATGGCGGCGACGGGCTCTCCCGCCACGTCCGTCGCGTCGAGGACGAGCAGCTGTGAGGCACCGCCGTCGCGCCGGGTGGTGATCGAGAGCAGCCAGCCGTCGTCCTCCGCGCGGTTCGGGTCGGCGGAGGGCACGAACACCGCCTCGCCTGCGACCATGTCTGGTCCCAGCTCGTGCGCGGCCGTCGCGCCCCGCTCCCCGTCGAACCGCACGATGGCGCTGCTGCGGCCGGTGTCGTCCACGGCGTAGAGGTAGCGGGCGCTGCGCCCGACGCGGTCGTCGTCGACGGTGGGGAACTCGATGCCCCGGTCGTCGACCTCCACCGCGCTCGCCGTGCCGGTGGCGAGGTCCAGGGTGAACCGGTGCATCCGGGCGAGGCCGGTGACGGCGGCCGCGGCGCCCGGTCCGGCGGGGTGGGCCGCACCGCCGATGCCCTCCCAGATGGCGTGCATCCCGTCCCGGCTGTAGCGGGCCAGGTCCAGGACGATCCGGCCGGCCGCGTCCTCGTGGGCGTTGCCGACGTGGAAGACGTAGCAGGGGTCGATCTCGAACCAGCGCACCTCGCCGGGCCGGTCGAGCGGCATCACGCCCAGCCGGGCGCCGTACTCGTCGCTCCAGGCGTAGGGCATCCGCGGCCGCAGCTGGAACGTCATGGGCAGGTCGAGGAACACCGCGTAGTGCTCGGTGATCGCGAAGTCGTGCATCATCGTCGGCCCCGGCACGTCGATCGTCGCGCTCGCCACGAGCTGCCCGTCGGCCGAGAGCCGGTGGTAGGTGACATACGGCGGCGCGAAGCCGTAGCCGAAGAAGTGCAGCTCGCCCGTGGCCGGGTCGGTCTTCGGGTGCGCGGTCATCGCGGTGGTGAGCTTGCCGTCGAAGTCGATGGGGCCCACGGTCTCGAGCTCCCTCGTGACCTCGTGGGGGAACCCGCTCTCGACCAGGGCCAGCAACCGGCCCGCGTGCTCGATGATGTGCGTGTTGGCGACGCCGACCGTGCGGTCGACGGTGCCGTCCTCGGTGATGAAGGGCTTGCCTTCCAGCGCGCCCGTGCGCACCCAGCGGTTGCGGTACCACTCGGCCCGCCCCTCGCGCAGCCGCACGCCGTGCAGCATCCCGTGGCCTGCGAACCAGTGCCCCGGGTCCTGCCCCGGTAGCGGGTTGGGGCCGTTACGCAGGTAGCGGCCGGTCAGCTCCGGCGGCAGAGCGCCCGTCATGGGCAGCTCGTAGGCCTCGATCTCGTCGGGGACCGGGGCCATGTGCCCGGTCAGGTACAGCGGGGCGGTTCCGGTGGTCATCGTGGTTTCCCCTCGCGTCGTGGACGGGTCCGACTCTGCACCCGTCGTCTCGACATGTCAAGAACGACATGTCGATACTGGAAGGTAGGGTGTGCCGCATGTCCCTGTCCCACGCGCTCCTCGGACTGCTCGCCGTCGAGCCGGCCAGCGGCTACGCGCTGACGAAGTCGTTCGAAGAGTCCCTCGGCCGATGGGCCTGGCACGCGGGCCACACGAGCATCTACCCGGAGCTGAACCGCCTGGCCGAACGCGGCCTGGTGGAGGTGACCGCCGAGGGCGCGCGCGGCAGCCGCACCTACGCGGTCACCGCTGCCGGGCGCGAGGAACTGCGCTCCTGGTTGCTCCGTCCGCCGCAGCAGAGCGGGAAGGTGCGCAACGAGGAGGTGCTCCGGATGTTCCTCCTCTCGGCGCTCGACCCCGCCGACGCCCGCGTCGTGCTCGCGCACATCGCGGAGAACACCGCAGCAGGCGCCGCCGAGCTGCGCGAGGTCCGGGCCGCGCACGCGGGAGCGTCCTTCACCGGCCCCGAGGGCTTCGGCCAGCTGGCCGCCGAGTTCGGGCTGCGCCAGTACCAGGCGGTGCACGAATGGGCCCTCTGGGCGATCGAGCAGCTGGATGCCGACCCGGCCTGAGGTGCACCGCACACACCGGACAGCCACCGCGCACACGTCCTGACGTGTGCGCGGTGGCCACGAGGTGTGCGCGGTCCGCCCGCCGTCACCGCGCCCGCATGCGCAGCCGCACGACGAGCGCGACGAGGGCGAGCAGCGCGACGGCTCCGATGAACCAGGGGTCGGTCCCGCGGCCGCCCATGTCGAGGTCGAGCGCGTGGTTGAGCGCGTGGAGCGCGTTGGTGAACACCGCCCCCACCAGGACGACGGCGATCACGTCCCGCCACCACAGCGCGCCCACGAGCATCACCCCGATCCCCATCTGGAAGACCCCGGCGTCGTGCAGGAAGTGCTCGTGGTTGGGCCAGTTGGTGAACACGGCGAACGACGCCGGGTCCACCCAGCACCAGACCCCGGCCGCGAACATCCCCACCGCCACGAACAGGACCACGCCCACCACGAAGCGCTGCGCCCCCGGTCCGGCCTCCGGCCCGGCGGGCTGTTGCCGCGTCTCGGTCATCCCTCCCCCTCCCGCGCCGCGCAGAGGCGGCTCGCTCATGGGACGAGGTGCGGAGGCCGAACGTGACAGGCGACGAGCTCACCCGGCCGGCGTCAGCAACTGTAGGACCAGCGCCACGGCCAGCGCGGCGGACAGCCCGACGTCCACGAGCGCCGTGGTCCGCACCTTCCGCCCGGACGGTCCCCTGGCGAGGTCGACGAACGCGAGCATGCTCACCAGCCCGGCGATCATGGCGGGCACCCGCAGCGCCGGCACGAACGCCGCGGCCACGAGTGCCGCGCCCAGCAGCCCGAGCAGCAGAGCGCGGTGGCGCATCAGCACCAGCAGGTCGGGGTCCGTGATCGGCACGCCGTACAGCCGGCCCAGCCACCCGGCTCCGGCGACGCCCACGACCGGAAGCCCGTTGACCAGTCCGGTGGCGAGCAGGATGACGACGATGGCGATCTCCACACCCGGGGACACTGACGGCGAGCGCGGGGCCGATCAATGACCTCCCAGGTAGTCGCGGCCCAGATGGTCGCGGCACAGATGGTCGCGGCACAGCCGGTCAGTGCGGTGCCGCGGCCCGCCCGTCATGGAGTCCGGCGCGGGCGAGCAGCTGTTCACAGGTCTGCACGAGTACGGCCGCCACGTCCCGGAGGTCCTTGCCCGACATCGGGTGCGCCGCCAGGCCCTGCCAGCGGGCGAGCTGCGCCACCGCCGCCCGGGCGACCTCCCGCGGCCCGGCGGCCGGGGCGAGCGCGAGCCGGGCACGCGGTTCGGTGCCCTCCGCGCCGAGCAGCCGCTCGGCCACCTCGCGCTCCTCGTCGGGCAGGTCGAGCTCACCGGAGCGCAGCGCGTCGACCAGATCGATCTCGGTGAGCTCGTGCGCCGCGGACCGGATGCGGTCGAGCCGGTAGACCAGAGCACGGCCGTCGACGGGCGGCGGGTCCGCGCGCACCACGCTCTCCAGCGCGAGCAGCGCGGCGCGGGCCTTGAGGGACTCGGCACGGAGGGCGAACCTCGCGGCGATCAGCTCGAGCAGGTGCGGCACGTCGGGGCGCAGCGTGGCGGTGTCCGCCGGGTCCGCCGGCACCCCGATCGCGAGCGCGGGACGGAGCGGGTCCGGCAGGCCGGCGACGGGTGCCGCGTCCTCGGGCGGCCCCAGCAGCAGGACGAACGCCTCGGCGACGGGGACGAGGTCGACGTCCGGCCCGGAGTGCGGGACGGACATGTCGACGAGCGTCACGTCGAGCGCCGGGGCGTCGCCGCGGCCCGCCGTCGACCGCAGGGCCTCGACCAGCCCCGACACATCAGCATCGGCCGGCCCCGCCACCCCCACCCGCAGCGGCTCGTCGAGCCGTTCGGCGAGGACGCGCAACGGGCCGGCCCATGAGGTGCCGTGGTAGCGCTCCCGCGCGGCGCGCAGCGCGTCGCGCACCTGGTCGATCAGCGAGAGGCCGGGCGCCGCGGCAGCGACGGCGGGGCGGGCAGGCGCGGCCTCGTCGACCTCCGGTTCGTCCGCCGGGCGGGGCAGCGGGGCCGAGCCCGCCACGACCGTCCCCTCGCCCGGTTCCGAGCGGACCTCGATCCGCCCGCCCACCGCGGCGATGCGGGCGGTCAGGTTGCGCATGCCGCGGCCGGGTGAGCCCGCCCCGGCGGACGGGTCCCAGCCGGGGCCCTCGTCGTGCACGGTGAACCGCACGCGGCCGTCCTCCGTGGCGAGCCGCACCCCGATCGCAGCGCCGCCCGCGTGCTTGCGCGCGTTGTTCACCGCTTCCAGGCAGCAGAAGAAGACCGCGGCCTGCACGTCGGCCGGGATCCCGGCATCGGCGGCCACGCCGTCACAGTCGACGGTGACCGGCGGGTGCCCGCCGCTGAGCTCCGTGCACAGGGCCCCGACCAGTCCCTGCTCCGCCAGCAGCGGCGACGACACCCCGGTCGCCGTCTCGGCCAGGATCGACTCGGCCGTGTCGATCTGCTCCGCGACCTGCTCCAGCCGGCCCCGTGCCTGGTCGAACTGCCCCGTGGACACCTGGTGCTCCACCAGTCCGAGGGTCAACCGCAACGAGACCAGGTGGTGCTGAGCGCCGTCGTGCAGGTCGCGTTCGATCCGCCTGCGCTCCCCGTCCATCTCGGCGACGACCGCCCGCCGGGACGCGGCGATCTCCCCGGCGTGCGCCAGCGCGGCCCGCAGCTGCCGTTCGAGCTCGATCCCCGACCGGCTCGCCTGGAAGACCGCGCCGAGGCTGTCGGCGATGTCCTCCAGCAGGTGCCGACGTTGCCCCTGCAGACCCGCGATCGACGCGTCGTCGACCGCGATCGTGCCGATGCGTTCGCTCCCGTGCCGGACCGCGACCTCGGCGAGCGCGTCCGACTCCTGCGCCCCCGGCTCGACCCAGGTGTAGGTCCGGTCGTGCAGCTCCGGGCGCACCACGGTCAGCCGGCACGTGGTGGCTCCGAGCCCACGCCCGACGGCCTCCGCGACCCGCTCCAGGTCCGGTGCGTCACCGGTGGTGGCGCGGGAGAGGGCGGCGATCCCGGCGAGCACGCTGTACGGCGTGGGCCGGACACCGTAGAGCAGCAGGTCGACGAACCGCTCGACCCGTACGTAGACCGGCAGGAAGGCCAGTGCCGCCGGCACGACCGCGACGGTGGCCGCGCTGAACGCCCGTGCCGGGTCCCCGTCGTCGATCAGCTGCTCGAGGACCGTGCGCACCACGACGTACCCGCCGCCGACCAGTGCGGCGACCAGCGCCGCGACGAGACCCCTGCTGAAGAGCCCCTCGGCGGCCCACCCCGTGGCGCTCCCGGTCGCGAGGAACACCGCCGCGGCGATCGCGATGCTCGCCAGCCGGGCGAACCAGAACAGCAGGGCCGTCGGCTCGTCCGCGTCCGGCAGGCCCGCGTGCGCCGTCGGATCGACGATGCCCAGACCGGCGAACCCGATCGACCACAGCACCACCGTGATGATCGCCAGCACGATCGCCACGGCCATGGCCGCCGCGAGCACGCTGAACAGCATGCGGGCCTGGGCACGGGCCGCGGCGGTGGTGCCGTGGCGGATCCGCCGGGGGAGCGTCAGCAGCCCGGCGAGCGGCACGAGGAAGCCGAAGAACAGCACGCAGCTCGTGGTGTGCGGGAGCAGCGCCGTGCCGAACCCGACGAGCACCAGCGTGCCCACCCCCGCCACGACCAGCACGGCGTGGGCGAGGCCGCCCGGCCCGGCCGCGCGCTGGTCCGGGGGGAACATCAGCAGGGCGAGGATGTAGGCCGCGCAGGCGATGCCGTGCAGCAGCACCTGGTGCAGCCCGCCGACGGCCAGCCCGCTCGCCACCTGGACCGCGGTGTCCGCGGCGTGGGCCTGCAGGTTGAACGCGCCCGCCGAGCCCACCAGGGCGAGCACCAGCAGCAGCGCCGGCCTGCTGCCGCGGCGGCGGACCAGCAGGCCGACCGCCACCCCGATGCTCAGCAGGCTGAAGGCGTAGTCGAGGACGGCCTGGCCGAACGGCTCGCTGCGCGGGATCGCCTCCAGCACACCCTGCGCCCACCGGCTGCCGTCGGCCGCGGCGGCACCCAGCCCGGCCGCGACGGACGGGAGGTGGGCCGCCGCACCGACCACCGCACCCACGGCGAGCCACGCGAGCGACAGCACCGTGACCACCACGAGCAGCACGGCGTACCCGGTGACCACGAACAGTCCACCGCGTCGCGCCCCGGACGCCGTCTCGTCGCGGACGGCGGCATGGTCGAGCACGGCGGGGCTGCTCACGACGTGCTCAGCTCCGCGCCTGCTCTGCTGTCGACCACCGGCTCGATCCGGTCGGGCAGCCATGCGCGCAGGCCGAGCAGGCCCGCGGCACCGTCGTCCGGGCCCACCAGGTCCAGGTCACCGCCCAGCGCGACGAGCCGCTCGACGTCGTCCGCGAGCGCGGTGCGGACCTCCTGCGCGGTGACCGCGGGCGCCGGGTCGTCGATGTGCACCGTCGCACGCCCGTCGGCCCGGCCCAGGTCGACCACGAGCTCGCGCTCCGTCGGGCCGGCGGCGAGCGCCTGCATGGCCGCGGCGGCGACGTAGTAGAGGCCGGACTCGATCTCCCAGTCCAACCGCCCCCCGAGGCTCCCGGTGAGCCGCACCGGGCGCGGCAGATCGGCGGCGACCTCCTCGAGAGCGGCGGCGGGGCCCTGGTCACGCAGCACCGCCGGGTAGACGCCACGGGCGATCACCCGGAAGCGGTCCAGCAGCTCGTCGAGCCCGACCCTGGCCCGCGCCAGCGCATCCTGGGCCGACCGGGCGTCCTCCGGCCAGACCTCGACGAGGCCCGCCCTGGCGGCCGCGACCTCGGCGCGCAGCGCAGCCACGCGGTCTCCCGTGACGTGGGCGAGCTCCAGCACCAGCCGTCTGCGCTCGACCTCACGGGCCCGGGCGAGCCGCTGCCGCGACGCCTGCAGCTGTGCGGCGAGATCGTCGGCGCGGCGCACCCGCTCGGCCAGCTCGGCGTTCTGCGCGACGCCGCGCAGCAGCAGGGCCGCACCGTTCGCCACGTCCTGCACCAGCAGCTGGTCGGCCGGGGTGATCGACGCCCCCGGCTTCCCGATCGCGAGCGCCGCCCGCAGCGTGGGCCCGTCGAGCACCGGGACGACGTGGTCGGTGTCCGGCCGGGCGAGCAGGACCGCCAGGTTCGGCACGGTCCGGGCCGCCTCCGCCGGCGCACCGGCGGGATGTTCCGCCGCGACGACGAGGCGGTCACCGACCGCGAGCCACACCACGGCACGAGCAGCGCCGGTGCCGTCGGCGAGCACCTGGGCCAGGCCCGGCAGCGCCTCCTCGAGCGAACCGGCCCGGATGCGGGCCGCGGCCGCCGCGAGCGCCGAGTACGGCGTCACCTCGCGGTGGTGGGTGAGCCGCCCCACCGCGGTGTCGACGACGGGCAGCACGACCCCGAGGCAGACCGCGCAGACGGCCACGGCCAGGAACGGCAGCAGCACCGCGGGGCCCGAACCGACGCCCCCCAACCCGATCACCGGAGCCACGACGTCGACCAGAACCAGGAGCAGGGCGGCGACACCGCAGGCCACCAGCAGCGCCCGCAGCGCCCTTGCCACGATCGTCCGGTTCATCGCGCACCATCGGTCCCACTCGGATCGGATCCGGGTACTCGCAGGTCACGCTATGCGGCTCCGGGACCGCGGCCAACCCTCATTCGCCGTCGCGCTGCGATCGGAGGTACGTCAGGACGGCGAGCACCCTGCGGTGGTGCTCGGCCGTGTCGGCGTGCAGGTTGAGCTTTCCGAAGATGTTCGCGATGTGCTTCTCCACGGCCTTGGGCGTGACGAACAGCTGGGCGGCGATCCCGTTGTTGGACCGGCCCTCGGCCATCAGCCGCAGCACGTCGAGCTCCCGCTCCGACAGGGTGGCGATGACGCCCTTCTTGTCGCCGCGAGGTCGTTCGACCAGCCGCTTCGCCAGCACCGGCTCGATGACGATCTCACCGGCCTCGATCCGGGTGAGCGTGTCGCTGAGGACGTCGACGCTGCCCACCTTCTCCTTCAGCCGGTAGCCGATCGAGTCGGTGCCGATCTGCAGGATGCGCATCAGGTAGTGCGACTCGGCGTAGTGCGACAGGAACAGCAGCCCCATGTCCGGGTGCAGGGCCCGCAACCGCTCGGCCGTCACCAAGCCGCCGTCGGGCTCGGGTGGCATCCGGATGTCCAGGATCGCGACGTCGGCCGGCTGCGACGTCAGCAGCTCCACCAGCGAGTCGCCGTCGGCCGTGGACCCCACCACCTCGTGCCCCGCCGCCTGGAGCAGCATCAGCAGCCCCTCGCGGAACAGGGCACCGTCCTCGGCCAGCGCTACTCGCATGGAATCCTCGCTGTGATCGTGCCGGGGCCCGGGCCGCCGGCGACATCGATGGTCCCGCCGAGGCGGCGCACCTGGTCGAGCATCGACTCGGCGTGTCGGATGTCCACCCCGTTCAGGTGCACGGTCAGCACGGCCGGCTCGTCGGCCGAGCGTCGCACCAGCACCTCGACGGGAGCGGCATCGACGGGGGCGGCGTCGACAACCGCGGCGTCCACAGCGGCGAGGCAGTCGACCACGGCGAAGTACGCGGCACCCTCCGCCGCCGGGCCGAACCGGTCAGCGGGGGGCGCGTCGATCCGCACCGGGGTCTCCATCCGGTCGGCCACCTCGCGCAGGGCAGGGCCGAGCCCGGCCTCGTCGAGCAGCGGCGGGTAGATCTTGGCGGCCACGTCGCGCAGCTCCTGCAGCACGGCGTGCAGCTCGTCCTGGAGGCTGTCGATGGAGGCGTGCAGGTCGGGCTCGGCGTCGGGCACCTTGTGCCGGAACAGGCCGAGCTGCAGCGTGAGCGCGGAGATCCGCAGCGACGCGCCGTCATGCAGCTGACGTTCCAGGCGGCGGCGCCGCATCCACTGCTCGCGCTCCGCGCGGCGGCGGGCATCGCGGGCGGGGGCCGGGAGCCGGGTGGCGTGCGGTGGTTCGGGGTCCGGGGGATCGGCGTGCGCGGGGTCGGCCGGGGGTGCGGTGGCGGGCGGTGCGGCGGGAGACGGCTTCTCGGGCGTGCCCTGCTCAGGGGCGGTGCGGGGAGCGTCGCCGGCGCACTGCGCTGGCTCGAGCGTCATCGACCCATCGTGCGGCTCCTGCGGGTCGCCGGGAATGGGGTGCGCCCCACCCCGGGTAGGGTTCTCCCCCCTCTGCGGAGCCGTGACCAGGCGGAGTTCCGGCAAACGGGTAACACCGCGCGGGCGAATGCCGACCCAGTCCTCGTCCGATCGTGAGTCGATATACCACACGTGCCCAGCCGCGGGTACGGTTTCGACTCCCAGGAGGCCGACGTGGGTTATAACCTCGGAGTGGACCTCGGCACGACATTCGTCGCTGCCGCGATCGCCAACGAGTCCCGCGTCGAGATGTTCACGCTCGGGGACCGCACCGTGGTCACCCCGGCAGTGGTCTATCTGCGTGAGGACGGCACCCTCGTCTCCGGCGACGCCGCGGGCCGCCGGGCCGTCAGCAGCCCCGACCGGATCGGCCGCGAGTTCAAGCGCCGCCTCGGCGACCCCACCCCCGTGGTGCTCGGCGGCACCCCGTACCCGGTCACCACCCTGCTCGGGACCCTGCTCCACGACGTCGTCACCCGGGTCACCGAGACCGAGGGCACCAAGCCCGACAGCGTCGTGCTCACCCACCCGGCCAACTGGGGCCCGTTCCGCCGGGAGCTGTTCGACGAGGTGCCGCAGGTCGCGGGGCTCACCGCGCCGCGCACCGTCACCGAGCCCGAGGCCGCCGCCGCGCACTACGCGGCCTCCCGGCACCTCACCGACGGCGAGATCATCGCGGTGTACGACCTGGGCGGCGGCACCTTCGACGCCACGGTGCTGCGCAAGCACCCCAGCGGCATCGAGATCCTGGGCATCCCGGAAGGCATCGAGCGGCTCGGCGGCGTCGACTTCGACGAGGCGATCCTGTCCTACGTCAACTACGCCTCGAACGGTGCGCTGTCCGAGCTCGACATGAGCGACTCCCAGACCGCCATCGCGCTCGCCCGGCTCCGTCAGGACTGCGTGCTGGCCAAGGAGGCCCTCTCTGTCGACACCGAGACGACCATCCCGGTCTTCCTGCCCCACCGCCACTTCGACGTCCGTCTCACCCGTGACGACTTCGAGGACATGATCCGCGCGCCGATCGAGTCGACCATCGGCACGCTGATCCGCACCCTGCGCTCGGCCCAGGTCGACCCGAACGGGCTGTCGGCGGTACTGCTCGTCGGCGGCTCGTCCCGGATCCCGCTGGTCTCCCGGATGATCTCCGAGGAGCTGGGGCGCCCCACCGTGGTCGACGCCCACCCCAAGTACGCCGTGGCGCTCGGCGCCGCCACCCTCGCCAGGGCGGGCGCGGTCACCGCCGCCGGCGGTGCACCGCCCGCCGGGCCCGCCACCATCCCCGGGCCGCGCGGCGGACACGGCGGCGAGCCCGCCGGGGGCGGATCCGTCGCCGTCGACGCCGGGCCGGCAGGCACCCGCAGCCCCACCGGGCCGCCGCCGGTCGGCGTGCCGACGCAACGCAGCGCGCCACCGCCACTCGTCCCGCAACCGCCGCAGCAGCCGGTGGGCCGCGGCGGCCCGGCGGGTCCCGGCGGGCCCCCGACCAGCGGAGGTTCCGGCGACCGTCCCGGCGGCGAACCGCCCGGCCCGCCCCCCGCCCCACCGTCGAGCCCCACCGGGCGCGGCCGCCGGGGCGTCGCGCCCCTGGCAGCCGTCGCCGTCGTCGCACTCGGCCTGCTCGGCGGCCTCGTCTACCTCGTCACGAACCAGTTCGGGGCCGCCCCGGCCTCGACCGCCACCCCGCCCGTGGCGTCGGCACCTCCCGCCGCTGGAGCTGGAGCGCCCGCTCCGGAGGATGCGGCCCCGGCCGACCCGGCACCCGTCGCGGTCGCCGTGCCGATCCCGTCCATCGGACCCACGATCGCCGCGGGTGCCACCCCGGGCTTCGTCGTCGTCGCCCCCAGCGGGCGGCAGGCCTACATCGCCAACCGCGCCGCCGGCGTCGTCACCGTGGTCGACACGGCGGTCGACACGGTGACGGCCACCATCCCCGTCTCGGCCGGCCCCCCGCAGTACCTGGCCTTCTCCCCCGACGGGCGCACCGTCTACGTCAGCATCTGGAACGAGGCCAGAACCATCGCCGCGGTGGGGGTCCTCGACACCACCACGAACACGATCACCGCCACGATCCCCGTGCGCACCCGGCCCTTCCTCGCCGCCGTCACCCCCGACGGGACCGAGCTCTACGTGCCCAACCACGACTCCGGCACCGTCTCGGTGATCAACACGGGCACCAACACCGTCACCAGCGAGATCAAGGTGGCACCCAACCCGCACTGGGTCGAGTTCTCACCCGACGGCACGAAGGCCTACACGGCCAACCACGAGTCGAACCTCGTCTCGGTCATCGACACGTCGAACCACGCGATCCTCGCCGAGATACCCGTGCAGACGAGCCCGCACAGCGTGGCGGTGCACCCGACCCGGCCGCTGGTCGCCAACGTGAACTACGACGCCGCATCCGTCACCATGATCGACACCGGCACGGACAAGGTCGTCGCGGCGGTCGCCGTCGGGCGCAACCCGCAGGACGTCACGTGGTCGGCCGACGGCCGCTTCGCCTACGTCGTGAACGTCACCGACAACACCGTCTCCGTGATCAACCCCGACACGATGACGGTGACCGCGACCATCCCGACCGGCAAGTCACCGACCTCGGTCGCCGTGCTGCCGAACGGCACCGCCGCCTACGTCTCCAACCTCCAGGACGGCACCCTCACCACCCTGAACGTCGCCGGCTGACCCACCCACCCCGCCCCACCCGCCCGACCCCACCCCCGCGAGTCGCCCGAACCGAGCCCGCGAGTCGCCCGAATCGCGTGCGCGAGTCGCCCGGCCTGCGTGCCCCGGGCCGGCCGGCGGGGGCTGGCCCTACCTGAGCCGGCGGGTTCGCCCAGCCGTCCCTAGGGAGAACGAGATGTATCCCGGAGCCGGAGCGGCGCACTCTTTCCTCAGTCGCAATAGTTCCCGAAGCCGGATGGAGAACGACGATGCACATCACCACCGCCGCCCTCACACACCGCGACCGTGCCGTTCTCCGGGCCGTCGCCGCGGGACGCTGCGAGATCTCCAGAACGGGCGGAGTGCTCGTCGTCGACGGTCTCCGTTTCAGCGACCAGTTCGCCGGCCCCCGGCTCACCGCCGCCGGCCTGATCGCCACGGCGTCGCAGGCGGGACCCGCCCAGCTCACCTCGTCCGGCCACGCCGTGCTCGCGGCAGCGTGACGACATGACCGCCACCGCAACCCTCACCCGACTCGACCGCTGCGACCGCTGCAGCGCGGCCGCCCAGCTCCGGGCCCTCCTGCCCACCGGCGGTGAGCTGCTGTTCTGCGGCCATCATGCGCGCAGACACACGGCCCGGTTGCGCCAGATCGGCGCCGCCCTGAGCTCCGGCCCCTGACCCTCCCACCCCTCCTCGTCCCGAGCCCGGTCGCGTCCCGCGACCGGGCTCGCTGGCATGTCCGGGCCGGTGAGGGCGACGGCAGGAAGGGTCCACCCCAGCCCGAGACGGGGGACAACTCCTGCGACAGTGGGGTCTCCTCGGTGTCGGCATCGGCGGAATCCGGCGATTCTTTACATGGGTCCGGAACAGCGGGAAACAAACCCCGCGGCCCGATTACCGAAAGGTGCCGAGAATGTCGGACTACCACGAGGACTACGACAGCGACTACGACGAGGTCGACTGGGAGGACGAGGACTTCGACGAGTGGGAGGACGAGTACGAGGAGTCCGACTGGGAGGACGAGGACGAGGACTCCGACGAGTACGAGCACGCCTGACCCGTTCCGCCGCAATGATCTGAGGAGGACCCGATGAGCGCCCCGCCGGTGCTGGACAACGCGGCCACGAGGCCGCAGGACGTCCTGGACACGGCGATCGGCACGGCGCGGGCGGAAGGCCGGCTCGACCTCGTCGACCGGCTCTCCGCAGCCCGAAGCCTGCTGCGCGCTCCCTCGGTCACGGTGCAGGTGGCCGGCGGCGCGCTGCAGGGCAGGACCGAGATGGTCACCGCCCTGCTGCGCGCCGCTCCCGGCTCGCCCGACATCACCATCACCCAGGCCCGTGCCGCCGGCCCCGGCGAGGCGGCGGACATCGTGGTGTTCGTCGCCGACGCTGCGCAGGTCCTCACCACCGCCGAACTGGACCACCTGCGCGCACTGCACGACCGCTCCCCCGCTGTCGTGTTCGCCCTGACCGGGATCGACCGGAACCCGGACTGGCGCGACGTGTTCGACGCCGATCTCGATCTGCTGAGCTCGTCCGGAGTGGCCGCCGCTCCGTTCGCGGTGTCGGCTGCGCTGCACGCCGAGGCCGTCGCCACCGATCGACCCGCCCTCGCCACCGCGTCCGGAGTTCCCGCGCTCGCCGAACGGCTCCGCGACCTCGCCGGGCAGACCGAGCTGAGCGCGGCACGTGCCGTCGCCCGACAGGTACTCGGCGCCGTCGTCGAACTGGAGAGCCCCGGAACAGCACCGTCCGGGCCGTCCACCCGGCGCCCGCCCGCCACCGAGCCCGCTCCCGCCCCGCCCGAGCGGGGCCGCTGGCAGCAGGTGCTCTCCGACGGCTTCGCCGCCGTCTCGTCCGACGTGGACTTCGATCTGCGCACCCGCGTGCGCCTCACGGTGGCCGAGGCCGAGCGCGTCGTCGACGAGAACGACCCGGCGACCAACTGGGACGCGGTGGAGGCCTGGCTGCGCGACCGGCTCGACTACGAGGGCCGGCAGACCCGCGCGCTGCTGACCGCGCGCACCGCCGAGGTCGCCTCCGCGCTCGCCGCAGACCTGGGTGGCGCCGCGCTGCGCCCCGTCCACCTATCCGAAGTTCCCGACCTCTTCGGCCACCTCCCACCCCGCGACCCGCCGGCAGGAAGGCGCCGGCCGCTGGCGGCGCGCGGCCGCAGCCTCGTGATGTCCGGGTACGGCGGGCTGATGATGGCGCTGGTCCTGCCCCGCTTCGCCGGCATCACCCTCCCGGTCTGGATCATCGTGGGCGGCGCGCTGCTCGCGGCGGTACTGATGGGCGGCGCGGCCCTCAGCGGTGAGCGCAAGCGGCAACTCGACGCCCGCCGCGCCAGGGCGAAGGCCCTCGTGCGGCACTGCGCCGACGGCTTCCTCCTCGGCGCGGGCAAGTACACGCGCGACGCGATCCGCGCTGCTCAGCAGCAACTGCGTGACGAGTGCGCGGGCCGCACCGCCGAGAGGCAGCGCGCCCTGCCCCCGACCGGGTCACGCCGATCCACCCAGCCCCAGCCACCCCGCAGGCCGACCTCGCCGCCCTCCGCCGCCGCGCCCTGACCCTCCTCACCCGCCCCGCCTGACCGCCCGCCCCCGGTAACCCACCCGCGAGTCGCCCGTTTTGCGTGCGCGAGTCGCCCGTTCCTGGTCCGCGAGTCGCCCGATCTCCGTGCGCGAGTCGCCCGGCCCACGAGCCTCGGAGGCTCGGAGGCTCGGATGTGAGTCACCGTTCCAGGGGCCGATCCGCTTCCTACCTCACAGGGCGCGCACCGCGTCGCGTCGGCCTGCACGACAGGCAATTGTTCTGCCGAGTGCGGGCCGCCCAGACCCCCAGGAGTCTCCCGCTCCAGGGACGCCGGTCGGGACTGTCGCCGGGCCCCTCGCACGGCGCCCGCGCACCCGCGTGGTGCTTGGGTACGGGAGTGACGCCGCCGTTCTGGACGCTAGGACCCGCGGACGTTTCTGTGCCACGCATCAGCCACGCTGCTCCCGCCGACTGTGCGTGAGATCCGACCTGATCGGCAGGTCAGGCTGCGGTGGCGCACCGTCGCCGACGCTGGGCTCACCCAGATCCCGATCAATCGGGCGCGCCGGACCTGCGTGGCCGGTCGGCGTACAGCTCGACCGGGGCCCGCACGATCCGGCCCGGGCCATGGATGTCCCGATGGGCGGGCCGAGCGCCGGGTCGCGCGGGAGTCACGGGCTCCGACCAGCTGCGGGGTCACGACCGGCGATGGTCACCGCACAGCTCGAGGCTCGGTGACCTCGTTCCCGCGCCGCACGGTCTCAGCGTCATCCCGCTCGGCCCGGCCAAGCTGCTCTACCCCGACGAGATCGACCTGGTGGGGGTCCGGCGCGAACGCGGCCCCCTCACGTTCGATCTCGGCCGTCGCCCGGCACTGCAGCGTGGCACGCGCACGAACCCGGCGACTCGGGCGCTCGGAACGGGCGACTCGCGCACGCAAAACGGGCGACTCGCGGAGGGGCTACCGCGCGTCCTGGCCGGACGGCGAGCCCACGGAGGCGAGCGCATCCCGCAGCGCGGCGCGGGAGGTGATGCCGAGCTTCGGGAAGACCCGGTAGAGGTGCGCTCCGACGGTGCGGTGCGACAGGTACAGGCGTTGCCCGATCTCCTTGTTGGACAGGCCCGACGCGGCCAGCACCGCGATCTCCCGCTCCTGCGGCGTGAGCAGGCCGGGGTCGGGTGTGAGGGTCCGGTGATGGCCCGTGGCCCGCAGTTCGTGGGCCGCCCGGTCGGCCCACGGCCGGGCCCCCAGACGGTCGAACGCCTCCCGCGCCGCGGAGAGCTGGACCCGGGACGCCGCGGCGGCCCTGGACCGCCGGAGGTGCTCGCCGTACGCGAGCCGGACCCGGGCCAGCTCGAACGGCCACCGCTCGGCCTCGGGGACGGCGAGCGCCTGCTCGAACAGCGCGGCGGCGCGGTCGTCGTCGGCCGCGATGGCCGCCGATCCGGCCGTCACCAGTGCCAGTCGCGGTGAGAGCTCCCCGATCCGCGCTTCCCGCATCGCCGTGACGTGCGCGGCCGCCTCGGCCCGTCGTTCGGTGCGCGCCGCGGCTTCGACGAGGTCCAGCATCACCCACAGGGCGTTCGGGGCGTGCGAGGCGAACGTTCCCGGCGGGCTGATCGCGGCCGCCTGCTGGTAGGCCTCCTCGAAGTCGTTGCGCGCGACCGCGGCCAGCGCGCGGGCGTGGTGGGCGAACGCCAGCGCGCCGGCGGCCCCCCGCGGCAACGCCCACCCGACGATCTCGTCGGACGCGGCGCGGGCGGCGTCCTGGTCACCGCGGACGGCAGCGGCCAGCGCCTTGAAGTACTGCAGCTGCCAGCGGAAGTAGCGGAACCGATGGGCATCACACAGCTCGAGACCCTCGTCGGCCAGCTCCGTCATCTCCTCCCACCGGCCGGCACCGAAGTCGTCGTGGCACAGCTGGACGATGGCGAGGATCGCCTGGGTGACCGCGCCGCCGTCCCGGCCGTCGCCGAGCACCCGCCACGCGCTCTCCCGGCAGACCGCCAGCCGGTCCACGTAGAGGGCGGAGAGCCCGGTGCGGACGATCCCGACGGGGTCGACCTCGCCGCCCAGGTCACCGCAGACGGCGACGATCTCGTCGAGTACGGGCAGCGCCGTGCGCACCGGGTCCGGGGTGGTCTTCTCGAACAGGGCGAGGACCGTGGGGGCGCGCGGCCGGAGCCGGGCGACCGCGGCGTGGACGGGCTGCCACGACTCCGGGCTCCCGCTCAGCCAGGACAGGAACGACAGCGACCAGATCGCTTCGATGAGCTCCTCGTCGGTGGCGTCGGCCTGTTCGGGATGGCGGGCGATGGCCGCGTTCAGCAGGCCGTGGGCGGTGTCGATGTCACTGCCCCGGTCCATCAGCAGGTACCCGGCCGCGGTGGCCACGGCGTACAGCGACGCGCTGTCCTCCGGGAGGGCGTTGGTGAGCAGTTCCGACGCGCCGTCCACTCCCCCGACGGTCAGCGCGCTGAGGTAGGCGGCCTCGGCCAGCCGCCTGCTCCGTTCGCCGCGCAGCGGGCTGAGGTCGGCGGCACGGGTCAGCCTGGCGACGGCACCCCCCGGATCCCCGCGCCCGAAGAGTCGGCGCGCGGCCTCCTCCAGCAGACCGGCCACCGCCTCGTCGGGCTCGACGGTCGCCTCGCCCAGATGCCACGCGCGGCGTTCGGGCTGGTCCGGCTGTACCTGGGCGAGCGCCAGGTGAGCACGGCGCCGCTCGTCGGTGGTGGAGAGCTCCACGACCGCGGAGCGGGTGAGCGGGTGGCGGAAGGTGAGGGCGGCGCTGCTCCCGTCCACCTGCACGAGGCCCGCCTTCTCTGCCGGGGTGAGATCCCCCGGCGCCCCGCGCACGGAGGCGGCCGCCTGCACGACACGCAGGTCGCCGGTGCCGTCCAAAGTCGCGAGCAGCAGCAGCTGCCGGGTCGGCTCGGGGAGCTCGGAGATCCGCGACGCGTACAGCGCCTGCAGGCGCCGGCTCAGCGGCAGCACCTCGGGCAGCGCGCGCAGGGCCGAGCGTTGCGGGTCGCTCAGTGCGGCGGGCAGCTCCAGGAGCGCGAGCGGGTTGCCCTGCGACTCCGCCACCAGGCGTCCCCGGACGCCCCGGTCCAGCGCCGGGAACCGTTCGCTGACCAGTCCGAGCGCCGCGTCGTCGTCCAGCGGCTGCAACTCGAGCTCGGGGAGACCCGAGCGTTCGAAGAAGCTGTCGGCGCCCGGGCGGGACGCCGCCAGGAACCCGATGCGGTGACCGGCCAGCCGCCGCGCCACGAAGCCGAGCACGGCCGCGCTGGTCCGGTCGAGCCAGTGCACGTCGTCGATCACGATGAGCACCGGGCGGTCGGCGGCGACCCGGCACAGCAGGGCGAGCGTCGCGGCCGACACCACCAACCGGTCCGGGGCCGGTCCGCTCCCGAAGCCCAGCGCCGCCGACAGCGCTTCGCGATGCGCCTCGCTCAGCTGATCGGTTTCGCCCAGGAGCGGCAGCACGGTCTGGTTCAGGCCGGAGAACCCGAGGTCGGCCTCGAACTCCACTCCGGCCGACCGCAGCACCAGGCTGTCCGTCGCCGATGCCTCGTCCACCGCGACGTCGAGCAGCATCGTCTTGCCCACGCCCGGCTCGCCGACGATCAGCAGCGCGGCGCCCTCGACGGCCGCCGCCGCGAGGACGGACCGGATGAGCCCGAGCTCCTGGCCGCGCCCCGCGAGCCCCGCCGCCACACCCCGCGGGTGCGAGAAGCGATCACTGGACATGTCGCCCCCACTGCGCAGAACAGGATCCGTGGGCAGAATAGCAATCACGGGAGGATTGGCGATTATGCCTGATACTACTCACAGTTCACCGCGGACCGCCCCGGATTCGTGGCGAAATCCCATACCGCGCATTCACTGAAACTGGTACCGCCCGATGCACGAATTCCCTGGATCCACCCGGTAGAAGCAACCCGTGGGTCGGACCCCGATTCGTACCAGCTACGCGCTCGGCAGGGTGGCGGGGGTCGGCGCGATGCTCGCCGACCAGGTGCCGGTGACGCAGCGCGGTACGACGGCCGGCGCGTTCGGCCTGTGCCTGCCGGTGGGCGTGGTCGCCGGCACGTATCTCGTGCAACTCGTCTCCCCCAGGTCCTTGCCATGTTCGTGGTTCCGGGCGCGGTCGGCGGCCCGCTGATCCTGCTGTTCACGGCCTCGTTGCCGGACCGCCGGCTGGACCCCGCCGGCAAACCCCCGTGGTCCGTCCGGGAGTTCGCGCTCATTTGCCGTCGACCCGCGCCGCCGTCCGGACTTCGCGCTGTCCGACGTCACCGGCTGCCGCAAGATCTTCGGCCTCGCTCTGTTCCTCATCGCCGACGCGGCCGGCTTCGGTGACTTCCTCGTCGTCATGGCGGTGGCCGGACTCGGGCTGGGCGTGTACGTCGCCCCGGCCATCGCGCCCGCGACTTTGACGCTCAGTGACGGGTCCTACACATTTCTCTTTTCACTGGCTGCGATATTCCCGGTACTGGGAGCAATCACCGTTCCCCCCGTGCAGAGAGTCCGCTAATCGCTCGCCCGGCCGCGCTACTGTCCGAGGAAGTCGAGGAACGCCTTGTTCAGCTCCTCGGAGTGGGTCCAGCCGATGTTGTGCGGACCGTCCTCGATCTCCACGAGGCGCGCGTCCTTGATGAGTGCCGGCAGCCGCCTCCCGGTGGAGTCGATGGGCAGGATCCGGTCCTCGACGCCCTGGACGACCAGGGTGGGGACGTCGAACTTCGGCAGGTCGTCTCGGAAGTCGGTCAGCCAGGAGTCGACGCAGCGCAGGGTCCCGATGGCCGAGGCCCCGACCGCGGTGATGAAGCTGGCCTGCCACGCCTGCTCGCTGATCCGGGTGCCGCCCAGCTTGTCGACGTTGTAGAACTCGTCGAGGAACGCCTTCTGGTACGCGGGGCGGTCCTTGCGGATCGCGTCCTTGAACCCCTCGAAGACGCTCCCCGGTACCCCCTCGGGGTTGTCGTCGGTCTGCAGCAGGAACGGCGGGATCGGACCGAAGAGGGCGGCCTTGGCCACCCGCTCGGTGCCGTAGCGGCCGATGTACCGCGTGACCTCGCCGGTGCCCATCGAGAAGCCGGTGAGCACGATGTCGCGCAGGTCGAGGGCGTCGATCAGCGTCTTGAGGTCGGCGGCGAAGGTGTCGTAGTCGTAGCCGTCCGCGGGCTGGCTGGACTTGCCGAAGCCCCGCCGGTCGTAGGTGATGACGCGGTAGCCGGCGTCGAGCAGGACCGGTGTCTGCTTCTCCCATGACGCGCCGTTGAGCGGGAAGCCGTGGATCAGGACGACCGGCTGACCCGAGCCGTGGTCCTCGTAGTACAGGTCGATCGATCCCGAGTTCTCCTGGCCAACGGTGATGTAGGGCATCCGCATCTCCTGGGTCGGTCCGGTACGAGCAGCGCCAAGCTATACGCGAGTTTTCGACTGTTGTCGCACGTCATCGCGCTTCTGCCGGGTTCGTCGCCCGACCGGGCGCAGGGCGTGCGCCCGGTCGCGCGACGCCGTTCCCGCGGATGTCGGAGGCACCGCCATCAGGCGGCGTCAGCCGGCGAGTGCAGGTCGGAGACCGTCGCGCTTGCGGCGGCGGGCACGAAGGTCTCGTGCAGCAGCCGCACCGCGTCGTCGACCCGGGACGAGGACACCGCAACGGTGATCCGGCCGGGAGTCGTGGTGACCAGCCGCGGGGTGATGCCACCCGCCTCGAGGGCGGCCAGCGCGCGAACCGGGATGTCGGGCTTGCGAGCCACGCCGAGGCTCACCACCGAGACCGAACCCAGATCCTCGTCGACCTTCGCGGCGAGATCGACCGCGTCGAGCGCGGCGGTGACTTCGACGGGGTCGGCACCCGGAGCGGTGAACTGGACCCCGGAGGTGGTCGGGACGATGGCACCCACGGTGATGGCCCGCTCGGCGAGAGCCGCCGCGACCACCCCGGCACCTGCGCCGTCGACGGCGAAGAGGCTCTCCTCCCGCCGGTGCGCGATCCCGGCGACCTCGGCGGTCCCCTCGAAGCCGGCCGCCTCGCGCCGGATCCAGGTGCCTTCCTCGGTGCTGAAGCTCGAACGCAGGTGGATGTCCACGCCGTGCGCCAGCGCCAGCTCGACCGAACGCGGCTGCAGCACCGCGGCTCCGGCCTCGGCCATCTCGAGCATCTCCTCGTGCCGGATCGACGACAGCCTGCGCGCGTCGGGAACCACCCGGGGGTCGGCGGTGAACACGGCCGGGACATCGGTGAAGATCTCGCACTCGCCGGCGTTCAGCGCCGCCGCAACGGCGACCGCCGAAGCGTCCGAGCCGCCACGGCCCAGCGTCGTCACGTCGCCGTCGGGCGCGATCCCCTGGAAGCCCGTGACCAGCACGATCGCCCCATCGGCCAGTGCGTCGTTGATGCGCTGGGGATCGATGCCGACCAGCCGGGCGTTGCCGTGCCGGGCGTCGGTGCTGATACCGGCCTGCGGCCCCGTGAGCGACACCGCGTGGGAGCCCAGCTCGGCCACCGCCATCGACGCCAGCGCGCAGGAGATCGACTCACCGACCGACAGCAGGGCGTCGAGCTCCCGCAGAGGCGGCCTCGACGACATCGCGTACGCCTGGTCGACGAGCTTGTCGGTGGACTTGCCCATCGCGGAGAGGACCGCGACGACCCCGCGGCCGGAGCGCTGTGCGGCGACCATGCGTTCGGCCACCGCGCGCAGGCGGTCGTGGTCGGCGACGGAGGTCCCGCCGAACTTCCACACGAGCGGCGCCGCCGGCGCGGCGGTTGCCCGCCGGCCCCCCTCGATGGCCACCTCAAACGTGTTGCGCGTGCTCATCCGAAGATCCTCCCCTGGTGGTGCCGTGTCCCCATCCCTTGCGGGAACACCGCCTTGCTGTGTGGAGGAGGAGCCTGCTGGAGCGAGACCAGCAGATTGATGGTGTGCTCGCCCGACCGCCGGGTGTCATCCCCCGTCCGGCGGTCGGGTGCGTTCTCAGAGCACATGAGGATCCTGCCCTGATGCCGGCCCACACTCGTCGAGCCGAAGAAGCTCGCTCCGGTACGGCATCAGCTCGGCCCGCGACCCGTCGTCGTAGACGTTCTCCCAGGTACGGCGCCGGTCGTGGCTGTCCAGCTCGGAAAGCCGGTTCCCTGCACGTTCACCGAACATCGTTCACCTCGTCTCCGCACGGCGGGTCAAATGCCCGCGGTGGTCGCATCCGACGAGATTCCATCGGAGCGGCGCATCGTCACCATGGGACCTCCCCGCGTAGTGCGGGGTGGAACTCCCCCTCGTTGGTTAGTACGCGCCTACTGGCGTAACGGTTCGGTACTGCTGCATGAGCGCTCAATCACTCTCGACCGGGGAACACACGGGCGAGCTTCGCGAGGACCCCGAACACCACCTGCGTCGGGCGCTGCTGCTCGCCGTGCACGGCGTTGAGCACGACGAGGGCTCCGGTCAGCGCGGGGATGACCCACTGGCACACCGCCAGCTGCTGCTGGGTCCTCGCGATGTCGGGCGGGGTGTCGGTGGCAGGGTCCGTGCCGCCCTCGATCGGCGTGCCCTCCGCCCGCTGGAGCTTCCAGCCCAGCAGCCGGCTGTAGGCGGTCACCGCGAGCGCGGCACCGGTCACGGCCGACTTGGCGGTCGAGGTGGCTCCGACGCCCTGCTGCGTGGCCACCCTTCCCTTGTTGCCGAGGAGGAGCCCGGTCGCCCCCACGAGATGGATGATGATCGCGACCAGGTTCACCGGGGTCCAGCGGGCCCATCCGGCGTTGGCAACCCGGAGTCGCTGCTTCTCGTCCGGAACGTCGGCGGCGGCTCCGTTGACGGCGACGGCACCGGCCAGTGAGCCACCGAACCAGGCGGCCAGCCCCAGGTCGTTCAGACTTCGCACCACGGTGTTGCGCTGTGACATGTCAGGTTGCCCCTTCCACTGCCGACGCCGCACCTCGGCGTCGCAGCCGGGGGCATACCCGGGAAGTGCCTGATCACGCGAGGTCTCCACGACCGTGTCAGAGGCGAGTGCGGTGGTCGCCTCGCCGTCGTCCACGCCGGCGTCCACGCCGTCGCGGTCGGGATCCGCCGTACCCGCCGCCGGGGCCCGGCGTTCGTACTCGATGCCGTAGTGGCGGTAGAGCTGTTCCTCCTCCTGCGGGGACAGGTGGGTGTCCTCGCAGATGAAGGGGGCGTCCTTCACCGTCGCCCTGCCGTAGGCCAGGGTGATCCGCTCGTCGCCGAACTCGGCGCCCTCCACCGGGACGAAGCTCTCGCAGGTGCCGAAGAGCCCGGTCTGGACGGTGACCCAGGTGGCCTGCCCGGTGTCGTCGTCGACGTAGACCTGACCGACCGTCCCGATCTTCTCGCCTGCCCGGTCGTACGCCGTCGATCCGACCAGGTCGCGCAACTCGTTCCCGGACGTCATCGGTTGAACTCCCTCCTGCGGCGGTGTCCGGGAGCCGTGGCACCGGTTCGGCTGTGGCGAGTGCTGGTGCCGGTCTACCCACGCAGGCGGGAAATCATGGCGAACCGGAGGGAATGCCCTCAATCGATTCCGGCGAGACGACGGAAGAGCGACGCGATCAGTTCTCCCGGGCCGCCCGGCGGCCTGCCGCGACGCCGGCGACGGGGTGCGTCCCGAGGACACCGGTGGAGAAGAGCGTCAGCATGGATCAGGTGGGTATGCCGGCGATCCTTCCGGCTGGTGTTTCCGGCGGTTGCGTCGAGCAGGCCGGCGCAGTGGCGGGGACATACCCCGGGGGGGCTGCCTGTTCACGCGGGGCCACTCCCGACCTGGGGGACGCCGTTCGCGGTGGCCCGGCGCTCGCCGTCAACGGGGAACAATTGGTCGCGCGATCTTCCACCAGTTGCCGGAATGAATTTCAGGCATTCAGCGCATCAATGGCGATCCGAGCCAGATTTGTAATGATTTCTCGTGTGTGTGGGGTCGGCGCGGGTAAGTCCGCCGCGCCCGAAGGAGACGCAGCAGAGCACTCCGGCACAGCCGGTCCGGTGCCACGGCTGCTGGAACCACCACAAGAGGAGAACTCAGCACATGACTTCAGGGAACGACCTGCGCGACCTGATCGGATCGACAGCATACGACCGCTCCGGTGACAAGATCGGAAAGGTCGGTCAGGTCTACTTCGACGACGAGACCGAGCAGCCCTCGTGGGTCACTGTCCACACCGGGCTCTTCGGAACCGGCGAGAGCTTCGTTCCGGTGGAGGGCGCCGAGCACGGAGGTGACCGGGTGACCGTGGCCTACGACAAGGCGACGGTGAAGGACGCGCCGCACATCAGCGAGGACAGCCACCTGTCGCCTCAGGAGGAGGAGCAGCTCTACCGCCACTACGGCATCGAGTACGGACGACGGGACCAGGTCGCCGGTACGACCGGGGACCGGCACTCGGACCGGGACCGCGACGGCGACGGCGTGTACGACGACAAGGTGAGCACCGCGGTCGGCCGGGACACCTCAGGTCCGACCACCGACGACGCCATGACCCGGTCGGAGGAGCGGCTACGGGTCGGCACCGAGACCCACGAGGCCGGGCGGGCTCGGCTGCGCAAGCACGTGGTCACTGAGCACCAGCAGGTTCAGGTGCCCGTCAGCCGGGAGGAGCTCCGCGTCGAGCGGGAGCCCATTACCGACGCCAACCGTGGTGACGCCCATGACGGCCCCGCGATCTCGGAGGAGGAGCACGAGGTCGTCCTGCGCGAGGAGCGGCCGGTCGTGGGCACGGAGGCCGTGCCGGTGGAGCGGGTGCGGGTCGGTACCGAGACGGTGACCGAGCAGCAGACCGTGGGCGGGGAGGTCCGCAAGGAGGAGATCGACCTCGACGACACCGCGAGCGAGGGTCAGCACCGCCGCTGACCTGGCGAGCCGTGCCCCCGGCCGACGTTCGGCCGGGGGCACGGACGTGTGCGGCCGTCACCGGACCGGCAGCGCCTCCCAGGTTGCCCGGTGGCCCGCGATCCCGTCAGCGGACGAAGTGCGTCGTCGGCCGCGGCTGGGGCTCACCGTCCAGGACGACGTCGACCTTCTCGTTGTAGAACGCCACCAGGCCGGCGATCGGCAGCAGCGCCGCGGTCGGGAAGTCGTAGGCCCACGCCAGGTCGGGGTACAGCTGGTCGCCGATGCGCACCGACCAGTACTCGCTGGTCCGGCCCTTGTACGGGCACGGGGTGACCGTGTCGCTCGGCTCCAGGTGCTCGAAGTGCACGGCGGTGCGGTCGAGGTAGTAGCGGGTGGGCAGGCCGGTCTCGAACACCATCACCGGCGCCGACGACTCGGCCAGCACCACACCGTCGAGCTCGACCCGCACGGTGCGGGTGGAGCGCAGCGCGTCCACCCGGGTGTAGGGGTTGCGGGGGTGGACGAAGACCTGCTCGTCCTCCTCGAACCAGGAGTCCATGGCGGCCCAGTCGAACCGCACGGTCGCGGCGAGCCCTTCCACGGCCTCGTCGGTGTACACGCGGGCCGACCCCGGACGCTCGGTGTCGCCGACGCGCAGCCCGTGGAGCCGGGTGACGCCGCGGCTCACCCGCTGGACGTGCTGCTCGTCGACGAGCACGTCCGGGTCCACGTCGGACAGTGGGATGTAGTACTGGGGGTAGAACGGCCACTCCCAGACGTAGAGGGCGTGGACGGTGTCGAGCACCACCCGGCCGCCGAGCACGGCACGAACCCTCCGGGGCACGGGCTCGATGCCCTCTGGCGGGGTCATCGACTGCGGGTAGTCGCGCATGCTGTCCATGCTTACCCCTGTTTCCGGGAGAAGCGGCGCCAGATCCAGCCGGCCGGGACATGCCTGCCGGTGACCACGTACTGCAGCGCCCCGTCGACGACCAGGGTCGTGTCCAGCGCGCGGCGCGCCGCGGGGCGCCCGGCCAGGAGCAGCTCGTCGCCCGTGGCGAGCACCGTGTCGTCGTCGGGCGTCACGAGGCACTCGCCGGCCCGGAGGATCATCAGGACCACCACGTCCAGCCGCTCCTCGCGGACGTCGGGGTCGCGCAGGAGATCACCCATCCGCGCATCGCCGGCTGCCAGCCACCCGGTGAGCGCGGGCGCCTCGTCGTGGGTGAGCCGGATCTTCCAGAGCGACTCCAGGTGCCGGCTGCACTGCTCGGTCATCCGGTCGACGAGCGCAGCCGCCCAGCGGTCGTCCCGGTGGGGCACCTCCCGCAGGAAGCGCCACAGCAACGGGGTGCTGAGCTGCGCGAACACCTCGTGGGCCACCACCTCGGTCGGCACGAGCAGCGAGTCGACGTCCATCACGGCGAACAGCGGCCCGCTGGACGGGCGGTTCTGCCGCGCCGCCACGAAGATCGACGGGTTGGCCCGCCGGGCGGCGGCGATGAGCGACAGGTTGCTCGTGTCGTTGTCCGTGCCCGCGACGAACCCGACCGCGTCCGCCACGCCTGCCCCCTCCAGCACCGCGGGCTCGAACCCGTGGCCGGAGACGAGGGTGGTCTCCTCCTCCGCGTCAGCCGGGCGGTCGGCGACGGGATCGATGATGGTCACGTCCAGGCCCTCGGCCTGCAGGTCCTCGACGATCTCGCGGCCCAGCCTGCCGTACCCGCACACCACCCAGCGGCCCTCGGCGGGCGGCCTCGCGCGCGGCGGCAGCTCGGCCCCCGGCCCGCTCTCCAGCCACGTGATCAGCTGGTAGGTGGCGGGCGCGCGCAGCGCGATCCGCAGGTGGTCGCCGAACCGGTCGAAGGGGTTGACGACCGTGGGGGTACCGAAGGCGTGCATCCGCTCGGCGATCACGGTGGAGACCGTGCGCGCGATGACCGGCAGGTCCGGCCGCAACAGGGCTGCCGTCATCGTGACGGCGAGGTTCGCCTCGTCGTCGTTGGTGAGAGCCAGCACGGCCTCGCAGTGCGGGTTGCCGAGCCCCGCCACGCCGAGATGACCCGGGTCGCGGGCATCGGCCACCAGCCCGGGCACGTCCGCGTGGTACGGGTCGAGGTCGAGCCCGTCGATGCGTTCGTTCTCGACGTCGACCACGACGAACCGCCTGCCGAGCGCGTCGAACGACCGACCGAGCAGCTCACCGGTGCGCCCGTACCCCACGATCAGCAGGAACGGCTCGCGCAGCCGCGACACCTTCCGCGTGAAGTGCTGCAGGGCGAGCGCCTGGCGGAACGCCCGGTCCTGCACGAGCGCGAGCAGCGAGCCGATCGCGTAGGCCCACCCGATGACCGTCAGGTAGATCGTGGCGGTCACCCACAGCCGCTGGGCGTCGGTAAACGTGTAGGGCAGCTCGCCGAAGCCGATCGTCGAGGCGGTGTAGCTCATGAAGTAGAAGGCGTCGAAGAACGTCATCCGGTACGACAGCCCCTCGGCCGTGCGGCCGGGTACGAGGGTCAGGCCGAGCACGGCCACCGCGAAGATCGTGATCAGGACGATGAGAGGCACGCGCATCCGGCGCAGGATCAGGAAGATCGTGGCCGAGGCCTGCACCGCCGACGCCATCGGGATGCGCCTGCGTAGCCGGCCCGTCCGCTGCTCGTCCTGGCCGAAGAGACGCCACCAGAACGAGAGCAGTGGATTGCCCACCGGAGCACCCCTACCGGCGGTGGTACGAGACGGTCTCGACGACGAGCAGCACCACCGAGACGACGTTCGCGAACAGCGCGCCGCCCGACAGGGACACGACGCTGGCCATCGCGGAGGGGGTCAGCCCGTCGGTCGAGATGTGGGCCGCGTAGGTCCAGGCCAGCGCCGCGGCAATGAGCTGCAGGTCGGCCACCAGGCTCGTGGCCAGGTGCACGGCGCCGATCTGCGTGCGGTCGCCGAACTTGAGGACCGTGGCGATCAGGCTGACGACGACCGCCGCGAACAGCTCGTAGATGTTGTGCAGCGCGGGGTTGGCGATGTCGCCGATGAAGAAGCCGAAGTTCAGGGTGGCGGCCAGCAGCACGAAGAAGCCGAAGACCACCTTCTCGAGGTTCATCCGCAGCACCCCCGGTCGGGACGGGCGCGGCCGCGCCGCGGGTCACGCTAACGCGAGGTGTCCTCGCATGTCGGATGAACAGGCCATCATGTCCCTGATCGGGCGGATCGAGACACGGAGGACGGATGAGCAGACCGGACATCACCGACATGGCGGAGATCAACCGCCGGACGATCGAGCAGTTCCGGGCCGGTGGCGAGATCCCCGGCATGCAGCGCGAACGCCTCGTCCTGGTCACCACCACGGGACGCCGCACCGGGCAGCGGCGCACCACGCCGATGATGTTCCATCCCGACGGCGAACGGCTGCTCCTCATCGCGTCCAACATGGGGGCACCGCGCCATCCCGAGTGGTACCTCAACCTCGAGGCCGATCCCCACGTCACCGTGGAGGTGGGCGAGGAGACCTACGAGGCCACGGCTGTGGCCGCCACGGGCGAGGAGCGCGAACGCCTCTGGACCGTGTTGAAGGAGAGCTACCCCTTCTTCGCCGACCACGAGGCCGCCACCGACCGCGTCATCCCGGTCGTGGTGGTGACGAGGGCGTGAGCGTCACCAGGTGACCGGCAGGGACCCCACCCCGTAGACGACGTTGTAGGAGCGGAACTCCACCTCGGCGGTGGGATCGGCGAGGGCGAGCGACGGGAAGCGCTGCAGGAGCGCGGGGAGGGCGATGCGCAGCTCGGCGCGGGCCAGCGGCGCTCCCAGGCAGTGGTGCACCCCGTGCCCGAACGCCACGTGCCGGGTGACGACGCGGGTGACGTCGAGGCGGTCGAGGTCCTGACCGAGGGCGGGGTCGCGGTTGGCGACCGGCAGCGACAGGATCACCAGGTCGCCCGCCGCGATCCGCTCACCGGCGAGCTCGGTGTCCTCGTTCGCGAACCGCGGCACGCCGCTGTGCACCACCGAGAGGAAGCGCAGCAGCTCCTCCACCGCTGCCTCGACGCCGTCGGGCCGGTCGCGCACCAGCCGGAGCTGGTCGGGGTCGCGCAGCAGGGCGAGGACACCGAGGCCGATGGTGTTGGCGGTGGTCTCGTGGCCTGCGATGAGGAGCAGGCTCGCGATACCGGTGAGCTCGCCGGTGGTGAGCTCGTCACCGTGCTCCCGCACGAGCATGCCGAGCAGGTCGTCCCCCGGCTCGACGCGCGCCCGCGCCACCAGCTCGGCCATGAACGCCCGCGACTCGACCCGCGCCTGCGCGCGCACCTCCAGGTCGAGCGACACGTCGAGCTGGCGGCGCGCCCGTCCCTGGAACTCCCCACGATCGGCGTAGGGGACGCCGAGCAGCTCACAGATCACCAGCGACGGCACGGGCAGCGCGAACGACTCCACCAGGTCGGCGGGTGGCCCGGCCTGCTCCATCGCCGCCAGATGGTCCTCGACGATCTCGGTGATCCTCGGCTCCAGCCGCCGGATCCGCCGCACGGTGAACTCCGGGCTCAGGAGCTTCCGCAGCCGGGTGTGCTCGGGCGGGTCGCTGAGCAGCAGCGATCCCTCGGTGTCGGCCCCGGCGAGGCCGGGGAACCCGGGCGGGCGCCTGCCGTTGCTGAAGCGCACCGCGTCGGCCAGCACCTCACGGACTTCGGCGTAGCGGGTGACGACCCACGCCGAGAACCCGAACAACGTCTCGATCCGGGTGAGGCCCGTGGTGGCCTGCACCTCCGAGAGCTCCGCCGGCGGGTCGAAGCCGTCACGCCGCATGTGGATCGGCATCGGGCGTGCCTGCGTCATCCCGGAGTCCCTTCGATCGGAGCGGCGCCGGGTGGCGTCGGCTCGTGCCCTCTCGGTACCCGACCCGACCCACCCGGCGCCACTGTCCGTCGCCGACGGACCTCAGACTTCTCTCAGCGCCCGCCTCACGGGGCCGTCCGGTCCAGCCAGGTCGTGGCGTACCACATGTCCCGCAGGATGAACCGGTCAATGCCCTTCACGTCCTTCTTCGTGATCGTGGACAGGTAGCTGCGGGTGAAGAAGGCCAGCGGCAGGTCCTTGCCGACCTGGAGCTCCACCTGCTGGTAGTCCTTCGTCCGCTGGGCCGGGTCGGTGGTCTCGGCGGCGTCGGTCAGCCACTGGTCGACCTGCGGGTTGGAGTACTTGCCGTAGTTGCCGGTGCCGGTGGTGGACAGGATCCGCGCCGCCGCGGGGTCGGGGTAGTCGAAGGGGCCGACCCAGCTCGTGAGCTGGAAGTCGTTGCCCTGCAGCACCGATGAGGAGAACTGCGCCAGGTCGTAGGTCTTGATGTCGACCTTGATCCCGATCGCGGCCATCTGGGCCTGGATGAACTCGGCGAAGGCCTGGCGGGCGGTGGTCGTCTTGAACGTGAAGTCCGGGTTCCCGCCCGATGCCCGGTAGGCGTCGACGAGCTGCTTGGCCTTCGCCTGGTCGAACGTGGGCCACTCGTCGGAGGCGGCCTGGGTGTGGAAGGGACTGTCCTCGATGAACAGGCTCTTCGCCGGGATCATCTGGTTGTTGTACTGGCTGGCGGACAGGGCTCTGAGATCGATCGCCCTGATGATCGCCTCGCGCATGTTCCGGTCGTCGAAGGGCGCCTTGGTCAGGTTGAAGTACATGTACTCGCCCGCGCTGCCCGGCCCGTAGTAGACGTTGAGGTTCGGGTTGGCCAGGCCACGCACGAGCTCCTGGTTGTAGCCGCCGAAGATCATGTCGACGTCTCCGTTCTGGATCGAGGAGTACCGCGTCTCCGTGTCGGGGAGCGGGCGGAACTCGATGCCGTCCAGGTAGGGCAGGCCGGGCTGCCAGTAGTCGGGGTTGCGGGTCAGCACCAGCTTGGAGTCGCGGGTCCAGCTGACGAAGGTGAACGGGCCGGCGCCGACCGGGTGGCTCGCGATCTGGTCGCCGTACTTCTGCAGCGCCGCGGGAGAGATGATCATCCCGAGCGTGCCGCCGAAGAACGCGCCCCCGAAGTTGAGGGCGAAGTCGCCCATCGCCTGCTTCAGCGTGAAGACCACGGTCTGCGGGTCCGGAGCGGTCATCGTGGCGATCAGGGCAGCAGCCGGGTGGGCCGGCGAGCTGGCCCTGTCGATGTGCCGCTGGACGTTGATCATCACCGCCTGGGCGTCGAAGGGCGTGCCGTCGGAGAACTTCACGCCGGGGCGCAGGCCCATCGTCCAGGTCTTGCCGTTGTCGGAGGTGTCCATCGACTTGGCCAGGAACGGCTCGACGGTGCCGTCGGGCTTGGCCTTCAGCAGCGAGTCGTAGATCGCAGAGGCGGCCGGGTTCTGGTTCTGGACCGTGGGGTCGAAGCCGATGATCTCGCGGTCCTCGCCGACCAGCAGCGTGCCGCCCTTCTTGGGCGTCCCCTCCGTGGCGAAGTTCCCGCCGTAGGCGTTGACCGCCTGGATCGTGGTGCCTGGAGCACCTTGCTTGACCTCACCGCATGCCGCCGCCACCAGGGCGACGGAGAGTGCTACGGCTATCGCCGCGAAGGTTCGGGACGAACGGGATCGCAACCGCATGGCTCGTCAACTCCTCATCGAGTTTCCGCCACCGATCGACGGGACGTCGCACTGCGACCTCACGCTCCACGGGAGGGGGGCGCGGCTCTGCAGGCCGGTCACCGGGGGCGTCAGGAGCATAGGCACCCCGGTGATCCATTGGCAACCAGATTGTTAACGATCCTGGTGACAAGTTGGGGTGGCTCCGGTCGCGCCGGATCCAGGACACCTGTCGCTGTCCGGGAGCGACATCGGTCGCGAGATCCGGCTGTCGGCCCGGGGCGGGGCGAACAGCCGGATCTCGCGGCGATCAGCCGGCGGGGTCGAAGAGGTCGGTGCGCACCTTGGCCAGCGGGATCAGGCCACCTGCCAGCAGCATCTCCAGCAGGAACGCGTCCGGTGGTGCGACGGTGCGCTCCTGCCCGGTCGCCTCGTTGCGGAACGTGCCCGCGGCCACGTCGACCGCGAGGACGTCCCCCTCGGTGACCAGTTCGGAGACACCGGGCAGCTCCAGCACCGGCAGGCCGACCTCGAACGCGTTGCGGTAGAAGGTGCGCGCGAACGTGTCGGCGACGACGCAGCCGATGCCGGTGGCCTTGAGCGCCTTCACCGCGATCGCCCGCCCGGACGACTGCCCGAAGTGCTTGCCGGCCACTACGATGTCGCCCGGCCGAACCTCCAGCGGGAAGCGCGGGTTCAGGTCCTCCAGCACGTGCTGCACGATCACGGACATCGGCTCGACGACGTACTTCGTCTTCACCAGCCGGTCGGTGGGGATGTTGTCCCCGAACGTCCAGCACCGCCCGCGGGCCTGCAGCACGGGGACGTCGACGGTGGTCATGCGAGCTCCCGTGCATCGGTGATCGTGCCGGTGACGGCCGACGCCGCCACGGTCCGTGCAGCGGCCAGGTACATGTTCGCCTCCGCGCTGCCGTTGCGGCCGGGGAAGTTGCGGGCGTGGGTCGAGATCATCGACTCCCCCGCGGCCATCGCCCCCATGTTGTAGGCCTGGTTGGAGCCCGTGCTCGGCGGGAACCACGTGGCCCCCGCCTCGTGCAGCGCGAGCACGAGCCCTTCCCGGACGGCCTCGGTGAAGACCTCCCGGCTCGACGGCACCACGTTGAACCGGACGTCCGGATGCACCCGGCGCCCCTGCAGCACCTCGGCGGCGGCCCGGAAGTCCTCCAGGCGCCCGCCGGCGTGCCCGCCCAGCTCCGCGTACTGCACCGGCGTGCCGGCCAGAGCCGAGACGTCGGCGAGGTTGCCGACCGTGGGCGGGTACGCCACCTGGGGCGCCACCCCGCCGACGTCGAACCGCAGCACGCGGGCGGCCTCGCCGCCGTCGCTGTGCTCCAGCCGGTCGGCGGCCCCGGGCGGGAGGGAGCGGACGAACTCCTCGGTCACCTCGTCGGGCTCCACGAAGCTGCACTTTGCGCCGAGGTCGACGCACAGCAGCGGGAAGAGCCACCGGTCCCAGAACGACAGCTCCTTGACGTACGGGCCGGCGAACTCGACGGCCGCGTAGATCAGCCCGCCCTCGCCGATCTGCCCGACGAGCCACAGCGCGACGTCCCGCGCGGTGGTGCCCGGAGGCGGGGTGCCGACGAGCTCCACCCGAACCGTCTCGGGCACCCGGAACCACGCCTTCCCGTACGGCAGCACGGTGCCGGCGTGGGAGTCGTTGCCCAGCGCGGCGGCGAACGCGCCGAGGGCGCCGTGCACCGGCGTGTGGCTGTCCGACCCGACGACGATCGCACCCGGCCGGACCAGTCCGCGCCGCACCACGGTGTGGTGGATGTTGCCGTTGCCGCAGTCGAACAGGTGGATGCCGTTGCGCCGCGCCCACTCGCGGTTGGCCGCCAACATGTCCGCGGCGTCCTCGGTGGGCGGGGAGTAGTGGTGGTCGAACACCATCGCCACCCGGTCGGGATGGCGCACCGGCCCGCCGACCTGCTTGTCGAACACGCGGCTCGTGAGCCACCCGCTCAGGTCGTGCATGATCAGCAGGTCGACCTCGGCCACCACCACGTCGCCCGGCTCCACCGACGGCCGTCCGCTCGCCCGCGCGAGGATCTTCTCCACCATGTTCATGCCAGCAGCTCCTGCGGGTTGCTGATGACCCCACGGATCGCCGACGCCGCCGCCGTGGCCGGGCTGCCCAGGTAGATGCTGCTCTGGTAGCTGCCCATCCGGCCCTGGAAGTTGCGGTTCGCCGTGGAGAAGGTGACCTCTCCGTCGGCCATCGCGCCGCCGCTGCCGGCACACGCCCCGCAGCCGGGGTTCGTGATGAGCGCTCCGGCCTCGAGCAACGTCGAGACGATCCCGTCGGACGCGGCCTTCGCCATGATCATGCTCGACGCCGGCGTGACGATCAGCCGCACACCTGGCGCCACCGTGTTGCCCGCGAGCACCTCCGCCGCGATCGCGAGGTCGTCGTACTTCGCATTGGCGCACGAGCCGATGAACACCTGGTCGACCTTCGTGCCCGCGACCTCGTCCACCCCCACCACGTTGTCCACGGTGTGCGGCACCGCCACCTGCGGAACGAGGGACCGACCGTCCACGCGCTCGACCTGCCGGTACTCCGCATCCGGGTCGGGCAGCAGCACCTCGTACGAGCCGCGGTCGGCGCCTGCCCCGTCGAGGTAGGCGAGCGCGGTGTCGTCCGGGGGGACGAAGGCGTTCTTCGCCCCCATCTCCATCGCGAGGTTGCACAGCGTCATCCGCTCGGACACCGACATCTGCTCGACGTAGGTGCCGTGGAACTCCACCGAGCAGTACGTGGCGCCGTCGGCCCCGACGTCGCCGATCAGGCGCAGCATCACGTCCTTGGGGTACGTGCCCCGCGCGAGCGGCCCGTCGACCTCCACCTTGATCGACTCCGGCACCTTCATCCAGAGCTTGCCCGTGACCCAGGTGGCCGTGATCTCGCTGAAGCCCACGCCGGTGCCGAGCGCGCCCAGCGCGCCGTAGATCGTGGAGTGCGAGTCGGTGCCGATGATCAGTTCGCCGGGCTTGATCAGCCCGCGCTCCATCAGCACGACGTGCGCGATCCCCGCGTTGACGTCGAAGAACTTGCGCACGCCCATCCGGTCGGCGAACTCCCGGCACAGCGCGTGGTAGCCCGCCGTCTTCGCGTTGTCCGCCGGGGAGATGTGATCCATCACCATGGCGATCCGGTCGACGTCGTACAGCTCGTCGACGCCCATCCGCTCCAGCGTGCGGATGCAGCGCCAGCTGGCCGTGTGGCTCATGTAGAGGTCGGGGAAGGCGTCGACGATCTGGCCGGGAACCAGGTCCTTCTCCCCCGACGCCCGCTCCAGGGCCTTCTGCGCGAACGACTTACCCACGTTGTCCTGCTTTCGCCTGCTGCATGAGGTGCGGGATCAGCCCGCCGGCCTCGAGGATCACCTGCAGGCCCGGCGGGTACGGGGCGAAGCCGAAGCTCCGCCCGCCCACCGAGACCGTGCCCGCGCCGTAGTCGACCAGCACCTCGGCCCCGTCCTCGACGGCGTCGACGGCGTCGGGGCACTCCACGGCCACCAGGCCGGTGTTGATCGCGTTGCGGAAGAACACCCGCGAGAACGACCGCGCGACGACGGCGCTGATCCCGGCCCCGATGAGGCACGTCGAGGCCTGCTCGCGGGCGCTGCCGCAGCCGAAGTTCCGCCCGGCCACCACCACGTCGCTCGCCCGCAGCCGCTGCTGGAGCTCCGGCCCGAGCGGCTCGAACGCGTGCTCGGCCAGCTCGGCCGGGTCGATGCTGACGAGATAGCGACCCGGGATGATCACGTCGGTGTTGACGTCGTCACCGAAGACGATCGCCGTCCCACCGACCACTGACCCGCGCCGTCCCGATGGTTCGTTCGCAAGCTCACTCACGGCGACGTCTCCTCGAGGAACCAGTCCGTCGGCACCTCGTGCCCCAGGCCGCGCTCCTCCGCCAACGCAAGAGCCCTGGCGCACACCGCGGCGAACTGCAGGCCCATGCCCGTGTTGTTGGCGAAGATCGTGGTCTCGTCGGCGCGGGTGCGGCCGGGAGCAGTGCCGGCCAGCAGGTCGCCCAGCTCGTGGATGTCGTCCCAGCTCATCCGGCCGCGGTCGACCGGGCCGAGGATGTCGTACTGCTTGTCGTGGTGCACCTGCTCGCGGGAGAGCACGACGATGCGGTCGGCGCGGTCGAACGTGGCGTCGTCCAGCTCGCGGCGGGTGGCGGTGCCGTCCGGCGAGGTGATCGCCGTGACGTGGCTGCCCGGCTCCAGCCAGGCACCCTCGAAGCAGGGGTCCATCGCCGCGGTGGCACAGGTGACGATCCGGCAGCCCTCGACGGCGCCGCGCGGCTCGTCCACCGCCACGATCCGCCGCCCGGTGCGCTCGCTCCAGGTGGCGGCGAACTTCTCCCGGTTGCCGGGGGTGGGGCTGTAGACCCGCACCTCCTCGATCTCCGGGCGCACCATCAGCAGGCACTCCAGGTGCGACTCCGCCTGCCAGCCGGAACCGAACATCCCCGCCACGGTGACGTCCTCGCTCGCCAGCTCGCGGATGCCGAGCGCCGAGGTGGCGCCGACCCGCATCTTCTGCACGACGCTGTCATGCAGGATCGCGAGCGGCTCCAGCGTGGTCATGCTGTAGAGCGTCACGAGCCCGACGTACCGCCCGCCCGGCGCCGCGGGGATCAGGCGGCGGCGCTGCACGCCGTTGGCCAGCGTCTCGACGCCCGCGATGTCGGAGGTGATCCGCAGGGCCCACACGCCGCTGCCGACCGTGCCGCCCTCCTGCGACTTGAACCGGAACCGGAACCCGGGGTGCCGGGCGTCCTCCACCGGGAAGTAGGTGTGGTTGCGCGGGCGGTTCGCGCCCTTGCCCTGAGCCAGCTCCACATAGGCGGACTCCAGCGCGGTGAGGCACTCCTCCGGCGTGAGCACCTGCTCGATGTCGGCGTTCGACAGAACTCTCATGCGTGCTGCTCCTCGGCATCGAGGTCTTCCGCGCCGGTCACACCGACGCGGACGGTGTCGGCGACGGCCACGCGGCCGCCGTCGGGGAGGAGGACCTCCACCCCGACCACCACCACGGCACCCAGCGACAGCTCCTCGTCGGAGCTCGCGTAGTCACCACCGGTGGACAGGTCGGCCTGGTGCACGACCGTGGTGTGCAGGACGGCCCCGGACGGGAGCCCGGTGGTGAACGCGTTCTCCGCGGCTGCGGCGGGCACGGCGGCCCGCACCCCGGGCGCGACGGCGCCCCGGGCCGCGGCCAGCGCGTTCTGCACCGCGGCCGCCCAGGACGGCAGCGCCACACCCGCATGGGGAGCGACGAGGCGGGCGACACGCAGCCAGCCGAACCGGTACTGCCCGGTCACCTCCACGGCCGACACGCCGTCCGGGCCGTGCACGACCTCGACCATCAGGTCGGTGTAGCCGGCACCGCGCAGGAACTGTTCGAGGATCGCGATGCGCTCGCCGTCCGGCAGGTCGGGAGCGGTGCCGGCGTCCAGGGCGCTCCGCAGGTGGGCAGCGGCGCGGCCGAGCAGGCCCAGCTCCGCCGCCGACGGGACGAGCCGCTGCTCGCGCACGAGCCCTCCGAGCGGGCGCACCTCCCAGCCGGGAGCGGCGGCCCGCACCTCCTCCACGGCGGTGGCGGGCCACAGTGCCGCGTCGACGAGGCCGATCACGCCGGGCTCCGTGCTCTCGACCAGCCCCTGCACGAGTGCGGTGAACCCCTTGCCGCTGCGCAGGTCGGTCAGCGTCGACGAGCGCCGCATCCACCCGTGCACCCGCGGCGACAGCTTCATCAGGAACGCGGGCTCGCCGTCGGCAGGCACCGCGAGGATGCCCTCGTTCCAGTAGATGCACAGGTTGGTGAGGTAGCCGAGATCGTCGGAGCGGTGGACGTCGGCGTAGACGAGCCCGATCGTCACCCCCTCGTCCGCGAGGCGCCGCTGCAGCCGCGCGACCCGGTCGGGGCGCTCCTGCTCCGGCACCTCCGCCGCGTCCAGTACGACGAGACCGCGCTTCATGCTGCAACCCCCTGCGGGGTCTCGAAGAGCACCCGTTCCGTCTCGATCAGCACCTCGTAGCCGGTGGCGGTGACCACCACCGGGTCGCCCAGCACGTGGTAGCCGGCGATCGGCGTGTAGGTGTTCGGGTGGACGATGAACACGGCCCGCTCCGGCAGCACCGTGTGGTTGCCCTCGATGATCGGCGTCTCGTCCAGGTGCAGCCCGTGCCCGTGGCCCCGCACGCGCGTGTACTTGGCCGTGCAGTACTCGCCGTAGCCGTGCTTGCGGAACACGTCGTTCTCCGCCACCGCCACCTCGTGCGCGGTGATCCCCGGTCGCACGACCGAGAGCCCGGCCTCCACGGCCTCGTTGAACAGGTCGAACGAGCGGCGCTGGGCGTCGCTCGCCTTCCCGACCACCGCCGAGCGGCAGATCTGGAGCCAGTAGCCGTTCATCTGCGGGGTGAGCTCGGTGCGCACCATGTCGCCCTCTTCGAGCAGCCGCGGGCCGGGCGGCGTCATCCCCATCACCTCGTCGCCCCCGGAGGCGATGAGCATGAAGTTGTCCTCGGCCCCGAGGCGCTTCAGCTCCGCCTCGACCTCGGCGACGATGCGGTACTCGGGCAGGCCCGGCTCCAGCACGTCGACGAACTTCTGCCAGCCCGCCGCGCAGACGGCGGCCGACCGGCGCATCTGCGCGAGCTCCCAGTCGCTCTTGACCATCCGCGCGTCGTCGAGCAGGCCGGTGGCCGACACGACCTCCGCACCGGGGGCGCCCTTGGCGATCGCGTCGGCGATCGCCTGCGGCAACAGCTCGAGGTGAGCCACCCCGATCCGGGACGGGGCGAGGTCGCGCAGGCGCTCGACCAGCACCGTTGACGCGGGGAAGTCCAAGCGCACCACGTCGGTGACCCAGCCGCGCTGCGCGATCACGCCCAGGTCGGAGGGCCGCACGGAGAACGCCGCCGGCTCTCCTGCCGCAGGCACCAGCACCAGTGCGGCACTGCCGGTGACCCGGGCGTCGGTCAGGTAGCGGATGTTCTCCCGGCGCCACCCCGGTCCGTACGCGAGCAGCAGGTCCAGGCCGTTCTCGGCCATCGCCGCGCGCACTCTGGAATAGCGCAGCCCCTGCTCTGCGTCGTCTGCTCCGTTCACGTCGTTTCCTTTCAGGATCATCCGGCCGCCGCCTCCTCCATCTGGATGAAGTCCTTGGTGACCTGCTTCTCGATCTCGAAGAGGCGGTCGTCCTCCGGCACCCGCGGGTACGGGACGTCGATCGCGATGTCCATGTGCGTGGTGCACGGCCGCGCGGTGACGACCAGCATCCGCGTGGACAGGAAGACCGCCTCCCGGATGTTGTGGGTGACGAACAGGACGGTTCGGCCGGTGGCCCGCCAGATCTCGGTGAACTCCCGGCGCAGCTTGCGGGCGGTGATCTCGTCGAGCGCGGAGAACGGCTCGTCGGCCAGCAGCAGGTCGGGTTCGATCGCCAGGCCCCGCGCGAGGGCCACCCGCTGCTGCATGCCACCGGACAGGCGCAGCGGGAAGTAGTCGCCGAACTCGCCGAGGCCGACGAGATCCAGGTAGCGCTGCACCCGCTCGTCGGCCTCGGCGCGCGGCACGTTCAGCTCGTCGAGCGGGAGGCGGACGTTGTCGCGCACCGTGCGCCACGGCAGCAGCCGCGGCTCCTGGAACACCACGCCGATGCGCACCGCCGAGCGCGATCGGGCGCTCACGACATGGTTGTTGATCACGATCCGGCCGGACGTCACGTCGTCGAGGCCGTTGATCATGTTGAGGAGGGTGGACTTCCCGCAGCCCGAGGGGCCGAGGATGGACAGCAGCGACCCGTGCTCGACCGCCACGTTCAGCCCGTCGATGACGGTGAGGGGCGGCTCCCCGCGGCGCGGGAACTGCTTGCGGACGTTGTCGATCACGAGGTAGGGCTCGCCGCCGTCGCTGCGGGACACCTTTTCGGACACGATGGCTCCCCTGGTCAGTTCTGCATCGACGGGCGCCAGCGCGTGAGCCAGTACTCCGTCGGCTTGAGGATCACGAACTCGATGAGCAGCAGGACGATCGTGAACAAGATCGTCCAGGCGAGGACCTGGGTCATGTTGAACAGGCCGAACCAGTAGCTGAGCTGGTAGCCGACGCCGCTGGACAGGCCGATCAGCTCGACGACGGTGGCGATCTTCCAGGACAGGCCGAGCGCGTAGCGCAGAGCGGCGAGCAGGTACGGGATCACCTGCGGCACCACCAGTTTGCGCAGGATCGCCGAGCGCGAGAAGTGGAAGGCCTGCCCCATGCGTACCAGCGACAGGTCGATGGCCTTCACGCCCTGCCACATGTTGATCGCGACCGCCGGGACGGCCGTCACCCCGATCGCGACGATGGCGGCGGCGTCGTTCAGCCCGAACCAGAGGATCGCGAGAATGCCGTAGACCACCGATGGCACGGTGAACGCGACGAGCACCCAGGAGTCGAGGAACTCCTCGCCGAACTTCGACAGGCCCATCACCAGGCCGATGACCAGCCCGAGCACGACGGCGATGAGCATGCCGGCGACGACCCGGTAGACGGTGGTCCAGAGGTGGAAGTAGGTCTCGGAGTCGCCCAGGTTCGACACCAGCGTGCCGAACACCCTGATCGGCCCGGGCAGCACGCTCTCGTCGAAGAGCAACGAGGCGATGAACCAAACCACCACGAGCGAGACCAGGGAGAGTGCCCGGAGCCAGACTCCCCGCCACGAGCGGCGCGGAGTCGGGACGAGGTCGGTCTCGCTCGCCACCGGCACGACCGGGACCGTGCCCAGCTCACCCGCTGCTGCGGACGGGACGTCGCGCTCGCGTTCGCTGTCCACGGTGCTCATGAGGTGGCCGTCCGCAGGTCGGTCCGGAACAGTCCGTCGGGCACCGCCGGCACGAAGTCGTCCGCACCGAGAACCGGGATGAGCTGGTCGATGAGCGTGGCCTCGGCGTCGGCCTGCTCCTGGTTCCAGTCGGCGATGTAGCGCGACGCCACGCGCTCGTGCAGCATCTCCGGCGCCCGCGGGTCGGTGAGCTCGATCTTCTTCGCGTAGTCGGCCCAGACGTTCGGATCGGTCTGGATGAACGCGACCGTGTCGTCGAGGGCCGCGCTGAACGCGTTCAGCACTCCGCAGTGCGATGCGGCGTAGTCGTCGGTGGTGGCCGCGAGGACGTGGCCGGGGAGCTTGCCGAACGCGGCCTGGTAGTCCTCGGAGATGTCGCTCAGCGTGCGGTACTTGCCCGAGAGCAGTGCCTGCACCGTTGCGGTGGTGCCGATCAGCGCCGCGTCGATGTTGCCGGCGTCCAGCAGTCCGAGCATCGCGGCGTCCGGCGCCTCGATGATGTCGACGTCCTGGCCGAGGTCGTCGATCCCGTACTTCTCCTTGGCGACCACCGAGGTGATCGCGAACGTCGCACTGGACCGGCCGCCGAACGCGCCCAGCTTGCGACCGCGCAGGTCGGAGAAGGTCTGCACGTCGGAGTCGTTGCGCGTCACCACGACGTTCGACGGGCTCGTCAGGACGTCGAAGACCATCGCGCCGCGCCCCTGCTGACGAGCCACCGCCATCGCGGTGAGCCCCCCGAACCCGACGTCGACCGTGTGCTGACCGATCGCGGCGTGCAGGGCGGACGGGTTCTGGAACGAGTTCACGGTCAGGTCGAGGTTGTGCTTCTCGGCGAAGCCCTGCTCCTGCATCACGAACGTGACGAGGTCCTGCGCGCCCGGGTTGACCCCCAGCGTCAGCGGTTGCTTCGTGCCCAGCGGAGCGCAGCTCGCCGCCTCCGCCGACTCGGCATCACCGCCACCGCCGCCGCCACAGGCGGCCAGGGCGAGACTCGCGACACCGAGCAGTACCACCTGCCAGCGCCACCGCCACCGCCACCGCCACGAACACATCATTGTGATCTCCTCTCGCGCCTGTCACTGCGGTGCCTGCTTCGTCAGAGCTCCGGCGCTCGGACGGCCGTGGCCGCCTCCTGACCGGTGACGATCGGCTCCTGGAAGATGTCCGTCGCGGCGTCGAAGACCGACGCCAGCGACTCGTGCAGGAGCTCGTGGCGCTCCTCGGGAACGGCATGCAGCAGGCGGTCCCCCACCGCGGCCAGCGCCGAGTCCGCCGCCTCCTTGGCGGCGAGCCCGTCCGGCGTGAGGCTCAGCAGCAGGGACCGCCTGTTCTGCGGGTTCTCCTGCCGCTTCATCAAGCCGCGCCGGACGAGCACCTCGACGCTCTCCGACACGGTCGGGACGGTGAGGTTTCCGAAGGCCGCCAGTGCCGCCATCGAGGTGTGCCCCTCCGCGACCCTCCGGAGCATGCGGTGCTGCCGGAAGGTCAACGGCGTGTCGAGCTGGCCGAGCACCCGGCCGTAGAGCCGGGTGAGCCGAGCCGACACCGAAACGAGCAGCACGCCGAGGTCCTCGTCGTTGTGTTCCCCGCTCGGTACTCGGCTCATCCGATCTCCTGACTAAGGGTCCCTAACAGTTAGGTCCCCATAGTGAGTGGGATCGCCCGTGTGGTCAAGAGCCGGGGCAGCAGGTTGGAGCGGTCCGCCCGGCGCAGGACAGTTCCGCCATGGCGGTGCGGATCGACGCCCCCACCAGCCCCTGACGCGGCCGCCGCCATCGATGCCGGGGGGCTACTCCTCGTGGTCCGGGTTCCCCGCGGACCGGGACGCGATCTGCAGCAGGTTCCGCAGTCTGGCCGGAGCCTCGGTGGTCACCACCGGCGTGTAGACCACCAGGTTCAGATCGGGATGGTCGGCCGGCGTCAGGCGGTGCTGCTCCAGATGCACGTCACCGACGAGCGGGTGGCGGAACAGGCGCTCCCGCGAGATTTCTCCCAGCCCACCCGGAACGGTTCGCTCACCTCGAGCAGTCGTGTCACCAGCCCGGAGAACGACGCCTCGCCCAGCCGCAGACAGCCCCCGCCCGGAACTGCGCGAGGAGTCGCCTGCTGGAGAACTCCCAGTCGGCCATCAGCTCGCGCAGGTACGGGTCGGTGAAGACCAGCCACAACAGGTTGCGGTCGGCGGGCGGGACGGCCGGATCTCTCGCCCCTGTTCGAGCCACGTGTACCAGGTGGCGCTCACGCCGGACAGGTAGGAGACCTCCTCACGGCGCAGGCCGAGCGCGTTCCTCCCCTTCACCACGGGCAGGCCCACGTCGGCGCGCACGAGTTGCCTGCGCCGGGCTCTCAGGAACTCACCCAGCTCCCGACGCCGGTGGGTCTCACCGCTCACGCCGGTGCTCCGAGCCACAACCGGGGACGAGGGACGCGCCACACCGCCGTCGCTCGCTCACACGTTCGAGCTAGCTCTCGGCGCCCGGTCGACCGGTGGAAGTTCCGGTGCCGGCACGGCCGGCTCGCCGGTGGGCCGCCACCAGCTTCTCGCACGGCCACGCGAACGCGTCGGGGTACGGCGAGCCGCTACGGTGCTTGCGTGACCGACAGTGACCACCCTACTTCCGAATCGTCGGCGCCCGGCGCGCCGGCGCCCGGCGACCTGCTGACGCTGCACGCCGCCCGCAGGGGATCCGCGGCCGTGGTGACGGTGGTGGGCGAGCTGGACCTGCAGACCGCGCGCGAGCTGATGGCCGTGGTCGACGACACCCTGCAGTGGCCGGACCTGACCGCACTGGTGATCGACCTGACCGGGGTGGGCTTCCTCGGCTCCTCCGGGCTCGGCACCCTCGCCGAGATCGCCAGCCGCACCACCGCGACCCCCGGGCCGGGGTACTCCACGCAGGCCCCGGCCCCGCGGCCGGCCCTGCGCCTCGTGGCGCCGTCCGACAACCTCGCCGTGATCCGCCCGTGGGAGACGATGAACCTGCAGCAGATCCTGCCGCTGCTGCCGGACGTCGACACCGCACTCGCCGACCTCTGACCGGAGCTCCCGGGCAGGCTCAGGCCCGCGCGGCCGCGGCCACCTCCCGGACCCGCTCGCTGTCCCGCTCGGCCGCCTCGCGCTCCGCGGCGGTGGCCGGTTCCAGCCGGACGGGGACGTCCTTGTGGTGCGGGGTGCCGGCGATGGGGTCCCGGTCGGTGGTGTCGGTGATCAGGTTGATCCGCGGGCCGTTGACCACCCGGCCGCCGTGGCCGTCGGGCACGGACATGCCGAACCCGTGCGGCAGCGCCACCTGCATCGGGCGCATGCTCTCGTCCACCTCGGCACGCACCACGATCCGTCCGGTGCGGGTGACGACCGCCACCCAGTCGCCCCCGTCCGCACCGATCGAGGCCAGATCGGCCGAGCGGGCGCGCAGGGCGCCGTCCATGTCGGTCTTGCGCCACGCGGGCGCGCGCAGGATCTGGTTGGCGTTGTGCGACCGGCGCTGGCCACTGATCAGGGAGAACGGGTACTGCGGGTCCAGGCGCTCGGAGTCCGGGTCGAGCCGGCCGAGCCACTCCAGCAGGTCCGGCACGGCCAGCTGCACCCGGTCGCGCCTCACCAGCTCCCAGACCTCGTCGTACTCGTGCCGGCTGAAGGGAGTGCCGCTGGGAGAGGAGAGGATGCGGTCGAACAGCTCCTCACCCAGTTCGGGGCCGGTCGAGTCGGAGCCGAGCGCCCGCTGCACCGCGGTGGTCATCATCTTCGCCGTCCGGTGGCAGCCCGCCCAGAGCGGGGCCATCGACGCGGCACCGTCGGGCAGCACCGGGCCGAGGGTGCGGTAGAGCAGCACCGGGGCGATCTCCGCCAGCCCGGGGTGCGCCGACATCACCTCGCCCGCACGCTGCAGCAGGTGCGCCCGGTCGCTGCGCGCGGTCTCGACGAGCTCGGCGAGCGTCCCGGCGTCCGGCAGCACCCCCAGCTCCTCGAACAGCCGCGCGTAGATCTCCGCCTCGACCAGCGTGCCCGGCAGCGGCTCGAACAGCGGGCGCCGGATCTGGAAGTAGTTGGTGGGCCACTCGAAGTCGAAGAGGGTGAACTCCCACTTCTCATGCTGTGCCGCGGCCGGCAGGACGTAGTCGGCCAGCGCGGCGGTCTCGGTGTAGGCGACGTCGACCACCACCGACAGCTCGCAGGCCGCGATGGCCTCCTCGACGAGCCGGGTGTCGGCGTAGGTGTTGGCCGGGTTCGACGACTCCACCCACAGCACCCGCACCCGGTTCGGATGGTCGGTGAGCACCTCCTCCGCCATCGTGTTCGTGGGCAGCAGGCCGCCGATGTACTCGAAGCCGGTGATCTCCGAGCGCTGCCCGCGGGAGTTGCCCCACAGCGGCAGCAGCCAGCTGTGCAGGTTGTTGGTGCCCTCCCGGCCGAAGTTGCCGGTGACCAGGAAGAGCAGCTTCTCCAGGTAGCTGTTCAGTGTGGAGTGGCGCCCCTGCTGGATGCCCAGCTCCACCCGGACGGTCATCGCCCGCGCGGCGAGGATCATGTCGACGGCCCGCTCGACGTCGGCCCGCTCCACCTCGGCGTGGGAGATCCAGTCGTCCACGGGCACCTGCCCGAGCGCGGCCGCCACCTCGGCGAAGCCCTCGGTACGGGCGGCGAGGAACTCCTCGTCCTGGCCGCCGCGCTCGAGGATGATCGCGATCATCGCCGCCAGGAGGTAGGCGTCGGTGCCCGGCCGCACGGCCAGGTGCAGCTCCGCCGCCTCCGCGGTCTCGGTGCGGCGTGGGTCGATCACGATCATCTTCCGCGCCGGGTCGTTCTTGATCGTGTTGATCTCGCTGCGCGCGTTGGTGAACCCGTGGGCGAGCCAGGGGTTGCAGCCGACCACGAACAGCAGGTCGCACTCCTCGACGCCCTCGGTCGTGTGGCAGGTCTGGTCCCCGAACATGTGGCCGTTGACCCAGAAGTCCCCGGTCTTCTCCTGCGACAGCGCGTTGAAGTACCGCGTGCCACCCATCCAGGTCAGCAGTGCCTTGCCGTAGCCGCCACCGGAGTGGTTGCCCTGTCCCCCACCCCCGACGTAGGCGAACGACCCCGGTCGCCCCGCCGCACGGTCGGCGTCGCGCACCGCGGTGAGCCGCTCGGCGATCTCGCGCAGCGCGGTCTCCCAGTCGATCGGTTCGTGGGTGCCGTCGGGCCGGCGACGCAGCGGCGTGGTCAACCGGTCGTCGTGGTTACCGAGCCAGGTGAGCCGCTGCGCCTTCTGGCAGAGGTACCCCTCCGACCGGGGGTGTGCCTTGTCGCCGCGCACGCGGGTGATCGACCTGCCCTCGATCTGTACCTCCAGCCCGCAGTTGAGGTAGCAGAGGCTGCATGCGGTCTTGTGCCACTCGGCGGCCATAGTCTTCTCCTGAGGTCGATCAGGCCCGGTCGAGGGCCTGAACCAAGTCGAGGGCCCGGCCGAGGGTGGTGAGCCGGGCGTCGAGGGTGTCCCCTGCGGGGTAGAGCCGGACGGTGTCGACGCCCGCGTCGCGCCAGACGCGCAGCCGGGCGGCGACCATGGCCTCGGTGCCGATCAGCGTGGTGCCCAGCACCATCTCGTCGGTGACGAGCCCGGCGGCGCCGTCCCGGTCTCCGGCCTGCCAGCGCTCGCGCACCGCGGCGGCGACCTCGGCCCAGCCCTGCCGGCTGTAGGCGTTGTTGTAGAAGTTGGTGGTGGCCGAGCCCATCCCCCCGAGGCTGAACGCGAGCTGCTTCCTGCGGGGGGCCAGCATCAACCGCAGCGCGTCCTCGTCCTCGGCGAAGGCGACCTCCGCACCTTCGCAGACGTCGATGTCGGCACGCGACCGGCCGGCCGCGGCCAGGCCGGCGTCGAGGTGGGTGAAGTAGGCGGCCGAGCCCTCGGGGACGAAGCTGGTGCCGAGCCAGCCGTCGGCGACCTCCCCGGTCAGCTGCAGCAGCTTCGGCGACATCGCGGCCAGGTAGATCGGGATGTCGGGGTTCGGGCCGATCGAGAGCCGCATCGGCCTGCCCTCGCCACCCGGGAGCGGGACCTGGAACCGGGTGCCCGAGTAGGAGATCTTCTCACCGGCGAACGCCATCCGGATGATCTCGACGGTCTCCCGCGTCCGGGCGTGCGCAGCGGCGAACGGCACTCCGTGCAGGCCTTCGATCACCTGGGGGCCGGACGGACCGAGGCCGAGCAGGAACCGCCCCTCCGACATCTCGGCCAGCGTCAGCGCCGCCTGCGCGATCGCGACCGGCGTGCGGGTGCCGAGCTGGACGACGCCCGAGCCGAGCAGCATCCGGTCGGTCCGCGCGGCGAGGTAGCCCAGTGCGGACGGCGCGTCGGAACCCCATGCCTCGGCGACCCAGCAGATGTCGAGACCGAGCGACTCGGCCTCGAGCGCGAAGTCGAGTGTCTCCCGCCAGCCGTGCTCCTGGACGGCCTCGATGGTGGTGGCGGTGCGCATCCGTCTCAGCCCTCGACCCGCTGTTTGATCGCGGCGAGCGTCCCGATGATCGAGTTCTCGAACTCGCGCATGCGGACGAAGACGATCTTCTGCTCCTTGTCGGGCATCTCGTCGATCGCGACGCTCAACCCGGAGCGGCCCGGTCCCATCTGCATCCACTGGCGCAGCCGGGTACCGCCGTCGGCGGGCTCGAGGATGAACCGCCAGACCGCCGACGGGAACTCCGGATCCTCCACCGCCCACGCGAAGACCCGCGGTTCGTCGCACTCGATGACGTGGGAGGTGGTGGCCCACTCCCCGAAGGCGGGGTGCTGGCTACGGCCGACGAACCGGTTGCCCAGGGCGGGGCCGGTGGCGCCGTCGCACCACTCGACCGACCGGAGCTCGGTGCTCATCTCCGGCATCCGTACGACGTCGGCGACGAGCGACCACACGCGATCCGGTGGCGCGTCGATCCAGGTCTCGGCCTCCGCCGTCGGCTTGTCGGCGTACCGGGCCCCGGTCCACTCCATTACGCACGCCCCCTCATCCTCGCCCCCTACTACCAGTAGAGTTGCGTAGATGAACTGACCTGTCAACGCCCGCCGGGTTCAGCCCGTTCCGGTCGTTTCCGGCTCTTCGACGGGTTGCGTACCGAACCGGCGCTGCACCTCCGGATGCCGGGCGAGCCGGGGCGGGTACCCGGGACCGAGGCGCATGGACGTGTCCTCGGTGGTCAGCGGCTCCCGGCAGTGGACGCAGACGACCTCACCGTGGGTGTCGGCGCCACAGCGATCGTGGTGGAACGCGACCGGCGGCCCGTCGTCGCCGGCCAGCCAGCGGTCACCCCAGCGCGTCATCGCCACGAGCACCCCGAAGAAGTCGCGTCCCTTCTCGGTGAGCACGTAGTCGTGACGGACGGGGTCGGTCTGGTAGGGCCGCTTCTCCAGCAGTCCCTCGTCGACGAGCCTGCGCAGCCGGTCCGCCAGCGTGTTGCGGGCGATGCCGAGCCCCTTCTGGAACTCGTCGAACCGCTGGATTCCGTAGAAGGCCTCGCGCAGTACCAGGGGGGTCCACCAGTCGCCCAGCAGGTCCATGGTGCGCGCGACCGAGCACGGCCACTGCGCGAAGGATGTGCGCCTCATAGGCGAATCCTACGGTCCTGCGGAGAAACCCAGCAGGTCAACCAGCGATGACCGCCGGTGGCCACACCCAGTTGGGCCGCTCGTACCTCACGCTGAAACCGGCCCTGCGCATGTTGTGCAACGACTGGTTGTGCTCACCGGGGCCCTCGGCTCCCGTCTCCGCGACGGCCAGCCGGCAGCCGGCCGCCCGCCCGCGCGTCCAGGAGCCGCGCGGCCATCAGCGCGGACTGCACGCCCCGGCGCCGGTGCGAGGGGAGCGTGGACGCCCCCGCCAGCGCGGCGACGTCCCCGTGGACGAAGAGGTTGGCGGCGCCCACGATCTCGTCGCCGTCCCAGGCCGCGTAGGAGCGGAAGCCTGGCTGCCCGACGGACGCGGCCATCATCGCCAGGAGTCCCTCCTCCGGCATGCCGAAACCGCGCAGGAACACCGACGCCCATTCCCCGGCATCGGAGACGTCGACCCGCCCCACCCGCAGGTCCGTGGCCGGCGGGTCGACGGTCTCGAGGTCGTGCCCGAGCTTCAGCCACGAACCGCCCCGCCCCATGCCGTTGGTCCGGCAGATGTCGTCCCAGTCGGAGGACAGCACGGCGGGCGCCAACTGCAGGACGGCCACGGGCGCGTCGTGCTCCCGGAAGAACGCGCACACCTGCGCGATCAGATCACCGGTGACCGGCTCGTCGAACCCGAACCCGAGCGCCTTGTTCCAGTACCGGGTGACGTCCCGCCGCATCGCCATGACGCTCCCGCCACCGAAGCGCGCCGTCGCGATTCCCATGTCGTCGAGAGTGCGCCGGGGGGCACCGGACTCGAGGCGAAACACGCATTCCGCCTCGGTCTTCTCCAGCAGTGCGGAATCGAACATCTGCGAGTGCACGCCATAATGATAGTCGGGCCGCGCCGAGCAGCCCACCCCCGATGTGAATATCGGACACCCTGGGACGCAGTGCCGATCCCGCTGTTCATTCCGCGTCCGGCGACCCGTCGGGAAGAGCGGCGAGAGCGTCCCGGAGCGCGGCACGGGAGCTGATACCGAGCTTCGGAAAAGCGCGGTACAAATGCGCTCCCACCGTGCGATGGGACAGAAATAACTGCTGCCCGATCTCCTTATTGGACAGGCCGGCAGCAGCCAGCACGGCGATCTCCCGTTCCTGCGGTGTGAGGACGCCGGGACCAGCGGAGTGGGTGGTGCCGGAGCCGGTGGCCCGGAGCTCGTTGCTCGCCCGCTCCGCCCACGGCTTGGCGCCCAGCCGTTCGAACGTCTCCAGCGCCGCGGTGAGCTGCGTGCGAGCCCGGACCGGGGCGCGGGCCCGGCGCAGGTGCTCGCCGAACAAGAGGCGCACCCTCGCCACGTCGAACGGCCACCGCTCGACACCGGACACGGCGAGGGCCCGCTCGAACGCCGCGGCGGCAGCGTCCTCGGCGGCGACGAGGGCCTCCGATCCGGCGACCAGCAGCGCCAGCCGTGGCGACAGCTCGGCAACCTTCGCGTTCTGCATCGCCGCCACGTGCGCGGCGGCCTCGGCACGCCGATCGGTGCGCACCGCGGCCTCGACCAGGTCCATCATCACCCGCAGGGCGACCGGCACGTGCGAGGCGAACTCGCCCGCCGGGCTGATGGCGGCCGCGTGCCGGTAGGCGTCCTCGTAGTCACCGCGCGCGAGAGCCGCCAGGTCCTGGGCGTGGCGGGCATAGTGCTCCACGCCCTTCGCCCCCCGCGGAGTGGCCCACCGAAAGAGCTCGTCGACCCGCGCCCGGCAGGCGTCCTGGTCGCCGCGCGCCGCGGCCACGAGCGCCAGGTAGTAATGGTACTGCCAGGCGTAGTGCCAGTACCCGAGCTGCTCGCCGATCTCCAGGCCCTCGGCGGCCAGCTGCCCGATCTCGTCCCACCGGCCCGTGAAGAAGTCGTCGAGGCACAGGTGCACCAGCGCGGCGACCGCCAGCGGCACCGACCCGCCCTCCGACGACCGGGACACCACCTGCCACAGCGCGTCCCGGCACCCCCCCAGCCTGTCCAGGAAGACTGCGCCGTAACTGATCCGCAGGATCCGGACCGGGTCGACCTCATTGCGCAGACCGGTGATCGCGGCCGTGAGCATGGGGAGGACCGGAGCCGCCGTGCGGACCGGGTCGAGGTATGCCGCGTTGGTCAGCGCCAGGTCCGGAGGCACTCGCGGGCCCAGCTCGGCGACGGCGGCGCGGAAGGGCTCCCACATCGCCGCGTCACCGCCGAACCAGCACAGCAACCCCAGTGTCCAGATCGCCTCGACGAGCGCGCCGCCGTCGGGGTCGGTGCGGGTCTCGATCGCCCTGGTCAGCAGCCGGTGCGCCGTCTCGATGTCGTTGTCACCGTTGCTCAGGAGGTAGGCAGCGGTGGCGGCGGCGTACAGGGATCCACCCCCGTGTGCCGGGTCGGCCCGCCGGGCGTCCCCGAGCAGCTGCGATGCGCCCTCCATGTCGCCGGTCTCCAGAGCGATGAAGGCGGCCTCGGCCAGCCGCCTGCTCCGGTCCGCTCGCAGCGGGCTGAGGTGGGCCGCCCTGGTCAGCGCGGCGACGGCGCCCGCCGGGTCGCCCCGCCCGAGTACGCGGTCGGCGGCGTCGTCGAGCAGGCCGGCCACCCTCTCGTCGGGCTCGATGGTCGCCTCCCCGAGGTGCCACGCGCGATGCTCGGGTCGCTGCGCCATCCGGGCCAGCGTCAGATGGGCCTGCCTGCGCTGGTCGGCGGTGGACAGCTCCACCACCGCCGAGCGGGTCAGCGGGTGGCGGAAGGTCAGCCGGCCCGTGCTCTCCTCCACCTGCAGCAGCTGCGCGTGTTCCGCAGGCGCCAGCGGGTCGCTGTCACCCGGCTCGGTGGTGGCCGCCTTCAGGACCCGCAGGTCGGCCGAGCCGTCCAGCGCGCCCAGCAGCAACAGCTGCCTCGACGCGGCGGGGAGCTCCGAGATCCGGGAGATGAACAGGGCCTGCAGCCGCCTGCTCAGAGGCAGCACCAACGGCAACGCGCTCAGCGCGGGACGCTGCGGGCCCGTCAGCGCGACGGGAAGCTCGAGCAGCGCGAGCGGGTTGCCGCGGGCCTCGGACAGCACCCGACGGCGCAGCTTCGTGCCCAGTGCGGGGAACCGGAGAGCCACCAGCGCGAGCGCCGCGTCGTCGTCGAGCGGCTGCAACTCGTGCTCCGGGAGGCCCACCCCCTCGAAGAAGCTCTCCATCCCCGTCCGCGACGTGGCCAGGAAGCCCACCCGGCTGCCTGGGAGCCGCCGGGCGACGAACGCCAGCACCGCCGCGCTGGCCCGGTCCATCCAGTGCACGTCGTCGACAGCCACCAGTACCGACCGGTCGGCCGCGACCGTCCGCAGCAGGCCGAGCGTCGCGCTGGACACCACCAACCGGTCCGGGGGCGGCCCTTCCCCCATCCCCAGTGCCACCGACAGCGCCACCCGATGCGCCTCGGGGAGCCGGGGGAACTCCCCCAGCAACTGCAGCAGCACCTGGTTCAGGCCCGAGAAGCTGACATCCGCCTCGAACTCCGCGCCACCGGCACGCAGGACCAGCGTGCCCATCTCCGACGCCGCCTCGACCGCGGCGTCCACCAGCACCGACTTGCCCATGCCGGCTTCCCCCACCAGGAGCAGTGCGCCCCCACGGGCCGCCGCCGCGTCGAGGAACGACCGGACCACCCCGACATCGTCGTCACGCCCGACGAGGACGGCGGCGATGCCCCGTCGACGAGGGTCGGGATCGCTCAACACGTACAGCCTCCAGAAGATGGCACTACTCACGCCAGTAGCCAGAAGCGCTCTGGACGATCGACCGCATCCGATCGCCGCACCGGCGTCCGGTGCGGGACCACACTCGACACCGAGGCCGGCGTGCCTGTCACAACTCTGGAACCCGGGCGCTCTACCGTCCGGGACCCGGTGCTCCACGGCATCGGGTCAGCACGAATTCCTCGGCAGGAAAAAGACCCTAACCTGCGTCAATCGGTCTCAGCAAGGATGCGGACGGGGGTGTTCCGGTGCCGTGCCCACCCGCCTTCATGATCGACTTGATCTTTCCGCGAGCACCGCGGCACAGACGGCCACGGGCAATCGGACGTGCGCGTGCTGACCGGACAGCGGCACCGTTCTCGGGCGCGATGCGCAGGACGCAATCGCGTCCGTGACCGGTGCGGGTCCCTGCGAAAGCCGGAGGCCCGGGCCCGCGGTGTGGGATAGCCCACAGTCCGCGACGCCCGGGCCCCGATCGACCGGACCGGCGGTGTCAGCCGCCGATCAGCTTGCCGATCTGCTGTTGCACGGTGAGCACGGCCAGCACGCCGAAGAGCAGGAACGACCAGACCAGAGCAGCGATCCGGGGACCGCTGATGCGGATCTCCTTCGGCAGCATCTTGCGGTTGATCGCGATCAGCAGCGCGGAGTAGATGAACATCATCGTGCCGCCCGTGCAGGCCGAGATCACCGCCAGCGTGATGGGCTGGGAGAAGCCGAGCGAGATGACGATGATCCCGACGACCACCAGGCCCCACACGAGACCGGCGTAGATCTTGCTCTCCGAGGCGTCGGGGAAGTACATGGTCTTCAGCACGTCGGCGGCCAGCCTGCTGGTGTAGTCGACGATGCCCAGTGCCGCCGAGAACAACGCGACCGCACCGACGATCCAGAAGAAGTAGCCGAACCAGGTGCCGACGCGCTCCATCAGCACCCGCCCCTCCACCTGGAGGAACGAGATGTTGTTCTCCACCGCGTCGTTACCGAAAACCGTGGCGTAGGCGAGCAGCGACATGAACACGATCGACACGAACGAGATCAGGACGAACGTGTACAGCTGCTCGCGGTTGGCGAAGCGCCACCACCCCCGCCAGTGCGTGAGGTTCTGCTCGGTCGGCAGGAACACGTAGCCCACGCGTCCCCTGGCCTCCACCTCCTTGGTCAGCGGCGACACGATCTTCGGGACGTAGTGGCCCATGCCGAAGCCCTTGTCCCGGATCCAGTTGCTCTGCACGAGGTTCTGACCCCCGCCTGCACCGGCGAACGCCAGCGCGCCCATCAGCACGGCGAAGCCGAGCTCGGCGGCGGGGAAGCTGGGCCGGGTGACGACCTGCGGCGCATCCGCCCAGGCCGGCCCGATCGCCACGAGCGCACCGACGAGGATCAGCACCAGCACCGCGGCGACCTTGATCATCTGGGCGCGTTCGAGAGCGTTGTAGACGACCGGCGCCAGGGTGAGGATGAGCCCGACGACCACGAGGATCACCACGGCGATGACGGCGGCGCTGCCGCCGAACGCGTAGGAGATCAGCGTGGCGGAGCTGGTGGCCCACGCCGGCCAGACGTTCGCGAAGTAGGCGAGGATCGCGAACACCAGGCCCCAGTGCTTCCACAGCCTGCTGAAGCCGGTGATCGCCGTCTCGCCGGTGGCGAGCGTGTACCGCTCGATCTCCATGTTCAGGAAGTACTGCGTGATCAGCCCGAGCAGGGCGGCCCAGACGAAGATCAGACCGACCTGGGAGGCGATGTAGGGGAAGAGGATGAACTCCCCGCTCGCCAGCCCCACTCCGGCGGCGACGATGCCGGGCCCGACGTAGCGCCAGTGCTTCGCGGGCGGGGCGGGCAGGTCCCGGACCTCGGGACGGGGCAGGTACTTGGTGGGGAACAGCTGCGACGGGTCGGTGGTGACCGCATCGTTGCGGTCCGTCGTGGCCATCGATGAGCCTCCTTGATGCGGGACGATTCAGGCGAAGGTGATCTTCAGCGGTGAACCGTCTCCCCCGACGTCAGCAGAGTCAACTCGTGGGGCCGCGGACATGCCTCCCAGTCACCGGGGACCGTCACCGCGAACGCGCCGGTGACCGCGGCGGTGGAGAGCCGTTCGTGGACGTCGCGCCCCGTCAGCCAGGAGGCGAGGTAGCCCGCGACGAACGCGTCGCCCGCCCCGACGGCGTCGACGGCGTCGACGGGCACGGCCGGCACGTCGATCACCGCGTCCTCGATCCGCGCCGTGGCGCCGTGGCGGCCCCGCTTCACCACCACCTCGGACGGGCCGAGCTCCGCGAGGGCGGTGGCGAGCTCAGCAGGCGTCGCCGCGTCCGGGTCGTCGATCCCGAGCGCGATCCGGGCCTCGTCGTCCCCGGCGAACAGCATGTCCGCGCCCGCCGCGAGCTCCCGGAACACCACGCCGGCGGAGGCGGCGTCCCAGAGCCGGGAACGGAAGTTCAGGTCCACCGAGACCGGGACGCCCGTGGCCCTGGCGCGGCGCACGGCCTCGCGCACGGTCGCGGCGGGCTCGGGGCCGAGCGCGGGCGTGATCCCGGTCAGGTGCAGGACGCCTGCGGCCTCGATCACCCCCTCCGGGAGGTCGTCGGGACACAGGTGCGAGCCTGCGCTGCCGTGGCGGTAGTAGGACACGTGCGAGGAGCCGCCCGTGCGCCGCTCGCGGAGCATCAGCGCGGTGGGCGCATCGTCCCGGCGGACCAGCACCCGCACGCGTTCGGCCAGCAGGTGGCGCTCCACCAGGTCGCCGATCGGGTCGCGGCCGAGCCGTCCGATCCAGGTGGCAGGCACCCCGAGCCGCGCCACGCCGATGGCGACGTTGGACTCCGCGCCTCCCATGCTCAGCCGCATCCCGCGGGCGAGCGAGAGCGGCCCGATGTCGTCGGCGACGAGCAGCCCGAGCGTCTCACCCACGGTGACCAGCCCGTTCCCCCGTGCCTCCCCGGCGCTGGTCACAGACCCGCCCCCGCCACCGCGGCGCACACGGCGCGGACGCGCTCGGCCAGCGCTTCCAGGTCACCCGACGCCGTCAGGGCGTCCCCGATCAACGGCCCGCCCATGCCGAGGGCCGCGGCGCCCGCGTCCAGCCAGGCCTTCGCCTCCCCGACGCCGATCCCTCCCGTGGGCACGATCGGGATGCCGGGCAGCGGAGCACGCACCGCCGCCAGGTACTCGGGGCCGAACGAGCCCGCGGGGAACAGCTTCACGGCACTCGCGCCGGACGACCACGCACTGTGGATCTCGGTGGGCGTCAGCGCGCCGGGGTAGCTCGCGATGCCGCGGCGCACCGCCGCCCCGATCACGGCGGGCACGACCGACGGCGACACCACGAAACACGCGCCGGCGTCCACGGCGCGGTCGACCTCCGCGGCGGTGAGCACCGTGCCGACCCCCAGATCGACGACGTCGGGGACCCGCGCCGCGAGACGCTCGACGACGGCGAGGGCACCGGGTGTGGTCATCGTCAGCTCGATGCAGCGGATGCCGCCGTCCACCAGGACGTCGACCACCGCCTCGGCCCGGGAGGAGTCGCCCGCACGGAGGATCGCCACCACCCGGGTGGCGAGCAGCGCCGTGCTCATCGGGACGCGGACCGGCTCGGACGGGACCGGGTCGGCGGTCATGGGCAGCAGTCCTCTCGTTCCCTCCCGAGCGCGCCCCTGCGGCGGTCAGGCTGCGGGCCGGCCGACGATGGTGATCACCGCGCGCCGGGGAGTGCATCATGCGTGAGAGGTTTCGCCCTCACAAGCCGTGCCGGGGTGCGCCCCAGCCGTAGCGCACCCGCCCGGTCGCTCACCGTGAGCCAGTCGTCGGCGCAGGTCATGCACATCCGAATCCCGGAGTCATTTGACGGATGTTCGGACAGGGAGTCCCGCCCACACTCGGACGACCATGCCCCCAGTGCGTCCTGCGGAGGAGACCCGCGATGACGACCGCGCAGTCCGAGAGCGACAGGCTCTACGACGAGATCATCGCCGTGCACACGGTCGTGCGCCGAGGTGCCGCCCTGCTGAAGGCCGCTCTGGACCTGCCTCCGACCACCGCCGACGAGATGGACAGCTGCGTGGGGCTCGGGCGGTGGCTGATCGGCTACGTCCACCAGCACCAACGCAACGAGGCCGACATCCTGTGGCAGCCGTTGGCCGCGGCGTCCCCTCCCGACGAGTGCGAGCTCCACGACCTGACGCTCCAGCACATCCAGATCGACCGCGAACTGGAACGGCTCGCCCGGCGCCTGGACTGCCTCGAGGAGCGATGTTCGACGTCGGGCAGGCCCGACCGGGAAGCAGTGGCCGGTGCGTCGACCGCTCTGGACGCCGCGTACCGGACCCTCATCGACCATCTCGACGAGGAGGAGTCGCTGCTGAAGGCGCTGTTCCCGCTGCTGGACGAGCCGGTCATCCGCACCCTGCGCGCCGCCGCGGCGAGGAACGCACCCTCCGCGCGTTGCGATCTGGTCATCGGGCTCATGACCGACCCGACCCCGATCGTCGGCTATGCGGCGATGCTGAGCAGCATCCCGCTCTCCACCCGCGCGATGCGGCCGCTCCTGGTCGCGCGCTACCAGAGCCGCAAGCGCCGTCTCGGCCTGACCGTGTGAGACGCCGCTGCGCGAGGAAAGCAGGTCCGGCGCCCGTCATCAGGGTCGTGCCCGTTCATGCAGTCACATGACTGATGTCCGTCTCGAGTGCGGCCGGAAGACTCGTCCACAGCGGCCGCCCGTCACATCGCCGTGAGGCGGCCCGACGAGCATCAACGAGAGACAAGGCGAGCAGGGCAGTGACAACGGCAAGTGACGAGATCTTCTTCCCCGCGAGGGCCGGCGCCCAAGACTGCGACGTGTCGCACGCGGCCGTCGCGACGGGTGGGTCCCTGTGGGCCCTCGCGGCTCTCCAGTACGCGGTGACGCACGTCGTCGCGGCGTCCGCGTGGACCTTCCCCGGGTACGACTGGCTTGACAACAACACGAGCAACCTCGCGAACACGCAGTGCGGGTTCTTCACGGTGCCGAACGCCTCCCCGACCTACGTGTGCTCCCCGTTGCACGACGTGGTGAACGCGTCGTTCGTGCTCACAGGCGTACTGGTGATCGTCGGGGCGCTCCTGCTCTGGAGGTTCTGGCCGGCGGGATGGCTCACCGACACGGCCATGGTCCTCTGGATCCTCCTGGGGTTCGGCAAGATCCTCGTCGGCTTCGCCCCGGAGAACACGAACATCGGTCTGCACCTGATGGGCTCGCTGAACGTCCCGCTCGGCAGCTTCGCCGTCCTACTGCTCAGCCTGCTGGTCAGCCGGAGCGACCGGTGGCTCGGCCTGGCCGGGATGGTGCTGGGGCTACTGGGGCTGGTGGGCACCGTGCTCTCGACCGTCGGTGAGTACGCCGGACCTGCCCTCTACCTCGGTCTCGGCCCCGGCGGCATGGACCGGGTCGCCGCGTACCCGGCCATCCTGTGGCTGATCGCGGCGGGCACCGCCACGGCCGTCCGGGCCGTCCGCGCCGGCCGGGACACCTCCGGCAGCGCTGCGGGCCGACTCCCGCTGCGGCTCTGAACGCCGTGGCTCCTGTGATGGATCTCGTCAGGACACGGTGGCGGCACCTCCCGGACCAGCCGACGACCAGCCAGCCGCAGGCGCTTCGCACAGCAGCCGGGCCTCGGTCTGGCCGGCCTGTTGCTCGTCGTCCCGGTGGCCGCTGGACGAAGGCGACCGCCCAGGACCGGGTCGGACACGTCGCCCTCAACAGCATCGGCATCTCCGTGGTGCTGCACGTCGGGATCGCGCGGCGCCGGCCGTTCGGCACCACCGACGACGGGTCACAGACCGCCGAGAGGAAGGAAGCACCATGACTGCACCGAGGACAGCTGACCGGGTGGCGATCGTGACGGGTGGGTCACGTGGCATCGGCAGGCAGACGGCGGCGCGCCTGGCCGACGACGGGTTCGCCGTGGTCGTGAACTACGCATCGAACAAGGTCGAGGCCGACGCGGCCGTCGAGGACCTCGAGCGGGCAGGCGCCCGAACCATCGCGTTCCAGGCCGACGTGGCCGACGAGGTGGCTGTGGCGAGCATGTTCGACCAGGCGGAGTCGACCTTCGGAGGGGTCGACGTCGTGGTGCACGCCGCGGGCATCATGCCGCTGGCCCCACTGGTGGACCTGGACCTGGACGTGCTGGACCGGGTGCTGCGAACCAACGTCCGTGGCACGTTCGTGGTGGACCAGCAGGCGGCCAGGCGGCTGCGGCCCGGCGGCGCGATCATCAACTTCTCGAGCTCGCTCACCCGGTTCTCCCGGCCCGGGTACACGGCATACGGCGCGAGCAAGGGCGCGGTCGAGGCCATCACCCTCATCCTGGCCCGGGAGCTGCGAGGACGCGACATCACGGTGAACACCGTGGCGCCGGGTCCGACGGCGACAGCGCTGTTCCTCGACGGCAAGAGCGACGAGCTGATCACCAGGATCGCCGGCGAGTCGCCGCTGGGGCGGCTGGGTCAGCCCGCCGACCTCGCCGAGATCGTCGCGTTCCTGGCCGGTCCCGGCCGGTGGATCAACGGCCAGGTGCTCTACGCCAACGGTGGCGCGATCTGACCGTCCGCAGAGGACCGGTTCCGTCCACGCAAGCCGCCAGGCACGACACGTCGAACAGCGCCGCTAGAACTCGTGTGCCTGGTCGTAGCCGAGGTCGCCGTCCGGGTCGAGCTCCGCACCGGAGGCACGAAGACCGCGGATCGGCAGGACCGTGCGGGCGGCGGGGATGTGGACCGTGGTCCGCACCTCGTGGAGCAGGTCGTAGCCGTAATCACCGGAGTACTCGTGATCGCCCGACATCGTCGTCTCCCTTGCCGCCGTACCCACCGCTTATCACTCTCCGTGATGGAGGTGCTCCTCACGGTGCGAAGAGATCATCACCCGAACAGACGGCCGGGGCAAGAGTGATGAACCCGGCGGACGCCGATGATCCACAGTGTGGTATGGCACTTATGCGACATACCGGCGCCTGCGGTGACCCGCCCCTGTCGGGCGAGGCCCCGGGACCCCCATGTGGCGAGTGGTAGAGATGAGTGCGTGGATCTGGAACTCACTGGAAAGCGCGCCGTGGTGACGGGCGGCAGTCGTGGTATCGGGCTGGCGGTGGCCGACCAGCTCGCCGCGGAAGGGGCCGCCGTCACGCTGGTGGCCCGGGACAAGGACGCGCTCGAACAGGCTGCCGCGCGGGTCGAGCGGCACGGCACCACCGTGCTGGCGCGCCCGACCGACACGCGCGACGACGCAGCGGTCCGGGCCATGGTGGCGGACGTCGTCGGCACGCTGGGCGGGGTCGACATCCTGGTGAACGCCGCGGCGGAGCCGGCCGGTGGCCCCGTACCGCCGCTGGCGGACCTGCCCGACGACGCGCTGCGGGCGGAGATCGAGACGAAGGTGCTCGGCTACCTGCGCTGCGCCCGAGCGGTCGCGCCGCACATGACCGCTGCCGGCTGGGGCCGCATCATCAACGTCAGCGGGCTCGCCGCCCGTCAGACCGGCTCGATCGTGGGCTCCATCCGCAACGTGGCGGTGGCCGCGATGACGAAGAACCTCGCCGACGAGCTCGGACCGCGCGGGATCACGGTCACCGCCGTCCACCCGGGGATGACCGTGACCGAGCGCGTTCCGCAGCTCTTCGCGGGTATGGCCGAGCGCGCCGGCAGCACCGAGCAGGACGTCGCCGCGCGCTTCGCCGCCGCCACGAGCATCGGCCGGTTGATCACCGCCGAGGAGGTGGCTGACGTCGTGACGTTCCTCGCCTCCCCCCGCAGCGTCGCGATCAGCGGCGACGCCATCGCCGTCGGCGGCGGCAGCCGCGGCAGCATCCACTACTGACGCCCAGCCGCGGGGTCTTCTGGAAGGGCAGGCCTCCTAGAAGGGCACCGTGATGCAGGCCGCGCGGTCCCCCGCCGTTCCCGCCTTGCCGGGCTCGGTGGAGGTCGGCATGGTGTGGATGACAACGGACCCGGCCCGGCGGTCGGCCGGGAACTCCCAGTCGACCGTCGAGGTGGCCCGGCCCGCGCCCTGGGCGTCGGTGGTCAGGTCGAGCCAGATCTCGTTCTGGGCGTTGGCGTAGGCCGGGTCGACGCTGGGGGTGACCGGGTCCGGCGTGAGCTGGAAGTGCGGTCCGGCGTCCGCTCCCGTGGCACCGCAGGCGTTCGTGTGCGCGTGCGCGCCGTACCGCCGGTTCGGCTGGAGCCCGGTGACGTCCAACGTGACCGAGGTACTGCCGCTGTCCTCGGTCGTGTTGACGGCGGCGCTCGCGCCGACCGGGACGAGCGCCTGGTCGTAGGTCACGGCGAGGCCGGGAGGGGCGGAGAACGTCCCGCTCGCCTGTCCCACGCCCGCGGGCTCACCGGCGGCCGGAGCCGCGGGCGGAGCGGGGTTGGTGCCACTCACGCACGCGGTGAGCGGGACGCACAGCAGGCACGCGATGAGGAGTCGTCTCGGGCGCATGCCGTGCAGGATGGCTGATTTCCGCCCGTTGCGGCAGGCCCGGACCGGGGGACGAGTTCGACCCGTATGTGGGGCGTGTCCCTGCCACCTACCGTCTCTGTCATGGCTGCGACACCGAGAGTGGCGATCATCGGCGGCGGGATCGGCGGGTTGACCCTCGCTCTCGCGCTGCAGGAACGAGGACTGACCGCGGACGTGTACGAGCAGGCACCCCGGCTCGCCGAGATCGGTGCGGCCGTGGCGCTGTCGGCGAACGCGACGCGCGAGCTCGCGCGGATCGGGCTGGGCGACGGGCTCGCCGCGGCGTCGACCACACCGACGGAACTGATCCATCGGCGCTGGCGGGACGGCACGAAGGTCGCCACGCACCCCGTCGGTGCCGGGTCCTGGTACCGGCACCGCTTCCACGCCCCCTTCTACGGCATCCACCGGGCGCGCCTGCAGGAGGTGCTCTCCCGTGCCCTCGGCCCGGGGACGGTGCACCTGGGCTGCCGGCTCGCCGAGCTCGGCGAGCGGCCCGACGGGATGGTGCTCGGGTTCGCCGACGGGCGCGTCGAGCACGCGGACCTCGTGGTCGGTGCCGACGGGATCCGCTCGACCGTCCGGCGGTGGGTGGCGGGCGCCGCCCACGAGATCTACTCCGGCACCAGCGGCTTTCGCGGGATCGTGCCGGTCGACCGGCTCCCGGCCCTCCCGGATCCGGGAGCCATCCAGTTCTGGATGGGTCCCGGCGCCCACCTGCTCCACTACGCGATCGGCGCGTCCGGCGAGCTCGTGAACTTCCTCGCGGTCGTCGAGGGGCCGTCGACGTGGACCGGATCGGACGGCTGGACGGCCGAGGTGGCCGGGGACGTCCCGCTGCGGGCGTTCGAGGGGTGGCACCCGGCCGTCACCTCGATGATCGGAGCGGTCACGCACTCCGTCCGGTGGGGGTTGTTCGCCGTGGCACCGCTGCGGCGGTGGTACCGCGGCCGGGCCGTCCTGCTCGGCGACGCCGCGCACGCGATGCTCCCCCATCAGGGCCAGGGAGCGAACACGACCGTGGAGGACGCCGTCGCGCTCGCCGCCCTCATCGCGCGGGAGAGGGCGGCCACCGACCTGACCGCTGCCCTCGCGGCGTACCAGACCCTGCGCCGCGCCCGGACCCGTCGCATCCAGCGCAGCTCCTGGACGGCCAACGCCCTGCTGCACCTGCCCGACGGCCCGGCGGCCGACGACCGCGACCGGGCACTGGCCCGCCTCCCTCAGGACCTCGCCTGGATCCACGGGTACGACGTCCACGCCGCACTGCGCCGCGGGCCGGCGCAGCCGCTCGCTACAGCTGGGCCCGTTGTCCCGGCTCCTCGCTCGCCGGGGGCCGTTGCCGCCGGTCCGGCGGAAGCGGGGTGTTGCCGAGGATGAGGTCCGCCGCCTTCGCCGCGATCACCATGGTGGGCGCGTGGGTCGCGCTGCTGGAACCACCGATCAGCTTGCCGCGGGGATGCGGAAGTAGTCGACGAGCGCCATTCCTCTCGGGGTGAGCACCCCCGGTCGGCGTCGTTCCATCGCTTTGCCGACGTCAAGAATGTCCGGTCGGTTACATAAATCCGTTCTGCCCAGATCAGGCAGCGCGGCTTGCCAGTAACCGGCACAGTTCCGACCAGCTACCCGCGTTCCTGTCCCGCTCGCTGACGCACCCGACGGCAGTGGGCCAGCGGATGCCGAGGTCGGCGTCCGCGTAGTGCACGGCAAGATCCTCTGCCGGTTCGTGCTCCCGGTCGATCCGGTAGCAGACGTCGGCCACCTCGGTCAGCGCCTGGAAGCCGTGCAGGAACCCGGGCGGGATGTACAGGTGGACCAGGTCCTGGTCATCGAGTCGCGTGGCCATCCAGCGTCCGAAGGTGGCCGACTCCGGCCGGGCGTCCACGACGATGTCGTGGACCGCGCCGAACGAGCAGCGCACCAACTTCGCCTCGCCGGCGCCACCCCGCCCGTGCAGACCGCGCACGACTCCGCGGTAGGAACGGGACTGGGAGTCCTGCACGAACGCCTCCGGCCGCAGCCCCGCCGCGTCGGCGACACCGACGTCGAACGTGCGGGCGAAGAACCCTCGAGAATCCCGATGAGGGGTCGGTTCGAGGACCAAAACGCCCTCCAGATCCGTACTGCGCACCATCATGAGCAATCCCCGTGAAAGGGATTTTCCGCAGTTGTTGTGAAGCTGCTGTCAATGTGACGAAGCCGAGGCGGGGAGCCAAAGAGAAATAATAATGACCGAGACATGAACTCATTCTAAGGAACGAACGCTGAAGCGACACTGAGAACACACGATCAGGGCACAGCTCTCTCGACGTCAGCGCAGTCACTGCAGGTGTGGACCGCAGCCGATGATCACGCGGCGGCCACCCGGAGCGCCGGGCCTGCTGGCACAGCGCGATCGGGCGGCGGAGTTCCCCCACTCGTCGGTTGCGCGGCTGCGGCTCCGGCGAGTTGGGTAACCCCTGTCGCAGGAGGGGGTGGTTGCGATGAAGCCGTTCGTCGTGAACCGACATGGACGGATCGTTTTCCCGGCAAACGTGCTCGGGGCGCTCGACTTCTCAGTGATCGACACCATCGACCAGTTCCGGGCAGTGATCGGGCGCGACTTCGAGGCCAAGGCCCCGACCGGCACCGACATCCTGTCCCACATCGCCTCCGGCGAGTACCGGAACCGCTTTGCCCTGCTGCGAGAGCTGGGCCAGAACCTGTACTGGGTCAACCGCTACACGCTGCCGATGTTCGAGAAGCGGCCGACCCGCTGGCGTGACGTGCCGCGGCACCGCCCTGATCTCTTCCTGCCCCTGCTCACACCGTGGGAGGACGCCGACCGGAAGATCTCGGCCGTCGAGAGCGCCTACACCGCGCTGCCGGCCGCCTGGAACGCCGACGCCGAGGACCGCGTCTTCGCGCTGCTCTTCGACGTCTTCCGGCACAAACGCCACCACGCCACCGAACTGCCGCCGATCCCGCCGACCGTGGCCGAGATGCTCGCCCAGCCGGAGGCACTGACCCTCGTCCTGCCCCGCCACGACCCCGACTACCGGATGTTCACCTCCGACGAGATCCTCGACGCGGACGAGGACGTGCCCGAGCTCGAGGCGCTCCTGCGATGGTCGATGGTGCTGCACAACCAGTACCCGTGGGAACGCTCCGACGGGGAGCTGCGCCCGATGAGCACGATCGGTGACGACGACTTCGTGATCCTCTACCACCCGCGGGACCGCGAGGTGCTGGCGTTCATCGACAGGGTGAGGGCCGCCGGGTCCGATACCGCACCGGCCGCGGCCCGGCAGGCGACCGTTCCGGCGTTCGACGCCCGCCCGCCTGTGCGGCCGTACCCACCCCTCCGGGTGCGGGAGGCGTTCACCGTGATGCCGAAGATCGAGGCGCTCTCCGTCGTCCGTGGCGAGCACATCTGCAGCAACGACGACGTCATCCGCAACTCCAGCTTCTCCTGGTCGCCGATGAGTGCCGCGGAGATCAGCGCGAAGACCGGCATCGACCAGCGCCGCTACTCCGCCCGCCCGCTCGAGCAGCTCGCGCTCGACGCGTCGCTGGCAGCACTCGCCCATGCCGGGCGCGCGCCGGAGGAGATCGGCGCGGTGCTCGTGGCCACCTGCACCAGCGACCGCCTGATCCCGTCCACGGCCTGCTGGCTCTCGGGCGAGCTCGGGATGTTGCAGACGCACGCGTCGGTCGACCTGGTGGCGGCGTGCGCCGGGTTGCCCTACGGGCTCTCGGAGGCGGTGCGGCTGCTGCAGGAGGTGCGCCGCCCGGTCCTGCTCGTGTGCGTCGAGAAGTTCTCCGACAAGATCGGCAGCGTCCGGACGTCCCGCATGATCTTCGGTGACGGCGCCGCGGCCATTGTCGTGGCACCGGCCGAGCCGGGTGCGGCAGGCGACGTGCAGGTGCTCCAGACCTACGCCGGCGGCCCGGGCAGCGAGGTGAACTCGATCGTCTGGCCCAACCCCGAGTTCGACAACGACATCACCGTCTACGGGCCGGAGGTGAAGTCGCTGGTGCGGCGCTACCTCGCGCAGATGATCTCCGAGCTCGAGGAGCAGACCGACCCGGGCGCCCCCGACAGGTCGCTGCTGGACAGCATCGAGCTGATCGTGCCCCACCAGGCCAACAAGACGATGATCGTCGACCTCGCCGGCAAGGCCGGGCTCAAGGAGGAACAGCTCTACTTCAACATCGCCACCATGGGCAACGTCTCCGCGGCGAGCATCCCCATCGCGCTGCACGACGCCGTCACCGACGGGGTCATCACCGGTCCGACCCGCGTCTTCGCGCCCGGCTTCGGCGCCGGCGCCGTCGGCGGGTACGCGGTGCTCACGGTGGATCCGGCGATCATCGCGCCGGAGGCGGGCCCCGACGGGGACGAGACAGCGGCCGCCCTGCGGACATCGGTCTCCACCACGAGCGAGGACGTCCGCGTCGCCTTCGGCGACTGAGCACGGCACGGCATCTCAGCACGGCGCGGCGTCGGGGCCACGGCACGGGCCCGGCGAGGACGACTGGAGGACGGCCCGGAGCCGGCAGGCCACGGGGCGGGTGCACGTCGACGAGGAGGGACGCGACATGACCGACCAGAAGGTGGCCATCGTGACCGGGGGTGCGCGGGGTATCGGCGCAGCCATCACCACATCACTCGCCCGCTCGGGTGTGCACGTCGCAGCCGGGTACAGCAGCAACAACCAGGCGGCCGAGGAGTTGGCCGAGAAGCTCAGGGCCGACGGCTGCTCGGTGTCGGTGCACCAGGGCAACGTCGGTTCACCCGAGGACTGCCAGCGGGTGGTCGACGAGGTGCTGGCCGACCGCGGCCGCGTCGACCACCTCGTCAACAACGCAGGTATCACCGTCGACAAGACGATGCGGAAGATGTCGGTGGACGACTGGCACGCGGTGCTCCGGATCAACCTGTCGGGCGCTTTCTACATGTCCAAAGCCGTGCTCGACCACATGCTCGAACGCGGATCGGGACGCATCGTCAACATCAGCTCGGTGATCGGGCAGACGGGCAACATCGGCCAGGTCAACTACGCGGCCTCGAAATCCGGCCTCTTCGGGATGACGCAGAGCCTCGCGCGCGAGGTGGCCCGCAAGGGAATCACCGTGAACTGCGTGGCACCCGGCTACATCGAGACCGAGATGGTGGCCTCGGTACCCGAGAAGGCACTCGAGAAGATCATCACAGGAATTCCCGTGGGACGGCTCGGACAGGCGCACGAGATCGCCCGCGCGGTGCAGTTCCTCGTGGAGGACGAGGCCGGCTACATCACCGGTTCCGTGGTCTCGGTCAACGGCGGAATGGACATGTAGTCCGGTGCGCGCCCTGGTTCGTTGCGGCGGGCCGGGGCCCCGTCCGGTCACTCTCCGCCGACGATGGACCGATTGAGCGTCCGGCTTCGCTGAAATGGTGGTAGACCGCCCTCGGAAAGGAGCGGATCGGCGGCTGCCCCCGCGCCTGTGCGGCGGAAGAGTTGCCTCATGTCGATGCTCAAGGTGTTCGCCGGCTTCATCCCCTGGATCGTCTTCAGCCTCGTCGCGACCCGGGCGGGGACGGGAGCGGTCGCCACGGCCGGGTTCCTGGCGTTCCTCGTGGCGGCGGTGTTCATCGTCCGGTCCGTCTGGCGCGGCCAGTCGCCGAAGCTGCTCGAGGTGACGGGAGCCATCGCCTTCGCCGGGATCGCCGTCGCGTCCCTCCTCGACCCGCGGGCGGACGCCTTCCTGGCCGCCTACGGTCGCTCGATCGCCACCTGGACGCTGGCCGTCGTGATCTTCGTGATGCTGCCGATCATGCCGTTCACCGAGCAGTACGCCCGGGAGAGCGTGCCGAAGGAGTTCTGGCACACCGCGCGGTTCCGGTCGGTCAACCGGCGCATCAGCGCGGCGTGGGGCGTCGCGATCGCCTCGACGGGGGTGGGCCACCTGGTGGCCTCGCTGCTGCGCGGCGCGGAGCCGGGCACCACGGTGCCGTCCCGGCCGCTCGACCTCGCGTTCAACTGGGTCCTCCCGATCGCGCTGATCTGGTGGGCGGTGCGCTACACCAACCGGCTCAGCAAGGGCCGGGACGACACCGCCAGCCCGGATACCGGCCGTCCCGCGGAGCGGCCGTCCGGGCGGCCCGCGTGACCCTGCGCGGCCCCGTCGCCCCATCCCTCGCGGGTGATGGCATCTCCGCGGGCGCCGATGAGGCTGCCGGAGCCCGTCGCGGGTACCGCGAACCCGACCGGAAGGACCGACCATGACGACCTCGCAGTCCGTCCGTCCCGCCGCCACCGGCTCCCGCGCGCTCACCACCGGGTTCTTCGGCGATCCCGACTTCGACTTCGAGACCCGGCTGGCGCTCGGCGCCACGGCATACGGCGTCGGTGACCCGGGCAGCGTGCTCGCCACCGTCGCCGGCATCGCCGACGGCGACCGGCCGGGCTGGTTCACGGCGTGGTCGCAGCGGGGCGACCGGTTCTCCGCACTCGGTGATGCCGGTGCCGCCGACGATGCACCCGGGGCGATGTGGGCGTACCTCGCAGCCTCGGCCGCCTACTCCCAGGCGCTCGGGGCGGTGGACGGCCTGCCGCGGGACCGGACCGACGCGGTCATGCTCCCGACGTTCCGCAGTTCCCGCCGCGCGTGGGACGCGATGATCGACGCATCGGGCGGCCGGTTCGTCCGGGTCGCGATCCCCTACGACGGCGACACCCTGCCGGGCTACCTCTTGCGCCCCGACGCCACCGGCGCGGCCAGACCCACCTTCGTCATGACCAACGGCAGCGACGGCCCACTGAGCAGTCTGTGGTCGAACGGGGCGGCGGAGGCTCTCGCGCGCGGCTGGAACGCCTTCGTCTACGACGGGCCAGGGCAGCAGTCCCTGCTGTTCGAGCGCGGCGTGCCGTTCCGGCCGGACTGGGAGGCCGTGCTCACGCCGGTGGTCGACACGCTGGTCGACCGAGCCGACGTCGACGCGTCCGCTCTGACCGCATACGGCATCAGTCAGGCCGGCTACTGGCTCCCCCGGGCGCTGGCGTTCGAGCACCGGTTCGTCGCCGCCGTCGCCGATCCCGGGGTCGTCGACGTCGCGACCTCGTGGCTGGACCACATGCCGCCGGAGATGATCGCCCTGCTCGACGACGGCCGGAAGGACACGTTCAACGGGTACATGGCCGAGTTCGCCGGCAGCGACCCCGACATGGACCGAACGTTCGCGTTCCGCGCCCGCCCCTACGGCATCGACGATCCGTTCGACCTGTTCACGACCGTGCGCACCTATCAGCTCCGCGACGTCGCCGCGCAGATCCGCACGCCCCTGCTGATCACCGACCCCGAGGACGAGCAGTTCTGGCCCGGCCAGTCCGAGCAGCTCGCGGCCCTGCTCACGGCTCCGCACGAGATCGCGTCCTTCGGGGTGGCCGACGGGGCGAACTTCCACTGCCAGCCCCTCGCACCCCGCCAGACCGCACATCGGATGTTCGGCTGGCTGTCCGGGCACCTGGCCGCCCGCGGAGCGGGCTGAGGATCGGCACCTCCATCGCGTCAGCTCGTGAGCTGCCGGAGGAACCAGTGCGTCACGACCTCGTCGACCGCCCTCGCCGTGGGCAGCTGTGGAGCCGGCTCCAGGCCCGGTTCGTGCGCCAGCGGGTGCGCCAGGTCCGGCACGGTGATCAGCTCGATCTCGTCCGGGTGCGCATAGTGCTCGCGTAGTGCATCGACCAGGGCGGCCGCGTCCGCGCGCAGTTCCGGGTGGTCGCGCTCCCCGCTGACCAGCAGTAGCGGCGGTTGTGCCGGGAACTCTGCGGCACGGGCGACGAAGTCCAGTTCGGCGGCCGCCTGGCGGGACTCCGCGGTCCACCGGTACGGCCGCCCGGCGAGGCCCTTCACAAGCCCGACGGCGGACCGTATCCGCACTGCCGGGTTGACCAGCGCGACCGCCGTGATCGGAATGTCACACGCGGTCAGCACCTGCAGCGCCACGGCTCCTCCGAGCGAGGCACCGAGGACGCAGACCGGCTCGTCGTCGACCGGAAGCTGATCGCGCAGCGCCGTGAGCGCGGCCGGGAACTCGTCGGCGGCCTGACGGGTGAACGGGGCCAGAAAAGCCATCAACGCGTCCTCGCGGGCGAGTTCGATGACGGCATCGACGCGGCCGTCGACCATCCGCGCGCCACACATCGGCATGGCCAGGTGCACCCGCCAGGCAGGCACCCCGGCCATCGGCAGTGCGGCCGCGAACGCCGCGTCCGTGTGCGGCGCATCCAGCATGTGCCACGTCACGATCAACGGCGCGGGACCGTCGATGGCCCCGGCCGGTGGGAGCGCCGTGAACGGCACCCCTGCCGCAGTGCCGGTGATCGTCTCCATGTCTCCCCCTCGGTCCGCGGCTTGCCACCGTAGACACCTCAACGGGAGCCGCGAACCTTCTTCCGCCAACGGCGAAACCGTCCCCGGGCCTAGAAGGGTGGCGGCTCGTGATCGGTGTTCTTGTGGGTGCGGGGTTCGGTGAGTGGTGGTGGGTCGACGCGGTAGGTGTGGCCGCTGGGTGTGGTCCAGAGGATCGATCCGTCGGGGTACTGGCTGACGCTCCAGCCCGGCATGGCTTTGAGTCGGTGGTGGGGCCGGCATTTCGGTCCGAGGTTGGCCACCGATGTCGGGCCTTGGTCGGTGGTGGGGTCGAAGGGCATGTTGTGGTCGAGGTCGCAGCGGTCGGCGGGCACCCGGCAGCCGGGGGCTTGGCAGTACTGGTGGCGCGCGGTGACGTGGTCGGTCAGATGTGGTGGGGGCCGGTAGCGGGTGGTGCCGTAGTCGAGCAGGGCGCCGGTGAGCGGGTCGGTGACCAGGCGGCGCCAGACGCTGTCGGGGTCGGCGGCCAGTTCGCGGGCGGTCTCGGCGGGGATGGGGCCGTAGCCGGCGAGCTCTCCGGGTTCCTCGGAGGTGCCGCGGAGGGTGTCGAGGGGGACGGTGACCCGGATCTGGATCGACACCGTGTTGGTGACGGTGGGGACCCCGGCCTGGGGTGCGAC
>NZ_JCADBN010000013.1:0-225345 GCF_059359135.1 Pseudonocardia sp. OZ21
TCTTACCCGCCCCGTTCGGCCCGATCAGGCCGATGATCTCACCCTCGGCGAGACCGAACGACACCTCGTTCAGCGCCGCTAGTCCACCGAATTGCATCGTCAGCCCGGACGCTCGCAGGATCATCGGCTCAGACATCGCCCGTCGCGCGGACCCTGTCCGCTCTGGGACTCGTCGCAGGTTCGGTCTCGGGCACGAGTTCGGCGCGGCGGTGCCGGTCGGGCACCAACCCCTGCGGCCGGAACCGCATGATCAGAATCAGGGCGATCCCGAACAACAACAACCGGTAGTCCGAGAACTCCCGCAGCTTCTCCGGCAACACGAACAGCATCGACGCCCCCACCACCGCACCCGGGATCGTCCCCATCCCCCCCAGAATCACCGCAGCCAGCAACGTCACCGACTCCAGGAACCGGAAACTCTCATACGACACCGTCGCGGTCTTGTGTGCGAAGAACGCCCCCGCGAACCCCGCCAACGTCGCCCCGATCAAGAACGCCAGGATCTTGATCGGACCCGTCCGGATCCCCATCGCCCGGGCCGCGTCCTCATCCTCCCGGATCGCGATCCACGCCCGGCCCAGCCGCGAGTTCTTCAAGTTCGCGAACACCAGCATGACCGCGGCCACGATCAACACGATCAACACGTAGTACAGGACACCCGGCGCCAACCGCAGCCCGCCGATGACCACCGCATCATTGAAATCATTGCCGAACAGCGACACCGGCGGAATGCCCGGGATCGCGTTCGACCCGCCGGTCAACCCACCGATGTTGTTCTGCGCCGACCGCACGAAGATCTCACCGAACGCCAACGTCACGATCGCCAGGTAGTCCCCACGCACCCGCAACGTCGGCGACCCCACGATCGCACCGAAGATCCCCGCCACCACCGCCGAGATCACCATCACCAACGGGAACGGCAACTCGATCCCGACCTGAGACGCCGCAGCGCCCGACAGGTTCGCCGCCACGAACGCCCCGATACCCAGGAACGCGACGTACCCCAGGTCCAGCAGGCCGGCCAGACCCACCACGATGTTCAGCCCGATCGCCGTGGCCGCATACACCCCGATGTTCGCCGACACCGTCAGCCAGTACTCACTACCCGCCCCGGTCAGAGGCAACAGCAACGCAGCGAGCAGCAACACCGCCACGCTGAACACGCGGTGGCGCTCCGACACCGCGCCCACCCAGGTCAGCAGACCCGAGGCGTGCAACGCCCCGAACAGCCCACCGACCGCACCCAGGAACGACAGGAACACCGCACCCGAATAGACGTTCGCCGCGCTGCCCTGCCCACCACTGGTCAACACCGCCGACACCAGCAGAAGCAACAGCCCGTACGTGACCAGCAGGATCGGCCACTCCACCCAGCGGTTGAAGCGCCACTGCCGGACCGGCGCCCGCGTGAGGCCGCTCGCCCTAGCGCCCAGAAGCAGCAGGACCCCGCCGATCAGGGCCGCGACCGGGCCGAGCGCGACAGCCCCGCCCGCTGCGGCGGTGATCGCCCCCAGACCGCCGCCCTCGACGGTGATGTAGAGCCCGTTGACCACCGCGACCGACACCGCGGCCCAGCCGAGTGCCCGCAGGATGCGCCCCCGGCCGGGGACCCTGACCAGCGAGATGACGATCGCAGCGATCCCGAACAGCGCCAGATGCAGCCGGAAACCCGTGACGGCGAAGGGTGCACTGAAGAGCTCGAGCGTCGACCTCTCCGGGTACGGGCCCGCGTTCAGCACGAATGTCGCCCACGGCAACAGCGCGCCGACGAGCGTGAGCAGCCCGCCCGCGATACACAACACCGCGGCAGAACGCGCGAACGGGGGCAACCGACGGGACGAGGGCGCCACCGAGGTCACGGGCTCCGCCGGCTTCTCCGCCGTGGTCATGCCCGCACTCTCTCGGTCTCCCCGAAGAAGCCCTGCGGCCGGAACACCAGCACCGCGATGAGCACCACGAAGATCCACACGTAGTCATACGCCGAGCCGCCGGGAAGGTACTGCCCACCCAACGACTTGATCAATCCGATCACCAACCCGCCGACCATCGCGCCGGGGATGCTCCCGATCCCACCCAACACGGCCGCGGTGAACGCGAAGATCCCGTTCTGGAACCCCATATCGATGTTGATGTTGTTCAGGTAGCCCCCGTACAAGACGCCCCCGACGCCTGCCAGCGCACCGCCCAGCACGAACGTCAACACGATCACCCGGTCCGGGTCGATACCCATGAGCCGGGCCACATCCCGATCCTGCGACGTGGCACGCATCGCCCGACCCGTCCGGGACCGCTCGATGAACAACTGCAGCCCGACCGCCAATGCCAGCGAGACCACGATCAGCAGCATCCCGGAATACTTGATCGGCACGCCGTCAGCGATCGGGATCATCCACGTTCCCGGCACGAAGATGGTCGGGAACGGGATCGCCGATGTCGCTCCCGGGTAGAACACCCGCACCGCCTCCTGCAACGCCACCGAGACACCCAACGCGGTGATCAGCGGCGCCAACCGCGGCGCATGACGCAGAGGCCGATAGGCGAAACGTTCCATCGCCACCGCCACACCCATCGCGACAGCGGCACCGGCGACCAACAAGAGCGGCAACGCCAAGTACCAACGCTGCTGGACGAACGTGGGAAGCAGGTAGGTGAACATCGCCAACCCGCCATAGGCGCCGACCATGAAGATCTCGCCATGAGCGAAGTTGATCAGTTGGATGATGCCGTAGACCATCGTGTAGCCGAGTGCGATCAGTCCGATCAGGGAACCGAGCACCAGTCCGTTGACGATCTGGGACAGCAGCGTGGACAGCAAGCGGATGGTCCCTCCACGAGCGCCGAGGGTGGAGTCGGGCCCCACCCTCGGCACACCAGTTCACCAGTGCCGGCGTGACCTCATCAGTGCGGCTCGGTGAACGTTCCCGTCTGCACTGGCGCGAAGTTGTCCCCTTGCACGGTGTACACCGTGAGCACCTTGTTGGTGGTGTCGCCGTACTGGTCGAACGACACCTTGCCACTGGCGCCGTCGAGATTCGTCTGCTGGACCGCGTCAATCAACTCCTGACGGCGGGAGCTGGTGAAATCTCCATTTTTCACGACCTTCGCCAGGGCGTTGATGATCACGTTCGTGGAGTCGTAGGTCAGCGGTCCGTAGGCACTGTACGAATCGGAGTAGCCCGCTGCCGCGTATGCGTCGGTGAATGCCTTGGCGCTCGGCAGGCTCTCCACCGGTGCTCCGATGCCGGTAGCCAAGTCGCCCTGCCGGCCACCGAGGGTGACGAACTGCTTGTCGGCAATTCCGTCACCACCCATCACCGGAATCGACAGCCCCGCATCAGCGAGCTGCTTCGACAACGGCCCGGCCACGGGGTACTCACCACCGTAGTACACCGCATCCGGGTTCATCGGACGAATCTTGGTGATCACGCTGGAGAAGTCGGCGTCTTTTTCTCCCACCCTCTCCTGGGCAACGACGTCGGCGCCGAGCTGTTTCGCCTCTTTCACGAAGTTCTCCGTGAGTCCGACACCGTAGGTCTTACCGTCGTCGATGACCGCGATCCTCTTCTTGCCCGCCTCCTGCACGAGGTACTGCGCGCCGAACGGCCCCTGCAGCAGGTCCGTGGTGGCCAGCCGGAAGTACGTGGGGAACTGGCGTTTGGGCGCAGTGGCAGCCTGGGGCCCCATCGTCAGTACCGGGTCGGTGTTACCTGCCGACACCTCGACGATGTTCTGCTGCTCAAGGATCGGGGCAACGGACTGCGCGGTCGACGAGTTGTAGGTACCCACCACGGCTGCGATGTTCGGGTCGGAGGCCAGCTCGGTAGCCGCCTGCGCCGCAACCTGCGGAGTTCCCTGATCATCGTCCGGCTGGAACGCCAGCCGATAACCCGGGACCACGCACTTCTCATTCGCCTGACGGACCGCCAGGTCGGCCGAGTTCTTCATCCCCAGACCGATCGCCGACAGCCCGCCGGACAGCGGCGCGATCAAGCCGATGACCAGGGATCCCTTAGAGGTGTCGCACGATGACCCGCCGGCAGCACTGCTACTCGACTGGTTGGTGCCGCACGCCGGAAGCAGCACCACCCCGGCCAAGATCACGCCGGCCCAAACAACCTTTCCGGTTCGCTTCACTCCAGTCGTCTCCAATTCATCTCTTGGCGCAGATCCGCGCACGACGGACAATCCACAGGGGATTTACTTGGGCACGTCCCGGTACGCGCAGGTACAGGGTCCGACCTCGGGAGAGATCGCCGGCACCGCATGAGCAACGACCGGCGCTCGTCGCCACGCCAATCGAAACATACAGTGCGTACCGCTTGAGTCGAAATGTCCACTATCGGAAAGTACAGCGACACTATTTGGCGCACTGCGACGCTATCCGTTCGAGCGCTTATGTCCGAATAGTGCTGCAGTTGAAACTGATCGGTCGGCGCTCAAGTTGCGCGACGGGCGTCGCACGTGGACTTTGCGTCATCGCGAATCCCCGAGCCCGATTATAGTTACCGTGACCGCATGAGACTGTCAAGCCCATGGTCCACTCCGCCCACAAACTCGTTTTCTTCCCGATCTTGCTCACCACTGCTTCGGGGAGGGCAGACCCCGCAGAAAGCGTCGAAGTGGACGTGAGGCGTCCATCGTGCGCAAATTGTGGCGCAAACCGCCTGACCCCTCCGGACTCGCGCTGACGCTTCTACGAGTCCGCAGCCGCCGGCGCGTTGAGTCGCTTCCGGGCGCGGGACGCCCGCAGGTTCGCGGCATTGCCGCAGACACGGACGTCGTGCCAGACCCCACTCCTGTTGCGGGAATGGTCATAAAATGCGACTTTGCAGCGCGGGTTGCGGCAGACCTTGAGCCGCTGCCATGTCCCGTCGAGCTGAGCCAGATGCGCTTGTACCAGCGTCAGGGCAACAGCGCGTTCCCACCCGCTGCCCCGGGGCCGGAGCTCGGTGCGTCCCCCCGGCTCCAACACGACTTCGACGGAGCCGGCCCACCGCCGGCCGACGGCCCCCGAGGCATCCGGATCGCTCGCGTCCACCTCCCGAGCGACTGTCTGCCGCAGTTGGTCACGCAGCTCGCGCAGGGACCGCAGGCCTGCTCGGTCCGCCTGGAGTCCGGTGAGGTCAAGCGCTGCCAACGCGGGCACCGACTCGACCCAGGCGGCAGCGGACTCACCGGCGCCCAGCAGGTCGGGTTCGGGCGTCTTTCCACCGGCGAAGGTGTTGAGCAGCTCCTGGACCAGCCCAGCACCCTCCGGACCGGGATCAACGCCGTACCTGCTGCTTGCGGACGCCACGCAGGGAGTCTAGCCAACGACAGAGATGTCACGCCCATGCCTAGGTCGCTTACGTCACGCCGCAAGGACCGGTCATGAACGGCGTGCTCAAGGGGAGGGACGCTGTACCGGCCACGGCGAGTACCACGAGGAGGAGTACGCCGCCGTGGTCGCGGGACGCCCGGTCAAGGCGACTGCCACGATGAACCTCGACGCCGAGGGCACGTTCGACGCCGTCGTCGTGCCTCATCGCCGGGTCGACCATCGGCGCGGCGGATCCCGACCGCTTCCACCGGCCCGGAGGCCGGACCTACGCCGAGCGTGCTCATCCTCCACCAGGCGCTGCCGAGCCGCTTCGACCTGACGATCGACGCGTATCGCGCCCTCCAGAAGCTGCTCGAGGACGGCCGGGTGCGAGCGATCGGCGTGTCCAACTTCATGACCGATCACATCGACGAGCTGCTGAAGATCACCAGCGTCGTGCCCGCGGTCAACCTGATCGACGTGCACCCGTACTTCTCGCAGCCCGAGGTCCGCGCTACCGACGCCGAGCACGGAATCCTCTCCGAGGCCTGGTCCCCCATCGGCGGCATCACCTTCTACCGCCAGGGCCGGCACACCAGCAGCCTCGAGGACCCCACCATGGCCGACATCGCCGAAGCCCACGGCAAGATCCCGGCCCAGGTGATGCTGCGCTGACACCTGCAGGAGGGCGCTCCGCGATCCCGAAGTCGACCAAGCCGAGCCGGATCGCCGAGAACTTCGACGTCTTCGACGTCGACCTCACCGCGGACGAGCTGGCCGCCATCGACGCCCTCGACCCGGGCGTGCGCGGGGGCCCCGAGCCGGACGCGGTCACCCTCGAGACCTTCGGCCGGGAGATCCCGGAAGCCTGAGGGGTCCACAGGCCGCTGCCGGTCAGGACGACGTCGTAGCCGTCGACGACCGGCAGCGGGTTCGCGATCGGCGGGCAGGCGTCTGCCTGCTGCTCCCGCATGTTGCGGGCCACCGTGTCCTCGTAGTCGTCCGAGTACGGCGATGCCCATGCGGTGTCGAGTCACCCTCGGTGACCACGGCTACTGTGCCGCCGTGACTTCTCCCGACCCTGCACCGCCCCGTCCGCTGCGGTCTCCCGGGTGCGCACTTCTCATACGTACCGACTTCAGCGACGAGCGATCCTGGGAAGCCTTGTGCGCCGGCGTCCGGACTCCGTCGGAGGACGATTTCCTGGCCGTTGTCGACATCGTCGACGACGAGGCATACCGGGATCTGACCGCAGCCCAGCTCCGTGACCTGGTCCCGGAACCGTTCGACGGCCCCGCCTTCTTCTTCGTCGCCGACGCGGATGCACTGGCTGCAACCGGGCATCCCCTCCTAGTCGTGCCGGTGCCCTACCGCGAGCCCGAGTACGCCTTCCTGAACGAGGTACCGCGAGCCGAGTTCCGGGTGGTGGTCACCCACCTGTGGTCGGTGGAGAACAACCTGTCCCTGGCGAACCTCGACTGGGCCAACTTCGCCGACAACGTGTCCGCGGACGGGGTGTTCCACGGCTTCTAGCGTCCACACCGAATCCACCATGCCACGGCGACCTCAGCCTTGGCCCACGTCGACGCGGTTCAGCCGGTCAGCACAGCCAGTTCACGCCATTCTGGCAGGGGCAGGTCAGAACCGGCGCCCAGCACATGCAAACAGACGTGATCGGCGCCGGCTTCGTGGTGTGCACGCACGCGGTTTCCGATGTCCTCCAGATCACCCCACGCCACGACTGCGTCGATGAGCCGGTCGCTGCCGCCATCGGCCAGGTCCTCCTCGGTGAACCCCTGGCGGCGCAGGTTCCGGGCGTAGCTGTCCATGGAGAGAAACATGCCAAGGAAATTCCGGGCGGCGGCGCGCGCCTTGTCCGGGTCACGTTCCAGCACGACTGCCTGATAGGGGGCGAGGAGCGGGCCGTTCCCGAGCTGGTCCCTGGCCTTGGCCGAGTATTCCGGGGTGACCATGAAGGGATGAACACCGGCCGCGCGCTGTGCTGCCAGCTCCAGCATTTTGGGGCCGAGGGCAGCGATGACGCGTTCTTCTGCACGCACCGGAGAGGGAGCCTGGTCGAGCTCGTCGAGGTAGGCACCCATGTCAGACAGCGGTCGGTAGGCGTGTCCTGCGCTCTGCGCGGCAGCCGGATCGCTGACGCCGAATCCAAGGATCAGACGTCGGTCATACCTTTCCTGCAGCTGTTCGTTTCCGGCTGCCATTTCGGCGGCCCGGTGCCGCCAGATGCTCAGCACTCCGACCGCGACTTTCGTGTTCCGGGTGGCCTGCAGCAACCGCTCCGAGTCGTCGAGGATCTCCCCGCCGCCCAGGCCCGGGATCCACAATGCACCCCACCCCAGGTCATCGAGCTCGGCCGCCGCATCTGTGATCTGCCCCGGATCCGCCATCCGCAGCTCGATGCTCCAAATTCCGGTTCGCCCCAAGTTCATGACATCCACCCCGTCCGTGCTCGTCATAGTTTTGATCACGCCGAATGGGACTATGCGCCGTATCCGCCGTCGATCCTCAGCACCGCGCCAGTGACGTACGAGGCCTGCGGGCTCGCGAGGAAGACGACGCCCGCAGCGAGCTCCTCCGGCCTGCCGTAGCGCCCCATCGCGGTGGTCGGGAGGAACGCCGCTGCGTACGGGCCGTCGGCGGGGTTCATCGCGGTGTCCACGAATCCGGCCTGGACGACGTTGACCGTGATGCCCCGGTGGGCCAGGTCACGTGCAGCGCCCCGGCTGTAGCCCTCGAGCGCCGACTTGGCTCCGGCGTAGTCGGTCATCCCGGAGAAGCCCACCCGCGTTCCCACGCCCGAGCTGATGCTGACGATCCGTCCGCCCTCGGGAAGCAGCGGGAACGCCGCCCTGATCGCGGCCACAACGCTGGTGTAGTTGATGGCGAGCTGGCGGTCGAAGGCTGCCTCGTCGGCGAGCTCGCTGTCGATCGGGGCGGCGACGGTCACAGCGGCGTTGTTGACCAGGATGTCCAGCTTCCCGAAGTGCTCCACCACGCGATGGATGAGGCCCGCCGCCTGCACCGGGTCCGCCTGGTCGGCCTGGAACGCCGCCGTGCGCACTCCCCTGGCCTCCAGGTCGGCAACCACGGCCTTGGCCTGATCCGCCGAGGACGAGTAGCTGATCGCGACGTCGGCTCCCTCGTCGGCCAATGCCCGCGCCGACGCCGCCCCGATACCCCGCGACCCGCCGGTCACGATCGCTACCTTGTTGTCCAGCTTTCCCATGTGCTTCCCATTTCCAGAGGTGCAGCTTTGCCGCAGGGGTGAACGTGGAGTGCGGTACCGGCACCGGTGGTCCCCACGCGCCGGGAGCGGGACGAGCCTGGGGTACCCGCCCGCGGAGTTCTTGACCGCTCGGTACACGATACCCATGGTGGACCGATCGGTCAAGAACCCGTATCCCGGCCAGATGGCGCAGGGCGGCACCGCTCCCCCGATCCGAGGTGTCGACGAGGCCGGTTTGCGGCTGACTCGCCGCGAGACGCGAGTGGTCGAGCTGGCCGCCGAGGGGTTGACCAATGCTCAGATCGACGGGCAGCTGACGATCTCGGTGCGTACCGGGGATCGGTGCAGTGCTTCGGGCAGCGCTGATCTGGTCGGCCGTCGCGGGCCGCGATCTCTGTCAGTGGTCAGTTCGTTCTCTCCGCCGGCGGCAGCGTGGCCTTCATCAGTCGCCCGCCAGCGATGGACGCGGGTGTCAGTCGAGGGACAGCCCCGCGGCCGGAGTCACCCGGGCAGCCCGGCGTCCCGGCAGAACAGCGGCGAGCAGTCCGGCCAGGGCGGCGATGAGGACGACGGCGCCGGGTGACGGCCAGGAGATCTGCATGGTGGCGCGGGTGAGGCCGCGCCGCACGACCGTCGCGTAGGCGACCCAGGCGAAGCCGACGCCGAGCAGCGTGGCACCACCGACAGCAGCGCCGCCTCGGCCGCCAGCATCCGCCGCAGCTTCCTGCGGGTGAGCCCGAGCGCGCGCAGTAGCGCGTGTTCGCCGGAACCCTCACCCTCACCCTCACCCTCACCCTCACCCCCCGGGCCGAGGGAGGGCTCCGCGTCACGGTGCACCTACCCGCCGCGCCACCACACACCGGCGGCTGACGACGGCATGTCAGCCGTCGACCACCACCGGCAGCGCCCGCAGGCCCCGGTGGATCAGGCTGGGTAGGTAGTCGGGCGGTACATCCTCCGTGAGCGCGAGGCCCGGCACGCGTCGCAGCAGGCCGCCGATCGCGGCGTCCGCCTCCACCCGGGCGAGCGGGGCGCCGACGCAGAAATGCAGCCCGAGACTGAAGCCGAGGTGCCGGCGCGCCGGGCGCGGTCCGTGGAAGCGGGTGATGTCGAACCGGTCCGGGTTGGTGTAGACCGCGCCGTCCCGGCCCGCTGACGCGGTCACGACGACCACTCCGTCGCCGCGGGCGAACGAGCGTCCTGCGACGTCGGTGTCGGCGAGGGCCACGCGGATCGTGAACTGGGTCGGGGCGTCGTAGCGCAGCGCCTCGTCGATCGTGGACGCCATCAGCTCGGGCCGGGCCCGCAGCAGTGCCTGCTGGTCGGGGTGGCGCAGCAGCGCGAGCACCGCGTTGCCGACGAGATTGATCGACGTCTCCATGCCCGCGACCAGGAGCAGCAGGCAGATGCCCACCAGCTCCGGCTCGGTGAGGGTGTCGCCGCGCTCCTCCACCCGGATGAGCTCGCTGAGCAGGTCGTCCGCCGGCTCGGTGCGGCGCCGCGCCACGAGGCGTTGGAAGTAGCCGGCGCACTCACGCGCGGCGAGGCCCCGCGCGACCACGGCCCCCGGCGGAAGCAGCTCGTCCGGATCCGTTCCCCGTGCGATGGCGAGCTCCCACTCGCGCAGAACGGGCCGGTCGGCCTCCGGCACACCGAGCACGCGCCCGCCGATCATCGCGAGGGCGAGCGGGACGGCCAGGTCGTTGATGACGTCGAGCCGTCCGGTGCTGCGGGCCTGCTCCAAGGCCGTGTCGAGCAGCTCGTCGACGACCCGCTCGACGAGCGGTGTCAGCGTCGCGACGGTGCGGGGAGTGAACGCCTTGTTGACCAGCGCGCGGAACCGCGTGTGATCCGGCGGGTCCATCCGCACGAACGAGCCCGGGATGAGCGCGCCCTGCTCGCGGAAGGGGCTGATACCGGCCGCGTACCCGTGGCCCCAGTCCGGGCTCTGCAACACCGCGGCGCACTCCTCGTACCGGGTGAACACGGTGACCGGGACGTCCCCGAGCAGCAGCGGGCACGCGGGCGTGGCCTCCCGGACGCGCGCGTAGCTCGGGTAGGGATCGGCGTGGTGCTGCGGCTCGAACGCGTCGAACTCGACGAGGGCCTTCGTCGGCGGGGTCATCGGGGGTCTCCGTTCGTGAGGCGCACGGGCAGCTCGGCCATGCCACGCACGACGAGGTTGGGGCGGTACGGCGGGTCGTCGACGAGGAGGTCGATGCCGGCGACACGGGCCGCGACGGCGCGCAGCACGACCTCCATCTCGAGCCGGGCCAGCGAGGCGCCGATGCAGTAGTGCAGGCCGAGACCGAAGGCCAGGTGCCGGTTCGGGCGAGGACGCGCGGCGTAGCGGGTGAGGGACAGCTCGGCCGCACCGGGGAACGCGTCGGGGTCACGGTTGGCCGAGCCGATCAGCACGATGACGGCGTCGCCGGGCGCGAACGTCCGTCCGGCCACGGTCACCTCGGCCCGCGCGGTGCGGGTGGTGAGGTGTACCGGAGGGTCGAAGCGCAGCACCTCGTCGACGGCGGGGACGGCGAGCCGGGGATCGCGGCGCAGCAGCGCGAGCTGGTCGGGGCGGCGCAGCAGGGCGAGCATGCCGTTGCCGATGAGGTTGACGGTGGTCTCGTGGCCTGCCACCACGAGAATGAGCAGGGTTCCGAGCATCTCCTGCGGCGAGAGCACGTCCCCGTCGGCCTCGACCTGCGCCAGAGCGGTGATCAGGTCCTCGCGTGGGTGCGCTCGGCGCTGGGCGACCAGCTCGCCGAAGAACGCGGCGAAGTCGTGCACCGCGGTGGTGCGGGCGGCGAGCTCCTCGGGAGAGAGCAGTGCGTCCGGGTCGAGCCCGCGGGCGATGCCTGCCGACATGCGCCGGACGTCGGCGTGCGCGTCCGCGGGCACACCCAGCAGGTCGCACACCATCGTCAGCGGAAGCGGGTAGGCCAGCGACTCGATGAGGTCGGTCTCGCCGGCCGCCAGAGCGGTGCCGAGCAGGCGGTCGACGATCCGCTCGGCGTGGACGCGCATGCCCTCGATCCGGCGTGGGGTGAACGCGGCGCTCACCAGCCGGCGCAGCCGGGTGTGGTCCGGTGGCTCCATCCAGAGGAACGACCCGGGCAGCTCGACGTCGCTCGCCGGATGCAGCAGGTCGGGCTCCTCGGCGTGGCTCCAGGCGGGGTCCTGCAGGATCGCGTCGCAGTCGGCGTACCGGGTGACGAGCTGGGTGCCGAGCGGTCCGGGAACGAACGGGCCCGCGGCGCGCAGCACCTCGTAGGCGCGGTACGGGTCGCGCCGCGTGGACGGCGCGAAGGCGTCGAGCACCGCCTGTTCGACGACACTCGGTCCGCTGGGCGCGGAGGTCGTGGTCATGCCGGGCTCCGTTCGTTGGCTGGGACGCGCATGCGGTCGAGCAGTGCGGTGTCGTGCTCTCCGGCGGCGAACTCGGGGTGGGCCAGCACCGAGCGCAGGAACGCCGTGGTGGTGGCCAACCGGTCACCGGTGATGTGCAGCTCGGCCAGCGCGCGGTCCATGCGGCGCAGGGCGGCATCGCGGTCCTCGCCCCAGACCACCACCTTCGCCAGCAGCGAGTCGTAGTCGGGCGGGATCCGGTAGCCGGCAGACACGTGGGTGTCGACGCGGACGAACGGGCCGCCCGGAGGTTCGAACTGTTCCACGACGGCCGGGGTGGGTGCGAAGTCGCGCTCGGGATCCTCCGCGTTGATCCGGCACTCGACCGCGGCTCCCCACAGCCGCACGTCGTCCTGGTGGTAGCCCAACGGCTCGCCTGCGGCGATGCGGAGCTGTTCGGCCACCAGGTCCAGCCCGGTGACCATCTCCGTGACCGGGTGCTCGACCTGCAACCGGCAGTTGACCTCCATGAAGGAGAACTGCCCCTGCCCGTCGACCAGGAACTCCACGGTGCCCGCACCCACGTACCCGGCCGAGAGCACGCCGCGGACCGCCGCCTCCCCCATCGCACGGACCGTCGCGGCCGGCAGGCCCGGCGCCGGAGTCTCCTCCACGAGCTTCTGGTGGCGCCGCTGCACCGAGCAGTCCCGAGCGCCGAGGTGCACGCCTGCGCCGTACGCGTCGCACAGCACCTGCACCTCCACGTGCCGCGCGGAGTCCAGGTAGCGCTCCACGTAGACACGCGAGTCGCCGAACACGGCCTTCGCCCCGGCCCGGGTGCGGCGGTAGGTGTCCGGGAAGGCGGCGCTGTCACGCACGACGGCCATGCCGCGCCCACCGCCGCCGGCCGCAGCCTTGATGATCACGGGATACCCGATCTCCTCCGCGAGCGCAGCGGCGTCGCCGGGATCGTCCAGTGCTTCGGCACTGCCCGGGAGCAGCGGCAGGCCGGCCGCGACCATTGCCGCCCTCGCCAGTGCCTTGTCGCCGAGCCGCTCCATGACCGCGGCGGGCGGCCCGACGAACGTGATCCCCTCGGCGGCACACACCTCGGCGAGATCCGGGTTCTCCGAGAGGAACCCGTAGCCTGGGTGGATCATGTCGGCCCCGGTCATCCGGGCGGCCTCGATGATCGCCGGGATGTGGTTGTAGCTGCGTCGCGCCGGGCCCGGCCCGATGCAGACGGCGCGGTCGGCGTAGCGCACGGCAGCCGAGCCCGCGTCCGCGGTCGAGTAGACCGCGACCGTCCGGAGCCCCAGCTCACGACAGGTGCGCAGCACCCGCAGCGCGATCTCGCCGCGATTCGCCACCAGCACCGTGGTCACGACGACCTCACGACGTCTCGAGCACGAACAGCGGCTGCCCGAACTCCACGGCTTCGGCGTCGGCACCCAGCACCGCCGCCACCCGCCCGCCCCGGTCGGCCTGAACCGGGATCATCAACTTCATCGCCTCGATGATCGCCACCTGCTGCCCGGACTCCACGGCATCGCCCTCCTGCACGAACGGGGCCGCGCCCGGCTCGGGTGAGCGGTAGAAGACGCCCACGGTCGGCGCGGTGATGTGATGCCCGACCGGGGCCGCCCGCGGGGCCGTGCCGTTGTGTGCGGGCTCGGGCGGAGGGTCGGGCGCCGGTAGCGGGGCAGGCGCCGGCGGCGGGGGCGATCCGGTGACGGCAGGCCGGGCAGTGATCTCGCCCGCCGGCCACCCGAGCTCGACCACGACACCTGCCACCTCCACCCGAACCCGCGACGGCGGCTGTGGCCCGGACGCGGCGAGCGCCACCGCGTGCTCCCGCAGCACCGTCAGGACGGACCCCAGGTCGCCGCCGGGACGCCCGCCCGGAACGTCCACCGTGGTGGTCATGCGGAGTCCCGCCGGACAGGTTCCGCGGCGGCCGGACGGGCGGAGCCGAACGCGCGGAAGCGGGCGTGGCGCCGTTCGATCCGTTCGGCGGTGGTCAGCGCGGTCAGCGGCGGCAGCGTCTCGCGCAGGACATCGGAGAGGATCTGCGCCGCGGTGACGTGGTCGCCGTGGTCCGCCTCGGGCACCACCCCTTCGACGATGCCCAGGCGCAGCAACGAGCGGGCGTCCACCCGCAGCGCGGCAGCCGCCCGCGGAGCCGCTGCGGCGTCCTTCCACAGGATCGAGGCGCAGCCCTCCGGCGTGATCACCGAGTAGACGGCATCCGCGCACATGAGAACGACGTCGGCGACGGCGAGCGCGAGCGCCCCGCCGCTACCGCCCTCCCCGGTGACCACGGCGACCACCGGCACGGGCAGGCCCGACAGCAACCGCAGGTTCTCCGCGATCGCGACGGCCTGGCCCTGCTCCTCGGCCGCGACGCCCGGGAAGGCGCCTGCCGTGTCGACGAGGGTGACCAGCGGCAGCCCGAGCTTCGCGGCGAGCCGCATCACGCGGGCGGCCTTGCGGTACCCGGCCGGCGTCGGCATCCCGAAGTTGCGACGGGCCAGCTCGGCCGCCGTCCGGCCCTTCTGCGTACCGGCGAGCGCGACCGGGGTCCCGTCCAGCAGGCCCAGCCCGCAGACCATCGCGGGGCAGTCGGCAGCCCTGCGGTCGCCGTGCAGCTCGGTGAAGTCGTCGAGAAGCAACGCCGCGTAGTCCAGCGTGGTGGGCCGGCCGAGACGGCGGGCAGCACGCACGGCCTCCCACGGATGCCGCTCGGACAGCATGTCGGGGTCACGGACCAACGGGGATCGCAGCGGCGACGCGCCGCCGGCCGCTGCTGCGGGTCGCGCCGCGACGCGGAGAAGCCTGCCGAGCACGGTGCGCAGCTCGGCCCGCGGCGCGATCCGGTCGACGATCCCGTGCTCCAGCAGGTACTCCGCGGTCTGGAAGCCCGCGGGCAACGTCTCCCCGATCGTCTGCGCGATCACCCGCGGCCCAGCGAACCCGAGTCGGGCGCCGGGTTCCGCCACGATCACGTCGCAGAGCGTCGCGAACGACGCGGCCACCCCGCCGAACGTCGGGTCCGTCACGAGGGAGACGGTCAGCACCCCGGCCTCGTCGAGCTGCCGCAGCGCCTGGCTGGTCTTGGCCATCTGCATCAGGGCGACTACGCCCTCCTGCATCCGCGCCCCGCCGGACGCGCTGACGAGCAGCAGCGGGGTCCGTTCGGCCAGCGCCACCTCGCAGGCGAGAGTGATCGCCTCACCGACGGCCGCGCCGAGGCTCCCGCCCAGGAACCGGAAGTCCATCACCGCGACGACCACCGGCCTGTCCTCGATCCGGCCGCGCGCGCACAGCACGCCCTCGGCGAGGCCGGTGCGACGCCGGGCGTCGCGCAGCCGGTCCGGGTAGGGCCGGGAGTCGACGAAGCCGAGCGGGTCGGCGTCGGGCACGGCGATGTCGAGCAGGTCGGTGCTGCCGTCGTCGAGGAGCTGGGCGAGGCGTTGCGGTGCTGTCAATGGGGTGTGGTGCCCGCACTCGGGGCAGACCCCGGAGCCGCGGTTCATGCGCTTGAGATAGACCATCGCCGCGCAGCCCGGGCAGACCGTCCAGTCGACGGGGCTGCCCAGTGGCGCGCCGGGAGACGCGGTCCGGGCCACGAGTGCGGGATCCGGGAGGGTCTGGGTCATCGGGGGCCTTCCTCGGAGGGGCGGTAGGTCGAGCAGCGCGCCGGCAGGGAGACCCCGCTGGAGCGCAAGGCCGCCAGGCGGGACTGGTACGCCGCGCCGCGCATGATGTGGTGCGCGAGTGCGGTGACGGTGCGGCGCGGCACCGGTTCGAGCGGAGTGCCACGCAGCCAGGCGTTGCAGGCGCCCATCGCGGCGCCGCACCACACCTGGTAGTCCGCGACCCGGTCGGGGACCCCCGCGGCGGCCCACCCGGAGGAGAGGCCGAGGTACCAGCGGAAGACCAGGGCCATCCGCCGCTTGGGGTGGCCTTCGGCCCGGGCGATCTGGTCGGGGTCGCGCTCGGCGAAGTAGGCCACGGTGTCGGCCCACACCTCGTCGAGCCCGCGGCGGAAGATCGTGCGCTCGAGGTTCGCGCGTTCGTCGGCGGGGATGTCCTCGATGCCGTCGTGGCGGCGGTAGAGCTCGAAGAGCCGCCGCGCGCGGGCCGGGAACATCGTCCCGCGCCGCAGCACCTGCACGTCGACACCCAGCTCGAACATGTCCGACGACGGCGCCATGTCGCAGTCGGTGACCCCGGCCGCGCCGAGCAGATCCTTCACCGCGGACGACTGGCCCGACTCGACGCAGGCCTGGTTCACCGAACCCGTGACCACGTAGTCCGCGCCCATCGCGAAGGCCGCCGCGGCCGCGGTGGGGGTGCCGATGCCGCCCGCCGCGCCCACGCGGACCAGGAATCCGTGCTCGACGCAGATCGCGTCCCGTACCCGCAGGATCTCCCCGAGCAGCACGGGCATCGGGCGACGGTCGGTGTGCCCACCGGAGTCGGCCTCTGCGGTGACGTCGTCGGCCATCGGGACACGCGCGGCCAGCCGCGCCTGCTCGGCGGTGATCCTGCGGCCCTCGACGAGCCCACGCAGCAGCGGCTCCGGCGCGGGACGCAGGAACAGCTCGGCCACCTCGGCGCGGGAGACCTTGGCGATCACCCGGTGGCCGATGCGTGGCCTGCCGTCCGGGCCGGCGGTGAGCCCGAGAGCGCGGTACCGGACCACCTCCGGGGTCAGCTCCAGGAACGCCGACGCCTCGACGCAGCGCACGCCGTGGCGCAGGCAGAGGTCGACGGTCGAGCGCTCCATGGCCGGCTCGCTGGGGCTGTGGATGAGGTTGCAGGCGAACGGTCCGCCCGCAGCCTCCCGGGCGATCCACGCCAGGCCGGCATCCACCTTCGCCGCCACCAGGCCCGCGGCCCCGAACGAGCCGAGCACACCGCGGCGGGCGAGCGTCGCGACCATCTCCGGCGAGGCCAGCCCGTGCGCCATCGCGCCGGCCTGGTAGGCCAGCTCGACGCCGTGGTCGTGCCGGAAACTCGCGGCCCCGAGCTGTCGTGGCGGCAGTGGGGGCACGGCGGCGAGCACCACCGACCCGGTTCTGCGTGCGACGCCGCCGTCGCCGGTCAGCCCCAGCCCCGTGGCGTCGCGGATGACGTACACGGGCTGGTCGAGGTCGGCGAGCACCCCGTACGCGGCGTCGGGCGTCCTGGCGAGCCTGTCGTCGCGGCTCAGCGTGGCGATGTCGAGCACGGTCGGCGTCACCACGGCTGGGCTCCCCTCTCGCGGGCCTCGGCGGCGATACCGCTGAGTTCGTAGATCCGCAGGCCCGGTTTCCACAGGCTCGCGTCGGCGATCACGCGGACGCGGCCGGGTCGGCGCTGCACCTCGCGGACGTGCACCTCGAGGGTCATCGCGCCGTCGCCGGCGAGTATCTGACCGCGGTAGCGCCAGGTCAGCTCGACGGCGGCGGGCACGACGAACTCCGGGTCGGTGAGACCCGCGGTGGCACCGGTGTCGAGGAGCCACTGCTGCAGCGCCTGCACCACGGCCTCGATGCCGAGCGAGCCGGGCATGACGGGGTCGAGATGGAAGTGCCGGGCGAAGAACCAGTCCTTTTCCTCGACAGGTCGTACGGCGCGCAGATAACCGGCGCCGTGCCGCCCGCCGCCGTCGACGACCTCTATCCGGTCCACCAGGTGCAGCGGCCCGGACGCACCGGTGTCGACGTCGACGACCCGAACCGGGGTTCCCGGCCGTTCCTCCAGCCAGTTCGGCACCGACGCGCCGTTGTCCAGACCGGTCTGGTTGGCCAGCGCGGTGGCGGTGAAGAAACCGAACAGCGACTGCCCGGAGTAGAAGGGGTCGACGGCGTCGCGATCCTCACCGTCGAGCCACAGCGCATAGCGGAATCCCTGCAGGACGGCGCCGCTGAGCACCGTGGTGCTCAGCAGCGTCGAGCGCTGCCGGATCGTGCGTCCCCGCAGGTCCACCTCCCGGTGGAGGGTGGCGGAGCCGTCGAGGTTGCGGAGGCTGTAGTCCTGCTCGGGATCGACGAGCGTGGCCCCGAGGTGGTAGCCGAGCAGCAACGCCGACTGCAGCGAGGTCTCCATCAGCACGACGTTCGGGACGGCCGGGCTCGGCGCCGCGCCGTAGTACCAGGCGTCCGCAGGCGAGTCGAACTCCGTCTCGCCGATCGCGCCACCGGAGAGGTCGCCACGGGTTCCCTGCACGGCCATCACCCGGCCGACCAGCCGCAGCCCGCCCGCGGGCGGGCGAGTGGCGCGGCGCTGGGCGTAGCGGGTGAACTCGGGGCCCAGTGCCGGACCGAGGTCGCCCACCGAGGCGGTGGCGAGCGCCAGCTCGTCGACGATGGCGAGGTCGCCGGTGATCCCGCGCCGCACGGGGCGCGCCGGCGGCTGACCGCCGCTCCGGGTGCCCAGCGGGACGCCGGGCGCCTCCCGGACGACGATCGTCAGTCCGCTCACGCGGGCGAGCACCCGCTCACCGGCCCGGATCTCGGCGTCCAGCCGCAGCCACGGGCGCGGCACCAGATCTGCCCCGGTGATCTCGGCGACGATCTCCGCCTCGAGAACTCCGATCGTGTCGAACAGCTCGACCCCGCACGTGCCGACGGGCTGGAACCGCGGTTCCGGTACACACAGCTGCAGCCCCAGCCACAGCGCGAGCACCGAACCGGCCTGCCAGGCCACGGCCAGCACGTCGGTGTCCCCGGCCGGCACCGCGCAGGCTCCACGTAGGACACCGACCCCGACCGGACCACCCGGCCGCAGCTCGGTGACCGCGCGCAGCGACCCGGGCGCGAGCAGGGGGGCCTGCTGGTCGTGACGCGCGCCGAAGACCACCCCGGCTCGTCCTGCGGTGAGCTGTTCGATCTCCGCCGGCCCGAGGTGGCCGACCGGGGTCGCGGCGAGCGGCTCCAGCGCGCCCTCCGGGCGGAAGGTGGCCGGGGCCGCCGCCACGGCGGGCGCGGGCGCCGCGGCAGCGGGGACGGTCGGTCCCGCCACCCGCAGCACCGGCCGCTCTCCTGCCCGTACGACCGCCCCGAAGGGTGTTCCGCTGCCGTCGCCACTCACCAGCACCTGCTCGCCATTGCGGGGCAGATCGCCGTCCCAGGTCAGGGTGAGGCGCAGCGTCCCGCCGGCCCGCGGACCGTCACCGAACCGCGCCGCGACGGCTGCGAGCAGCGCTGCCGGGGTCCACTCCCCCGAACCCGGGGAGGGCGAGGCGACAGCGGACGGCGCTTCCGTGCGACCGTCCACTGTGGTGGGACCGGTCCGAACCGGGTCAGCAGGCGAGGGTGGGGTGGCCGAGGTGGCCTGCCCGAGAGCGGCGAGCGCCCGCTCCTGCCACCGGACCTGGACGTCCATGGCCGCCCGGTGAGCGCCGAGCAGCTCGGCCCGCAGCTCGGCCACGATCCCGGCGGCGAGCGCGGCCGGATCGTGAGTGGCCCGGTCGTGAGTGCTCAGGGCGGAGGTGGTCAGCTCGGGCGCCTCCTGAGGGGTGCGGCCGTCCGCCTCCTGCGGATGGGGAGCCACCGGCTGCAGAGCGGCGAGGGCGTCGAACGGCCTGCCGTCGAAGCTCAGGACGTCCAGCTCCGCGGTCATCGCCCTGCCTCCCCGGTCGCACGCCGCTGCACGGCTTCGGTGAACTTCGCCCGCATCTCGGGAGTGCTGACGGCCGTGATGTCGCTCCAGCGCTGCAGCACCGTCCCGTCGGCTCCGTGTGCCGTGACATCGACGGTCACGCCGCCCGTCCCGGGCCGGAGGTCGTCCACGACGAGGACGAACGGGGTGTCCGCCGGCAGTGGCGCGTACAGGTCGACCCGGCCCACCGACAGCGGCAGGCAGCCCGCGTCGAGGTACCAGACCCCGAGGACACAGGCCGCCTGCAGCACGACGTCGCCGAGCACCGGGCTGTGCCGGGCCGACGCCCAGCCGCCGTCGTCGAGTGGCGTGTCGGGCAGGCGGCACTCCGCGACGAGCCGCGTGGGGGTGCGCTCGACCAGCCGCCGGACGCCCTGCAGCAGCGGGCCGTGGAACAGGTCGGCGGCGGCGTACACGTCGAGCCCGTCCTCGGGTCCCTCGCCGAGCCGCCACCTCGGCGGCTCCTCCGGCGGTGCCGGGCTCGGCGACGGCGGGGCGAGCACGACCGTCGCACCGAAGTGCGGTTGCGGGCGGCCGTCCGGCCCCGCGCTGCGCACCGCCGCGCGGACCACGACCCGTCCGTCGTCGACCCGCCCGGCGTCGAGGTGCAGCTCCAGCTCGGCCGGCTCGGTGCCGTCGAGCACGATCCCGCGGTGCACCTCCACGTCACGGCAGCCGACGGCGACCAGGTCGCGGTGCCGCTGCTCCACACCGCGCAACATCCAGCCGAGGGCAGCGGCGACCGGCAGCACGGGGTGGGCGCCGACCCGGTGGTCGCCCACCACGGGATCACGGGTCAGCGGGAAGACATCGCGGCGCAGGACCGCCGCTCCGGCGCCCCGCAGGTCGGCGGGGGCGAGCGCCCCCGCCGGGCCGACGAGCACGCTGCGCTGCGCCGCCCGGGTGGTGGCGAACTGCTCGACGAACGCGGCCGCACCGGTGGCGGCATCCAGCAGCGCGACACCGCGGGCAGCGAAGATCTCCTTGAGCTCGGGGGTGACCATCCCGCCGTCCCATGCGCCCCAGTGCACGCACGTGACGTGTCGTCCCTCGGTCACGAGTGCGGCCGCGACGCGGTCGAGCGCCTCGTTGGCCGCGGCGTAGTCGGCCTGCCCCGGGTTACCCAGCACCCCGGCGACCGATCCGAAGAGCAGCACGTGCCGCGGCGGGCCGCCCAGCGCCGCGAGGACCGCGCGCAGACCGGTCAGCTTCGGCGCGAGGACGGAGCGCACGGCGCCCGGCGTCTTGGCGGGCAGCGCGGCATCGGCAAGTGCGCCGGCCCCATGCACGAGACCGGTGACGCGTGCGGCGTCGGCACCCAGTGCGGTGCGCACGGCGTCGGCGTCGGTGACGTCCGCGGTGAGGTAGCGGGCCGTGCCACCGGCCGCGCGGATGTCGTCGAGGGTCGCCCGGACCTCCCGCCCGGCCCGCACCGCCGCTACCCGCTGTTCGACGTCGCGGGGGGAGAAGGCTCCCTCGGCCGCACGGAGGTCGGCGATGAGGGCCGGCTTCAGCCCCGCGTCGGGAACGCCGGCTGCCCACTCCGGATCCGTGTCAACGAGCGGGGTGCGACCGAGCAACAGGAACTCCGCCCGGCTGCGGGCGGCGAGCGCGACGGCGCACCGTGCGGTGACGCCCCGGGCCCCGCCGGTGACCAGCAGGACGTCGGCGGCATCGACGGCCGGTGCCGCCGGGTCGGCGCCTGCGGGTTCCCGGTCGGCGAGGACCGGTGCCCAGCGACCGCGAGCGGCGTCCACGCCGACCTCGGGGAGCATCGCGGGGTCGTGGAGCTCGGCGAGAAGGACGTCGGTCAGCGCGGCGTCGTCCAGATCGGGGTCGACGTCCACTGCGCGGGCGAACACGCCGGGTGCTTCCCTGGCCAGGGTCTTGACCAGGCCCGTCACGCCACCGAGCGGCGCGTCGTCCGGGGTGGCCCGGCCGCGGTGGCCGAGGCCGCCGTCGAGCCGGGTCAGCGTGACGAACGCGGCGCGCGTGCCCGCTTCCGCAGTGTGCGCGAGCGCGGTGGTGACGCCCGCGGCGACGAGCACGGCGTCCGCGAGCGCGCACTCGGCGGCGGCGCCGCCGGCGAGGATCACCAGGCACGCGTCGAGGCGTCCCGCGCCGGCCGCGGCGGCGACGGCTGACACCGTGGCGTCCCCGTCCCAGCCTGCCCAGCTGTCTGCGCGCGGGCGCGTCACGCGGCGGACGGTCCAGCCCCGCTGCTCGAGCGCTGCAGTGAGGTGGGCGGGTGCGGGACCCCCGATCTCGACGACGAGCGCGCCGGGCGCGTCACCGTAGGCGCGGTCGAGCCGGTCGGGTACCGGTAGCGGGACCAGCGTGATCTCGGCCCGGCGCTGGCGAGCTTCCACCTGCGGCACCTCGACCGCAGGCGCGATGCCGACATCCGGCGGCTCGCCGTCGGGACGGGCGACAGGCGCAGCGAGCGCGCCGCCGGACGGAGCCAGGACGCCGACGATGTCGTCGACCGACCGCAGCTCCGCGAGCTGCTCCGGACCCACCGACGCCACACCCGGCACCCGCTCGGCCACCGCACCCAGGATCTGCACCCGCTTGATCGAGTCGATCCCCAGATCCGCTTCCAGATCCATCCCCGGATCGACCATCTCCGCCGGATAGCCCGTCTTCTCCGCCACCACCTGCAGCAGCGCGGCCCGGACTCCTGCTGCGTCCACACCGGGTACCGGGGCGGTCGGCAGCGCCGCGCCCGCCAGGACACCGACGATGTCGTCCACCGACCGCAGCTCCGCGAGCTGCTCCGGACCCACCGACGCCACACCCGGCACCCGCTCGGCCACCGCACCCAGGATCTGCACCCGCTTGATCGAGTCGATCCCCAGATCCGCTTCCAGATCCATCCCCGGATCGACCATCTCGACCGGATAGCCCGTCTTCTCCGCCACCACCTCCAACAGCGCGGCCCGGACCACGCTGCCGTCCACAGCGGACGGCTCCGGGGTGGGCGGGGGGCTGAACGCGTCGGCGTCGAAACCTGCGGACTCTCGGGTGGGCGTTGCGGGGGCGGTGTGGCCGTTGGACGAGGGAGCACCGCTCGGGAGGGCGGGCGCCGCGCCGGGGGCGGCGCCGAGGGTCCCGGCCACAGTGCCCGGGGACGCGCTGTGACCGAACGCAGGGGCGGACGAGCCACCGTCGAGTGCGGCCAGGGAGGCGAGCACCTCGTTGGCCCGGACGTGGCCGCGGCTGATCGACACCGCCGCGTCCGTCACCGCTTCGACGGCGTCGCGCACACCGGGGTCGAGGGTGCTGCCGGCCGGCTGCCGACGCAGGACGTCGACCAACCCCTCGGTGATCCGGAGCTGGCTGTCGAGGTAGTGCGTGTGCAGGTCCATGTGGGCGGCCAGGTCGGGCCGGTCGGGTGGGGTCGGGAGAACCGTACCGGCCGCGTTCGCCACCCCCGGAACCATGACCGACGCGGGTACTGCCGCGCCGTTCTCCGACGGGGTGGCGGCCGGCGCGGCCGGAACCGGGTCGGCCGTTGCCGGGCCGCTCACCCGGTACCCGTCCCGCAACGCGGCCCGGTAGACCTCGGTGCGCACGGCGGGCCGGTGGGTCGTGCCGGTCAGGCTCACCGTCATGCCCTGGGGGGCCACCTCGTCGAACGTGTCCGCGGCGTACCGGTTCAGCCCGGTCAGCGGGGCCCCGAGCACCGCGAGCTGGACGGCGGCGCCCAGCAGGGCGGCGGCGGAGTCGCCGGACGGACCGGCGTCGGTCGGGATCGACACCACCTCGCGGTTGCCGAGCCCGCGCCGCACCAGCCCCGTGAGCACCTGTTTCGGTCCGAACTCGACGAAGGCGGTCACCCCGTCCGCTGCCAGCGCGTGCAGCCCGGCGGCGAACTCGACCGGGCGGCGCAGTTGCTCGGCGAGGACCGCACGGTTGGCCTCGGGGTCGGCGCCGTAGACCGCGCCCGCGGTGTTGCTCACCAGGGTCCCGGCCGGGCGCCCGATCACGACGTCGGCGAGTGCGGCGCGGAACGCCTCGACCGCGTGCCCGACGGCGTCGGTGTGGAAGGCGGCCGCCACCGGGAGCAGCCGTGCGGCGGGACCCCGCGATGCGAGCGCATCGAGCAGGGCGGTCACCGCGGCCGTCGAACCGCCGACGACGACCTGGTCGGGAGCGTTGTCGTTGCAGACCGTGACCCCGGGGTGCTCGGCCAGGAGGGCTTCGACCTCGGCGCGGCCGGCCGACACCGCCGCCATCGCACCGGGGTCGTAGCCCGTGCGGTCGGCCGGTGGGGCCATCGCCCTGCCGCGGGCGCGGGCGAGTCGGAAGAAGTCCTCGCCGGCGACGGCGCCTGCCGCCCAGAGCGCGGTGAGCTCACCGAAGCTGTGCCCGAGGAACGCATCGCAGCGCAGGCCCAGCTCGTGCAGGACGCGGAACTGGCCTGCGGCGAGCGCGCCGATCGCGGGCTGCGCGTACTCGGTGCGCCGCAACGACGACTCCCGCTCCTCGGTGCGGGCCACGGGATCGGCAGCGAACGTCGGCGGCGGGAACACGACGGCGGCGAGGGTCTCCTCGGCGTCGCCGAACTCGGCGTTGGCGGCATCGAACGCCGCCCCGACCGGGGGGAGATCGCACGCGGCGCGCAGTCCCATGTCGACGTACTGGCTGCCCTGTCCGGCGAACAGCGCCGCGACCTTCAGGTCGCCGAGCGCACCGCGCCGGTAGTGGATGCCACGCGCGTGCGACCATGCCTCCGCCTCCTGCGACGCGGCCAGGGTGTCGGCGGAGAGCGAGCGCAGCAGCGCGGCATCGTCGTCGGTGACCGAGACGAAGCCGATCCGAGCGTGGTCGGGCGGCACCGGGCCGTCCATCGGCGGGGTGTCCCCGCGGAGCAGGGTGAGCAGCGCGTCGGGCGAGGGCGCGTGCCAGAGGTGGGCGCGGGCTGTGCGGTGCATCGTGCGCGCGGCCTCGCGGCCGGTGTCGGCCTCCTCGAGCACGACGTGGAAGTTGATCCCGCCGAACCCCATGGCGGAGGCGGCGGCCCGGCGCTGCGGGCGGCGCGGGTCACGGATCCACGGGCGGGTCCGGGTGTTGATGTAGAGCGGGCTCGCCGCATCGAGCGCCCGGTTCGGGGTCTCGACGTTGATCGTCGGTGGCAGCACCTTGTGGTGCAGCCCCAGCGCGAGCTTCATCAGGCTGGCCGTACCCGCGGCACCCTTGGTGTGCCCGATCTGCGACTTGACGCTGCCGATCGCGGCGTAGCCTGCCTCGCCGGTGGCCGCGCCCAGCACGGAGCCCAGCGCGGTGAGCTCGGTCCGGTCACCCACCGCGGTGCCCGTGGCGTGACCCTCGAAGAGCTCGACGGTCGCCGGCGAGCAGTCGGCGTCGGCGTACGCGCGCCGCAGTGCGAGCTCCTGGCCGGACGCACGCGGGGCGTAGATGCTCCCGTAACGGCCGTCGCTCGACGAGCCGATTCCGCGGACGACGGCGTAGACGCGGTCACCGTCACGGCGGGCGTCGGCGAGCCGCTTGACCGCCAGCATCCCGATGCCCTCGCCGACCAGCGTGCCGTCCGCGGTGTCGTCGAAGGGTTTGATCCGCCCCGACCTCGACAGGGCCTGGGTGCGGGAGAAGCACATGAAGCCGAAGATCGTGTTCTCGGTGTCGCAGCCACCGACGATCATGAGGTCGGCCCTGCCGTCGACGAGCTCGCTCGCCGCGAGCCGCAGCGCCGACAGCGAGCTGGCGCAGGCGGTGTCGACCGCACAGTTCATCCCGCCGAGGTCCAGGCGGTTGGCGATGCGGCCCGCCGTGACGTTGCCCAGCAGGCCGGGGAAGGTGTTCTCCTCCCACGGCGGGAACGCGAGGAGGTACTTCTCGGCAATGGCCTCCGCATCCGCGTCGGTGAGACCGCAGCTGCGCACGACCTCCTTGAGCACCGGTGTCTCCAGGCGCGCCGCCATCGGGTGGGTCAGGGGCATCGGCCCGGTGACGCCGAGAACCACACCGGTACGGACGGGGTCGTACCAGTCCGAGCCGGGCGCGCCGGCGTCGCGGAGCACGTCTCGCGCAACGATGAGGCTGAGCAGCTGGACGGTGGTCGTCACCTCGAGCTGGTTCGGCGGCATCCCGAACTCACCCGGCGAGAACTCCGTCGGGGGCAGGAAACCGCCGCGGGTGCAGTAGGTGGTGTCGGGCCGCGACGGGTCCGTCGAAGGCTCCGGATCGTAGTAGTCCTCGGGACGCCAGTGCGTGTGCGGGACCTCGGATGTGCAGTCGGCCGCGTCGACGATGTTCTGCCAGTACTCACGATAGTTCCGGGCCATCGGGAACAGTCCCGCCATACCCACGATGGCAAGGGGCTCGGCGGCCAGCTTGCGTTCCGTCCGTGCGCTCGCGTCGTTCACTGGAACCTCTCTGCTGCACTTCTCGACAAGACGCGGTGCATTTTCATGAATCTTCGAACGGCAGTAGTGACGACGTCGGCACCGGAGTTTCTGCCGGCCGGTGGAGGGCCTTTTACCGCCGCACGTCCGCGCCGGCCAGCATCGCCGCGATCTCCACCGCGATCGTGCGGTGGCCGACCGCCGACGGGTGGATCCCGTCCGGGTACCACATCGACGGGTCGTCGGTGAGGTCGGCGGTGGCCAGCGCGTAGCGCCGCACACCCAGCTCGTCGCACAGCTGCGCGAGATGCTCGTTCGCGTCGATGAACCGCTCGCGCAGCAGGGTCACCGTCGCCACGGGGAGACCCGGGATGCGCCCGGGGATGTCGGGGTAGTCGTGGGTGAAGACGGTCCGGCCCGGCACCGTCGTCACCGTCTCGAAGATCGTGCGCAGGTTCGCCCGCATCCCGTCACGGTCGTAGGCGCGCACCAGGTCGTTGCCGCCGACGGCCACGCCGAGCAGTGGCGTGTTCACGTCGGCGACGGCCGGGAGCTGGGCATCGACGACGTCCTGCGTCGTCGCCCCGAAGGCACCGAGGTTCAGCACGGCGGTCTCCTCGATCCCGAGCAGCCGCGCCACCCGCGGCACCCAGCCGACGAAAGTTCCGTCCGGGCGGGGGTCGCCGCGTCCCTCGGCGAAGCTGTCGCCGAGCACCACCATCGCGTACTCGCGCCGGGCCCCGCCGCTCACGCCGCCACTCCGGCCCGAGCCATGATCGACGCGACATTGGTGGGGGCGAAGAACTCCTCGCCGGTGATGCCACCGCCGACCATCGTGTAGAACTGCTCGGTCGCCGCCGCGTCGACGCTGACGGCGGCCACGAGCGCCTGCAGCGCCGGCGCGAGCTCCAGCTCGGAGATCATGCACGTGAAGTCGTAGCCGGATCGGCTCTCGGCGTCGCGTTCGCGCTGGTAGTCGGCCAGCGCCTCGGCCATCGGCCGCCCGCCCGTCAGACCTTCGTGCAGGCGGTCGGCGAGCAGCTCGGCGTGCACGAAGGCGTCGCTGATGCCCTTCCCGGTGAACGGGTCCTTGTGGTAGCCGGCATCGCCGACGAGCGCCCAGCCCGGCCCCTGGCTCACGCGGTAGAAGTTGTCCGGGTAGCGGATGGCGCGATAGCGCTCGAGCTGCGTGCCGCTCGCCACCTGCTCTGCCATCCCGCTGTCGATCCGGCGGATGGTCTCGTAAAAGTTCCCGTCCACGTCGCGGCGGAAGTCGGAGAACGTCTCGCGTCTGCGCATGATCGCCACGAGGGTCTGACCGTCGTTCGTGGGCCACGCACCGAACTGCTGGCGCTCCCCGATCCGGCTGTGGAACTGGACGTCCAGGCCGTCCCAGTAGCTGTAGTAGATGAAGCACGCGGCCGGGACGACGTTGTAGCGGTCCGCGCCGACGGCGTCGGCCACGAAGGAGCCGCTGCCGTCGGCGCCGATCACGACGGTGGCCCGTTCCTCGACGGTCCGGCCCGCGTCGTCCGTCCCACGGACGCCGACGACCGCGCCGTCGGCGAACACCAGCTCGGTGACGGTGAAGCCGAGCCGCACCTCGGCGCCGGCTCGCTCGGCCGCGCGCAGCAGGATCGGGTCGAGCACCGTACGGCGCGGAGCGATCGTGGCCGTGATCCCGTCGATGGGGGCGGCGAAGCCGGAGATCACCGAGTCGCCGAAGGACACGGTCATGTTCGTGATCGGTGCGACGCCGGTGGCGAGCACCTCGTCGAGCAGACCCCAGCGCTGCAACCGCGACAGCCCGTACTGCTGCAGGTAGTGCGTGGAGACGGTGTCGGCCGGCAGTGCGGTGCGGTCGAGCACGAGCACGCGGTGCCCTTGCCGGGCGAGCAGCATGGCGAGCGGCGAACCGGCGCAGCGGGCACCGACGATGATGGCGTCGTACATGGCGACGTCTACTCCTCGATCGGGGAATGATCACCGGACGATCACGAGTGCGTCAGTGCGGATCGGATCGCTCTACCCGGGTGGCACCTACAGGTCTACGGGGCCGATAGAATTCGTGTCAATGCGCGGAGCTCGGCGATGCGGCAGCGCTATCGCCCCATCCCCGACCCTTATCAGCAACTCATCCGAAGCAGTCCGGACGCTTTTCTTTCGACACCGGTGAATATCTTGTTCATCCCCTGTCCACATTTCCCGGCACTAATAGCGGCCATGTCTCCCGACCCGAACCCACTGACATCCGTCGTCGCTGCCGAATCCGCTCGGCTCGCGGCGGCGGGCACCGACGTGATCGACCTCGACCGGCTGCGGACCGTCGTCGACTCGATGGTGCCGTTCAACAACTTCGTCGGCGTCCGGATCACCGAGCTCAGCCGCGAGCACGCCGTCGCCGAGCTTCCGGTCCGCGACGAGCTGCTCAACCACTTCGGCACGGTCCATGCCGGCGCGCTGTTCCTCGCCGCCGAGGTGGCCGGGGCCGGGGCGTTCTCCGGGGCGATGGCTCCGCGCGTGCTGCAGGTGCAGCGGTTCGTGCTGCGCGAGAGCAAGGTCGGCTTCCTCAAACCCGCGAGCGGCCGGATCCGCGCCCGCGCCACCGTCGACCAGCAGGTGGTGACCGAGGTCCTGGCCCGCCGGTCGGCCGAGCGGTTCGAGCTGACCGGCACGGCCCTGCTGCACGACGACGCCGGCCTGCTCGTGGCCCGCGTTGAGCTCGACTACGTGGCCTGGATCGCGGCAGCGTGAGGTGGAGCGCTGCGGTCCGCTCGGCCGGTTACTGACCGGGGACCGCCGCCGGGAGGCGGGGAGCGGGCGGCAGCGCGGGCGACACCGGGAACCGCCTGCCCGGTGCCGCGAGCCGGACCGGCCCGACGAACACCGCAGCGGCGGCGGCACGGCGCGCTGCGAGTACCGCGGCATCTGCCGTGGTGAAATGCGTGAGCACCAACTCTCCCACACCGTTGGTGGCCGCGACCGTGCCGGCGTCGGCCGCGGAGAGATGCCCGTGCGGTCCGGTGTCGGTGTGGTCCAGCGTGGCCTCGGCGAGCAGCAGGTCGACGCCGTGACTCAGCGGCCCCAGCCCGGCGGCGAGACCGGTGTCCCCCGTGTAGGCGAGGCTGCCGGTGGGGGTCTCGATCCGCACGCCGCAGTTGGGCGCGGTGTGCCGCAGCAGGTGCATCGAGAGCCGGCATCCGCCCACCTCCACGACGTCACCCGGCTGGTACTCGCGCACGTCGAAGGCGATGTCGAAGGCCCGGTCGAGCAGCGGGAACGTCGCGACCGGGAAAAGCTCCGCGAGCCGGTCGAGCACGGCGCGGCCACCCTCCGGGACGTACAGCGGGACGCCGGGGGCGCTCTGGTCCAGGCTCTGCAGCGCTGTGAAGGGATCAGCGTCCGGTAGCTCGGCCAGCACCCGCCGGGCCCGGGCGTGCAGGAGTGCCTTGCCCAGCGGCAGCAGGTCGTAGCAGTGGTCCAGGTGCAGGTGGCTGATCACCACGGCGTCGAGCGCGGCGGGTGCGGTGACGGCGGACAGGGCGGTGACGATGCCCGGCCCGCAGTCCAGCAGAAGAGTTGTCGGCCCGGCCTCGACCAGGTAGCCGGAGCTGGGCTGGCCGTCGGCGGGCATGCCCGACCGGCAGCCGAGCACGGTGAGCTGCATGCGCGGGAGTCCCTCCGTCGTTCCGGCGACGGCAGGTCGCCGATCGCGGAACGACGATGCGGAAAGCTGCGCGGATGGGGCAATGAGCAGTTCGCAAACAGACGATCGGGGATCGCAATCGTCTCGCTACGACGCGGGCGACAGCCGGTCCGAGCCGGGCTCCGGGTCCGGTTCGCGCCACGTGAAGGGCCCCGAGGCAGCAAGGCTGGTCAGAAAGGCTGCGAGCACCGGTGAGGTGTCGCCGGCCCGCCAGGCCGCGTACAGGTTCAGCCGGGGCACCGGTCCCGTCAGTGCCACGGCGACGAGCCCCTGCGAGCCCGCGCGCACGGCTCGTGCCGCCGACGCGAAACCGAGGAGCGGACGGGCGGCCACCACCACCGCCGTCGCCAGCGGATCGTCCACCTCCTCGGCGACGACGAGCTCGGTGCCGGCCCGCGCAGCGGCGTGCACGATCGCGTCGTGCATGGCCGGGCTCTGCCCGCGCCGGAACAGCACGCACGGCCGCTCCCCCAGCTCGAGCATCGAGATCGACTCCCGGCGCGCCCACGGGTGGCGCGGAGCCACCACGGCGACCACCGGCAACGAGAGCAGCTCCCGGGACTCCAGCTGCGCCGTCCGTGGCCGCCCGTAGACGAACCCGACGTCGAGCTCGTCGTTCAGCAGCGCCTCGACCTGCGGGCCGCTGCGTCGCTCCCACAGCTGCGCCTGCACCTTCGGGTGGTCGGCGGCGAGCCGGGCCAGTGTGGGCGGCAGCACGCTCAGTCCGGCCGGGAAGTTGAACCCGACGCTGACGGTGCCCGACCTTCCCTGCGCAGCCGCCTTCGCCGCCTCCACGGCCCGTGCCGCCTGTCCGACGAGCCGCTCGGCCTCCTTGCGGAACGCCTCCCCGGCTGGAGTCAGCCGGACCTCGTGTGATGTGCGGCTGACCAGCTCGACGCCGACCTCCCGCTCCAGCCGTTGCAACTGCTGGCTCAATGACGGCTGCGCGAGGTGCAGCCGGGCTGCCGCCCGTCCGAAGTGGAGCTCCTCGGCGATCGCCAGGAACGACACCAGGTACCGGAATTCCATCGCCAGCCCCTCCCCCTGAGACGACCACGTTAGGGGTCTTTTGTGAAGGTTGAGCGGATCAGCCGGTGGTGGCTGCACGAACAGTGCGTGACGCGGACAGGCCCGTCAGGGGACCTCCCGACGGCACGGCGGTGACATCCCGCCGCCGTCCCCGATCGCGCGATCGACGTCCGCTCTCACCGCCCTCGGGCGCGAGTGCCCGACCCTACGGTCGGGTCGCCGCCGATCCGAGGACCGACGATGACCGATACCCGCACCGAACCCGTTCTGGACGCGCGCGTCCGCAGCGTCCGCACCGTCGCCGACGGGGTCAGGGAGCTGGTCCTCACCGCGCCTGCGGGTCGCCCGCTGCCGGCGTGGTCGCCGGGAGCGCACATCGACCTGCTGCTCGGCCCTGGTCTGGTGCGGCAGTACTCGCTGTGCGGGGACCCGGAGGACAGCACGCGCTGGCGTGTGGCCGTGCTGCGGCAGCCCGGCGGCCGCGGCGGCTCCGCCCTCGTGCACGACCGCGTCCGGGCCGGGGACCTCCTGCGCGTGCGCGGGCCGCGCAACAACTTCCCGCTCCGGCCTGCGTCTGCCTACCTGTTCGTCGCGGGCGGGATCGGCATCACGGCGCTCCTGCCGATGATCGCGGCGGCCGAGGCTGCCGGGGCCGACTGGCGCCTGCTCTACGGCGGTCGCTGCCGCGGGTCCATGGCGTACCGGGAGGAGCTCGCGCGGTACGGATCGTGCGTCGACGTCCGTCCGCAGGACGAGACAGGTCTGCTCGACCTGGACGGGGCGCTGGCCACCGCTCCGTCCGGAGCCCTCGTGTACTGCTGCGGCCCGGAGCCGCTCCTGCGGGCCGTGGAGCAGCGGTGCGGAGGCCCGCGGCTGCACGTCGAGCGGTTCGCACCGCGTCCCGTGGAGGACGCGGCCGGCCCGGCGGCGTTCGAGGTGCTGCTGCGCCGGTCCGGCCGAACGGTGCACGTGGCGGCGGACGAGTCGGTGCTCGCCGTGGTGCAGGCCGCGGGCGCAGCTGTGCTCGACTCCTGCCGCGAGGGCACGTGCGGTACCTGCGAGACGACGGTGCTCGCAGGCCGGCCGGACCACCGCGACTCCGTGCTCGACGAGGACGAGCGAGCCGCGGGGGCGTCGATGATGGTCTGCGTCTCGCGGTCGCTCACGCCGGTGCTCGAGCTCGACCTGTGACCGGGCTGCCGACCTCGCGCGGACGTCGATCGGCACCGCGGATCGGCACAGTGCAACTGCCGATCGTCGCAGCTCATCACCCCTGGAAACGGTGCCCCGATCGGATGTCGGGACCTGACGTTCATCTCGCCTCCACGCAGCCGTGCTGGCATCCCGCCGCGCGCACCGCGATCTCGTGGTGCGCCGATCGGCCAGGAAGGACGCCCCGCCCGTGAGTCGGATCCAGATCGAAGGGCTGACCCGCCGCTTCGGCGCCGTCACCGCCGTCGACCACGTCGACCTCGATGTCCCCGACGGTGACTTCCTCGTTCTCCTCGGGCCCAGCGGCTGCGGCAAGTCGACGCTGCTGCGGATGCTCGCGGGGCTGACCCCGCCGTCGGCGGGCCGGATCCTGCTCGACGGTCGCGACATCACGGCCACTCCGCCCCGCGACCGTGACCTCGCCATGGTGTTCCAGAGCTACGCGCTGTACCCGCACCTGACCGTCGCCCGCAACATCGGTTTCCCGCTCCGGGCCCGGCGCCGTCCACGACCCGAGGTCGCCTCCCGCGTCGAGACCGTCGCGCGCGTGCTCGGACTCGAGGAACTGCTGCACCGCAGGCCACGCGAGCTCTCCGGCGGCCAACGCCAGCGGGTGGCGCTGGCGCGGGCGCTGGTCCGCGATCCCGGGGCCTTCCTGCTCGACGAGCCACTGTCCAACCTGGACGCCACGTTGCGCACCGCGACCCGCGCCGAGCTCACGGAGCTGCACAGCCGGCTGGGCTCGACGTTCGTGCACGTCACCCACGACCAGGTGGAGGCGATGACCATGGCCACCCGGATCGCGGTGCTGAACGCGGGTCGGTTGGAGCAGGTCGGCACGGCGGCGCAGGTCTACGACGAGCCCGCCTCCGTCTTCGTCGCCGGGTTCCTCGGATCGCCGGCCATGGGTCTGCTGCCCGGGCGGCTCGAACGCGTCGACGGGAGCCTGCGGGTGCTGGCCCCCGACGTGGACATCCCGCTGGGGGTGGCGGACCCGGAGGACGCCGGCCGCGAGGTCGTCCTCGGTATCCGCGCCGAGCACCTCCTCCTCGCCGAACCCACCGCAGCGCCCCGGCCCGGTGCCGCGCTGCTCCGCGGCACCGTCCGGCTGGTGGAGAACCTCGGCAGCGAGGAGGTCGCGCACTGCCTGGTCGGCGACGCCCGGTTGCCGGTGCGCGGCCCTCGGCCGCTCGGGCTGACGGCCGGCGATCCCGTGACCCTCACGACCGCGCCCGAGCGAGTGCACCTCTTCGATCCCGCCAGCGGGCGCCGGCTCGTCCGGCGCCCCGCCTCCACCGGCACCGCTGACGTGCCCGCGCACGTCCCCGATCTGTCCGCCGTCTCACCCAGCTGAGGAGCACAACCCCGTGAAGAGATCACTCGCCCTGCCCGCCGTCGCCGCCGCGACGGCGCTGGCGCTGACGGCCTGCGGTCTGGGCAGCACGGCCCCGGCGACCCCGGCGGCATCAGCCGTGGCGAGGGCCCCGGAGCTCGCGCCCGGCCAGCAGGTGTCGATCGTGCTGGAGAGCTACAACTTCGGTCAGGCCGGCGCCTGGAGCGACACGTTCACCGCGCTGCTCGACGCCTTCCACCAGCAGCACCCCACCATCACCGTGACGGGCCAGAAGCCGCAGGGCAACAGCTCGAACCCGGCCAACGACACCGTCTCGAGCGTCCAGGCCCAGCTGGCCACGGGCGCGCCGCCCGACGTGGCGCAGCTCGGCTTCAGCGACCTGGACTTCACCGTCAACCAGCTCGGCGCCAAGCCGCTCGACGACCTGGTCGGAGCCGACGTCGTGGCGGCCAACTACGAGGACGGGCACCCCTTCGCGCCCAAGGCGCGCGAGCTCGCCGACTACGACGGCAAGACCTACGGCATCCCGTTCGTGTTCTCCACCCCGGTCCTGTTCTACAACACCTCCCTCTTCCGGCAGGCCGGGCTCGACCCGGCAGCCCCGCCCACCACGTGGGCCGAGGTGAAGGCGGCCGGGCAGCGCATCGCCCAGGTCACCGGCAAGGACGGCGCCTACGTCGACTGCGTCACGGAGACGGCGAAGGACTGGTGCCTGCAGAGCGTGATCCGTTCGAACGGCGGCCGGGTGATCAGCGAGGACCGCACCCGGCTGGAGTTCGCCGACCCCCCGGCCGTCGAAGCCGTCACGATGCTGCAGGACCTCGTCACCTCCGGCGCGGCGCCGAAGCTCACCCAGCAGCAGGCCGTGGAGGGGTTCGCGCGCGGCGACCTCGGCATGATCCTCGAGTCGAGCGCGCTGCAGGGCACGTTCACCAAGGGCGCGCAGGGCGGTGGCTGGGAGCTGCGCGGAACCGGCGTCCCCGCATTCACGGGCAAGCCCGTGGTGCCCACGAACTCCGGAGCCGCACTGTTCGTCCTCTCCGCCGACCCCGCCAAGCAGCGCGCCGCGTGGGAGCTGATCCGGTTCCTGACCAGCGACGAGGCCTACGTCCAGATCTCGAGCAAGATCGGGTACCTGCCGCTGCGCACCGGGCTCGTCGACGATCCCGCCGGGCTGCAGGACTGGGCCGCGAAGAACCCGCTCGTCCGCACCAACCTGCAGCAGATGGACGCCATGGAGCCGTGGGTGTCCTTCCCCGGCAACGACTATCTGCAGGTCCGGGACGGCATGATGCAGGCCGTCGAGCAGGTGGTGCTGCAGGGCGCCGACCCGCAGGCCACGCTGTCCGCCGCGGCCGACCGGCAGGCAGCGCTCCTGCCCTCCGGCGGCTGAGGCGGTGTTCGTCGAGCTGGACGCGCCCGCCCCGCTCGTGGTGCGGGCCGTCCTTCCGCCGTCCCGCTCCGCGAGGCTGCGCCGGGCGGGACGCTCGCTGGTGCCGTACCTGTACCTCGCGCCCGGACTCGTACTGCTGGGGATCTGGGTCTACCGCCCGCTGGTCCAGACCGGGCAGCTGTCGTTCTTCTCCTGGAACCTCTTGCCCACCACGCCGATGGTTCCCGTCGGGTTCGAGAACTACGAGCGGCTGTTCACACTGCCGGAGTTCGGCTCGTCGATCTGGCGCACGGTGGTGCTCGTCCTCGGGCTGCTTCCGTTCACGGTCGTCGTGCCGGTGGCCGTCGGGCTGCTGGCCAGGCGGGTCCGGGGCCGGGCCGCAGTGGTCTACCAGGCGCTCGTGTTCGCCCCGCTGCTCATCGCTCCGGTGGCGGGCGCGGCGGTGTGGCAGTGGCTGCTCGACCCGCGCTCCGGGGCGATCAACCAGGTCCTCGGGACCACCACCAACTGGCTACAGGAACCGGGCCCCGCCCAGCTCGCGATCATCGTGATCACCGGCTGGCACGTACTGGGGTTCGCGGTACTCGTGGTCGCGGCCGGCCTGGCCGGGATCTCCGACGACTACGCGGGTGCCGCCGCGCTCGACGGCGCGACCCACGGGCAGATCACCCGCTGGATCACGCTGCCGCTGCTCTCCCCCACGCTGGTGTTCCTGGTGCTGATGACGGTGCTGCTGTCGGCCCAGTGGAGCTTCCCGCTGATCGACGCCCTCACCAACGGCGGTCCGGCAGGGGCCACCACCAACGTCTACTACCTGCTCTGGGACTACGGCTTCCACTCGTTCGACGCGGGGCTGGGCGCAGCAGCCGGCGTCATCTTCTTCATCGGCTTCGGGGTGATCGCCGCCGGGCTGGTGGCGCTCTCGGACCGGGTCACCTTCCACGACAACTGACAGGAGCCCCATGGCCGTCATCGCCGAGCGCGCCGCCGCACTCGAACGGGCCGCGCCCGCCGACGAGCCGGTCGGCACGCACTCCCGCACCCGCACCGTCGGCGGGCACCTGGCACTCGGCATGCTCGGAGTGCTCTGCGCCTTCCCGATCTACTGGCTCTACGCGACCTCGCTGCGCGCCCCGCAGGACATCTACTCGCTCGCGGCGCTGCCGTGGCCACTGTCGGCGCAGAGCTACGTCGACGCGTTCCGGGTCCTCGACATCGGCGGGCTGCTGCTGAACACCACGGTGATGGCCGTGCTGATCGCACTCGGTCAGCTGCTCACCGGGCTGCTCGCCGCGTACGCGTTCGCCGCCTGGGAGTTCCGCGGCAAGGCGCTGCTCTACCTGGCCTTCGTCGCGACGTGGCTCGTCCCGTTCCAGGTGACGATGCTGCCGAACTACGTCCTGCTCTCCCAGCTCGGCGTGCTCAACACGATCGCGGGTGTCGTGCTCCCCTCGCTCTGCACCGCCCTCGGCGTGATCCTGCTGCGCCAGCACGTGCAGGCCTTTCCCACCGAGCTGCTCGAGGCCGCCAGGCTGGACGGGCGCGGGTCGTGGTCGACACTGTGGACGGTGGTCGTGCCGAACCTGCGGCCCGCGCTGGCGGCGCTGGGGATCCTGCTCTTCGTCAACGCCTGGAACGAGTACTTCTGGCCCGCGCTCGTGCTGCAGCGCTCCAACGCGGTGCTGCAACTGGGGCTGCGCAGCTTCATGGGCACCGAGGGCAACGACTGGGGACCGATGATGGCCACCGCCGGGATGGCATGCCTGCCGGTGCTGGTGCTCTACCTCGTACTCCAGCGCCAGATCGTCAACGGCTTCGTGCGCTCCGGGTTGAAGTGAGCGGCGCCGTGCCTGCGAACGATGTCGGGACTTCTCCCGTCGCGACCGTGATCCAGCTCAGCGACCTGCACGTCGTGGCACCCGGACGACGCCTGCGCGGGGGCGTCGACCCACTCGCCGCGGTGGCCGCCGCCGTGGAGACCGTCGAGAACGCGGACGTCGACGTGGCGGCCCTGGTGCTCTCCGGCGACCTGACCGACAGCGGGGACCCGGCGGCGTACCGCGCGCTGCGGGCGCTCGTCGAGCCGGCAGCGCAGCGGATCGGCGCGCCGCTGGTGTACGCGATGGGCAACCACGACGACCGTGCGGCGCTGCGGGCCGGCCTGCTCGGCGCCGCACCCACCACGGAGCCGTACGACCACGTGCTCCGGATCGGCGGGCTGCGGATCGTGGCGCTCGACAGCACGGTGCCCGGCCACCACCACGGCGTCCTCGAACCGGCGCAGCTCGCGTGGCTCTCGGCTGAGCTGGCCGAGCCGGCACCGCTGGGCACCCTGCTCGTGGTGCACCACCCACCCGTGCCCACCGCGTTCGCCCCGATGCGCGGCAACGACCTGCAGGACCCCGCTGGGCTGGCCCGGGTCGTCACCGGAACGGACGTGCGGATGGTGCTGTGCGGGCACACCCACCACGCCGGCGCCTCCGCGCTGGCCGGGGTGCCGGTGTGGATCGGGCCGGCGACGGCGCACCGCGCGGAGCTGCTGTCCCCGCCCGGCCGGGCGCGCGGCCGGGCGGGAGTGGCTCTGAGCCGGATCGACGTCTACGCCGACGCCGTGGTGGCCGCCGCCGAGCCGCTCGACGGCGCCGCGGTGCTCGTCGACACCGATGCCGCGGCTCTGACGGCCGCCGCCGATGCTCGGACCCTCACCCCGTAGCGGCACCGCCGGCACACGTCAGGCCGTGAACCGCAGCGGCAGCTCGCGCAGCCCGCGGATGAGCAGGTTGGGCCGGTAGACCGGTTCCCCCGCCTGTTCCAGCGTGCGGACCCGGCGCGCGAGCTCGGCCAGGAGGACCTCACCCTCCAGCCGGGCCAGCGCCGCGCCCATGCAGTAGTGGATGCCGAGCGCGAAGCCCAGGTGCCGCGGTGTCGCGGTGCCACTCGCGTACCGGGTCACGTCGAACTCGTCGGGCCGGTCGTAGGCGCGCGGATCCCGGTTGGCCGAGCCGACCAGGACGCAGACGTTCTCGCCTTCCCGAAACGTACGGCCGCCGACGACGAGGTCCTGCCGGGCGGTGCGCGTCGTCATGTGCACCGGCGAGTCGTACCGCAGGATCTCGTCCACGGCGGGCCCGGCGAGCTCGGGACGCTCCCGCAGCAGGGCCAGCTGCGCAGGGTTGCGCATCAGCGCGAGCAGACCGTTGCCGACCATGTTGACCGTGGTCTCGTGACCGGCGATGAGCAGCGTGATGCAGGTGGTGAGCATCTCGTGCTCAGTGAGCGTGTCGCCCCGCTCGTGGACGGCACCGAGCGCGCTCACGAGGTCGTCGCGCGGGTCGCGCAGGCGCTCGGCGATCAGCGCACGGAAGTAGGCGATCAGCTCGCGGGAGCCCTCGTCCCGCGCCCGGCGCTCCTCCGGTGAGAGCACCGGGTCGGGGTCGAAGCCGCGGGCGAGCCCCGGCCCGAGACGGTGGACCATCGACTGGTCGGCGTCCGGCACACCGAGCAGCTCGCAGATGACGATCAGGGGCAGCGGGTAGGCGATCGCCTCGATGGCCTCCACCTCGTCCGCGGCCAGCGCGGCGTCGAGCATGCCCGTGACCAGCTCGAGGATCCGCGGGCGCAGCTCGACCACCCGCTTCGGGGTGAAGGCCTTGCTGACGAGGCCCCGCAGCCGCGTGTGGTCGGGCGGGTCCATCCACAGGAACGACGTGGGCAGATCGGTGCGATCGGCGTCGGGGTGGAAGAGCTCGGCCTCATCGCGGTGGCTCCACAGCGTCTCGCTCAGCACTGCGCTGCACTCCGCGTGGCGGGTCACGAACTCGACGCCGAATCCGCTGTCGAGGAACGGGACAGCCTCTCGCACAATCGCATAGCGCGGATAGGGATCGGCTCGGTGCTCAGGGGCGAAGGCATCGAACACGGGCGGACTCGCAGTAGCGCTCATCACACTTCCTCGTCGTCGGTGGTCGGCGCTGCAAAGAGGCGACCAGCTTCTCCCGGTCAAGCGGTACGCGTGTTTGTCCGGATAGTGAATCGCTCGTGAAATCTGGGCGCGGACGGCATCGGTGAACAATCGGCGATTGGCGTCAGCGATGGCGCGATGAATTGGAGTGCGCCGCGCTTGACCGGTATGCCGATCGGAGGTGTGCTCGACAGCGGAAAAGCTGTGCGAACCGCCCGAGCAAGCCCGAGCAGCGAGGACGAGATGCCGACAGCGCCATATCTGGCGACGACCGGTCCGACGCCCTGCGATCCCGACCGCACCACTCCCCTGACGCTGCACGACGCGCTGGACCTCGTGGCCGCGCAGCATCCCGGACAGCAGGTGCACTTCCCCGACGAGTTCGAGCGGCTGCGCTACGCCGAGTTGGCCACGGCGTCCCGGGTGGTGTCCGCTGCGCTCGTCCGGCGGGGCGTCCGGCCGGGCGACCGGGTCGGGATCCTCTCCCCGAACGCACCGGAGTTCCTGCAGTCCCTCTTCGGCATCGTCCGCGCCGGGGCCGCCGCCGCGCCGCTCGCCCTGCCGATGGGCACCGATCTCGCCGACTACGTCCGCCGCACCCAGCGGGTGGTCGAGGCCGCCGGGATGACCCACGTCGTGCTCTCACACCGCATCGCGGCCCGGATGCGCCCCGCGCTCGCTCACCTCGGCGGGCCGGCCGTCCTCGACAGTGCAGAACTCCTCGCCCAGGACGTCCCCGACGGCACGGCACCCGCTGCCGTCGACACCTCGGCGGCAGCGATCGTCCAGTTCACCTCCGGCAGCACGGCCGCCCCGAAGGGGGTCGTACTCAGCCATGCGAACGTCTGGCACTGCGCCCGTGCCATCACCGCCGGCATCCGGCTCGGGCCGGACGACGTGCACGGCTCGTGGCTGCCCCTCTTCCACGACATGGGCCTCTTCGGTGCGCTGACCGGGCTGTTCCGGGGGATCCCGCTGCACCTGTGGTCCCCGGCCGGGTTCGTTCGCCGCCCCGGACGGTGGTTGGCACAGTTCGCCCAGGTCAGGGGCACGATCGCCACGATGCCGAACTTCGGCTACGACGCGCTGGTGGCGGCCGTGCCGCCGGCGGATGCCGCCGGGCTGGACCTGTCGGCGTGGCGGGTGGCGTTCAACGGGGCCGAGGCGGTGGCGCCCGCATCGGTGGCCGCGTTCCTGGAGAGGTTCGCTCCGGCCGGCTTCCGGGCTCCGACCATGGTGCCCGCGTACGGCATGGCCGAGGTGACGCTGGTGGCCACGCTGCCGCCACCGGGTCGGGCCCCGCTGATCGAGTGGGTGGACCGCGACGCGCTCGCGGAGCGCGGTGAAGCCGTCCCGGTGGCGGCCGAGGCATCGGGCGCCCGCGGTCTCGTGGGTCTGGGACGGGCGGTCGCCGACATGCAGGTCCGGATCGCCGACGGCGACCGCGTCCGGCCGGACGGTGTGGTCGGCGAGATCCAGCTGCGCGGCGCCATGGCGACGACCGGCTACCTCGCCGGGGCCGACAGCAGGGACCTGTTCACCGCCGACGGGTGGCTGCGCAGCGGGGACCTGGGCTACCTGCGTCGCGGCGAACTGTTCTTCACGGGTCGCCTCAAGGAGATGATCACGGTCGCCGGGCGGAACGTGTACCCGCTCGACGTCGAGGACGCGGCCCGGCAGGTGCCTGGCGTCCACAAGGGACGATGCGTCGCGTTCGCCGACGGGCCGCAGGACCGCGAGCGGATCGTCCTCGTCGCCGAGACGACCGTCACCGACGACCACGTCCGGGCGGATCTCGTCCGGCGGTTGCGCGAGCGGGTGGCCGCGGTCGCGGACGCGCCCGGCATCGCCGTTCATCTGGTGGCGCCCCGCGCCATTCCCCGAACCACCAGCGGAAAACTGCGCCGGCTCGATATGCGCGCCGCGCTCCGGACCGAGGACACGGTGAAGAGATGACGACCGAGACCGTCCCCACGATGCAGGAGATGCACAGCCTCGGAGTGTTCCGACACTACGACCGGAGCCACTGGCGCTTCTCCGAGATCGCGCTCGCCGACATCGACCGCAGTCTTGTGCGACCGGAGTACATCACGCTCGTGAAGAGCGCCGTGATGGGCGAGTCGAACGTGATCGCGGCGGTGCACGGATTCATGAACGAGTTCATCGACGACTACGACTTCTCAGCCTTCGCGGTGATCTGGGGATACCAGGAGGTGCAGCACCACTACGGGTTCAGCTCGTATCTGCAGGCCGTCGGAGAGAGCGTCGACTCGCGGGCGGTGGCGGCCATGCGGGCGCCCTACGAGCCGGGCAGCACGCGGTCGGCCACGCTCGCCACCAACATCATCTCCGAGCTGACCGTCAACCACGTGTACCGCTCGGTGTCGGCATGGGTGCAGGAACCGGTGCTGGCCGACCTGCTGCTGCGTGCCAGCCGGGACGAGGCGGGACACGCGCGCGAGTTCCGGCACTTCGCCGCCGCCCGCCTCGCTGCGCACCCCGAGGAGCTCGCCTCCGTCCTGGAGACCCTGTACTTCTACACCGCCGACGAGAAGATCAAGCACCCCGTGAGCGTGTTCAAGTCGGGTCTCGACGCACTCTCCGGGCACGAGACGATCGACACCGGCTTCCGGCTGTTCCTCGACCGGATGGCCGCCCAGGGCGAGCTGGACGAGCTGCAGGGCAAGATCCGCAAGACCTTCGGCAGTCTCACCGGGCTCGACCTGAGCAGCAACGGCAAGGTGCGCCGGGCGCTGGCGGGGGCTCTCGGATGACGGATCTCGCAGAGCATCAGGCCGAGCTGACGCTGCCGTGGGCCGGACGCGCCGACTCCCACTGCTTCGGCTGCGCGCAGGCCAACCCCGTCGGTCTCGGCCTGCGCTTCCGCCCCGGCACCGACGGCGGCATCGTCACGGACCTGTGCCTGGACCGGCGCTTCGAGTCCTATCCGGGGGTCCTGCACGGCGGGATCGTCGCGCTGGTCTGCGACGAGGCGATGGGCAACCTCGTGGTGCTGCGCCACGGAACGGTGGCGGTGACCACCAGCCTGCGCATGCGCTACGTCGGCGTCGTCGCCGTCGGCGGCCGCTACAGCTGCCACGCCTGGATCACCGGCGCCCCGGACGCTGCGATCGCGGGCCGGGCCGAGGTCCGTGACGTGCACGGCGAGCTCATGGCCACCGCCACCGCCGGCTACCGGCCGGTGCCCGCCGACGACGCCGGGCTTCCCCGCACCAGCCCCCGAGGAGAGGACCCGACATGACCACGTCCGAAATCGCCCGTGCCGAGATCACCGGCTCCGTCGTCGAGATCGTCGCCGAGGTGCTCGGAGTCGCCGCCGACGACCTGCGCACCGACACCGACCTGCGGACGGTCGAGGGCGCCGACTCGATCAAGGTCCTGCGGATCATCGCGAAGATCGAGCAGCGCTACGACATCGAACTGGAGGACGAGGACGTCTTCGGGGTCAGCACCGTCGAGCAGGTCAGCGACGTGGTGTCCGCCGCTCTCGAGGGCGGCCCGTCGTGACGGCGACGGTCGCTGCCGAGGGTGGCGCCCACGCGACGAACCAGCACTACGATCTCGACCCGGCCGTGTTCGAGCAGTTCCTCGACCCGATGCGCAAGTACAGCTCCGGGCTGTACCTCCGGGACGGCGACGGCCTCGCCGCCGCCCAGCGGCACAAGCTCCGGTTCGTCGCCGACCGCGTCGGCATCAGCGACGGCGAGCGCGTGCTCGACGTCGGGTGCGGCTGGGGCGCTCTCACGCTGTTCATGGCGGGTCGCTACGACTGCACGGTCACCGCCGTCACGCCCGCGGCCCGGCAGCGCGACCACATCGTAGCCGTGGCGACGGGCCGCGGCCTCGTCGACCGTGTCCGGGTGCACCACGGCGTGTTCGAGGAGTTCGACGCGCCCGCCGGCAGCTTCGATGCCGCGGCCGCGCTCGGGTCCGTGATCCACATGCCCGACCTGCCTGCGGTGTTCACGCGCACCCGCCGGTTGCTGCGCCGCGGTGGCCGCTTCTACGTCTCCGAGAGCTGCTTCCGCACCCCGGCGGTCCAGGCCGAGTTCGACGCCCGACCGGGCACGGACTTCGTCCGGAACACGATCTTCGGCAACGGCCGCCTGCGGCCGCTGTCGGAGCTGGTGGCGGCGGCGGAGACGGCCGGCTTCTCGGTGGTGGCCGTCGACGACCTCACCGACCACTACCGGCGCACCATCGACGCCTGGATCGCGAACGTGGCCGCGACCGCCGACCGGCTGGACGCCCTGGAGGACGGCCTGGCCGCGCGGCTCACCCACTACCTGGAGATCGCCAACGCCGGCTGGGGCTTCACCACGAAGCACTACGGCCTGACGCTGCGGAACGGGCGATGAGCGAGCCTGAATCAGTGTCACAGCGCGGCGAGGACCAGCCGGCCGCTGCGCATCGCGAGCCGGAGCGCTGGAGCGCGGAGCTGATCACCACCGAGCAGCTCGGCGAGGCGGTGGACACCTTCCTCGCCGCTCTGCCACCCGAGCGGCGCTGGGACGCCGAGCGAAGCCTCGACTGGGCATCGGCGGACGCCGACCGCCTCACCGACGGCCAGCGCTCGGCCGTCGAGTTCGTCACGGTGATCGAGGACCACCTGCCCGGCTACTTCGACATCTACCACCGCCATTTCCCGCTGGACTCCCGCGTCGACCCCGACGTCTTCACCCACCACCGCGAGCTCTACCACTTCACGGTGCGGTGGGCCGCCGAGGAGGACACGCACGCCCGCGCGCTGGCCCGCTACCAGCGGGCGGCCGGGATGCGCGAGCGTGATGCGCTGCGCGCCGACCTCACCGGGTACGGGCGGGCGCCGTTCACCCTGCCGTTCGAGCACCCCGTGCAGTTCTTCACCTATGCACTCGTGCAGGAGAAGGCGACACAGATCTACTACCAGCAGCTGCGTGCGGACGTCAGCGATCCGGTGCTCGCCGACCTGCTCACGCGGCTCTCACGGGACGAGGCCCGCCACTTCACGTTCTTCGCCGACGTGGTGACCAGGTACCTGCGCGTGCACGGTGACCGCGTCGTCGGGCCGGTCCGCGACGTGATCGCCGACTTCCGGATGCCCCTGGCCGGCACGGTCCGCGGCTACTGGCGATGGGCCCTTCGGATCGCCGACGTGGCCCGCTACGACCACACCGACGCCTACGAACACCTCATCTCCGTGATCGACCGCGCCGTCGACGTCCGCACCGACCCGCTCGACGAGCTCGTCCGCTTCGTCGACTCCTGCCGCACCCTCGCCATTCCGACCGGAGGCACGCGATGACCGCTGACACCGAGACCGCCGCTCCGCAGCAGCCTGCCGGTGCGGAGCACCCTCACCTGTCCCGCTTCGCCGTGCGCGGCTACGAGATCGACGCGCTCGGCCACGTCGCGCACACCGTGTACATGCAGTACGCGGAGCAGGCCCGCTGGGAGTGCCTGGCGGAGGCGGGGCTCACGGTCGACCGCCTGCTCACCGCAGGCGTCATGCCCGCGATGCTGGAGACCACGATCAGCTACCGGCACGAGCTGCGCTACGGAGACGTCGTCGACGTCGGCTGCGAGTTCCACTGGGGCGAGCGCAAGACCGCGCGCATCGTCCAGCGTGTGACCCGGACGGACGGAGTGCTCGCCGCCGAGGTCACCAGCGTCGCCGGGCTGCTCGACCTGGGCCGGCGCCGGCTGGTGGAGCATCCGCGTGAGCGGCTGCGTGAGCTGGCCGACGCGCCCGAGCTGCTCGGCGTCTGAGGCGGCAGTGATGAGTACCTCCCTGCGGGCCACCCGCGCCGTCGCGAGCAGCACGAACCCGGGCGGCCCCGACCTGCCCGACGACGTCGGCCTGGCCCACCTGCTCGACCTCGGGCTCGCCCGCGACCCCGATGCGGTGGCGCTGTCCCGGCTCGGGCCCGACGGATGGGTGGACCGGACCTGGACGCAGCTGCACGAGGACGTCGCCGCCGCCGCGGGCCGGCTGCTCGGCCGGGGCCTGCGCCCCGGCGACCGGGTGGCGATCCTCGGCCGCACGAGCTATGCGTGGGCGGTCGCCGACCTGGCCGCCGCGCTGGTCGGCCTGATCACCGTGCCGATCTTCCCGACGTCGTCGCCCGCGCAGATGCGCCACATCCTCACGGACGGCGGGGCGAGCGCCTGCCTGGCCGAGGACGGGCGCGAGGGGGATGTCCCCGGTGAGGTCGCGGTGTTGTCGCTCGACGGGCTCGTCGAGCCGGACCGCGATCCCGACGGCTGGGGGGCCGTGGCGCCCGCCGACCCCACCGCGGCGCGGGCCGCGGTCCGCGCCTCCTCCGTCGCGAGCATCGTCTACACCTCGGGAACGACGGCTCTGCCCAAGGGCTGCGTCCTCACCCACCGCAACCTGTTCACGGCCGCCGCGGCGGTGGTCGAGCACTGCACGGAGCTGTTCGCCGACCGGGGCGCAGGACAGCCCGCGACCATCGTCGGGCTCCCGCTCGCCCATGTCTTCGGACGCACGGTCCTGCAGGCGGGCCTCTACAGCGGTTCCCGCACCGCGCTCGCCCCCGGTGTGCCGGAGATGGTCGGTCAGCTCGCCGCGTTCGAGCCGACCTGGCTCGCCGTCGTGCCGTACGCGCTGGAGAAGCTGCGCAAGGGCATCGTCGCGGCAGGCGGACCTCCGGGTCGGCATCCGATGCTCGGCACGGCGTTGCGCCACGTCATCTGCGGGGGCGCCCGGCTCGACGCGCCGATCGCCGAGTTCTTCGCCGGCCACGGCGTCACCGTCCTGCAGGCCTACGGGCTCACGGAGTCGGCCACCGCCGTATCGGTCAACATCCCCGCGACCAACCGGATCGGGACGGTGGGCCGTCCGGTGCCGGGCACGACCGTCGCGATCGCCGAGGACGGTGAGCTGCTCGTCCGCGGCAGGCAGGTCTCCCCCGGTTACTGGCCCGACCCGCACGCGTCCGCTGACGGGTGGCTGCACACCGGAGACCTCGCCGCGCTCGACCCCGACGGGTTCCTGCGGATCACGGGGCGGCGCAAGGAGATCCTCGTGACCACCGGCGGCAAGAACGTGGCGCCCGTGCCCATGGAGGACCGGCTTCGGCTGCACCCGCTCGTCGCGAGCGCCATGGTCGTGGCCGAGGGCCGTCCCTACGTCACCGCGTTGCTGGCCCTGGACCACACCGCGGTGCTGGCATGGGCGCGACGCCACCGCAGGGCCGCCGATCCGGCCTCGCTCGTCGCCGACCCCAAGCTGCGCGCCGAGCTCACGCGCGCCGTCGATGCCGCCAACGAGATCGCGTCGCGAGCCGAGTCGATCCGCCGCTTCGCCGTCCTGACGGAGGACTTCACGGTCGCGGCCGGACACCTGACACCGACGCTCAAGATGCGCCGCGACGTCATCGAGGACGCGTTCCGGGCCCAGGTCGAAGGGCTGTACCCGTGACCAGGACAGCCGCGGGACGGGGCCACGCCGTGGTGCTGGGCGCCGGGATCGCCGGACTCCTGTCGGCCAGGGTGCTCAGCGACGCGTTCGACAGCGTGACCGTCGTGGAGCGGGACGCCGACACCACCGACGGCGTGGTGCGGCGCGGGGTGCCGCAGGGTGCGCACCTGCACGGACTGCTCGACGGCGGCCGACGGATCATCGAGGACGTGCACCCGGGGATCACCGAGGAGCTGGTGGCCGCGGGCGCGCCGGACGGCGAACCGCTTCGCGACACGCGCTGGTACCTGCACGGGCGCCGACTCCACGCCACGTCCACCGGACTGCGCTCGGTGCTGTCCACCCGGCCCTTGCTGGAGCAGGTGCTGCGGGCCCGCACGGTCGCCCTTCCCGGAGTCGCGTTCGCCCCACCCGCCACCGCGGTGGGCCTCGTCCGTGGTCCCGACGGCGCCGTGGGCGGGGTGCGGGTGCGCCGGACGGCCGGCGGCGAGCAGACGATCGGCGCCCGGTTGGTCGTCGACGCCTCGGGGCGCACCTCCCGGCTGTCGGCCTGGCTCACCGCCCTGGGCGAGCCTGCACCCGTCGAGGACCGCGTCGACGTCGACCTCGGCTACGCCACCCGGATCTACCGGCGCCGCACGGACCAGCTCGGCGGCCGGCTCAGCGTCATCGTGTCCACGATCCCTCGCTCCCGCGGCGGCGGTGCCGTCGCCGTGGAGGGTGACCGGTGGCTGGTGACCCTCGCCGGAATCCTCGGTGATGCACCGCCCGCCGACGCCGACGGGTTCACGGCGTGGGCAGCAACTCTGCCCGTCCCCGACGTCGCAGAACTGATCGCGGACGCCGAGCCCCTCACCGACCCGGTGCCGTTCCGGTTCCGCGGGTCCCGGTGGCGGCGCTACGACAAGCTGCCCACCTTCACCGCGGGCGTCGTGGCGATCGGTGACGCCGTGTGCAGCGTCAACCCGCTCTACGCGCAGGGCATGTCGCTCGCCGCCCAGCAGGTGCTGGTCCTGCGGGAGCGGCTCGCCGCGCCCGGCCCCCTCGACGCCGGGCACTACTACAGAGCGCTCGCGCCCGTCTGCCGGAGGGTGTGGGACATCGCCACCCGGTCCGACCTCGCCCTTCCCGAGGTCGACGGCTCGCGGCCGCTGCTCGCCCGGGTGCTGGACACCTACGTCCGCCGCGTGCAGCTCGTCGCCCACCGGAATCCGGCCGTCGCGCGCGCGTTCCTGCGGGTGGCCAACCTGGTGGATCCGCCGGCGAGCCTCCTCGCACCACCCGTCCTGGCCGCCGTGCTCCGACCCGGCGCGACGGCCCCGCTGCCTCCACTGCGGGAACACACCGGATCGAGGACACGATGAGGGGTGGCGCCGAGCAGGCCGGCCGCGGTGTCGCGGTGGCCGGCATCGGTCACGCCCTGCCCCCGCGCGTGGTCACGAACGCCGAGCTGTCCCAGCACCTCGACACCTCCGACGAGTGGATCAGGACCCGCACGGGCATCCGGCAGCGGCACGTCGTCGACCCCGGGACGGCGACATCCGACCTCGCCGTCGAGGCGGGAGCCAAGGCGCTGGCTTCGGCCGGGATGCACGCGGTCGACCTCGTGGTCCTCGCGACCACGACGCCGGACCATCCCTGCCCCGCTTCTGCGCCCACCGTCAGCAGCCGGCTCGGGCTCGGCGCGGTTCCCGCGTTCGATCTGAACGCCGTCTGCTCCGGGTTCGTCTACGGGCTCGCGGTGACCACCGGCATGCTCCGGTCCGGGGCAGCAGGCTCGGCCCTCCTGATCGGCGTGGACACTTTCTCGACGATCGTGGACCCCACCGACCGGGCCACCGCGTTCCTGTTCGGTGACGGGGCGGGCGCGGTGGTGCTGCGCGCGGAGCCCGGCGGCGGCATTCTCGACGTCGAACTCGGGAGCGACGGGAGCCTGGAGCAGCTGATCCAGGTCCGCAGTGGTGGGTCGAGGCTGCCCACCAGCCCGGACCCGGCGGACGGCTTCTTCGCCATGCAGGGCCAGGCCGTCTACCGGCACGCCGTCGCGCACATGACTGCCTCCACCGCCACCGTGCTCTCCAGAGTCGGCTGGTCGGTGCGGGACGTCGACTGGTTCGTCGGCCACCAGGCCAACCTGCGCATCCTCGAGGCCACCGCAGCCCGGCTCGGCATCCCCGCCGAACGCACCCTCGTCAACCTCGACCGGGTCGGCAACACCGCCGCCGCGTCGATCCCGATCGCTCTGGCCGAAGCGGCAGCAGCCGGGGACCTGCGGGCCGGCCACAAGCTCGCGCTCGCCGCCTTCGGCGGCGGTGCGACCTGGGGATCAGCTGCCTTGGTGTGGCCGGAGCTTCCGCTGATCGTCGGATCAGGGCGCGAGGTAACCGCCGTCGACGACGAGTGAGGTGCCGGTGATGTAGCTGGCCTCGTCGCTGGCGAGGAACAACGCCGCGTACGCGGTCTCGATCGGCACGCCCGGTCGCTTGAGCACGGTGCCCGCGATCAGCGCCTCATTGATCTCGGGGGCCTGGTGCTCGTTCATCGGCGAGAGGATGTAGCCGGGGTGGAGGGAGTTGCAGCGCACCCCGTCCTGGCCGTGGGTGGCCGCGACGTTCTTGCTGACGTTGAGGATCGCGCCCTTGGCGGCCTGGTAGGCGTACGAGTTGGGCACGCCGGCCAGGCCCCAGATGGACGAGACGTTGATGATCGAGCCCGCCTGCTGCCGGATCATGTGCGGCAGCACCTCGCGCATGCCGAGGAAGATGCTCTTCAGGTCGATGTCGAGCACCCGGTCGTACTGCTCGTCCGTCGTCTCGAGGATCGGCTCGTACTCGCACACCGCGGCGTTGTTGATCAGGATGTCGATGCGTCCGTGCTCGGCCACGATGTCGGCCACGACGGACTTCCACTGATCGGGCTGCGTGACATCCATCGTCACGAAGGTGACCTTGCTGTCCTCGGTGTCGGCCGCGTCGAGGACGTCGCCCGACACGACGGCCGTCGCACCCTCGCGCATGAACAACTCGGCCATCTCACGGCCCTGACCGCGGGCTGCACCGGTGATGAGCGCGACCTTGTCCTTCAGACGATCCACCATTGGATTCCGCTCCTAGCTCGAGGATCGGCGCCGCCGACGTTGCGGCGGCGCTGACGTCCGACCGTATGCTTGTCAGACAATAATCCGCAAGCGTGCAGGACAGCCGCACCAGGCGCGAGCAGCTCCCGCTGCCGTCAGCGGCTCCGAGGTGTCAGAGCTTCCGCCCGTTGGCGCGCTGCCTGCGCCCCGGCAACCCGTACGGGTAGTCGCCGACGATCGGGTCGCTGGCCTCGTCCAACAGTTGGGTCTCATCGTCGGACAGGTGCAGACCGGCCGCGGCCAGGTTGTCGTCGAGCTGCTCGACCGTACGGGCGCCGAGGATCACCGAGGTGACCGCGGGCCGGTCGGCGGTCCAGGCCAGTGCGACCTGCGCCATCGACACCCCGCGCGACTCGGCGATCTTGCCGACGGCGTCGATGACCTGCCACGTCCGCTCCTGTGCGTTGCGCGGCGTGTAGGCCTCCATCCCCCGCTCGGGGTCGTCGCCGAGCCGGCTGGGACCCGTCGGGACCTCGTCACGGCGGTACTTACCGGTCAGCCAGCCCCCGGCCAACGGAGACCACGGCAGGATGCCGATGTTCTCGCTCTCGCAGACGTCGGTGAGCTCGAACTCGATCTCGCGGACCAGGAGGTTGTACTGCGGCTGCAGTGTGACGATCGGGGCCAGGCCGAGGAACCCGGTGAGCATCGCGGCCTTCTGCAGCTGCCACCCGAGGAAGTTGCTCACTCCGGCGTAACGGATCTTGCCGGCTCGCACGGCGTCGTCGAAGAACCGGAGCGTCTCCTCCAGCGGAGTCAACGCATCCCACGCGTGCGCCTGGTAGAGATCGATGGAATCGACCTGCAGCCGCCGGAGACTCGCCTCCAGAGCACGGGTGAGCCCCACCCGGCTCAGGCCGACGTCGTTGGGCCCCTCCCCCATCGGGAAGCGGCCCTTCGTCGCGATGACGACCTGGTCACGGACCTCCGGGCGCTTCGTCAACCAGCGCCCGACGATCTCCTCCGAGACGCCCCGGGAGTAGACGTTGGCGGTGTCGACGAAGTTGCCTCCCCGTTCCACGAACCGGTCCAGCTGCGCGTGTGACACCTCCTCGGTGCTCTCGTTGCCGAACGTCATGGTGCCCAGGCACAGGGACGACACGATGGTTCCGGTGCCGCCGAGCGTGCGATATTCCATTCCGCTGTCCTCCATGAGGGGCCGTCGCCGGGGATCGCGACCCACCCGCACATCCTGTCGCCCGGGCCGGCCGGTGGTGGGTGATCCACACCACGCGGCGGAGTGAGCGGCCGAGGCCCGAGCCGCGACAGCGATCCTGCACGAACAGGCCTGCTACGCCACCATCAGCGCATGCCGAAGTACCGGGTCAATGACGCCGCGGTCGACCACGCCCACCACCTCATCGACGCCCGCCGCTACGTCCTCCGAAGCCGGTGGGGAGACGTCCAGCCCTCCGCCGCCGACGGCACTCGCTACCTCAAGACCCACACCTGGGACGAGTACGGCGCCTGGCATCTCGGCCTCACCGACGGCGCAGCCGACGACACCAAGCGCCGCTACGCCTTCGTCCTCGGCGACTACACGCGCATCCATCGGATGGGGATCATCTCCTGCCATTATCGCGCCGCGGAGTGGGGCCACAAGGACATCGAGCTCGCCGCCCACGAGCTCCTGCAGTACCTGGACGACTCCCGCAGCTGACGGACACCACCTGCGTACGTCTCAGCCATACTGATCCAATGCGGCCACGGACGGTCCGGTGGACGCAGCGCTTCCGGTTTGCCAACGACGACAAACGGATTCGAGGTCACGATGGAACAAGGTGCGCCGACTCGTGAGCTGACGGTCGTGCTCGACGGATACTCCTTCCTGGAGTGTCCGCGGTGGCACGACGGCCGGCTGTGGGTCTCCGACTTCTACACCAACCAGGTCGTGTCGACCGACGGTCGTGGTCACGTCGAGGTCGTGGCCGAGGTGCCGCGCCAGCCTGCCGGGATCGGCTTCCTCCCCGGCGGACGCGCGCTCATCGTGTCGATGCGTGATCATCGCGTCCTGGTGCGCGATGAGTCAGGGTCGCTCACCGAGCACGCCGATCTGTCCGGCGCGGTCTCGGGGATGCTCAACGACATGGTCGTCGACGATCGCGGACGTGCCTTCGTGGGCAACTTCGGCTTCGACCTCATGGGTGGAGCCCCGTTGCGTCACACCACGCTCACGCGAGTCGACGCGGACGGGACCGTGGCCACTGTGGCCGACGACCTGTGTTTTCCCAACGGCATGGTGATCCTCGGCGGGAACGTACTGGTCGTCGCGGAGACGTTCGCCGGGCGGCTGACAGCGTTCGACATCGCGGACGACGGCGGGCTGAGCAATCGGCGCGTGTGGGCCCAGTTCGGCGAGCCGCCGCACACCGAGGACGTCGGAGAGGCGCTGGAGCAGCTCCAGGTCGTTCCGGATGGCATCTGCGCAGACGCGGAGGGTGCGATCTGGGTGGCTGACGCCCTCAACGCCCGCGTGATCCGGGTGCAGGAGGGCGGCGAGATCCTCGACGAGATCTCGACCGGGCTCGGGGTCTTCGCCTGCATGCTCGGCGGCGACGATGGCTGCACCCTCTTCCTGTGCACTGCTCCGTCCTTTCCCGAGCACGAACGCCGGCCGGTTCGCGAGGCGCGGCTCATGGCCGTCCGCGTGGAAGTTCCCCACGCCGAGTTGCCCTGATCGTCGACCCCGCCGCTCATGGAATGGAGGCTCCTCATGGAGGTGTCCTGCGCTTTTCCGACCGCACTCGATTCCCCTGACAACATTGCCCTGGCCGAGCAACTGGGATACGCGCGAGCGTGGGTCTATGACACGCCCCAGCAGAGCCCGGACGTGTGGATGATCCTGGCGCTGGCCGCTGAACGCACCGAGCGGATCGGTCTCGGCCCGGGTGTGCTCGTTCCCAGCCTGCGACACCCGATGGTCAATGCCGCAGCGACGGCCACCCTCGCCGCGCTGGCTCCGGGTCGCGTCTCGATCGCCTTCGGCACGGGGTTCAGTGGCCGCCGCGCAATGGGGTACGGCGCAGTCACATGGGCCTACATGGAGTCGTACATCCGCGCGTACCGCGGGCTGTTGCAGGGCGAGGTCGTGGAGTGGGAGGGGGCGCAGATGCAGATGCTGCATCCCGATGGGCATGCGCCCGCACGCCCGGTCGACGTCCCCATCCTGGTCGGCGCGCTGGGGCCCAAGGGCCACAAGGTGGCCAAGGAACTCGGCGACGGGCTGTACGTGACCCTTCAGCTGCCCGAGTTCATCAACGAGTACTCGTGGGTGCCCAACCTCGTGTGGGGCACGGTGCTCGACGAGGGAGAGGCCACCGACTCCGAACACGCGCGACTCGCCGCTGGACCGGGGTGGGCACTGGCCTATCACGGCGCCTACGAGTTCGGGGGGCCTGCTGCCGTGCATGACCTGCCGGGCGGCGGGGAGTGGATGGACGTGGTGAACCGGACTCCGGACGATCGACGGCACCTCGCGGTTCACACGGGCCACTGCGTCGAGATCGGTGAAGCCGATCAAGCGGCATGGGACGCCGGTGGTCACGCGATGCTCCGGGACGTGACGATCAGCGGAACTCGCGATCAGGTCCGGCATCGCCTCGACGAGTTCGCCTCGAAGGGCGTCACCGAGATCGTGTTCCAACCATGCGGGCCCGACCCCCGTGCCGAGCTCGAAAGGTTCCTCGACGCAGCGACCGCCTGACGGCGACCTTCGCTCCGAAGTTGTCGGCATGTCGTCCCGGCCGACCGGCCGACCGGCCGACCGGCCGGTCGGACCGCGCTCGCGTACGGGCAATTCGCACCGGTCTCGATCACGCACCGAAGAAACCCCGAAAGATCCGGGGTAACGACACGTGTGCGCCAAGCCACTAGTTTCGGAATGAAGATATTCCGCCAATCGTGATCAATTCAGCACTTCCCCGCTGTCACCAGGCGATACGCCGGATCGGCGACTCCATGTCTTGACCATGTGACATTGGCCACCCGGCGATCATGCGGCTCGAACTCGTAATGTCCCATGGCAGTCGCCCGACGAGGGGCGACGAGAAATACATCCCGGAACCGTCGCACCGCCCCCAGTCCCCGGTTCCGGTCCGTCGATCCCGCATTGGGACTGGCCGAGACGACAATTGTTCGAGTCGACCCCACGACCCCACGACTCGAGAAAGCACCCGGACCCCGTTTGCCGGGCAACTATTAATCTGCCGACGAGCAGGTACGTCTCGGGGTGTGCCATGGAGAAATCACAATGAATTCCCCCAAGTCCCGCATGGGCCGAACCCTGCTACGTCTCACCCTGGCCGGCACGGTCGCGCTCGGCGTCCCACTCGCCATCGCCGGAACCGCCAATGCTGCCCCCGCTGCCCCCGCTGCGTCCGCTTCCGTGTGGGACAGGCTCGCCCAGTGCGAGAGCACCGGCAACTGGAAGATCAACAGCGGAAACGGTTTCTTCGGTGGGCTGCAGTTCACGATGAGCACCTGGCGAGGGTTCGGTGGCCAGGGCATGCCCCACCAGGCCAGCCGTGAGCAGCAGATCGCCGTCGCCGAGCGCGTCCTCGCCGGGCAGGGCTGGAAGGCGTGGCCGGTGTGCTCCAGCAAGCTCGGCCTCCGCTGAGCCGACGCGTGCCCCTGCCCGGGCTCCGCTCGTCCCTGCCCTCGCCGCTCCTGATCGGGCGTCGGGCGGGTTCGGGCGAGCCCGGGCAGATCAGCTGATCTCGGAGGTGCGTGACCGATCCGGCGCCTCGGTCTGCCTGAGGGCGATCGTCACTGGACTGCCCTGCGGGCGATCGTCACTGGACTGCGCCCTCAGGAGTCGCCCCCCGCTCGCGGCCACGCTGGGCTGCAAGTCCGCGGATCAGGGAGACGAACGGAGCGACGTGTGAGCTGAATGTCGCCCCGTCCAGGCTGTTGGTCACCGACAACCCGTCGGTCATGGCCCGCCCGAGCACGGCCAGCTGATCGACAAGATTCTCGTCGTTGCCGTCCCCGTCCGGCGCGAAGATGGGAGTGAGTGCCTCCACCCAGGACGCGTGGGCGTAGTCGCGGATGCGACGCACGGTGCCGCTCACCGTCTCGGAGTCCTTGTGCGGGCCGACACTGACGGCCAGCAGGAGGCGGAGGTAGTCCGGCCGCCGATCGAGCGAGTCGCACGCAGCTGAGAACCACGCCTCGAGGCGATCTATCGGCTCCCGGTCCTCGAACGACGACGGGTTGGGGAACAAAGCGTGCAACTCGTCGAATGTGCGCTCCAGCAGCGCGGCCAGGACGCCTAGCTTGTTCCCGAAGTGGTAGTAGACCGAACTGGGCGGCAGCCCGGACTGCGCGCACAGGTCCGAGACCGTCATGCCGTCGTAGCCTCTACTGGTGATGAGGGTTCGAGCTGCGTCCAGGATGACGTCGCGGCTGCTCGAACCGACAGCAGACGACGCGGAATTCGTTCCCCTCACCACAGGGCCATGATAGGGACGGCTCTGCGCAGGGGCTGTCGCAGCTGGCGCCACCCCTGCGTGGTGCTCCCCCGGATTCTGCAAAATCACTCCTATCGATTCGGGTTGGCGGGATGTGGCCGGCGCGGACGACCGACGAGCGGATCGTCACCAGGCCCGGTAGTCGTCATCCGGGAGCGGGTGGTCGACGGGGACGACACGGGAGTAGACGGCGGTCAGGCAGCCCGGGCAGAACAGCTGTCGGAAGACGACGTCCGCGTCGACATACACCGCCGGGTCGGGCCAGACGTGGGGGCCGGCGACGGTCGGGACAGCATCGCGGCGGGCCAGCGCGGAGACGAAGGCACCCCCGGCGAGAAGGCCGTGTTCCGTGCCGCAGTGGGTGCACAGGACGGTTCTTCCCTCCGGCGATTCCAGGACGGCGAGGTTGTCGTCGAGCCGGCGGACATCGGTCAGGTCGGGCGCGCCGATCGGCGTCGGTGGCACGTCGGCCAGGCCCGAGCCGGTTCCGCGGGCGCGCCGCAGCTTCTCGCGGGTCTCGGCGGTCGCCGACACGTCCACCTCGCCGTCGTCCCGGAGGACGACGCCGTAGACGTCCCGCGCGGCTTCGGCCGAGACGCGGACCTGCGCAACGTCGTCACCCACGCTCTCGGCGGGGCGGAGGAGCGGGTCACCGTAGCCCCCGCCCGCCTGCCAGTGCAGGAACAGCGCGTCGCCGGGGTCGAGGTTCGACTCCCCCTCGCAGGGCAGTACCTCGATCTCGCCGCCGAGCTCGTCCAGGGAGGCGGGAATGGCCGTCGCGCCGGCGAGCTGGGGCACGCCGACCCCGCGCACGACCAGGTCGAGCTGGGAGTTGCCCGGATAGCCGCCGGCGAGGCCGACGTTCTGGTTGGCGACCTTGCCGGTCCCGGAGACGACCAGTGACATCGTCCCGGCCTGGTCCGGGTGCTGCACGTAGCAGACCGAGCCGCTCATCCCTCCCCGCTGCCGGCCCGGCCCACCGGAGTCGGGCTGCTCGCGACGCCACAGCGCGACGAGCGGGTAGAGGTACTCGGTCATCTCGACGTCGGGGGCCCGCGCGGAGGGGATGATGAGCCGGCCGCCGGTGTCGACGCCGTCGTGGTGCACCTGGGCCCCGTAGCCGCCGGCCATGACGTCGAAGACGGGCGACACGAAACCCTTGCTGCCGCCGCCACGGACGTCCACTCCGGACACCACGCACAGGTCGGTGGTGCCGTTGCAGATCGACTGCACGTCGGTGCGGTGCGCGGGTTCGGCGTCGAGCATCTTGGCCAGCACCTCAGCGACGAGGTTGCCCGCGCCCCACGCCGGTCCGAAGGGTCCCTTGCCCACTGCAGCCGGGAACGAGGCGTTGGTGATGGTGTCCTCATCGGTGATGATCTCGAAGCAGCGCATGAGCCCGCCCGCGGCCCACGGGACGTCGCCCGCCAGCAGTGGCAGCACGGTGAAGACGATCCCCGCGCGCAGCCCCGGGTAGGGGCAGTTGATGACACCGGTCTGCTCGGCGGTCCCACGGAAGTCGAAGACGAGCCGGTCCTGCTCCTTCGTCATCGCCACCTTGATGGCGTGCAGACCGCGGTCGCCGGTCTGCGACTGCTCCTGGTAGCCCACCGCGGTCCAGGTACCGTCCGGCAGGGTCGTGAGCTTGGCCCGCAGGCGGCGCTCGGCGTCGTCCGTCATGCGGCGCATCACGGCCTTGACGGTGTCGGCGCCGTACTTGCCGATGAGACGGAGGATCTGCTCGGCCGCGTTCTTGTTGGCCGCGACCTTGGCCCTTAGGTCCAGCCCGACCATGTGCGGGAGCCGCGAGCGGCGCACCCAGGCATCGGCGACGTCGCGTTGCAGCACCCCACCCCGGACGACCTTGATCGGTGGCGTGGGGAGAGCCTCCCCGAACACGTCCTGGGCCGAAGGGCTGAAGGAGCCCGGGCGCGGGCCACCCAGGTCGACCTGGTGGGCGATGGCCGTCGTCCACCCGAAGAGCTCGCCCTCGTGGAAGATCGGCGCCAGGATCGCTGCGTCGTTCTGGTGCAGCCCCCCGCCGATCCACGGGTCGTTGCACAGGAACATGTCGCCCTCGGCGATGCCCGGGTTGTCACTGCGGTTGCGCAGCGTCCAGGTGATGGCCAGGTCCATGGAGCCGATGAGGCCGATGTTGTAGGTGCCGACCTGGACCTGCTCTCCGAGCTCGTCGCAGATGGAGAAGTTGAAGTCGTTCGACTCCGTGACGACGTGCGAGCCCGACATCCGCCGCAGCGTCTCCCCCATCTCCTGGGTGATCGCCCACAGTCGGTGCCGCACGACCTCGTAGGTCAGGGCCTCGACCTGCTCGGCCTGCTCGTCGTCGATCTGGTGCAGCGGCAGGGCGGGCGAAACCTGCGCCAGCAGCTCCGCGCGTGGGAGGGGGCGGCTGGTGAACTCGTCCGCCCCGGGGATCGTCGATGCCATGAGAGCCGTCCTCATCGGTAGCGCAGCACGAGGTTGCCGAGGTGGTCGACGCGCCCGGTCACGTCGGCGGGGACCACGACCACCGTGGTCGGGACGTCGACGATCGCCGGCCCGGTGATCTCGTGGTCCGCGCGTAGCCCGGCGTAGTCGTAGACGGGGGTGGGTACGAACCCGATCTGCGAGTCGAGGCAGACGGAGCGTTCCTCGAGGAACGCCTCGGCGGGATCAGGGCCGTCGGCCCTTCCGACGTCCGGCAGCACCACGGGGAAGCCGAGGCTCGCCTTGGCCCGCATGCGGTAGGTGATCGCCTGCACGCCGGCCTCGCGGTAGCCGGCACCGGATCCGTTGATGCGCTCGTACTGTTCCTCGAAACGCTTGATGATCTCGTCGCCGGTGCGTTCGGTACACGTTGTGTCCGGAAGTGTCACCGCGAGCTCGTTGACCTGCATCGAGTAGCGCAGGTCGACCTCGCGTCGGAGCGCCACGTCGTGGAACGTGACCTTCTGCCGGTCGAGCGCGCGCAGCAGATCGGCCTCGAGCCGGGCGTAGTGGGCCTCGAGCATGCTGTGGTCGACCGGGAAGGCCGACGGATCGGAGAACTCAGCGCTCAGGGCGACGTCTGAGGCCGCGAGCCCATAGGCCGAGAAGGCGGACGCGACGGGCCCGAGCGGCACGACGACCTCACCGACCCCCAGGTCCTGGCAATAGCCGGCACAGTGAGCGGGACCGGCACCGCCGAAGGCGTAGACGACGAAGTCGCGGGGGTCGTGGCCCGCCTGCACGACGGCCCGGCGCAGGAGGTCTCCCGCCTGCGCGTTCTGCACTTCGTGGACGGCGATGGCGGCCTCCTCGACCGTGAGGCCGAGCGGTTCGGCCACGTGCGTGCGGATCGCCTCCCGGGCCAGGTCCTTCCGGAGAGGTTTGCGCCCGCCGAGCAGTCCGCGCTCGGTGAGGATGCCGAGGACCAGGTTGGCGTCGGTGTTCGTGGGTCGGGTACCGCCGCCTGCGTAGCAGGCGGGGCCGGGGACGGCCTCGGCACTCTGTGGGCCGAGACGCAGGTTCCCGCCGGCGTCGACGGACGCGAGCGCGCCGCCGCCCGAACCGATGGTGTGCACGCGAATGGTCGCGGCGTTGATCGGGAACTGGTTGACGACGGAACCGGGCGCCATGACCGGCTCGCCGTCGACGATCAGCCCGGCCAGGAACGTCGTGCCGCCGACATCGGTGGTGATGACGTTGCGATGCCCGAGCTGCGCGGCCAGCCGCATCCCGCCGATCACACCACCGGACAGGACGGACCCGATCGTCGTGATGGCGTGCTCCGGCGCGCGGTCGGCCGTGATGGTCCCGCCCTCGCTCTGCATCACCAGGAGGGGGCCCTTGAGCCCGCCCTCCTCCAGCTGCTTCTGCAGCGGCGTCAGGTAGGTCCGCAGGCGGGGCCCGATCTGCGCGTTCATGATCGTCGTGGAGGCACGAGCGAACTCGCGGATGCGCGGGCTGACCTCGCAGGAGAGCGTCACGTACATGCCGGGCGCGAGCTCGTGGATCAGCTCGCGGATCCGCCGCTCGTGGGCGCCGTTCTTGAACGACCACAGCAGGCAGACGGCGATCGCCTCGACACCCTGCTCCACCAGGGTCCGCGCGACGCTGCGGACCTCGTCCTCTTCGAGGGGGACCAGGACCTTGCCGGCGTGGTCGAGCCGCTCGGTGACCTCGAGGGCGCGGTACTTCGGGATCAGTGGCGCCGGCTTGCGCCGGCGCAGGGTGTCCTGGATCTCGTGGGCCGAGCGTCCGAGCGTGCGGCCCTCGGCGTTCATGATGTAGATCGCGTCCCGGTGCCCCTTCGTGGCGATCAGCCCGACGTCGGCCACCGTCCCCTGGACGAGAGCGTTGATCGACGCCGTCGTGCCGTGGGCGATGTAGTCGGTCTGCGAGAGCAGCTCGCCGACGCCGATGCCCAGCTCGGCGGCGAGCTCCTCGATCGCGCGCATGACGCCCACCTCCCGCTGCGGAGGAGTCGTCGGTGTCTTGGCCGACACGATCCGGCCGGCACCGTCGGAGGCGACGGCATCGGTGAACGTCCCACCGACGTCGATGCCCAGTGCGTACGGCATGTGCTTCCCCTGGTGATCTCTAAGGCCGGCGGGCGGCGACGCGGCCGGTGACTGTCTGCAGGAGTTCCGTCGGACGTGCGTCCGCCCCGCCCATCCAGGCGACGTGCTGGTCCGGGCGCACGAGCAGGAGCGCGGCCGGATAGCGGTCCGGCCACTGTCCGGGCAGGTCGACCACGGTGAGGGGGATGTTCAGCTTCCGGGACGCCTCGACCCAGGACTCGTCGTCGACGCCGGTGTCGGTCCGCAGGAGGGTGAAATCGGGTCCGAGCACGTCGAGCACCGACCGGTCGCCGGAGAGCCATGCGTGCGGCAGCCGGAATCCCACCCGCGCCCGCTCCTGGTAGCCGCCCATGCTGATGACGGCCTGCTCCTCGCCTCCGACCACCAGCGGCGAGCCCGCGTAGTGGTAGCCGAAGCTGAAACCGTCGGGCGAGTACCGGTGCGGCTCGGTCACTGCGAGCCGGTCGGCGAGCGCTGCGCGTGCGCGCTCCCCCTCCGGGCCCGGCAGGTGGATGTCGGGTGAGACGTCCGCGAGGGACGCCTGCGCGGCCGAGGCCACCGCACCGGCGAACTGCTCGCCCACCGGCTTGCGTTCCGACGCGTAGGCGTCCAGCAGGTCCGGCGGTGCCCAGCCGTGGTGCACCGCCGCCAGCATCCAGCCCAAGGTGGCCGCGTCCTGGATGCCGGCGTTCATCCCGAACCCCGCGACGGGGATCCAGATGTGGGCGGCGTCGCCTGCCAGGAATGTCCGACCGTCCCGGTACCGCTCGGCCACCAGCTGGCGGCCCGTCCAGCGCACGACGCCGAGGACCTCGTGCTCGACGGGGCCGCCGACGGCCTCTCGCAGGAGCTGCTCGGGGTCCTCGCCGTCGGTGTCGTGGTCGGGCGGGAAGGCGACGTGGTTGAGCCACAGCTCGCCCCCGTCGATCGCGATCAGGGAGGCGAGCCTGCCCCCGTACGTCCAGTACGTCCAGGCCCGGTCGCGGGCGGCCAGCCGACCCAGCTCGGGCGAGCGCACGAACGTCGAGACGAACCTCTGGATCGCGTCGACGCCCTCGTAGTGGATCCCCAGCTGCCGGCGCACGGCGCTGTGGGCGCCGTCGCAGCCGACCACGTAGTCGCAGCGCAGAACCCGGGTAGCGCCCTCGTACCCGCCGGATTCGACGACCGCCTCGACATGGTCCGCACGCCGGCGCAGCTCGACCAGCCGCGCCCCGCGCTCGAGGGTCAGCCCGGGCAGCCCGCGGGCGTGCCGCTCAAGGATCGGTTCCAGGAACAGCTGCGAGATCCGGTGCTGCGGCTCCGGGGTAGGCCAACCGTCCCTGCCGACACCCGCCAGCACCTCGGCGGCCGACGGCAGGTCGAGGCGGAAGATCTCGTCGCCTCGCAGGGTCGTCCGGTACTGCACCGAGCTCGGGTAGTCCTCGGGCAAGCCGGAGCGCCGGATCTCGTCGGCGATCCCCAGCCGCCGGAAGATCTCCATCGACCGCGCGGACGTCGTGTTGCACCGAGGGTTCACGGGCTGCTCGATCGCCGCCTCCACGACGTGGCACGGCACACCGCGTCGCGCGAGGTCGATGGCAAGGGTCAGGCCCGTGGGTCCGGCGCCGACGATGAGAACACCGACGCGGATCTCGTGACTGCTGACTCCGCAGGTCATGCGATCAGGAACTCCCCCACCAGGGTGCAGAACTCGTCCGGCCGATCAACGTGGATCCAACGGCCCGCGGCCGCCATGACCTCGAGGCGCCCGCAGGGCAGAGCATCGACCGGACTCGCCGAGACGTCGACCGGGCTCACCCGGTCGCACTCCCCGTGCAGGGCGAGGACCGGGCTGCGCGCGGTCGCCGGGTCGACGCGCGGTGCGCCGGCGACGTCGTCGAGGAGCACGCGGTGGGTGCGCTCGTCGGCGACCAGGATCGGGCCACCTCCGAAATTCCTGACACCGCCACCTCCTGTATGGAACGCACGCTACAGCAATATCCGGCGATGTGACCTGCGCAGGCGAGCCCGGCCAGCTGATGTGGACGAACGCGCCGGGCGAGGGATACGATCGGCTGTATGGAACGTTCACTCTACAAGATCGAAATGGCCCGCGCCTCCCCTCGACTGTTCCCGCACAGGTGGCCGGTCACGAGAGCACTGTCGAGGGACGCGGCCCTTCATGGCGCCACAGTGCCTCCGATCGCGACCTGGGTCCGGGCCGAGCCCGGCGGACGTTCCGCACCCGTTCCCGGTGCGTCGATCAGCACACGCCCGGCGCCGATGATCGCGTCGAGGCGGGACGCCGGATCGAGGCCGAGGTAACCACCGACCTCGCACCGTCCCGCATGACGACCAGTCGGTCGGCCTCCCGACTCGCCGAACAGGATGGACAGATCCGGCGTGCTCGGCCCCAGGACAATGTCCGAGGACTCAGTCCCTCACGCCCGCCTGGCCCGCGCTTCCAGTGGCCTACATCGCATTCACTTGCCATGAATGAAATCGACGCGGGAATGTGCCTACGTTCGATGGACTTCCTGGTTCGTCTATCCAACTCGGGAAGAGACCACCAGCGACACAGATCGTCGCCCCGGCCATCGGAGCCAATTTCTCCGCTAGCCCCACTTCATCCGATGAACCGCACTTGTCGTCATCCATCAGCTGAAAGGATCATCATGACCGCCGCTACCGCCGCTACCGTTTCGAGCCGAACGGGAAACGTGTCCACACTTCGAACGTTGTACTTTGTTCGTTTCGGCTTCGCGATCGTCTGGGCCGGCTTGATGTTCGTGGTCGGGTCGAGCATCGGGCCGCTGAGTGCGACGCTGATCGTGCTGTACCCGCTGTTCGATGTGGCCGCCGCGGTCGTCGACGCCCGCTCGTCCCGGGCGAGCGGATCGGCGCTGGGCCTGTATGTGAACATCGCGATCAGTTCGCTCACGGCCATCGGCCTGGTCGTCGCGGTCATGTCCGGCGTCTCGGCGGTCGCGATCACGGACCGCGTCTCGGCGGTCCTGCAGGTGTGGGGCGTGTGGGCTGTCGTCGCGGGGATCGTTCAGCTAGTCGTGGCTCTCAGCCGCCGCAAGCTGGGGGGCCAGTGGGCGATGGTCGCCAGCGGGGCAATCTCCGTGCTCGCGGGGACGTCGTTCTTCTTACAGGCTTCCACTCAGGGGGCAACGCTGACCAACGTCGCCGGCTACGCCGCGCTCGGCGGGATCTTCTTCCTTGTTTCGGCGCTGCGCCTCGGCCGCGCCGCAAAAGAGAACTGACATGAACACCACCACCAACTCCGATGTCGGGATGGGCACCGGCATGTTCGACGTCATTGTGATCGGCGCGGGCCCGGTCGGGAACAATGTCGCCGATCGGGTGGCGCGGGGCAGATTGAGCGTGGCCATCGTTGAGGTTTCCCTCCCGAACGCCGGCCAGGATGGCAAACCTCAACTCGGAGAATGCGGTCGCGATCTCCCATCGCTCTGACCTACTCCCGATTTTGCAGGAGGACCGCTGGGCGAGCGGTGGCAGCTGAAGCCAGGCGTCGACGCGGTGATCGGGTACGGCCGATGGACGACCCGCCCGACGGCTGAGCGGCCAGCTGGGTTCGAGGGGGGCCCAGCTGGCCGTGGTTTGCGGATGCGCCTTCCTCACCCCGGACGGGAACGGCGAACTGGCCAACTCCGGTGGCACGCCCGCTCGTCACGACGCGGGGGACGCGAAGGGATTGGCGTCAGTGTGATGATGCCCCCAGACGTCGGAGACGCCGAAATCGTGGGGAATCCAGCCCTCGCCCACCTCGATGCCATCGCATCCGATCTCGAGGTGGAACCCGCTGGGATTCTTGATGTAGAACGAGATCGCCTTGTCGTTCATGTGTCGGCCGAGGCTGATCGAGATCGGTACGTCGTTGGCCCGGGCCCGGTCGTAGGCGCGTCCGACGTCGTCGATCGAGCCGTGTTCGATCTCGAGGTGGTGGATGGACGGTGTCTCCGCGCGCGCCAGCGCAATGCTGTGGTGTGTCGTGTTGCAGCGGAGGAAGTACAGGCCAGGAGCGCGATAGTCGGTCAGCCTGAACTCGAGCACGGACTCGTAGAGCTCGCGGAGCTCGTCGAGCTCGGGGCCGGCCAGGACGAGGTGGCCGAGACCGGTGACCCCGGGACGCGCGTCGGCCGGGCGGCCCGGGCGGGTGCGCACCTTGGCCTCCCCGACCGCCAACTCCACGCGGTACCCGACCGGGTCGGTGAACCAGCGGAGATGAGTGGCGCCACGCAGTTCGGTCTCGTCCGCAGCTCCCTCCTGAACGGTGAAGCCTCCCTCGGTCAGCCGTCGGGTAACTCTGTCGAGCTCGTGGAGGGAGTCGACGATCCACCCCACCTCTCGCGGGCTGTCCTGCTCGGAAGGATGCAGGGCGAGGCGGTACTTGAACTCGTCGAGCTCGACCAAGGCCACTTCTTGCGTACCGATCGTGGCAGGCGTGATCCCGACGCCCAGCGTGCGCTCGAACAAGGTGACCCATGCGTCGACGTCGGCGACGTTGAGGCCGACGTAGCCCAGCTTGCGGATACCCATGGCGACGTCACTCCTCCGACTTGGCGGCAGCGGCTCCGCTCTGCAGGAACTCACGAACGATCTGGTCGAACCCGGGTGCACGCTCGTACTGGTGGGTCATGGCGATTCGCACTGCAACGCCGCCGCCAGAGGAGTTGCCCGCCAGATGGGCTCGGTCGATCCCGAGTGCCTTCGTCGCGCAGCACACGCCGTCAACCGCGTGGAAGATCAACGGCCTCAGGACCGGACTGCCGATACCGAACGCTGCGTACGCCAGATCGGCGTCCCCGACATCGACCATGTCTGCCACTCCACCACTCGTCCTGTATGTAACGCTCACTATATGACTTCGCGTCGCGTGATCAAGCCGAGAACGACAGAGCCGACGGCGCACCATCGGTGCAGGTCCGAGGTCAGCCGGCCGTGAACCCATTCATGGTCAGTAGCGTGTCCGTCGTGGATGCGAAGCCTGTGTCGGAGTCGTCGCTGCCATGACGTCCACCTCCCGCCCGTCGCGCGGCCCGCGCCAACGCCTCAGTGAAGATCAGCGACGGAAGCAGATCATGGCGGCGGCGATCCAGGAGGTTGTCGACCACGGCTACGAGGGCGCGTCGTTGACCCGGATAGCCGCGCGCGCCGATGTCGCCAAGGGGTTGGTCTGGCGGTACTTCACCGGCAAGGACAACCTGATGGAAGCCACGGCGAAGGCGACGATGGAGACCATGCGGCAACGCATCGTCGACACGCTCGACCTGGACCAGCCCGTGCCGGACGTCATCCGTGCCGCCCTGCGCCAGGCCGCCTCGCAGATCCTGACCCACCGGGACGAACTGATCGCGCTCAACCGCATCGTGCACAACCTGCACCGGCCCGACGGCGCAGAACGGGTGGTTGCCGACTTCTACGAGGACACCTACCTCGGGCAGGAAGCGCTGTTTCGTCGCGGCCAGGCCGAGGGCAGCCTCCGCGACTTCGACCCCAGAGTCATGGCGGTCACCTACCAGGGCTCGATCGACATCATGCTCGCGTACCTCGACGACCATCCCGACATCGATCCCCGCGACTACGCGTCCGAGCTCGCAGAGATCCTGCTCGGCGGCATGCAGGCCAGGAGCTGACGCCGCGCCGGACCGGACGTCACCAGTCGGCCGGCCCGTGCCACCCGACCACTGTTGACCGCAGAGTCACCGGTTCACTCGGTGGTCACGAAACGGCGGATCGACATGCTCGCCGGCCTCGTCATGACCGTCCTGCTGCTCAGCGTTGCGTTGTCGTTCCTGACCGGCAGCCCGAGGACCCTGTTGGCGCGCGACGGCTGGATCACCGCCGTGGCGGCCATCTGGATCCTGCTGACGCTCCGACGGACCCCGTACTACCTGTACGCCCTGCGGACCTTCACCGGCGGCACGGTGCGCGAACAGATCAACGCCGCGTGGCGTGACACGCCTGCCTTTCGGCGGGTGGTGCACGTGAGCACGATGATCTGGGGTCTCGCATTGCTGCTGGACGCCGCGAGCACAGTGGTACTGGCCTACACGATGCCGATCGACAGCGTCCCGCTGATCGGTGCGCTCAAACTCGTGGCGCTGATCGTCCTCGCAGAGGTGATCAGTCAGCTGTACTTCAGGCGCAAGGGCACACCGCATCTGCGGACCGCACCTACCGACGACCACCCCGACCAGGACGGTTGATGAGCGGGCGGCGGTACGTCGTCACCGGCTCGGCTTCCGGAATCGGCGCCGCCACCGCGTCGATCCTTCGCGAGCAAGGTGCCAGGGTCATCGGCTGCGACCTGAACGACGCCGACGTCATCGCCGATCTGTCGACGCCTGCCGGGCGCCGGTCGCTGGTCGATCAGGTGGCGAAGTGGGGGTACATCGACGCGGTGCTGGCGGTCGCCGGCGGCGGCCGGACCGGGCTCCTCGAGACGAACTACTTCGGCACGGTCGCGACGCTCGAAGGGCTGCGTCCCCTGCTGGCCCGCAGCGAGGCCCCCCGGGCCGTCGCCGTGTCGTCGACCTCATCGCTGACACCCGCGGACGAACGGGTCCTGCAGGCCTGCGCGGACGGCGACGAAGCCACCGCGACCGCCCTGGTGGACACCGAACCCTCGCTGCGCGATGCCGCCTACGGCATCGCCAAACGCGCACTCAACGGATGGGTACGACGGACCGCCCCCACGCCCGAATGGGCGGGCGCCGGCATCCCGCTCAACGCGGTCGCCCCCGGCGTCGTGGACACCCCGGCCGCCGCCTGGATCCTCACCGACGACGAGGTGCGGACTGCCGTCGAGGCAGCCGCACCACAATCCCTCGGCGGCTTCCCGGGCCGACCGGAATGGGTCGGCCACCTCATCAACTGGCTGGCGAGCCCCGAGAACCGCTTCGTCACCGGTCAGGTGATCTTCGCCGACGGGGGCGCCGAAGCGGCATTGCTGGGTGACCGTCAGTGGCGAGCGTGACCCCCAGCGGGAGATCCCCTCGAATCGCGGACCGCAAGCGCGGTCGGACTCGGCATGGCTGAGACACGAGCGGCGGTGCGTCGCTCTCAGTTCACCGTCCCTCCGGTCGCGAAGGCGGCAGAGGCGGTGGTGCCTGGCCGTTCCAGGTTGCAGACGGTGCCGTCGGCGGGCAGCACGCCGTTGATCAGGGTGGCGTCCACCGCGGCATCGACACACGGCACGGTGCCGTAGGAGCCGTGACCGACGCCCTCTCGCGTGAGCAGGACGGCGGAGTCCAGGGTCTCGGCCATGGACTCCGCCCAGTGGTGTGGGGTGACGGGGTCCAGCCGGCCGCCGACCACCAGTACTGGTGGCGCGCCCGCGCCCGTGAGCGGCTCGGTGACGCGGTCCTTGTTCGGCGCGGGCCACAGCGCACAGTTCAGCGCGCTGTAGGCGGCCCGGGTGCCGATCCGCTCGGCCTCCGCGACGACCTCGGTGGCAGCGGCCGTGTGCGCGGCGATGTCGGTCGGCGTCTGCCAGTCGGCGCAGCGCACCGCGGTGTGGACCTCGTGCGTCGCGGTCGGGACCCCGAAAGGCGAGACCGCGATGCTCGTCCACAGGAAATGCAGCAGCCTGCCGTCACCGTTCTGCGCGCCCAGCAGGGCCGAGGTGAGCGCGGGCCAGCCGGCCTGGTCGCCTGCAAGGCCCCGGGCGGCCTCGAGCGCCATGGCACCATCGAGCGCGCCGCCCGACGTGACGCCCTCGACCGGCGCCACCTGCAGCGGCTGCGCTTCCAACTGGACGATCAGCGCGTCGAACGCCCCGTCCGGGTCACCACCGCCGAACGGGCACACTGCCGCTCCCTCGGTGCGGCAGGTCTCGAACCATGCGTTCAGCGTCTCCTCGCTGGCCACGGCGACCTCGTTGAGGAACTCGAGCGAGTCGCCGAACCAGAGCCCGGTGTCGACGGGCGCGTCGAGCACCATCTCGCGGACGCGGTCCGGGAAGAGCGTGGCGTACATGGGGCCGACCACGGTGCCGTAGGAGAGGCCGTAGTAGGTGATCTGGTCCTCGCCGAGCGCGGCCCGGACCTGGTCCATGTCGCGGGCGACGTTGTCGGTGGACAGGCCGGCCAGGAACTCGACGCTCTGGTGCGCCGCACAACCGTCGGTGAACGTGGTGGCGTCGGCGAGCAACTCCGGCAGCGGCTTGCCCCCGGGGACGGCCGGGTCGGATTCGGTGCTCAGGGCCTCGGCGCGCTGCTCGTCGGTGAGGCAGCGGACGGCACCGGACCGGCCGACGCCGCGGGGGTCCACGGCGATGACGTCGAACCGGGCGAGCAGGTCGGGCGAGAACGTGCCGGGGGCGCCCGCGGTGGCGGGCAGGTTCCGCAGCGTGTCCGTGGCGCCGACCCCCGGCCCGCCCGGGTTGAAGAACAGGCTGCCGATGCGCTGCGTCGGGTCGGTGGCCCGGTGCCGCATGACCGCGAGCGGGATCTGCGCGCCGGCGGGCTCGGTGTACTCCAGCGGCACCTCGACGGTGGCGCAGTCGAGGTTCGGTCCGCACTCGTTCCAGGCGATCGGATCGGGGGCAGGCGCCGCAGTGGAAACACGGAAGTCCGGCCCCGGCGATGTCGCACCGGAGCCGGCCGCCCCACCGGCGCACCCGGTCAGGACCAGCACGGCGGCGGCGACAGCCGCGGCACATCGGGATACGGTCCGCCCTCTGGGCAGCATGATGCTTACTCCTCGCGTGGTGCTCATGTCACACGTCAGTAGTTGGCAGGATTCCGACCTCGCGTGGATGGCCGGGCCACTACCGCGTCGGTCAGGTGGTCTCTGCGCTGCGGCCGCCGAGGTGGGCGGCGAGGTGCCTCTCGATCGCGCGGAAGAGCATGACCTGGTTCTCCGGGTTCTCGAAACCGTGTCCTTCGTCGTCGGCGACGAGGTACTCGACAGGGACCCCGCGTGCGCGCAGCGGGGCGACGATGTTGTCGGACTCGGCCTGGACGACGCGGACGTCGTTGGCGCCCTGGGCGACGAGCAGCGGGGTGCGGATCCGGTCGACCATGGTGATGGGCGATCGACGGCGCATGTCGGCCAACTGCTCGGGGTCGTCGGGGTCGCCCACGTAGGCGATCCAGTTGTTGGTCATGTTGGCCCGGACGAACGGGGGCAGGGTCGACAGGAAGCTCGCGAGGTCGGAGATGCCGACGTAGTCGACCGCGGCGGCGAACTTCTCCGGTGTGACGGTGACCCCGACGAGTGCGGCGTAGCCGCCGTAGGAACCGCCGACGATGCCGACGCGGTCCGGGTCGGCGTAGCCCCGGGCGATCGCCCAGTCGACGGCGTCGATCAGGTCGTCGTGCATCGCGGCGGCGAACTCGCCGATCGCCGCGGTCAGATGCCGTCGCCCGTAGCCGGTCGAGCCCCGGAAGTTGACCTTCAGCACGGCGTAGCCGCGGTTGGCCAGGAACTGCACGGCCGCGTTGTAGCCCCAGGTGTCGTGCATCCACGGTCCACCGTGGACGAGCAGCACCAGTGGCAGGTGCCGCGGCGGGGCGCCGACGGGCAGGGTGAGGAACCCGTGCAGCGGCAGGCCGTCGCGGGCCGGGAACCGGACCGCGGTCGTCGATGCGAGGGCAGCCGGGTCCAGACGCTCGTCGCGGAACAGCAGGCGGGACTCGCCGGTGGTGTGGTCGTAGAACCACGTCGTCGCGGGTTCGCGGTCATGGATGAAGGTGGCCACCCAGCGCTGCTCGCTGCGGTCGGAGCTCACCCAGCCCAGCACGCCGTCGGAGAGCCGTTCGAGGGCGGCCTGGACCTCGGCGAAGTGCGGGTCGATCGGCACAACCTGCGGCCGGTCGCCGGTGAAGCGAGCGGCGATGACCTCCCCGGTGCGCCTGCTGGCGAACACGGTCGGCGGCAGGGTGTCGGCGACGGCGCTGAGAGTGTCCAGGCTGTGCCCGTCCACGGCGGCGACGACGGTCCGCTCGCCGGTGTCGCGGTCCAGGCGCACCAGGCGCAGGTCGTCGGAGTCGTGGTAGTCGCCGAGCAGGGCGCCGCTGTCGTCGGGCAGCGGGAAGAGGAACACGCCGATCGGGTGTTCCGGGCCGCCGAGGCGGTGCAGCAGTCGCCGCTCGCCGGTGTCGCGGTCGACCGCGAAGACCTCGTGGGTGCCGTCGCCGCTCTTCGACAGGAACCAGGTCGCCCTGCCGGCGCGGTCGAGGAGGAAGAACTCGGCCGGGTCGGTGCGCTCGACCAGCGGGGTGGTCCGGCCGGTGGACAGGTCGATGCGGAACACGTCGACGTAGAGCGGTCGAGGGTTCATCCAGAGGATGGCGGTACCGGGCACCGTCGTCTCGGCGTCGACGGCGAACACGCGCGACCCGGGATCGAGCGGGGTCAGGTCGACGGCCGGCTCGTCCGGCGCGTCGAGGTCGACCCGGTACAGGTGCCAGTCCTCGTTGCCGTCGACGTCCTGCAGGTACAGCAGCCAACGCGGGTCATCGGTCCAGTGGTAGCTGGTGATCCCGCGGCGGGTGTCCTGGGTGACGGGGACGGCGTCGGGATGGGACTGGTCGATGCCGCGAACCCAGACGTTGCGCCGCCCGCGGTGGGGCGCGAGGTAGGCGATGCGCGTGCCGTCCGGTGAGATCGACGGGCTGGAGAACTGCAGGTCAGCGAACAGCGTCTCGATATCGATCAGCGCAGGCTGCTGTTCGGTCGGACGTCCGGTCACGGTCATCTCTCTGCTCCGTTCATCGATGCCTGCACCCATCGGACACCGTGCCGTCGCGTCATACTCAAGCCCGGCGGCGCCGATCATGCGGCGGTTCACCACAACCGGCGCGTCGCGACCCGCGCAACGGGTTGACCCGGCCGCAGCGGCACGGTGTCTCGTGCGACTCGCCACGACCTGCACCACCACGGGAGAACCGATGACCATCGCACCGCCGCCCCGAGAGCCGCTGCCCGACCTGATCGACATCGAGGAGTTCTTCGGCGACCCGGAGTTCGCCGTCCCGTCCATCTCCCCGGACGGCACCCGGATCGCCTACCTGGCCCCGCACCGGGGCCGCCGCAACGTGTGGGTGCGCGGGATCGACGACACCCACGACGACGCTGTCCCCGTCACGCATGACACCCGGCGCGGGATCACCACCTACCAGTGGACCGACGACCCGCGGTGGCTGCTGTACCTGCAGGACGTCGACGGGAACGAGGACTGGCACCTGCACCGCGTCGACCTCGACGCGCCCGAGCAGCCCGCGGTCGACCTGACCCCGCTGGCTCCGGGATCGCGCGTGGCAGGCATGGAGCCGTACCCGCCTGCCCCGGGCACCGTCCTGGTCTGGATGAACCAGCGGCCGATCTTCTTCGACATCTTCCGGATCGACGTCGGCACCGGCGAGACGGTCCTGCACCTCGAACAGGACGACCCGACCGGCAGCGTCCTGCTCGACCGGGACGGCGGACCGGCCTTCCACACGGCGCTGGCGCAGGACGGGACCGTCGAGTTCTCCGCGGTCGACACCGCGACCGGGCAGAAGCGGCTGCTGCGCCGCACGGGCGGCGCGGAGCACCCGATGGGCGTCCACCCGCAGATCGTCACCGCCGACGGGAAGGGGCTGCTCGTCGGGTCGTTCCAGGACTCCGACGACCTGCGACTGGTCCGTATCGACCGGCAGACCGGCGAGGAGACCCTGGTCGCCGCCGTCGAGGGGCACGATCTCGACATCCTCGGCATGATGCTGCCCGGCGTGCTGCCGCCCACGGTGTACACCAGCAGGCGCACCGGAGAGGTGCTCGCCGCGCGCTTCGTCGGCGCCAGGCCGCACGTCGAGGTCGTCGATCCGCGGTTCGCCGAGGTGTACGCCCGGCTCGCAGCGCTGTCCGACGGGGTGCTCGGCACACTGTCGTCCGACGAGTCCGAGCAGCGCTGGGTCGCGACGTTCGTCCACGACCGCGACCCGGGCGTCACCTGGTTCTACGACCACACGACCGGCGAGGCCCGGATGCTGTTCCGCCCACGGCCGTCCCTCGACCCCGCCGCGATGGCACCGATGACGGCGGTGGGATTCCCGGCCCGCGACGGGCTGCCGCTGCACGCGTTCCTCACGCTCCCGGTCGGCATCGAGCCGCAGGGTCTGCCGCTCGTGCTGCTGGTGCACGGCGGGCCGTGGGCGCACGACACGTGGGGCTACCACCCGGAGGTGCAGTTCCTGGCCAACCGGGGCTACGCCGTGCTGCAGGTCAACTTCCGCGGCTCCATCGGTTACGGCCGCCGCCACGTCACCGCCGCGATCGGCGAGTTCGCGCGAGCCATGCACGACGACCTGATCGACGCCGCGGACTGGGCCGTCGCCCAGGGCTACGCCGACCCCGACCGCATCGGCATCTACGGCGGGTCCTACGGCGGCTACGCCGCGCTCGTCGGCGTCACCGTCACCCCCGACTACTTCGCCGCCGCCGTCGACTACGTCGGCATCTCCGACCTCGCCAACTTCCTGCGCACCCTGCCGCCGTTCACCCGCCCGCTGAACGTCAACAACTGGTACCGCTACGTCGGCGACCCGGAGATCGGAGAGCAGGAGGCCGACATGCTCAGCCGCTCGCCGATCACCATGGTCGACCGGATCCGCACCCCCCTGTTGGTCGCCCAGGGCGCCAACGACGTCCGTGTCGTGCAGGCCGAGTCCGACAACATCGTCGCCTCGCTGCGCGAGCGCGGCGTCCCGGTCGAGTACCTGCTGGCCGACGACGAGGGCCATGGCTTCGAGAACCCGGAGAACCGGACCCGGCTCTACAGCGCCGTCGAACGGCACTTCGCCGAGCACCTCGGTGGCCGCCGGGCGGGGTCTGACATCGGCTGATTCGGGGACGGTCGGCGGCACGGAACGGGCGGGCGTCAGCTTCGCCCCTCCCGATCGCTCGTCAACAACGCCTGCACCCGGCGGAAGACGTCGATCTGGGCCGGGCTGTACAGCTCCTGCATCGCGGCCGCCGCGATCGCGGCGACGAACCGCGGCCCACGCGGATCGTCGGCGTACGGCGCCGCCATCTCCGGGTGCTCGGCCTGGATCCTGCGGATGTGCGGAGCCATGCGTTCGGCCAGGCTCTGCCGCGTCGCGTCGTCGGCATCGGCGGGCAGCGAGTCGAACTCGCCGTCGGTCGGGTCGGCGGTCGCGCTGCGCAGCATCTCGGCATAGGCCTCCAGGCGCTGCGGGCCCATGACCCGACTCATGACCGCCACGAGCGACCGGTCGGCCTCCGACATCTCGGCCACACCGGCCGGGGCGAAGTCGGCGGGCAGGTCGACCGGCGCGTGGTGGCGCAGGATCAGGCCGAGGTCGACGCGGGCCCGCTGCAACCGCTCGATCGTCTCGGCCAGTTCGGCGTCGAGGGCCCGCAGGGCGTCGGCGGGGTGGTGGTCGTCCTCGCCCATCTCGGCGATCCGGGACAGCGAGAACCCCAGATCGACCAGGCGCTTGATGCGCAGCAGCCGGACGATGTGGGCGACGCCGTACTGCTTGTAACCGTTGGAGCGCCGCTCGGGTTCGGGCAGCAACCCCACGTCGTGGTAGTGCCGGACCGCCCGCGGGCTGGTCCCGGCGAGTTCGGCGATCTCGCGGGTGCTCCAGGACATGACCCCAGTCCACACCATGCCGTAACGGCATGGTCAAGTCCGATGAGGGGCGACGAGCGCGGGGGGCTCCGGTCGCGAGCCGGCCGTCAGGCGGGCGTGACCAGCCGCTTGCTGCTCCGCCGAAAGGCCCAGACGACGACCAGCGCGGCCAGGACGGTCAGCGGCGTGCCCATCGCGATCCTGGCGAACGCCAGCCAGCCAGTGTAGTCGCTCTCGTAGAGCCAATGCTGCACGCCGTACCGGGCACCGAACACCGCGGCTGCGGCCAGCGTGGCGACGTCGTGGGCGCGCAGCACCCGGCGGTCGTCCCGCCAGGCGTAGGTGCCGCCGTGGAGGAGGTTCCACAAGACGCCGGTCAGCGGTCGGCGGCCCAGCAACGAGCCGAACGTGGCGACGAAGCCGGCCAGAGCCACCCAGATCCCGAGCACGAAGAAGTCGCGCGCCGAGCCGGTGAGCGCGACGATGCCGGCTGCGATGACGACGCCGAGCAGCCCACCGATCGCCATGGTGAAGCGCTCGCCGCGCAGGAGCCGGTAGCCGGTGATCGCCAATGCGACGGAGACCGACACGATGATCGTCATCAGCAGCGGCAGGAACGCGGTGGCCGTGATGAAGACGACGACCGGGATGGTCGAGTAGACGAAACCCATCGGGCCGCCCACCTGTTCGAGCGGTGATGGGGGCCTGCCGCCTACCTGCGCCGGAGCGGCCGGGTTCGGACCGGTCGTGCCGTCGTTCTGGTCGGTGCTGTGCATTCCATTCTCCTGAGTCCGCGTCTGTGGGCGTTCAGGAAAGGCCGTGCCGCCGCGGCACACTCAACCCGGTGTGGCAGACGCCACGACTACGTCCCGCTCGCCGCCGTCGCCGGACCTCCCGCGAGGTCGACGCGGTCGCCACCCGGGTTACGCCCCTCGGAGGCCACATACGCACCGGTCGGTGCGGAGATGTTGCTGGCTTGAGTGTGCCGCAGGGGCACGGTGTCTGCTCGATGTCATGTCCGGTCACGAGCGCGCCGTCGCTCGCCCTCGTCGGCGCCCGTGCGGGCGACGACCCGGACGTCCGTGGCCCCCCGACGCGACAAGAGGTCCCCATGAACGGCAACGCCCTGTTCCAGTTCACGAGGTACAAGCGGCGCCGGCAGCTGTCGAAGGCCAAGCCCGGTGACGGGAGCCTGCTGCGGCCGTATCGCCTCTGGCAGCTGTTCTCCCGCTCCCTGTTCTCCGTCGAGCTCGCCGACCGGACGGGGCACCACGCCTTCGCGGTCGACGTCCGGCACCTGGCTGACAGCACGACGAAGAAGTGCCCGGCGTCGCTCTACCGCGACGGCGTCCAGGTACTGCGTGGCAATGTCCCGCTGGCCTTCCCGGTGCCCGGCGGCGTCATCGAGGTGGCGACCAGCCTGTACGGGGTCAAACGCATGCACTACGTCGGTGACGACGGCCGCGAACAGGCGTTGAGCCCGCACCCGCGTTCCCCGGAGGGTCTGCGGGCGCGGTTCCACCGGCGGTTCCCCCGCACGAGCGCGGTCATCGGCGCCGTGGGCCTCGTCGTGCTGCTGGTGGGACTCGCGGCAACCCTCTCCCTCGCCGTGGAGCAGATCACGCGGATCGAGGTCGTCGCCCAGTATCTCGGCACGTTCACCCCACCGATCCAGCTGCCTGCGTGGGCGAAGTTCGCCCTTCCGGCCGCCGGGGCCCTGGCGGCCACCGACCGCGCGCTCCGACTCAAGAGCACGTGGATGGCCGACTGACCGGCGAACCTCGCCTGCGGCCGACGCCGGTGTCCGAGCACCGCAGCGACCTCACGGGCGCCAAGGCGCAACGCGACCATCAACTCGCAGGCGACCGGCTTGCGATGACGATCCGCGCCGGCGGCGTCGCTCGACCAGCAGGTTCGGTACCGCGCGAGATCACCATCGCCGAACTCGTGTCGTAGTTGTGCACCGGCCGACACGATCAGCGCCAGTAGCATGGCTGCATGCGACCCGTCGAGTCGGTTCGTGTTGCCGGGGTTGACGTAGACGTCTCGGTCCCACCGGCGCCGAGCCACATGGCAGGGGTCAGCATGGCCGGATTCCGCGGTCGAGCGGAAGGTCCGGTCGAGCTTCAACTGGTCCCGTACCCAGCGCTTACGGTATTCATCGATTTCGGCGACGCGCTGCTCGTCGACGGCATTGGCGGTGAGCGGCAGCGAGGCAACGTCGTCGTCGGTCTGGGCCCTGGCACCGTTCGAGGGTGCGGCAGCGATATCGACCTGCTCCAAGTGCGCCTGTCGCCGGTGGTCGCGCACGCGGTGCTCGGTGGCTCGCCGGGATTGGGCGGGACCGTGGTCACCCTCGAGGAGTTCTGGGGGCGCGACGCCGCGCGGACCCGGGAGCAACTGCACGCTGCCGGGTCGTGGGAAAGCCGGTTCGCGATCATGGAGGCAGCGCTCGCGCGACGACAGGAGGCAGGCCGGGCGGTGGATCCGGAGGTCGCCTTCATCTGGGCACAGATCTTGTCGAGCCGTGGGCGGGTCAGGGTCGAGCGGTTGGCGACCGAGGTGGGATGGAGTCGTAAGCGGTTATGGTCCCGATTCCGCACACAGATCGGTCTCAGTCCTAAGCGTGCTGCGACGCTGGTCCGTTTCGATCACGCGGTGCACCGTCTCGCTGCAGGGCACAGCGCCGCCGCGGTGGCGGCAGAGAGCGGCTTCGTCGATCAGTCCCACCTGTGCCGGGATGTCATGGCCTTTGCCGGCCTGACGGCCACGGCCGTTGCCGCCGCGCCATGGCTCGCGGTCGACGACGTCGCATGGACTGCGCAGGAGCAGGCACCCAGGATCTGACCCGAGTCGGCGCTCATGGGCGCTGACCGCCCGAACGGAACAATTCTCCAAGACACCCGGTGATACGCCGGTGATGCTGGCAGTCATCTGTGACGGCGCGCGTTGGCTTTCGAGCCACTGACGGACGGTGGGAGACAAGCTGACCATGAGAGGCAAAACTCCACTGGGCACCCGCATTCTCAAGGACACCCAGGACTGGGAGGTCATGACCCATGACCAGGTGATCGCCGCGCGCGACAAGGCCAACCGCGCGGGGTCCTCACGTGCAGCACGGATCATCACCGGCTTGCCGGACAGACGCGCCCGCATCGAGGAATCCACGGTCGATCTCCCTGGCCGCCGCCTGATGCTGCGGATACACCGCCCGAAGGACGCAGACCAGGCGCTACCACTGATCGTCTCGTTCCACGGTGGAGGTTTCATCGCGGGTACCGCCGCGCAGAACGACTGGCTCAACAGCCACCTCGCGGCCCGTTGCCCGGCGGTGGTCGTATCGGTGGAGTACCGGCTGGCCCCGCAACACCCGCTGCCCCAGCCGGTGGACGATGGCTATGACACCCTCGTCCGGCTTGTCGAAGACGGGATCGACCGGGGTATCGATCCCGACGCCGTCGCGGTCATGGGCGAGAGCGTCGGCGGGATGATCGCCGCGCTCATCGCGCTGCGCGCCCGGAAGGACGGCCCACCGCTGCGTTCCCAGGTGCTCAACTATCCGAGCACGGACTGGACCGAGACCATGACCGACTATCCCTCGATCATCGAGAACGCCGAGAACCCCACGCTTCCCTTGGCTCGACTGCGCGCGGGCCGCAAGCTGAGCCTGCCGCCCACTCTCGACCCACGCAGCGTGTCTCCGCTCAAGTACGAGCACCTCGCCGATCTACCGCCGACCCTCGTCGTCACAGCGGCCCTGGATCCACTGGCCGACCACGGACAGCGATACGTCGAACGGCTCCGCGAGGACGGCACCGACGCCCGTCTGATCCACTACCCGAAGGCCACCCACAGTTTCCTCAGCACCCCCGGCGTCGTACCGGCCGCCCGCCCCGCACGCCAGGAGATCCTCGCCTTCCTGCGCGGCCACCTGCACCCGGCTCAGCGGAGCCAACCGGGACCGGACCCCGCGCCTGAATGACCGGCGGCTCAGCCGGCCGGCGTGGCGAGCGCTCGCGCCACCGACTCCGGTCGCATCCGTGTGGACGCGCTCATCTCGACGTGCGCGAACGGCAGCCCGTACCGCGCCGCGGCCCGACGCTGCACATTCGTCGAGCCCTCCAGCCCGGGGCAGCGCTGCACCCACGACCGGCACACCGACAGGCCCGCGTCCTCCAGGCGGTTGGCGAGCTCCTGCACGGCCGGGTGCGCATCGCCCGGACCGAGCACCACGTCCTCGTCCAGGTCGTCGCGCACACCGAAGCCGTGCAGCTGTAGCTGCGGCAGCCGCATCCGGCCGTTCAGGTCCACGGCGAGCGCGTGGAACAGCGAGTCCTCCTCGTGTGCCACCGCGCGCCCGCCCGCTGCCCTGCGGTGTGCCCCGGCCTCGATGTACACCGCGTCCGGCACGATCGCGAGCACCGCCAGCCCGACATTCTCGGTGTTGTAGTCCGAGTTCGGGTGGGGCACCTCCACGAGCAGTCGCGGGGCCCGGCCGAGCTGGAGCGCGATCAGCCCCCAGGACCGCGACGAGTTCGGATCGCTACGCACCAGGAGGAACCCGCATCCTGCCGCGTCCTGTGCGACCTCGACGATGAACCCCGCGTCCCGCAGGACCCGGTGGGCGTCGCGGGTCTCGCCACCGGCGGCCGGCCCCGTGGGGACCAGCGCCGCGATGGCGCCGAGCACCGCGTCCCGCTCCGCCGGATCGGGCGGACGGTAGGGCCCCCGCGGCGTGAGCTGCCTGGTGAAGTCGTGCACCCGCTGCTCGAGCACTGCCACCGCGGCACGGGTCCGGCTCACAGGCGCGTCGCCGCCCAGAACGCGCGCGCGTAGTGCCCGTCGTCGTCGCGGCCCAGGTAGATCGCCACATGGTCGATCCGCCGGTCGGTGGCCCGATCGGCCAACGCGAGCCGGACGAAACCCGAGCAGTCCACAGCTCCGTAGCGTGCCAGGTCAGGCGTCCGCACATCGTCGGTGCCGAACGTCCAGAGGATGCCGAAGTAGTCGTAGAAAGTCCGAGTTCTCCAGCGGCGGAGCGTCCGGCGGACCCGACGGACCGGCCCGCGCATCGCCCCGGACACGCACTCCGACGGCATCGAAGCCGTCCGGGACACGCTGTGGCTGGCGCGGCGAGGATGGCCGGTAGTTCGCTGAGGGGGCCTCCGCCCGGCGGCCGTCCCGAGGGTCAGTGCCCGGCCCGCGGCCGCGCCGCCGGCCCGGCGACGGCCTGCCGCGCCCTGGTGATCTCCTGAACGACCCACTTGGTGGCCCGGCGGTACTGCAGTGTGTAGAGGTCCGCGGCGCAGGAGACCTCCTCGGCCTCGTGCGCCAGCGGCACCTCCTTCGGCACCAGGCCCTCCAGGATCGGGGTGTCCTCGTCGAACACCTTCGTCTCGATCTCCAGGATCCGGTCGACCGAGCCGCCCGTGAACCCCGCATCGGTGGCGACCGCCCAATAGATCACGCAGCGGTCGTGGCTCACGGGCGAGGGGAAGTCGACGAGGTAGCGCTTGCCGGTGCGCGCGCCGAAGTCGTACAGGATCGTGGCGATGCCGGGCGCGTACGAGTGGTAGTGCATCCACGCGTCACCGGTGCCGGAGAAGTCCGACCCGGCCACCTGCGGGTAGTAGTAGGACACGTGCACCTCACGGCCGTCGCGCCGCACGTCGAGGTCGGGCACCACAGGGTCCACCTCACCCATCGACGGGCCGTGGACGAACGGGAAGTGCGCCATGTCCCGGAAGTTCTCCACCGCCGCCATGAAGCCGCACTCGGCGGGGATCGGCGCCGCGGCGCGCCACTCCAGGGTGAGGTCCGCGACCTCCGGCGGGTGGGGCAGGTCGAAGACGGGCTCGTCGAGGCACGTCCACACGTGTCCGAAGCGCTCGATCACGGGGTAGGCGGCCACGGCGGCGTTCACCGGGATGCGTGCGGGGTCGGCGAGCGCCGGGATGTGTGAGCAGCGTCCGGTGCTGCCCTCGAACTCCCAGCCGTGGTACGGGCACCGGAGCGTGTCGCCGCGGACCGCGCCCGCGGCGAGGTCGGCACCCCGGTGGATGCAGCGGCGGTCCAGCACCCTGGCCTGGCCGCCGGCGTCCCGGAAGACCACGAGCCGCTGGTCCAACAGCTGTGCCGGTTGCGGGGTGCCGATGTCCTGCGACCGCGCGACGACGAACCAGTTGTGCCGGAAGGCGGTGCGCAGGGCGTCGCGGGAGTACAGGTCGTTCATGTCGTGATCCCCCATCACGTCGTCGGGCGGGTCCGCGATCACTGTCGCGGATCAGCGGCGGACACGGAACGCGATCGGACGATGGTGACGAGTCACACGGAGCGGACGACTGCGTGCTCAGCTTCGGGCGCCTGCGGTGTGCAAAGCGTGGAAGTAGGACTTCTCGGGCCGTGCTCCGACCATCGTGGAGCTGTCGTTCAAGGAGATCCGCGGTACGGAACGGATGCCCCGCCCACGGACGCCGGCGAGCGCGGCGTGCACCTCGTCAGCTGTCGCGTCGTTCCTGTCGACCCCGATCTCGGCGGCCAGCCGCTCCAGGACGCCGGGGTCGGCGATGTTCAGTCCGTCGGTGAAATGCGCTCTGAACAGCCGCTCGACCATGGGCTCGGTCAGTCCGCGGGCCGCGGCCGAGGCGATGAGACGGTGTGCCTCGAAGGTGTCGGCGGCCACCGCCCGTTGGTAGTCCAGGGTCACCCCGTCTCGCATCGCGTCGGCCGCCGCCTGCTGTGTCTCTGCCACCACGTGCTCGCCGAACTTGGCGGTCAGCACCTCCAACAGGGGCTCTCCGTCGAAGTCCGCGTCGGGGGCGAGCCGGAATGGCCTCACGACCACGTCGACCTTTCCGCCATCGGCCCGCATCTTCTCGATCGCCCGCTCCAGCCGGACGAACGCGAGGTAGGAAGCCGCGCAGATGACGTCAAGGACGATCTCGACGTGGACGCTCGTGGGCTCGGTCCGCTCCATGTGGTGACTCTCCTTCATCTCAGTGATCACGATTGGTTCCGCTCGCTTCAGTGCTCGCCGGATCCGGGCCGGACGTCCCGCAGCAGCGTTGCTGCCAGTACCGCGAGGCCGACGGCGACGGCGGCGCCGACGACCGCCGTCACGTGCAGTCCGTGGACGAACGCCGCACGGGCGACGGAGAGCAGTTCCGCCCCCGCCTGGCCGGAGAGTTCGCGGGCCACCGCCACCGCGCCGCCGAGCGATTCGCGCGCGGCCTCGTCGTGTACGCCGATCGGCATGGTGTCGGCGATCCGGCTGCGGTAGACGCCGAAGCCGATGCTGCCCAGCACCGCGATGCCCAGCCCGGCTCCGAGTTCGGTGCTCGTCTCGGAGATCGCGGACGCCGCACCGGCGCGCTCCGGCGGGGCCGCCCCGACGATCAGGTCGGTGCCGAGGGCCGCCATCGGACCCAGACCCAGACCCATCACCGCCGATGCCGTGACCAGGATGCTCAACCCGGCGGTCGTGCCGACCAGCACGAGCATCCCGAGACCGACGGCCGCGATGAGCAGCCCTCCGGCGATGACGAAACCAGGGCGCAGCGTGGCCGCCAGTGCCGGAGCGGTCATGGCACCGGCCATCAGACCGGCCGCGTTGGGCAGCGACCAGAGGCCGGCCTGCAGCGGGGAGAGCCCGTTCACGAGCTGGAGGTACTGCAGCGTGAACAGCTGTGAGCCGGCCATCACGAGAATGCCGACGGTGAGCAGAGCGGCGGAGGCGCTGAAGGCGCGTTCGCGGAACAGCCCGAGATCGAGCAGCGGGTCGGCAAGCCTGCCCTGACGGCGGATGAAGACGAACCCGGCGGCCAGCCCCATCACCACGAGAGCAAATGGCGGCCAACCGACGCCGTCCTCGGCCACCAGCTTGAGTCCGTAGACCGCCGAGAGCACCGCCACCAGTGACAGCGCGACGCTGGCCAGGTCCAGCCGGCCTGCCTCATGGTCACGGTGCTCGGGCAGCAGCACGGGGCCGAGCACGAGCAGGATCGCCATGACCGGAACGCCGATCAGGAACGCCGACCCCCACCAGAAGTAGTCGAGCAGGAAACCGCCGGCCAGGGGGCCCAGCGCACCGCCGACCGCGAAGCAGGTCATCCAGACACTGATGGCGACCGTGCGCTGTGACGCGTCGTGGAACATGGTGCGGATCAGGGAGAGCGTGGAGGGCATCAGCGTCGCGCCGGCGATGCCGAGCAGCGCCCGGGTCGCGATCAGCATCTCGGCGCTGGTGGACAGGGCGGCCAGCACCGAAGCGACGGCGAAGGCAGCCGCTCCGACCAGCAGGAGCCTGCGCCGTCCGATGCGGTCACCGAGCGTTCCCATGGTGATGAGCAGGCCCGCGACCAGGAATCCGTAGATGTCGAGGATCCACAGCAGTTGTGCGGTGCTCGGCTGCAGGTCGGCACTCAGTGCTGGAACCGCCAGGTGCAACACGGTCATGTCCATCGCGATGAGCAGTGTCGGCAGGGCCAGCACCGCCAGGCCGACCCATTCCCTCCTGCCCGCTCGGGGAGCGGCCGTGACCTGCGCGTTGTCGGCGTCCATGGGCAGCGACGTTAGGAGCGGCCCGACGGGTGGGGCCTCTGTCGGATGACTGGGGTGCGGTCGCCCCGTCGCCCTGGTCGACAACTGCCTGATCAGTAGGATTTCGGGCATGCTGATGGGGCGGGGCGCGGAAACGGCCGCCGTCGATCAGCTGCTCGTCGATGCCCGTTCCGGCCGCAGCGGCGTGCTGGTGATCCGGGGTGAAGCGGGCATCGGGAAGTCGGCACTTCTGGACCATGCTGCTGCGACCGCCACCGGCATGCGGGTGGTGCGCGGTGCCGGGGTCGAGTTCGAGAGCACGTTGCCCTTCGCCGGCCTGCACCAGCTGTTGCGCAGGTTCACCGGCAGCCTCGACTGCCTTCCGGCAGAGCAGCGGCAGGCGTTGCGGGCGGCGCTCGGTCTGGGGTCGGCCGCCGGAGGCGATCGCTTCATGGTGGGTCTGGCAGTACTCACGTTGCTCGCGGACCTGGCGGAAGAGCAACCCCTGCTGTGCCTGATCGACGACGCCCACTGGTTGGACCAGTCCTCGACGGAGGCCTTGCTGTTCGCCGCGCGTCGCCTCGAGGCCGAGCGGGTGGCGATCCTGTTCGCCGCGCGTGACCTGCATGCCCCGGAATTTCCCGCGCCCGGGTTGGCGGAGCTGCGACTGTCTCGACTGGACGGTACGGCCGCGGCCGAAGTGCTGGCCCTGTATGCCGCAGACCTCGACCAGCACCGGCGGGCACATGTCCTCCGCGAGGCCGAGGGCAACCCGCTGGCCCTGCTGGAGCTCACCACCGCGCATCGCCACGGCCGGTCGACCTCGCCGTATCCGGCGGTCTCGACGACCAGCAGGATCGAGCAGGCCTTCGCCGACCGGATCAGCCACCTGCCGGAACGGACCCGGACGCTCCTGCTGGTGATCGCGGCCGACGACAGCGGTGATCCGGCCACCGTGTTCACTGCGGCGGCCCACCTCGGTGCCGCCGTCGCGGATCTGGAGTCCGCGGAGCACCACGGCTTCGTCCGGCTGCACGAGGACCGGCTGATGTTCCGCCATCCTCTGATCCGCTCCGCGGTCTATCACGGCGCACCGGCTTCGAGGCGATTCGCTGCACACCGCGCTCTCGCCGCGAGCCTGGAGGACGATCGGGCAGCCTGGCACCTTGCTGCGGCAACGACCGGGCCCGACGAGCACGTCGCCGCTTCGCTGGAGAGAAGCGCCCAACGCGCGCGGGATCGGGGTGGCTACGCCGCGCTGGCTGCGGCCTATGAGCGCGCTGCTGCCCTCAGCCCCGATCCGCGAGACCAGGGCCGCAGGCTGGCAGCGGCGGCGCAGGCGGCTCTGGACGCCGGGCGGCTCGAGCACGCGGGCTCGCTGGCGGAACAGGCCAGTCTCCATCTCACCGAACCGGTCTCGCTGGGCAGCGTGGCCGAGGTCCGGGCCATGGTCGCCGACCTGCAAGGAGACCTGCACAAGTCGCACTCGATCCTGTTCGACGCTGCGCTGTCCTTGGTCGAGGTGGCCCCCGACACCGCTGGGCGCATGCTGGTCCAAGCCGCGGGGTCGGCCTGGGTCGCGGGCGATGCTGTGGCAGCCGAGCAGGCCGCGGACCACGCCGAGACGCTTCCTGAGGGACGGCGCGCACGTGCCATGTCCCGTCTGGCCTCGACGGACGTGGCGCAGTGGGCGGCTGCTGTGCATGAGCTCGACGGGGAGGTACCGGCGAGCTCATTGCGGGCCGCCGTGTGGGCGGCGTGCCTGACCTCCTTCCTGCGTGACGACCAGACCGCACTGCGCCGCGCCTTCGCCGTCGAGCAGGAGTGCCGCTCCCGAGGAGCGATCGGTGTCCTGCCGCACGCGCTGCTGGCCCTGTCGAGCAGCCAGTTGAACCTCGGCAGGCATCGCGAGGCATGTGCCAGCGGGCAGGAAGGCATGCGTGTCGCCGAGGACACCGGCCAGCTCAGAATCCGGGCGCACCTGGCGGCGGTGCTGGCGCGGCTGGCAGCGATTGCCGGCGAGGAGGAACGGCATGCCGAGCTGACGGCAACCACGGACACCGTGGATCTCCCGGACCTCAGGCACGAGGCCGAGTGGAGCCTGATCATGCTGGAGCTGGGCCTCGGCCACTACGACGTGGCCGCTGACCGGCTCGCCGACCACCCCGTCGAACAAGCGGTCCCGGGGTCGTGGCTCGCCGACCACGTGGAGGTCGCGGTTCGCACGGGCCGACCCGAGTCGGCGGACAGGGCGTTCGCCCGCTTCGCGGACTGGGCCGGCCACATCCGGCAGCCCGCGATCGAGGCGATCGTGTCACGCTGCCGGGCGCTGCTGGCCGATGAACGACAGGCGGAGCACCACTACCAGCGCGCCCTGCTCCTCGGTGCCGCGCCGTTCGAGCACGCACGCACGCAGCTTCACTACGGCGAGTGGCTGCGCCGCGCACACCGCCGCGTCGACGCCCGCGCGCACCTGCGTTCCGCTGTGGAGACCTTCCAGCGGCTCGGTGCCACCCCCTGGGCCGGCCGGGCCGACAGCGAGCTGCGCGCGACAGGCGAGAGCCGCGCCGCCTCCCAGCAGGAAACGGACCTCCTGGGCCGTCTCACACCCCAGGAGCTTCAGGTGGTCCGGCTGGCCGCCACGGGGCTGACCAACAAGGACATCGGCGCTCACATGTTCCTCAGCCCCAGGACCGTCGGCTACCACCTCTACAACGCCTACCCCAAGCTGGGCGTGGCTTCCCGGGGCGAGCTGGCCACGCTCGACCTGGTCGGATAACCGGCTGCGGAATGTCTGCCGAAAGGCAGACGACCTGCAGTCGTCGGACGCGCCAGCCTGGGGCGCGTGCGGAGATCGTGGGTCATGACGTCGGCGCTGAGCGCAGTGCTCCTCGTGGCGACCGGCTGCGCCGGCGCGAGCAGCGCACCACCGATCGAGACCGAGGTCGCGGGGCAGTCGGTGCAGTGGGCGGACTGTTTCGAGGGCCTGAGCTGTGGCTCGGTGAGCGTGCCGGCCGACTGGCGACAACCTGACGCTTCGGACCGGGTCACGGTCGGGCTCGGTCGCTTCCCCGCGCGGGACCCCGCCACCAGGATCGGGACGTTGCTCATGAACCCGGGCGGGCCGAACCCCGTGCTCTTCGCGCTGCCGCGGCTCGCGCCAATGGTCGCGGACCTGACGCAGTGGTTCGACGTCGTCGTGTTCGACCCCCGTGGCATGGGTGAGAGCAGCGGTGTCTCGTGTGGCCGTACACGGTGCCGTAGGAGTTGCCGACGTAGGTGAGCTCGTCTTCGTCGAGCACGGTGCGCAGTGCATCCATGTCGTGGGCCACCTGCCAGGCATCGAGCGCGTCGCGCAGCGGGCCGAGGGCCGCCCCGCAGTCGCGGGTGAACCGCTCGTTGCTCGCCGCGTAGTCCGTGAACGCGGCACGATCCGGTGGCACGGCGACGAGCGGCGCCGGGGCCGGTGTCGGGAGAACGGCCGCGTGGCCCGCGACGTGCACGACGCCGTCAGTCATCACCTCACTGCGATCCGCATGCAGGCGGGCGCGGCCCGGCATGTGCTGCGCAGCGACGACGTGCCACCCGTTGCCGGCACCGCCCTCGCGACGATCGACGGTCTCGCGGCGGCCGCGCTCACCGACGTCCGTCGCCTGCTCGACGACCTGCGTGCCGCGCCGACGCTGGCCGGGCGGGCCGGTGTCCAGGCGCTGGCCCGGCGACTCACCACTGCCGAGTGCCCGATCGGTGTCACCGACGACGACCCCGACGTCCGGCTCTCCCCTGCCGTCGCGCAGTCCGGGTACCGGGTTCTGCAGGAGGCCGTGACGAACGCGGTCCGGCATGCCGGGGCGACGCGGATCGACATCCGGATCGGGCGCCGACCGCGCGAGATCACCATCACCGTCACCGACGACGGACGAGCCGGCCCGCTGGAGCACGCCACCGCCGGCCACGCCTGCGCGGGATGCGTGAGCGTGTCCACGCGCTCGGCGGATCGCTGCGGATCGAGGCGCGTGAGCCGCACGGCTGGATGGTCGTGGCGGTGCTGCCCGTGCCAGAGGCCGGCGCATGACGGTGCGAGTGCTGATCGTCGACGACCAGGAGGCGGTCCGGGAGGCGCTGCGCCTCGTGCTCGACGCCGAACCGGACATGGAGGTCGTCAGCGAGGCCGGTGACGGCGGCGAGGCCGTGCACGCGGCGCAGGTGCACCGGCCGGACATCGTCGTGATCGACATCCGCATGCCACGGATGGACGGCATCGCCGCTGTCCGCAGGCTCACCGACCCGACGGCCCCACACCGGCCGACCGTCGTCGCGATGACGACATTCGACCTGGACGAGTACCTGTTCGGCGCCCTGCAGGCGGGCGCGGTCGGCTTCGTCCTGAAGGACACGCGTCCGCAGTTGCTGGTCGACGCGGTCCGAGCCGCCGCCGGCGGTCACGGGATCATCGACCCGAAGGTGACGCCGCGGCTCGTGCAGCGCTTCGCCGCGTTGAGCCCGACCGCCGCCGGACCCGACCTCGACCGGCTCACCGCCCGCGAACGCGAGGTGCTCCTGCACCTCGCAGCCGGGTCGAGCAACGCGGAGATCGCCGCCGCGCTGTGGATCGAGGAGGGCACGGTCAAGACCCACGTGGCCAGGATTCTCACCAAGCTGGGACTCCGCACCCGCGTGCACGCAGCGATCTACGCCTACGAGCACGGCATCGTGGAACGGTGACGTCCACGGCAGCCGTCGGAAGGCCCGTCAGCGGCTTGCCCACCACCTCGACACGCCATTCCTCACCCGATGCCCGACGCCGCTCACCAACGCACCTGCCTGACGCGGCATGCCCCCCAGACACAGCAGAGAGATGCGTACACCAGACCGCGGCCCGCACGCCATGCTCCGGATCTGCTTCAGCCGACCGTGCACCGACGACGGCGATGGCCGCCGCCACGATCACCAAACACGCGCCACAAGATCGTCTACGCAGCCGTTTCCGCAGGCGGAAATGCTGATGGGCGGCCCGGACTGTTCCGCAAGATCACGGAGCCCGGCTCCCAGGGCGGGGAACTGGCCGTCCGGCGTTACCTACGCCGGCTCCGCAACAGGCGAGGACACGCCTTTCCAGTCGGTGATCGCCCGGGACCGCGCCATTCAACCCGCACCTGGCTGCGCCGTGAAGAGAAAACTTGGACGAGACGCTCATCCACGGGTGTCGGCCAGAAGCCCCCAATGAGGCGATAATCGAACCGTCACAATCACGCTAGCGTTCTGCCCATCCATATTTTCACCCCACGAGCACGGAAAGGATCACCATGGCAGGAAAGTTCGAGGTCTACCAAGATCGATCCGGGAAGTACCGCTTCCGCCTCAAGGCCAGCAACGGCCAGGTCGTGGCGACCGGAGAGGCCTACGCGACGAAGGCCGCGGCGTTGAAGGGCTGCGAATCAGTCGTCAAGGCCGCCACCGGGGCACCCGTCGTCCAAAGCGAGTCCTGACAAACAGCGAAACTGTGTGGGCGCCTCACCCCGAGGCGCCCGCGGACACCAGCCGCCCCCGTCCAGCACAGCTGATACGACTGGCGCCATGGTCGATCGCAGCCTGTTCCCTGGGACTGCAAGACGATCGGTGTAATCCCTGATCATGGAGGTAGCACCGATGACTGATGACGTGGTTGAGGAGTCGGCCATGCCGCCCCTCGAGCTGCTGCCGGAGACCCTCACGTGGTGAATGCTCTGGATGCTGTCGACGAGCAGTTGATCGACCGGTTGGCCGGCTGGTGACGTTGTAGGCACCAACGGCCTGGAGATTGTCGAGCGCCGCCGCGCTGCTGGTGTCCCGCCACCGGTGTCACAGGTAGCCGGTTGTACATCAGGCTGCGGACCGGTGACGCGCTTAGTTAATCTGAAGCGATGCGTAGTCCCGCCGGGCCTCTCGAGCGCCGAATGTCGGAGGTCGCCGCGGCGTCCGGGCCTCAACATCTCCTGCTCACCCTGCTCGGCGACTACTGGTTCCCTCGCTACGACCCGCTGCCCTCGACCGCGCTCGTGGACCTGCTCGCCGCGTTCGGGATCTCGGAGGCGAATACGCGGGCCGCGCTGAGCCGGATGTCGCGTAAGGGCCTTCTCACTGTGGGCAGGCAGGGGCGTCGGACGACCTACGCACTGAGCCCGGTGGCGATGCGGACGCTGCACGAAGGCACGCTCCGGATCTTCACCTTCGGTGACCGGACCGAAGCGTGGGATGGACACTGGACGCTCGTCGCCTTCTCGATCCCCGAGGAGAATCGTGCGGTCCGCAGCACCCTGCGCATCCGGCTCGGTTGGGAGGGCTTCGCTTCGCTGTTCGACGGCGTCTGGGTCGCTCCCGGTGAACGCGACCGCGCCGCGGCCCACCTGCTCGCCGAGTTGGACGTCGAGCTCGCCACGGTCATCGTGGGCCACGCATCGGACCTGGTACCCGGCGGCACACCCACACGCGCCTGGAATCTCGAGGCGCTCAGCCGTCGCTACGAGGAGTTCGTGCACGCGTTCGAGGGAGTAGCCGAGCAGATGCGGGCCGACCAGGTGGCCGACCGGGAAGCTCTGATCTTCCGGACCGCTCTGATCGACGCCTGGCGTGAATTTCCCGGCGTCGACCCCGAGCTTCCAGGTGCGCTGCTCCCCCTCGGCTGGCCGCAGCCTCGGGCACGCCGACTGTTCGCGGAGATCTACGACGGGCTCGGCCACGCCGCGGCAGAGCGGATCCGCGCCCTCCTCGGCGCCCACGACGCCGCCCTCGCCGAGTACGCCGCGCATCACACATCCAGCGACGCCCTCCATCTGTGCGAACAGGCAGTGCCCCACCTTCGCTAGACAGGCCTGTTGTCGGTCGTCGACCTTTGTTTCTAGCATTGAGGGGGTCCCGAACACCGAGCGACGGAACGAGTGGTGGCGTTGGAGCACGCGGACGTACGTGAGCAGTACCGGCTGGCGAACCAGTACCGGAAGCTCGCGTTCCAGGAGCGGTCCTACCTCGGATCGCCGGGGGCGCCGGCCCAGGACGAGACCAATGTCAGCAGCACCTGGGCCCACCTCAACGGCGGTTTCCTGATCGGCTACGAGTACACCCGCTGGTGGCGGGAGAACCGGGCGCTGCGGACCAGTGCGGTGATCGGCGACTGGAGCTGGCTGAACAAGGTCCGGATCACCGGTCGGGATGCCACCGCCTTCCTCGACCGGATCTCGGTGAAGGACCCGAGCCGATGCGAGGTGGGACAGACTCTGTTCACCCCGATGACCAGTGCTGACGGCCGGATCGCCATCGAAGGCCTGGCCTTGAAACTGGGCGAGCAGGACTACCTGTTCACGCAGTCCGGGGCTCAGTTCTGGCTCGCCGTGCAGCGGGAGCGTCTCAATCTGGACGTCCACCTCGAAGACCAGACGCCCGACTGGTCGTGCTTTGCGCTGCAGGGGCCACGATCGCTCGAGGTGCTCGAGCAGGTCACCGGCGAGGACTTCCACGACTTGCGCTTCTCTCGGTGGCGGCGGATCGAGTTCGCCGACACTGAGCTCATCGTGCAGCGCCAGGGCGTGACCGGCGAGATCGGCTACGAGCTGCTGATGGAAACGACGACCGGACGAGCGCATGAGCTCTGGCGGGCGGTGCGCGAGGCAGGAGCGGCGGTCGGGCTGCGCGAGCTCGGGTTCAAGGCGCAACTCATCGGCCACACCGAGTCGAACATGCCGACGATCATCCGCGACTTCCTGCCGGATCGCTTCGACCGCACCCGGCTTCCGCGATTCGCAAAGCTCTGGATTGCCCGCGAAGAGTTCGAGGTGTTCGACCAGGACCTGACCGAACATCTCGTGACCCCGGCCGAGGTTGGCTGGGGCTACACCGTTGACGTCGACCGCGACGGCCACGCACGTGACTTCCCCGGACGAGACGTGCTGGTCCGCGAGGCCAATCGGGGCGGGCCGGCGCGGCTGTTCCGCGGCCTGCTGTGGAGCCCCGACGACGTCGGCGACCTGTTCGCCGCGCAGTTCCGTGACGGCGCTGCCCCTCCGCCGCCCGATCTGCCGTGGGGGCAGTTCCGCATGTCCTACCTCCGCACCCGGGTCGACGGCGAGCAGATCGGCTGGGCCAGCGCGTGGACCTACAGCCCCACCCTGCGTCGGATGATCAGCAACGCCCGCCTCGACCGTGACCAGCCGATCGGATCGGAGGTCACCGTCGACTGGGGCGGGCCCGCAGCCGGCGGGATCTCCGGGGAGCCGACCTGGCGCATCCGAGCGACCGTGGTCGAGCAGCCCTTCCTTCCCCGGCACCGCCGTGGCGATGTCACGGCCACCCCTCAGCTGGCGGGGAGATGAGATGCACGATCTGACCATCGCCACGATGCTGCGCCGGGCCGAGCAGTTCACGCCCGACCGGCCGGTCGTCTCACGCGAACCAGACCGATCCCTGCACAGGACGACTTGGGCCGAGATCGGCCGCCGTGCCCGGCAGCTCGCCTCGGCGCTGCTCGGGCTCGGGCTGGCCCCAGGCTCCCGCGTCGCGACCCTCTGCTCGAGCCACCGTCAGCACCTTGAGCTGTACTTCGCCGGCCCGCTCGCCGGCCTTGCGCTGCACCCGCTCAATCCGCGCCTGCACGCCGACGACGTCGCCTACATCGCTGACCACGCTCGGGACGAGATCCTGGTGATCGACGAGGGGTTCCTGCCGCTCTATGAGCAGATTCGCGGGCGCACCCCGTTTCAGCGGGTGGTCGTGATCGGGAACGGCCCCGCGGACCTCCTCGATTACGAACAGCTCCTCGACAGTGGTGACCCGCAGTGGCGGCCCGGGCCGCTGGACGAGACGAGCACGGCGTTGATCGCCTTCACCAGCGGGACGACCGGGAGGCCGAAGGGCGTCGAGGTCTCGCATCGGGCTGTGGCCGTGCACGCCCTGTCCAGCGCCCTGCCCGGCTGGCTCGGGATCCGCGACACAGACGTTCTGCTGCCCGTGGTGCCGATGTATCACGCTCTCGCCTGGGGCTGGCCCTACACGGCCGCGCTGCTCGGGGCCAAGCTCGTCCTGCCCGGGCGCTTCCTCGACCCAGCCAGCCTGCTCGAACTCTTCCACACCGAGCGCGTCACGCTCACCGGCGGCGTGCCGACCGTCTGGATGGGCGTACTGCAGGCCCTCGATGCCGAGCCCGGACGCTACGACCTGACCGCACTTCGCTCGATCCTCTCCGGCGGCTCGACAGCCCCGCCGTCGATGATCACCGGCTACACGGAGCGGCACGGTCTCAACCTCGTACACACCTGGGGCATGACCGAGTTGATGATGGGAGTCATCGCCGAACTCGCCGCCGAGCTTCAGGACGCGCCGCCCGCCGAGCAGCTCCGTCACCGGCTCACCCAAGGCCGACCCATGCCGTTCGTCGAGATCCGCGCCCGCGGTGACGCCGGCCTCGTCCCCTGGGACGGGACATCCCTCGGCGAGCTGGAGATCCACGGCCCCTGGGTCGCCACCGGCTACCTCGACGCACCGGACGCCAGCGCCCGCCAGTGGACCGACGACGGCTGGTTTCGCACCGGAGACATCGTCACCATCGCCTCTGGCGGCTACGTCAAGATCGCCGACCGCACCAAGGACGTCGTCAAGTCCGGCGGTGAGTGGATCTCTACTCCCACCCTGGAGAGCGCCCTTATGGCCCACCCCGCAGTGGCCGAGGCCGCGGTCATCGGCGTCGACGACGACAAGTGGGGAGAACGCCCCCTCGCCGTCGTCGCCTTCCACACATCCACCTCGGCAACACCCGACGAGCTGCGGGAATTCGTCGCCCCGCACCTGGCCCGCTGGTGGCTGCCCGAACGCATCGAGATCGTCGAGGCACTGCCCAAGACAGCCGTCGGCAAATTCGACAAGGTCGCCCTGCGGCGCACCTTCACCACCCCGACCGGAACTGACCAATGATCGCTCCCGCGTGTCCGTTCGACGTCCTCCACACCGAACACCTGCGTGTCAACTGGGTCGACACCGACGCCGGCGGCCGAATCCACTGGACTGCGCCCTTCCGCTGGGCCGAACTCGCCGAACACGCACTCCTGCGCCGACTCGGCCGGCAACGCAGCGAAGCAGGGCCCTACCCACGACGCTCCACCGAAGCCGTCTACCACCGCGCTCTTGAGTTCGACGACGAGTTCGAGATCCGCCTCGGCGTCGAGAAAACCGGGCGCAGCTCGGTCACCTTCGGCTGGCACCTCGTACGCGGTGACGAGCTATGCGTGGAAGGCCGACACACCGTTATCCATGCCGGAGAAGACGGACGTCCCGTACCGTGGCCGGACAACCTCCGCGCCGGTCTAGGAATCAACTGAAATCCCAGTCGACCACGACGTCGCGGAGGCCGCTCCTCCCCGCCCGTAACTCGTCACATCCTTAAGGGGGCAGGTGTTTGGCGACGTCGATCGGCCTCCCCACTTCTGACAGACCCATCCCAGATAATAGAGAGCACCGATGCTGTCACTTTCCAAATGGGCTTCGAGTCCCGAGGCCCGCGCAGCCAGCGCGGAACAGGAGTGTGATAAATGAAGCACCGCACCGCGCCACCACGAGGCCGACCCCGATCCCCGGTCCGACACGCCAAGTCCAGCTCGCGGGAAGGATCACCGATGACCGAGACAATCGACGCTGTGCCGGATCGGATTGACCAGGCACACACACGGCTTCCTAGCGTTCCACTCGGCCGCCGGCCCGGACCGCATCCAGACCGGCGTCGACAAAAGATCCCGCTCGAACTACAGCTGCCGCACGCCGGCGCAACCGTGGCGCTCAACCAGCGGCCCGCGCGTCCGGGCGTGCTGAGCTCCTCGAATTATCCGGTCATAGTCGCCGGGATATGTGGCCGCGCGAGGCCGGCGGCCAGCACGGGGAGCACAAGCCGCCGCTATGAGGTCTCTTCGTGGTGATCGAGCGAGGTGCTCGAACCCTCGTGGACGTCGTCGGACTCACCGCGTGTTGCGGGCGCTGCGTCTCGTCCTGAAGCACGGCGAGGCGGAGCTGACGGCGGCCGGCGCGGCGGGGACTGCTGCATGCAGCGGCCCGCCGTGGGCGGGTGGGCACGAGGGGCCCACCCGCCCACACCACCTCCGACGTTGAACGAACCGACCCGGGGCGGATCTCTTTCGGCAATCGCCGGAAACCTCCATCAACAAGGTCGACCATTGATACCTCCACATGATTCGAAGTATGCGGCGACAGTGGAGCGGGAACGCGCTAAGGAGTCCTCCGAGCCATGACCGGCCAGCTTCCTGCTCTGCGCAACCGAACCCGCGTCCTCATTACAACGAGTCGCATAGCGACAGCAGCATCACTGCTGGGGGCAACCGCGATGCACGTAGATCTCCTGTTTCTGGGGCGCAGCGACATCCCAGTGGTGGGGTTTGCCTTTCTGCTCAGCGCGCTTGGCGGGATGATCCTCGCACTGTCCGCGCTCCTTGTACCGTTACAGCTGTTTGTGCCCGTCACATTGCTCGGAGCACTGTTCATACCCACTACCTTCGGCACGCTCCTGCACGATCCGTTCGGACTGCCGACTCCTCTCGGAGGACCGCTGTCTTCAGCTGCGGTCATCATAGATCTGGTCAGCCTTGCCGGGCTGACCTTGGCACAAAGTTGCTGCCCTCGCAGCCCAACCGCTGACGTCTTTCGCGTTCAGAGAAATATGAAACAAGGCAGCCCGGATAGCTGAGGAGCTAGTGGCCACAGCCGCATTGCAAGATCCGAAGAAAGCAGGAGTAGCTCCCAAGTCAGGGCTAATCGAGGCTGCCACTGACTCTAAACCGGCCCATCCTCCTTATCGTCGCCGTCGGGCTCGCGGAGCCGTGCGGCCGCGGCGTCCAACAGCACGGCGATCTGCTCGGCGACCGGTTCGTCGGTGGCGCCGCGAGCTGGCACAGCAGTCGCCGGGTCGCCAGGGTCGGGCGTGGCGCTCACGACGAGCGCGACGTCAAGCTGCCCGATCTCCCACCGGTCGTCGCCCTCGCCGATGCCGACGTGCACCGGAACGGAGATGGGCCCGCCGTTGGCCACAGCTGCGCGAATGTCTTGGGTGGTGGCGAACGCCACGGGGCCTCCTGGTCGGTGTTGGTTCAGCGGCACGGGCCGTGGTGGAGTTCCCGCCTCCCCTGCGCGCCCCACCAGGGGTGCATGGCGTCATCGGCCCGGCGACTCAATCCTTGCGCGGCCGCAGCAGTTGGTGGCGGTCGGGCTTCCCATCGCGCGAGCGATGAAGATGCCGATGAACCCGGTCACAACTCCGACGCCAGTCGAGGCTCGCGCACGGTGGCAGGCCCGCTCCGACAGGAAACCCCAATCCGGCGACGAGGTTGCGTAAAGTTGGGTTCTTTGCGAAAGCGGGGCGCAGTGCCGGTCGGCGTCAGTCGACGGGAGTGAGCTCAAGGAGGGGGATCAGGCGCGGCGTCTTCTGCTGATACTCGGCGAAGAATGCCCATTCCTTGACGGCCCGGCTCCACCATGCGGCCCTCTCGTCGAGAGCGATCTCGCGCGCGAAATAGTTCGCGGTAGCCGTTCCGTCCTGGATCTGGACGTCCGGGTTCGCCTTGATGTTGTGATACCAGGCCGGGTTCTTCGCCGCGCCGCCCTTCGAGGCGACGAGCAGGTATCGGCCGTCGTATTCGATCCGGACCAGCGGCGTCCGACGCGTCTCACCGCTCTTCGCGCCGCGTGTCACCAGAATGATGCGCCGCGTAGTGGTGCCGCCCGACGTGACGGAGATGCTGTCGGTCGTTCCGGCGGCGTCGACTGTTGCCAGAAGCTGGCTCTGGTCGTACAACCAGCTCGCGTCGTCGAGAACACTCAGATCCATCGTGGGCGTGGGACGTGCAGGGTCGTATGAACTCATTCCAGGCACCCTAGTGGCTCCTCACACAGCCTTGAGATTCCCCGATATCGAGGTGACCGACGAGCCTGATCCCGGAGGCAGCTGGGGTGCTCGTGGCCACGGCACTACTGAGCATCGCCGTGCTGCCCCACGGACGCTGGGCGCAGACGATCCGGGAGATCGCCGCCTCGGCGCTCTTCGCCGAGAACTGGCAACTCGCCGCTGACTCGGTCGACTACGCCGCCCGCACCAACATGACCAGCGTCGTGCAGCACTTCTGGTCACTGTCCATCCAGGGCCAGGTCTTCCTCGTCTGGCCGCTCCTGGTCGCCGTCGTGGCGGTCAGCTCCGCCGCTTCCCCGGCCCCGCTGCGTCCCCGGCTGACCGCCGTGCTGACAAGCCTGTTCTCCGCCTCCCCGGTGTACTCGGTGGAGCCGACGATCACGAACCAGCCCCTCGCGTACTTCCACACCCCCCGCCCGCCTGTGGGAGTTCGCCCTCGGCGGCCTGCACGCCCTCACCATCGACCGGATCGCGCTCTCGCCGCGTGCGCGGGTCGCGGCCGGCTGAGTCGGCGTCGCCGGACTCGTGGCGTGTGGCGCGGCCATCCCGGTCGCCGACGAGTTCCCCGGCGTGGCGTGACAGCGCCTCCACTCCGGTCCGACCACGGGGCCAGACCGCATGCGCGCGGCCTGGCCCCACCCCTCGGGTCAGGAGCAGGCGTCGGGCAGTGACCGGCCCGCCCCCACCCCCGGGTGCGCCGGCCTGACCCCTTGTCGCCGTGGATGACGGTGCCTCGGAACTGTCGTCCACACCGCCACCGCGACGCGAACCGGCTGTGACGCCCAGCCCGTAACCGCGTCAGCAAGGATCACGAGAATCCTGTGGACGCTGTCAGACAGCTCCACGCCAACCCAGAAGATCCCCCCACCAACGATCACTCAGACGGTGTCGCCACATGATCTTGGCCAACCTCTCCGATCGTTACATCGACCACGATCGCGATTAGATGGTTGACCCCGATCGCCATCCGGATCCCGCTCATGATCGGATACACCTCGCCGACGTTCAGGTCGCCCGCGGCCGGAGAGCCTTGCATAGTTGTTGAGAAGCATGACCTGGACTAACACCATCGCGGCGAGCACGCCCGTCAGTGCTTGCCCGATCAGGTCAACCGGCCCCGGGTTCAAGTTCCCCCAGGCAACATAGGCGATACCCGGTGCAGCGAGAAGCGCGACATGCAGTGGCAGCTGGTCGGGCAGCAAAGCTTCAGCATTCAGTGAGTGGGCAGCGGCCATCGCGCCGACAAGGGTCCAGAAGAACACCCCCCCACCGAAGATGCCCAGCGCCATCCCACGTGCTCCTAGCTCATTCATGCCCACGCTGATCACGAAAGGTCCCGTGACGAGCGGAAGGATGCCAATCGTGGGAAGAATGGCGGCGAACGGGCCGAGGAACCGGTACGAGCGGTCAGCGACCGCAGAGCGACGGTGCCGACCGGGCTGGATAATCCAGCGTACAGCGTAGGTCGTCCACAGGCCCAGCGCAGCCGCGGTAAAGAGCTCGGACAGCGGTTCCTGCATACCTAATGCTCGTTCGGCCGCGCCCCAGGAGACCAGCAGACCCGCGAGACCGAGCGGAGCGCCCAAAGCACCGAACGCGAGAATCGCCACCGTGGCAGGCTCACTGACGCGGTGCGCCCTAGTCGTCTTGCCCGGTCGCACGCTATTGGTCATCGCGGACACTCGTGCTGGAGTCATGACACGAAGACCATGCGGAACCGCACACGGCCGGTCAGCAAGTCCGCGTAGAGCTGATCGCCCGCTCCCACGCTTTCGATCTCGGGTGCCACGCCGCGCGAAGGGCTGAGCGCGAATCGGCTCGCGTCCAGCCGGTGGACATGCGTTCTATTTCGCGGCTGAATGGCTGGTGCTCGGCCGCAGCTGCAAGGTACGGGAACTGCATGGGGATCGAACCGGTGCCGATGCGTCCGGCGGGTGAACGCCTGGTTCCGAACCAGCCTTGTGCATCCGATCATTCACCCCACCTTCCGTGCCCGGCCCTGTAGGAACGCCTGTACGCGATCCTTGGCATCGGTGGTACCGGCGGCGACGGCCGCCATCAGTGATTCAAGGAGGTACCCGTCCGACGAATTGGCCTCGGCGATCCGGGGCAGCGCCTGCAGTACCGCGAACGTCGTGACCGGCGAGCCGGTCGCGATTCGGCAGGCCATCTCCAGCGCTGCCGCGAGCCCCTCCCCCGGTCCGGCCAGATATTGGGACAAGCCGAGGGCGTGCCCCTCCCCCGCGTCGAGCACACGCCCCGTGAGCATCATGTCGACCATCCTGTGCACGCCGATCAGCCGCGGCAGGCGCACCGATCCACCGCCCCCGACGAACAGCCCCCGCTGCCCCTCGGGCAGCGCGTAGAAGGCGCTCGGCTCGGCCACCCGGATGTGCGCGGCGCAGGCCAATTCGAGCCCACCACCGATCACCGCGCCCTTCAGCACAGCGACAACGGGGACACGACCGCGCTCGATGCGCTCGAATGCGCGATGCCACATCTGCGAGTGCTCAACAGCGGCGAAGGTGTCGCGCTCGGCGATTTCCGACAGGTCGAGCCCCGCAGAGAAATGGTCCCCCTCTGCATCGAGAACCACAACCCGGACCTCGGCCGGCAGAATGGAGAAGAACGTCTCGAGGCCTAGCACGGTCCGGGTATCGAGCGCGTTGCGCTTGGCCGACCGGGCCAGGCGCAATACCGCGATGACACCATCCGGGCCACGCCGCTCCACCTGCAGCGACGGCGGCAGCAGCGCCCGCACCTGATCGTCGGCTGCGGCGGCGTCCTGCCGGTTTTCTGCGCTGGTCATGAACCTTCCCTTCTATTCGAGTGGCCGAGTGACTTTCCGGCGTCTGACAGATGCGTTGACTGCGGACAGATGTCTGGTCCGAGTTGCCTCACCGGAGCCGGCGGACATATCCCGCGAGGTGCACAGATAGGCCGCTTCCCTGATCTCCTACTTCTGGGCTGACCCGGGTCGCGTGGCGAGCGACCGGCGGAGGATCTTTCCACTCGGCGACTTCGGGATCTGCTCGATGAACTCGATGCTGCGCACCTTCTTGTAGGGTGCGACCCGTTCGGCCACCCAGGCCATGAGCGATTCTGCTGAGATCGGCCTCGAGGTGACCACGAACGCCCTGGGTGCCTCACCGCCTTCGTGGTGCGGCACGCCGATCACGCCGGCGTCGAGCACGTCGGGATGGGTGAGCAGCAGCGCCTCGAGCTCGGCCGGTGCGACCTGGTATCCCTTGTACTTGATGAGTTCCTTGAGCCTGTCGACGACCCAATAGATCCCCGCATCGTCGATCCGTACGATGTCACCGGTACGCAGCCAACCGCCGTCGACGAGCGTCTCGGTGGTGGATTCTGGGTTGTCCAGGTATCCAGCCATCACCTGCGGACCTCGGATCCACAGCTCCCCGGGTTCACCACGTGCAACGTCGGCGCCGGTGGCCGGATCCACCAGGCGGGCTTCGGTAGAAGGCACCAGCCGGCCGACGGAACCGGCCGGTATGGTCTCGAACTCGGCGTCGGGCACCAGATTGATGGTCGGGCTCGCCTCGGTCATGCCGTAGCCCTGACGGATCAGACAGCCCAGCCGGGCCTCGGCCCGCCTGGTCAGGTCGACGTCGAGTGGGGCTGCGCCGCAGATCCCGAGCCGGAGCGAGGAAAGGTCATAGTTGTCGACTGCGGGCGCGGTGGCCAGGGCGAGCACCATCGGGGGTGCCAGATAGGTCCGGGTGACCTGGTGGTCCTGCACCATGCGCAGGTACGTGTGGAGGTTGTAGCGAGGCAGCGTCACGATTGTCGCGCCGGCGCGCAGCGCAGCGTTCAGCACGACCGTGAAGCCGTAGATGTGGAAGAACGGCAGCACTGCAGCCAGGATGTCGTTCTCCGCGACCTGCCAGCCCGCGCCGTTCTGCTCGATGTTGGCCACCAGGTTTCGGTGGGTGAGCATGACTCCCTTGGACAGGCCCGTGGTCCCACTGGAGAAGGGCAGCACCGCGAGCGAGCTGCGAGGATCCAGTGCCAAGCGGGGACAACCTCGACGATCCGCGAGCAGCTCGGCGAACGGCGTGAACCCCTCAGCCTCGCCGAACACGATTCGGTGCTCGATCCCCACGATGTCAGCTGCCATTGCCGCCTGGGTCGCCGCTTGCTCAGATGCCATGATCACTACGGCCTTCGACGCGACCAGCTGCTTGACCAGCTCGTCGGTCGTCGAGATCGGGTTCATCGGGGTGATTGCCGCGCCCGTCGCGAGCACCCCGTACAACCCCACCGCATAGAGGGGCTGGTTGTGGCTGATCAAGGCGACCACGTCGCCGGATCCGACACCTTTGTGAAACAGGGCGCCCGCGGTCGCATCGACGCCATCAGCCAGGGCTCGATAGGTCAGCCGCTCCCCGGACGTCGCGTCGACCAGCGCCGTTCTCGCGCCGCGCTCGCGGGCCCGACCGAGGACGTATTCGGACAGTGTGACGTCGGGAATCTCGACATCGGGCAGGGCACTGCTGTATATCATCAGCTCTCCTCACAGTGGCCAGCGGGTTCGTCGGTGGACGCCAAAGAATGGTTCGGCCACACAGACTGCTTGCTGCCGCAGCCGGTCTCGATTGTTATTTCGGCGATGATCTGGGGCCCGCCGGGCCAGACCCTGTCGACGGCCGCCACCAAGTCGGGCTGCCGAGCGATGCACGTCGGTCCGCCGTCGGTCAGGCTGCGGCCGAGACGAGACCGGCGGCGCGTTCGGCGATCCCGTAGACGGTGGCGTTCGTGTTGGCGGAGACGATGGACGGCATCACCGATGCATCGGCGACCCTGAGCCCGCTGATCCCGCGTACCCGAAGGTCGGAGTCGACCACGGCACCGTCGTCGTCGCCGATTCGGCAGGTCCCAACAGGGTGGAAGTAGGGCAGCAGGTTGGCGCGAAGGAAGGCACGCACGCTGTGGTGGTCGTGCACGTCCGGGCCGGGGAGCGCCTCGGCACGGCACCAAGGGGCAAGCGCGGAGGCTCGGCCGATTTCGCGGGCGATACGAAGTCCGGCGGCCATGACCTCCAGGTCCCGGGGATCGCCGTAGTAGTTCGGGTCGATGATGGGGCCCGCTGCGGGACCAGCGGCGGTCAGCCGGACCGAGCCACGACTGAGAGGCGCCATGTGGGAGAAGGCGATGGCGTAGCCCTGGTCGGGGCCGGCGAGCGAGGCCGCGCGCATCGGAAAGTCCACTGCGAGGATCTGCAGGTCCGGTGCCCGCACAGCGGCGTCGCTTCGGACGAGCCCGACCACCTCGCCGTGGTTGTTCCTCGCGGCGGGAATCGGCCGGGCCGCGTGGTAGACGACGGTGACCATGGGGTGGTCGTGCAGGTTCGACCCAACCCCCGGCAGGTCCAGTACGGTCTCGACCCCGACCTCGCTCAGGTGGGCCCGAGGACCGATGCCCGACTGCAGCAGCAGCTGCGCAGAGCCGATGGATCCTGCAGTGAGCAGGATCTCCCCGGGGCACCACACCTGGGACGTCGCGCCGCCGATGCTGTATTCGATGCCGGTGGCCCTCCCGCCTGCCACCGTCACCCGATGTACGGAGGCGTCGGTGACCACGTCAAGGTTGGGACGGCTCATCGCTGGTGCCAGGTAGGCGTCCAAGGCGCTGATCCGGGCACCGTCGGCAATGGTCAGATCGGTCCGGCCGAACCCTTCCTCCAGCCCACTGCTGATGTCGGTTGCCGCCGGATGACCGAGTTCCACGGCCCCGGCCAGGACGGCCTCCGCGATGGGGTGACCCGGATCGGCCGGCCCGACCGGCACCGGCCCGGTTACTCCACGCGCGGCTGGGTCACGTCCCTCCGCGCGCTCGCTTCGACGCAGGAAGGGCAAGAGATCATCGAAGCCCCACCCCTTTGCCCCGGCCGCCTCCCACGCGTCATAGCTGGACCGATGACCACGGAGGAAGAGCATGGCGTTGATGGCCGAGGATCCACCCAGACCACGCCCGCGCGGGAACGCCAGGCGCGTTCCGGTCGCCGACTGGACGGCTGTGCTCTCGCCCCAGTTCGCCGCCGTCCCCAGCAGGTCAGGCCATGCCGGGGGGACTGAGGTGAGCTCCTGTGGGTCGCGGCCCCCGGCTTCCACCAGGAGCACACGCGCGTCGACGTCTTCGGACAGCCGCGCGGCAAGCACACTCCCGGCTGTCCCGGCCCCCACGACGATGTAGTCGTAGGTCTTCCCTGTCGACCTCATGCGGACGAGGAAACACGCGGTTGGCGCCGGTTATATAGGCATGTGAAGCCTGGGTGTCCGAGGTCCACCCTGCGCCGACATCAACCCGGTCCAGGCGTGCGGAGCGAAAGTCTGCCGTTTCCCGCCGAGGTGTCCGCGCGCCCACAGTCCCACCTGGCCGATAAATAGGGCTATGTCGCCTTTGTCCGCGACGAGAGGGCAAGGTGATCTCAAGGGCCACCACCTGGCACGATCAGAAATATCCAGCGAAGACAGCCTGTTGGTGTGGATGATGAGCGTAGCCGTAGCCAGCGGGGTGACCATGAACCGGAACGCCGAGCTCGGAACCTTTCTTCGGACGCGCCGAGCCCGGCTCGACCCAGCGGACATCGGACTGCGGCCAACCCGCCGTCGCCGGGTGCCAGGCCTGCGAAGGGAAGAACTGGCCGTACTGGTCGGTGTGAGTCCGGACTACTACGCGCGTCTCGAACAGGGGCGGCAGCGGACCGCCTCACCATCTCTGCTCGACGCCGTGGCGCAGGTGCTGCAGCTCACACAGGACGAGCGGAGGCACCTGTTCGCTCTCGCCGACGCAGGGGACTCGAGATCGATCAGCGCCGGCCCGCCCGAGAACGCCGTGGATCCCCGGACCAGACGAGTTGTCGAGGCCCTCGGCGACACCCCCGCCGTACTCTGCGGACCGTACACCGACATCCTCGCAGCGAACGACGCAGCGCGTTTCCTGCTCGGCGACTTCACGTTGATGCCCACGTGTGAGCGCTCCGGCATTCAATGGATGCTCACACCCGAGACCCAGGCGCTCTACGGCGACGACTGGGAGCAGACGAGCGCTGCGATGATCGGTATTCTACGGCTAACAGCGAGCCGCCGTCCCGGAAACCGACAACTGCACGAACTGGTGACGAAACATTCCGCGGAGTCCGAGCTGTTCCGCGAGGTCTGGGCTGAGCACCGCGTTGCCGGAGAACTCCCCCCGGGAAAGACGTTGAACCACCCCACTGCAGGTCGGCTTGAATTCACCAACGAACTGTTGACGTTGCACTCGGCACCGGAGCAATCACTCTTCCTCATGATTCCCCGAGACGCCAGCCGGTTCGGGACAGCCTTCCGAGAGTTCACACTGGGCGAGCCGTAGACAGTGCCTGTCGACGCGCCTCGTCACCCGGCGGCCATGCCGACGTGCGGGTTCATAGCCATCCCGTCCGAAGTCGGCCCTCGGGGTCGGTCGGGGCAGCAACGACGCAGGTGCCGACCGGACAGCGCTGAGGTCGGGGAGGTGTCGCTCCCGACCACGCGGCGGGCGTAGACGTCGAGCACTACCGCGCAGCAGAGCGGGTGTGGTGCTCAGTGATGTCGGTTACCCACAGCTGGTCACGTGCCGGACTTCGCGGGCTGAGGGGCGAGTATCGCCTGCCCACACACCGCTCCGGGAAGGGGCGCGATGGCCAAAATCCCAGCTACCCGACTCCGGAGAACACCGGGCACACCAGTCCGGCCACGGGGGTCACTTCACGCCGGCGTCGGGAACACCGCCCGTCAACGTCCAACTGCAGTCGATGAGTCCGGGCTCCTCCGCTCATCCGGCAAGGCGCGACGGGAGCCCGGCCATCGCTGTGGCTCAGAGGCCGACGGCAAGACCTTCCCCACGAGCACGTGAGTCAGCGCACTGCCTCGAGCTCATTGACGTGTCACCGACTGCGCTACAGTTGACATGTCAACGAAAGGAGCGAGATGGCCGAGCACACCCGACTCCACATGACGCCCGGGGAGCTCCGGACGTGGCGGGCACTGCTGGACACCACCGCGGACCTGCGGCGCCGACTCGGAGCCCAACTGCAGGAGACGGACCTCTCGCCGGCCGACTACACAGTGCTGCTCGCACTCTCCGAGGCCGACGGGCGCCGGCTTCGATCGTCGCAGCTCGCTGCCACGATCGACTGGGAGCGAAGCCGGCTCTCGCACCATCTCGGGCGAATGGAACAACGTGGTCTAGTTCAGCGCGACGATTGCCGCACCGACGGCCGCGGCACCGCGATTTCACTGACACCCGAGGGAGCCCACGCGTTCCGCCGCGCCTCGGCGCCGCACCTTCGGGCGATCAAGCGGCACTTCGCCGACGCGTTGACAGCCGAGCAGATCGACGCGCTGTCAGAGATCCTCGACTCCCTCCGGCGGCACCTCGACCGCGACAGCGACAGGCAATGACCGACGCCGTGCACAACGGGCCAGTCACCGGATCGCAGCGCTGGACACCGTAGAGGAGGAGCGCGACCGTCCAGACCGGCGCGGCAGCACATCCAGGAACCACCGTTGGAGACGATGATCTTGAATGCCGGACCCGAACCCTCGCCCGAGCCACGGCTCCCCATCCGCCTCGGTCTCAACACCTTCGGCGACGTCATGCGGGACGAGCAGGGCGAGTATCTCTCGCACGCGCAGACGATCCGCAACCTCGTCGAGGAAGGTGTGCAGGCCGAGGCCGTGGAACTCGACTTCTTCGGTGTCGGGGAGCACCACACCGCGGACATGCCACTCTCCGCCGCCGACGTCGTATTGGCCGCGGTCGCGGGGCGCACCCGACGGATCCGGCTCGGATCGGCCGTCACCGTGCTGAGCTCGGACGATCCCGTCCGGGTGTTCCAGCGATACTCAACACTCGACGCGGTGTCCAGCGGCCGCGCCGAGGTGATCCTGGGCCGCGGCTCCAGCGTCGACTCCTTCCCGCTCTTCGGCTACGAGCTCAAGGACTACGAGGAGCTGTTCGAGGAGAAGACGAACCTCTTCGCCGAGCTCGTCGCGGGCGGGCCGGTCTCCTGGCGAGGCAACACCCGCGCGGCGCTCGTGGACCAGGACGTGGTGCCGCACCTCGAGTCGGGCCCCCTCCCGGTCTGGATCGGGGTCGGCGGTAGCCCGCAGTCCGTCATCCGCGCCGCGCGCTACGGGTTCTCGCTGATGCTCGCGATCATCGGCGGCCAACCCCAGCGCTTCGCGCCGTACTCGCAACTGTTCGCCGAGGCTCTACAGCGGTTCGACCAGCCGAGCAGATCGATCGGGATTCACTCACCCGGCCATGTCGCACACACTGACGAGCAGGCGCTCGAAGACTTCTGGCCGCACTACATCGAGGTACTCACCCGCGTCAGCAAGACCCGCGGGTTCCGCATTCCCAGCAAAGCGTCCTACACGCAGGACGCCAGCCCGGACGGCGCGCTCTACATCGGCTCACCCGAGACCGTCGCCCGGAAGATCGCGAAGAACATGACCGTGCTCGGCGCCACACGGTTCGACCTCAAGTACGGCATCGGCGGACTCCGACACGACAAGCTCATGACCAACATCGAGCTCTTCGGCACGAAGGTGGCACCCCGGGTGCGAGAACTGCTGGCAGAAACGTGACGGTTCGGCGGCACACCTCGCCGACGTGCGTGCCTCCACCGAACGCTGGCTCGACGGCCTGTGTCGCCTCCGTGGGCACCGACGCTGCCGTCGAAACCGCTACTGAACGCAGCTGAGCACCTTCGGGCACAGCTCCCAACTTCTGAGGCCTTCCGCAGTCCCGGGCTGGCTCTCAGCTCATCGTCCGACGACGACCGGCCATTCGAATCAAGGAGATACGTTGACTTCCCATGGGAACTGGCCACCGCGGTCGTCGGCGTGACGTCGGTAGCGGACGTCAGCACAGCAGTGCAGTTCGCGGCACGGCGCGACCTGCCGGTCGCGGTCCAGTCGACCGGGCACGCTCCGATGCGGCCCGCTGCTGGCGCGCTACTGCTCAGCACTCGTCGGATCAATGGCTTGGATATAGACCCGGGCGCGCCCGCACTGCACGTATCGGCGGCGGAGTGCGATGGAGCAGCGTCGTCGAAGCGGCCGCAGAACACGGCCTCGCTCCCCTGAACGGTGCAGCGCCGTCCGTCGGCGTCGTGGGCTACCTCAGGGCGGCGGCATCGGCCTGCTCTCCCGGAGCTACGGTCGCTGGCGAATGTCGCGATGGCCGTCCACAGTCACCTGATGACGACATAAGGGCCGGTTGGTCACCTGCCCGTCGCGGACCCTGACGTGGATCGCGTCGATGAACAGCACCGGATAGACCGCATCGAGCGGCCGAACTCTGCCACTCCCCGGTTCGTCAAGGACCTTGTCGGTGATCCGGGAGATCGTGTCTTTCGAGACCTTCGCGCCGGCACAGGCTCGATCGTGTCGGTCATAGCTGGTCCTTCCCCGAGCTCCGCTCGGCGTGTCGGACCAGCTACAGCGTTCGTCGAACAGTCCCTTGATCCGTGCCGTCGAGGTCGCCGGCTCACGCGGCGGGGCCGATCCTCAGCGGTCGAACCGAGAGTGGTCGATGCCGGAGCGGTGGTGAGCTCTTCGTCGGCGACCTGGTGACGACCTCGAGGCGACTGGCGGAGCTGACGCAACGCCGTGGCCAGCCGTGATCGAACCGCCACGTCTTGGGAAATCGCCGACGAGGCACCCGAGGAGTAAACGTTGACGGCCCACGCCGTCGCCCCCCGGATTGTGCTTACTCCGGCAGGATGGACAGGGCTCGGGATGGACACAGGGTGACGGCGTGGCGCGCCTGTGCGGCGCTGTGGTCGTCGGGGTGATCAGTCAGCAGGGCCACGATGCCGTCGGCGCCTTGGTCAAAGACGGCCGGCTCGGTCAGGACGCACTGGCCGGAGCCGACGGACAGGCCGGTGTCCGCTTTGATCCGCATCATGTCCTGCTCACCAGGTGACCGGGAGTTCGTGAACGCCGTAGACGGCGGCGTCGGTCTTGAACCGTAGGTCCTCGGCCGGTGCGGCGAGCCGCAGGGTGGGGATGCGGCGGAACAGCGTGTCGAAGACGGTCTGCAGCTCCATCCGGGCCAGATTCTGGCCGAGGCACTGGTGCGGGCCGAATCCGAAGGCGAGGTGGTGGCGGGCCCCGCGCTCGACATCCAGTTCGGCCGGATCCTTGAACGCCGCCGGGTCCCAGTTGGCCGACAGCATCGAGACGATGACGCCCTCGCCGGCCTTGATGTGGACTCCGCCGATCTCCACATCTTCGGCGGCCACCCGGGAGGTGACCCCGTCGGCGATGGTGAAGTAGCGCAGCAGTTCCTCCACGGCCATGGGCGTCTTGCCCGAGTCGGCCTTGACCATGGCCAGTTGCTCCGGATGGGAAATCAGCCCGACCACGCCGAGCGAGATCATGTTCGCCGTGGTCTCGTGTCCGGCGGTCAGCAACAAGAAGGCGAGGCTCACCAGGCCCGCGTGGTCGAGGATGCCCACCTGGCGTTGTCGGGCGATCTGTCGGCTGAGCAGGTCGTCGTCGGGCTTCGACTCCTTGCAGGTGACCAGGTCATCGATGTAGGCGCGCAGTTCGGCGACGGCTCGCTGGCGGTCTTCCAGCGAGGTCGGGCGCACCATCATGGCGGTGCGGCTTTGGAAGAGGTCGTGGTCGGTGTAGGGGACGCCGAGCAGTTCGCAGATCACGAGGGAGGGCACGGGCAGGGAGAGCGCCTGCACCAGGTCGACCGGCCGCTGGTTGGCGGCCAGCATGTCGTCGATGAACCGGTCAACGATGTCCTGGATCCGCGGGCGTAGCGCGGCCAGGCGCCTCACGGTGAACTCGCCGATCACTGCACGGCGGGCCGCGGAGTGTTCTGCGCCGTCCATGCCGAGCATCAACGGCGGCTGGTTGCGGAGCTGCTGAAGGGTCGCCGCATCGAGGGTGAAGAGCGGGAAGCCGTCTTTGCGCTTGTCGGAGGAGAAGCGACCGTCGGTGAGGACGGCACGGCCTTCCTCATGCCCGGACACCCACCACGCTTCGCCGCCGCTGGTCAGGCGAACCTTGTTGATCCCCGCTTGTTCGCGCAGTCGCTCGTAGGCGGCGGGCGGGGCGAACGGGCAGCCCCGCTCAACCGGCAGTTCCAGGCCGGCGAGTTCGCCGGCGACACTCTTCGTCATGGATGACCTCCAGGTAATGGATCGATCTGATTTCTGCGCGTGCGCAATCGGGAGGCCACCGTGACGTCCAGCGTCGCGAGATCCGCATCCCCGAGACCTGCCCCGGGAGCACACCCCTGGCCACCTGCCTGCTCACCGCGCTCGCCCTGCCTCATCGACCTGACGGGGATCAACATGTCGGTGTCCCCGACCCCTGCATCTGCCCGGCCCGTGGAACCCGGCGCTACCCGACGCGAGGGTCGGGTCCCGAGCCTGACCCGCACCGTGACAACACGATCAACGAGACCCTCGACGATGGGGCCGACAAGAGCGCTCGCAACCGCGGCGAATGATCAAGGCTGAGTGGTTGACACGACCGCGTTCTCGGCTGACCCATCCGGCGCGGTGGCCAGGCGGCGCGGGCGCTTGGGCAGGCCGAAGGTCGGGTGCGAGGTGGCCCACAGCGACATCGTGAGGATTCCCGCCTTGATCCGCGCGGCTTTCCGGCCGCCCACATACTTCGGCGTTGCTTGCGCTTCGTCGTCGACCATCTGCAGGATCCCGTCCCGCCGCCCGAGGCTGATGTGGTTGCCGTGGTAGGCCATCTTCGTGTTCGCAATCTTGCGGCCGGTCAGGCGTCCCACGATCGCGTCCATGGCCTGGCGGCCGGTGTAGCCGGCCGAAGCGCAGGACATCGGCAGCGGTCGGCCGTTGTCGCCGATGGCGTAGGCGCTGTCGCCGGCGGCGTAGACGTTCGGGTGCGAGACCGACCGCATGGTGCGATCGACGACGATCTGACCGTTCTCGGTGACCTCCAGCCCGCTGGCGGCGGCGATGGGGTTGACCGCGAACCCGGCCGTCCACACTGTTGCATCGGACGCCAGGGCGGTGCCGTCGGCGCACAGCACCCGGGTCGCTTCGACGGCTTCGACGCTGGTGTGCTCCCAGACGGTGATGCTCAGCCGGTCGCAGGCCCGGCGCAGGTGGCTGCGGGCTCCAGCGGAGAGCCGGGCTCCCAGCTCGCCGCGGGCCACCAGCGCCACCGACAAGCCGGGCCGGGATTCGGCGAGCTCGGTGGCGGTTTCGATGCCGGTCAACCCGTCGCCGACCACCAGCACACTCCCGCCTTCGACCCGCCCGCCCAGGCTGTCGAGGCGCTCGCGCAGGCGCAGCGCCGAGGGCCGGCCGGTGACGTGGAAGGCGTGCTCGGCCACGCCGGGGACACCGCAGTCGGCGGCGTGGCTGCCGAGCGCGTAGAGAAGCGTGTCGTAGCCGAGCTTGCCGCCGCCGGCGGCGTCGTCCACGGCGACGACCCGGCGCTCGGGATCGACGGCGGTGACACGGGCCAGGCGCAGCCGTATCCCCGTGCCCGCGAAGACGTCGGCGAGCTTCCGAGCCTCGATATCCTGGCCGGCCGCGAGCTGGTGCAGCCGCAGCCGCTCGACGAAGTCCGGCTCAGCGTTGACGACGGTGACCTCGGTGTCCGCCGGGGACAGCCGGCGGGCCAGGTTTCCGGCCACGTAGGACCCGGCATAGCCGGCGCCGAGCACGACGATGCGGTGCGTCATGTGTTGCTCCTGTCGGTTGGCTTGCTTTGGCGGTCGGGCGGTGGTCTCCACGCGACAGGACCAAGGCGATCACTCGTGGAGTTGCGCGCCGCACGGATCGTCCGCGCTGCGTCCTGACGACCATGAGGCGCCGGCGACCCGGACTCTGTGACAGCGCGTTCCTGCGACGTGCGTCACCGATCACACGTGTCACACAGCGGTGCGGGCCGGCGTCTGTGGATGGAGCACCGTTCGAGAGCGAACAGGCAGGAGCCGACTATGAACGAGCGCGGCGAGCCAACACCGGGCGCAGCCGAACCGCTCGCCGGTGGCGGCCGGATAGGCTCCGCCACCGAGGCGTTCGTCGCACACCGCAAACCTGCTCTTCACCGTCGCCCACGAGATGCTCGGATCGGCTGCCGACGCCGAAGACGTCCTGCAGGAGACCTGGCTGCGGTGACTGAAGGTGGACATGGGGGCGGCGCCGCGCAGATCCGCTCCTGACCGATGCACACCGCCCGCCTGGACGACGCCCCGAGCTGCGGGCCCCACCGAGAATCCCACTCAGGAGTTCACTGCGATGCAGCATTACCACGTCAGCGCGACGAGGTCGGCCCCCGTCGCCACCGTCTGGGGCCTACTGATCGACGGACGTAGCTGGCCGCAATGGTCCTCCGGACTGGACTAACTGGTGGAAGCGCGCTCAACCGGACTCGACCCGGGCGGCCGTGACGCCGTCGGGACCGTCCGCGCCTTCCGCACGGGCCGGGTCGTCACGGGCGAGCGACTGACCGAGCTCGTGGATGGCCGGCGCATCGCCTACGAGGACGCCTTCAACTTCTCGATCAAGGACTATCGCACAGTAGTCGATCTGGAGCCGACAGCAGGCGGCACGACGATCACGACGCCTTCTCACGTCCTCCTCGCAGGTCTCCCCGTGTGAGTGGTCAGTGGAAGACCGCGATAGGACGCACCTCCAGCGTCTGTGTCGCCGCGTCCCAACTCGCGCCTCGGCCGAGGCACCGAAATGTCCCGGAGAAGAGCTCGTCCGTGCGCAGGCCGGCCGCCGCGCAGACGAGTCGGACCTGTGGCCCCTGGCCGGGATCGGCCGGCTCACCGAAAGGGGCCTCGAGCGTGATGGCCTTGGCGGTCCGGTCGACGACCCGGAACTCGCCCTGGATCAACAGGAAGGCGTTGATCCGACCGAGACGGACGTGCGCAGTCAGCGGTCGACGATTGAATGCCTTGTCCAACGCATCGCTCGCCTCCACCTCCTGGCTGATCAGGTTCACGTCGACGATGTCGTGCGCCTTGTCCAGGACCCCGAGGACGATCGAGATGATGGAGATCGGCGAGTCGTTGACCACGTACCTCTCGAAGACCTCGCTGGTGACACCGCGTTCTGCGTCTACGCTCAGCGGGTCGAGGTTGGCCGACCCCGCGAACCTCCGGCTCCTGCTGACCCTCTTCTCCACCTGACGGCTCAGCGCCGCCGCGTAGACGCCTCCGTACCGGTGGTAGAGGTCCATGACGGAGCCGGCGTCGAGGTAGACGCAGATGTCCTGGCGGGGCGGGGACCTGTAGTAGGTCCGGTAGCGGAACACGATGGCCACCGATGCCGCGAGCAGCGCCGCCGTGGCACCCCACACCAGCAGCCACGCCCACCACGCGGCCAGCCACGACTCGTCAACGACAGCCACGGAGGTCCTCGAACGCGGTGGTGAGGTCGATGTCGGCGTCGACCGACCGGCCGCCGGTGGCCGTCGCGACCCTGGCCAGCTCGGCCGCGTCAGCCTCGCCGAATCGGATGGTGAAGACCGGCACGGGTGGCCGACCCGGAACACCGAGGCGCGCCAGGAACTCGTCGGCGGTGAGCCCGGCGTTGTTGATCCCGTCGGTCATCAGGACGATCGACACGGGCCGGGCGGCGTCCGTGGCGAGCACCCGCGCCGCAATGCCGAACGCGTGCTCGGTGGCGCTCCAGACCGCCGTTCGACCGTCGAAGGAATCCACGTCGACGAACTCGCGCAGTGCCGCCAGCTCGGCGGGGTCGCCGGCGGCGAAGTCGCGCTCCGCGAGAACCTCGCCGCCGAAGCGGACCATGGTGATCCGCTCCCCCGCGTGGACCCCCACGAACGACGCCTCCCCTTCACCGCTCAGCTGGACGAACGCCGCGCGCAGGGCCGCGATCCGGTCGCCCCGCATCGAGCCGGAGAAATCGAGTACGAAGATCACATGGGCAGGCGGCTGGGTGCCGATCGCCTCGTATTCTGCGAGCAGCGCGTCGACGACCTCCAGGCGGTCCGGGAAGTACAGCGCGTTGCCCGTTGTCACTGGCAGCTGCGGCGGGCGCGGAATGTTCGGGGCGATCGGCCGTCGCGCGGTCTGATCCATGATTCGCCGCTGCACCGGCTCCGTCAGCAGCCAGTCGACGACCCGGTCGTACGCGTCGCGCTGCGCCGGGTCCAGAAGCAGGAACGGGAAGTCGGACTGGATGATCCCGTCGGCCGGGTACACGATCTCCAGCGGCTCCGCCAGCCGACCGCTGCCGTTGAGTGACAACAGCGTGGACTCCGGCGCCACCAGCGCGTCCAGCTCAGACTCGCGAGTGATGAAGCCGTCGACGAGCGCAGCGGACGTGTCGGCACGCAGTGCGTGCCCGGCGAGAAGGCCGCGGACGCGGTCGCAGGTGACGTCCTCCAGCTGCAGCGCGTGCCTTGTGTCAGCGGCCGCCGTGGCCACCCCGACGAGTGCTGCGAGCCCACTCCCCGAGCGCCGCGGCTCAGCCATTCCGAACCGTAGCTCGCCCGCCGCCGCGCTCGCGGCGATGTCGGCCCACGAGATCGGCCCGCCGGCCCGCAGCCGCTCGGCCGCGGCGCGCTTCATCCCGACGACCACCGGTGACATCATGATCGACGTGCTCGGCGGCCGCGGCCCGGTGTAGCCCGAGGCAGTGAGCTCGAGCTGGAAGTAGCGGTCGGACGACAGCCAGGCCGCGTCGTGCCGGTACCGGCCGGGCCGGAGCGCGCCGACCGCGTCGAGCCCGTGGTCCATGTCGAGCTGCAGGTCGACGCCGGTGTCCGCTCGGAGGTCGGGCAGCAGGGGCGCCAGGTCGGCCAGCTCGGGTGTCGCCAGCACCCGCAGCGTGACCGGAGCCTGCGTGGTCGCGGTGCAACCGGACAGCACGGCGAGCGCCGCGAAGAGCGCGGCCAGCGGACGCACGATCGTCGAGATCATCACGGCATCGGCCGGCAGTCGCCGACGGTCGTGATCATCGCCTCCAGCATCGGCACGTCCGGCAACAGCCCCCGGGTGTAGCTGGTCGAGATCGCCGGCGCGGGCACCCCTCGCTCGGCGAGGAACCGCGGCAGTTCCGCGCTGGAGTCCTCGAGGCTCGGGTCGAGCACTCGATAGCCCAGTTCCAGCGCCCGCCTGCGCAGCACCGAGTCCGTGCCCAGGAGTTCTGCCAGCGACTTGCCATCCGCGTTGAGCGCCACCATCGTCGGCTCGCTCTGGAACTCGACGTCCGGGTAGAGCAGCACGCGGTCCTGGTCCGGCTCTCCGCCTCTGTCGACGCGCTGCAACTGGTAGGCGAGGTACTGGTGCTCGTAGATCACGACGATCGGGAGGATCCCCCGCCCCTCGGGGACGAAGTAGATCCCGTCGGGATTGCGTGTGGGCAGGCCCTGCTCGCGGAACATCGGTTTGATCTGGAGCGCCAGATCGACCGCGTCCTGCACCGTCACGGGCACGCCACCGCGGGTGACGTAGGCGACCAGCCCGAGATAGGTGGCCGCACTGTTGGCCGCGCACACGTCGGTGGTCTGCGCGAGAACGGTGTTGCCGTTCGTGAAGCCCCACGTGCCGATGCCCAGCGCGTCCCAGGACCGGCCGTCCCGCGCCAGCTCGAGGAACCCGGCGAGGTCGAGGTCGTAGTAGAACGGGTGCTCCGGGTCCTGGTTCGCCTGCGGTCTCGTGACCCCCGCCGCCCGCAGCGTCTCCGCGTACTCGCGGTAGGTGGCAAGCACGATGGGACTCACGAAGACCCGGTGGGGTGAGGAGTACTCCAGGGCAGCGACCCGGCGCTCGGCGACCAGCTCCGCGGCGGGCTGACCCGACGGGAACACGAAGTCGACGCCGTCGAGCGGCACCCGCGCCGCCTCACGGGATCCGAGCGCAGTCAACCGCACCGCCATGTGATGACGCAGGAGCTGGGCACGAACAACGGGGTCGTCGAGGTACTCGATCTTGGAACCGCCGACGCCCACAAGCGTCACCAGCCGCTGGAACGGGAGGGCCACCGTCCCCGACGCGATCAGCGCGACGATCCCGACGATCGCGAGCACCGACACGGGAACGAATCGCCACAGGAACGAGCGCCGCCGGTAGAACGGGGCAGGCCGAGGACACACCCTCAACGCCGGTTCGAACGCCAGTGGTTCAGATGCCGTCGGTTCGGATGCGGACACCCTGTTCGTTCCCCCGCAGGTCAGTCGCGCAACGTCATACGCACAGTCGCAAGATCGATGCTACCTGTTACGCAGTACGGCGCTCCCCCGTTCGGCGGAATTCTCGCCCGCCGCGGCGGTGCTCGACGGTGGGTGTACCGCAACCAACCTGCTCTGCGGCGGGGAACCCGGCTCCGGCAAGTTTCCGCAGGTAGAAATGCTGATGGGCGGCTCCCCCGACGAAAGGGAACCGCCCATCATGCCGTCGGGACGACGGGATTTGAACCTGCGCCTCCCCCTGGTCGGGACAGGACGCGCACGGCCTCGACGTTGGTGGACCTGATCCGGGCGTGCTGCTCGTCGCCCCGGTCCGGCCGGCGGGATCCGCTCCGGCGCCTACGACGCCAGTGCTTCCGGGAGGACGATCACCTCTCCGAGCCCACTCCGCTTCGCCGAGCGCAGGTCATCGGCGGTGAGCAACTCGAAGCTCACGATCGTCTGGTTGGAGAAGGACATGTACTCGGTGCGCACAGCCTCGTAGAGGTGGCCTTCCTTGTTTCGTCCAACCAGCTTGCCGACGATGCCTTCGGTCCGATTGCCGAGGTAGGTCATCTGCATCTTCATCAGTCCTTGATCAGCTTGCCGAGGATGGGGACGAGCGTGGAACCGGGCGTCAGCGCCACATCAATGCCTTCGAACACAGCGGCAAAGCCCGGTAGCCCGGCGTCCCTGCCAGGTCGGCTGCGTCGCCGATGCGCGTGAGCGCGTCGCCATCCGTCAGGCCCACATCGGCCTCGGTCAGCGCCGGAGCTTCTACCACCGCGATCCGATCCGGCCGGTACACCTGGCAGAGCCGCAGTCCCAGGTGCTCATCGACCGGCCGGAGATCGTGACGAGCACGGCGTCCGTGCCGTCCTGCCGGAAGTCTAGGCCCGCGGCCCACACCCTCCGGCCCGATCTCGGCGATTCAGCCGGTGTTGTCTGTCACCTGAACCTTGACACCGGCATGAACGTACTGATGGCGAGTTCGACCCGGGCCCGGATTCATGCACTGAATCGTCCGACGACGATCCGTCGTCACGGAAACGTAAGAAGAAGGTGTCGAGTGCCTACGGGACGGCCTCGATCAGGCTGTAGCCCATGGCCAGCGGCAGCACCCGGCTGATCGTGAAGCCTGCCGATCCGAGCAGTTCCCGGAAATGCGACTCCGTGCGCTCCAGTGCAGCGTGTGCGACCAGCATGTGCAGGTCGGCGCGGGCGAGCAGGCGGTGCTCCGGCTCCGGCTGCATCGTCGCGGGAACGAGCCGCTCGATCACCAGGAGCTTCGACGAGCCGGTCATGGCCCGCCGGCAGGTGGCGAGGACGTCATGGCTTTGTTCGTCGTCCCAGTCGTGCAGGACGTTCTTGAGCATGTAGGCGTCGGCATCCGCGGGCACTTCCTCGAAGAAGTTGCCCGACAGGAGGGTGCAGCGGCCGACCACGCCGCATCTCTCCAGGTACGGACGGGCATTCTCGATCGCATGCGGAAGATCGAACAAAACGCCGTCGACGGTGGGATTGGCTGTCAGGACGGCTGCGAGCAGTTCCCCGTACCCGCCGCCGACGTCGACGATCCGGGACTTCTCAGCGAACTCGTAGCCGGAGACGATTCCGCGGGTGGTCAGGCGGGTGTGCTCGGCCATCGCGGCGTTGAAGATCGCGGCGCGGGCAGGGTTCTCGCGCAGGGGGTCGAAGTGCGACGTCCCACTGACGGTCTCACGGGCGCTGCGGCCGGTGGTGACGCTGTCGAGCAGGTGTCCCCACTCGGTCCAGACCTCTCGCCCCCAATAGATCGTCCAGGAGCGGAGTGAGCCCTCCGCGTCGCTCCGGAGCAGCGCACCCATCGGTGTCAGCTCGAATGTGCCGTCCTCACGCTCGCGGCAGATGTCCAGCGTGGCGAGCGCGCGCAGCAACCGGTAGAGGGACGGGGCGTGCGTGTGCGTCGCCGTGGCGAGGTCCCCGGCGGAGCGGGGCCCCTCGGCAAGCAGGTCGGGGACACCCAGCTCGGCGGCCACGCGGGTCGCCTGTGTCATCCAACTGCCGTTCACGATCTCGAGCAGCCGCGACGCCTGCGCCAGCACGTCGTCGCTCGGGTCAACCTCCGACATGGATGGGCTCCTTTCCCGCCTGCGGCAGGCAGTCACCTCATCCTCACTTCGGAGTGGACGGCAGCCAAGTGATGTTCCGCGGCGCTGCGAGTTCGGAGCGTGGGAACCGTGATCGACGGGGTTGCCCTGCTTGCACGGATCCGCGACGCGGACGTCCGGGCCGCCACCCAGGGGACGGTCCCGGTCAGCGGCGACCTGGTGGACCTCAGCATCCGGCTCGAGGAGCTTTGCGGCAGCGATCTGCCCGACCCCGAGTGGTTCCGCGGGCGGTTCACACCGGGCCGGCCACGTCACAGGCTCTGAAGGAAGGCGACACGATCAGCGAAGGCGTTTCGCGCCAACCGGGAGTCGGGTGCGATCTGGTCGAAGCCGTGGAACGCACCTGGGATTACCGATAGGTGCACCGCCACGCCATGCTCCATGAGTCGTGTCGCGTGGGCGACGGTCTCCACACAGAAGAGATCCAGCTGTCCGACCTCGAGATAGGCCATCGGCAGGTCGTAGAGCCAGTCGGCACGGGCGACCGAAGCGGAAGCAGGCGTGCCGTCGGTGCCGTACTTGTCACCGAGGTAGGCCTGCCAGCCGGTGATGTTGTCGGCGACCGACCATGTCAGGAATGGCTCGACATCGGGAGGAGCGTGGGTGGTGCGGTCATCGAGCATGGGATAGACAAGGATCTGGGCTGCCAGGGGCCCGATCTCCTGGTCGCGACACTCGAGCGCCGTCGCGGCCGCAAGACCACCGCCGGCGGAGTCGCCCATGATCGCGACGCGGGCCCCAGAAACGCGCTCCCGCGCGGTTACGATCGCCCAATCGACCGCTGCGATGCAGTCCTCGAGGGCTGCCGGAAATGGCGATTCGGGGGCCAGTCGGTAATCGACCGCGACTACTGCTACCCCGGCCTCTGCCGCGTATCGGCGACAGACGTTATCGTATGCGTCGACGCTTCCGGCGATGAGACCACCACCGTGGACGTAGACAAGGAGGACGTTCGGCACGTTCGATGGCTTGTACAGGCGCAGCGGGACCGAGTGCCCGTCCGGTGTCGGCACGGTGAAATCAACTGATTCGGTGCGCTCGTCGTGAACCGCGGCAGCGTCGAGTCCAGCATAGCGAGCATCAATATTCGCCCTCCGGGTCTTCCAGTCACCGACGACTAAGAGCGTTCCTGGATCAGCGGCTCTGATCGCGCCGACTGCCCTGGAAAGTTCGTTGTCAATGCTGAGCACTGCAATCCTCCAATCGCGAGGTGGCGAAAACCGCGCTAAGTGGGAATTCGGATCAAACTGGCAGATAGGGACGCACGCGGGATGAGCTGTACCGGGGCGCTACCTACCATGGAGCCCATGACTCACCACATCGAGCGCGACGAGCGGGCCGTCATCGAGAAGGCGGCCGACCTGCTCGCTGCGCTCGACGACGAGCGGGCTGGTGTCGGGGTCAGCGAGCTGGCTCGACGCGCGAAGCTCACGAAGTCCACTGCGTTCCGGGTGCTGGGCGCGCTCGAGCGCGCCGGGATGGTCGAGCGGGTCGGCACCGCCTACCGCGTAGGGAGCGTCGTGCGCCAACTAGGTCGCGACGCGCTGGCGCCCCAGCTCGACTTCGTCCGTAACGCGCTCGTCCCGTACACGGCGGACCTCTTCGCGCTCACCGGGCAGACCGTGCACGTCGCCGTGCTGGACGGATCCGAGGTCGTCTACTTGACGAAGATCTTCGGGCACCGTCAGGCGCCCAACCGTCCCTGCCCGGGCAACCGGTTCGCCGCACACGGTGTCGCGATCGGAAAGGCGCTGCTCGCCTACGACCGCGACGCCGAGAGCACCCTGCGGGCCGCCCGGCTCAGGGCATTCACCCCGCGCACTGCAACCGACCCGGCGACGCTGCTGGACCAGCTGGCCGGGATCCGCTCGGCCGGCATCGCGTCCGACGCCGACGAGGCCCGGACCGGCGTGAGCGCCGTCGCCGTGCCTCTCCGCGGCCCGGGCGGGGCGGTCGTCGCCGCGTTGTCGATCACGTACGCGAGCGCCGATCCGGCCGCGGCCCGCTACGCAGAGCACGTGCGCAACGCCGGGGCGGCCGCAGCGCCCGAGCTGCGGCGGGCGCTGGCTCAGCCGCGTCCGGTTTCGGGGTAGCGCCCGCCGGAACGCGCGCGGGGTCGAAGAGCGCGCTCAGCTCCGCGATCTCGTCCGCGCTCAACGCGATCTGCAGCGCTGAGAGGGGGAAGGTGGCATGAGCGCGGCGCAGCTGCTCGACCGACAGCTCACAGTGCCCGATCGCACGCACCTTGCCCTGCGGGACCAGCTCACCCATCGCGCCGACCGTCTCCGCGATCGGGACGGACGGGTCCTGTCGGTGGCAGTAGTACAGGTCGATGTGATCGGTGTGCGCAGCCGCCGCAGGCTGGCCTCGCACGCCTCGGCGACATATGCAGGATCGCCGACGAGGCGCACGGCGCCCCCGGCGCTCATCTGCACGGCGAACTTGGTCGCCACGACCACCTCGTCTCGACGGCCGGCGATCGCCTCCCCGATCAGCTCTTCGTTGTGCCCGAAGCCCTTGACCGGAGCACCGAACGCGGCGTCGGCCGCACCGTAGACGTCCGCGGTATCGAACATGCCCACGCCGAGCTCGATCGCCTCGCGCACGGTCGCGATGCTGTCGTCACGGTCGGCGTCGCCGTAGGACTGCGACATCGTCATGCAGCCAAGTCCGATCGGAAGCATGCCGATGTCCGAGTGCCCGAGCGTCACCCGGGCGCTCGCCCGGTCGTTTCTCTCACTCATGGACTCGACGCAACCAGGCGTCGGCGCCCCCGCTCAACGCATCGTGCCGAATACCGGCACGCGCCACCTGCCGAGTTCCGATGCAGCGGTACCACTGGCGACAACGACGTCGCAGAGCTGGCGCCGGCAGCGGCCTGCCAGCGCCCCTCGCTCCCGGACAGACCGGGGACAACCCGCAACTACTCCAGCTGCTCGACCAGGTCGCGGTCGGCCGCGACAGACCCGGCCGACCCGGCTCCCGCCCTGATCGAGTACTGGCAGACAAGGCTTTGCTCCGCGACGTGTGCGTGACTTCTCGATCACCCTGGAGAAGGTGCTGCCCGGCCTGCCGGCTGTCTGAGCAGTGATCGCACGGCGGACCCGTGCCCGGCCGGTCAGCCGGACTCGGTGAGGTCGGTGGCGGCGGCCACGTCGGTGACCACGTCCAGCAGAGCGTGCAGAGCGGGCGTCGTGTTGCCGGCCATCCAGACCATCTCGGTGGGGACGAACTCCCCGGCCAGCGGCACGAACACCACACCGGTGCGACGGAGGCTGCTCGCCGACCGGGCCAGCCGCGTCACCCCGACGCCGGCCGCCACGAGGCCGAGCAAGCCTTGCACGCTCGCGTCCCGCTGGACCACGTCGGGGGTGAACCCGGCCGCGCGGAAGGACGAGTCGAACGCCTGGTGCCACGGATCCCACGAGCTGCGCGGGGTCAGAACCCAGCGCTCGCCGGCCAGCTCACCCAGGGTCAGCTCGGAACGACCGGCGAGCGGATGGCCCTCGGGCAGGACCGCGCACACCGGCTCGCTGACCAGCGTCCTGGTCTCCAGCCCGTCCACCAGCGGAGGCCGGGTGAACGCGACGTCGAAGCGTCCTTTGAACAGCCCCTCGACCAGAGGCGCGATCGTCGTCTCCTGCGTGGTCAGCCGGAGTTCGGGAAGTTGTCGTCGTACGGCTCGCACCACCGGTGGGAGCAGGTAGTTCGTCGTGGTCGCGAGGAAGGCGAGGCAGAGGCTGCCGATCTCGCCGCGTGCGGCTCGGGCCACGACGTCGACGGCTTCCTCAGCTCGGGCGAGCACCGCGCGGGCCTCGGGGAGGAACAGCGCGCCGACCGCTGTCAGGCCCGTGCCTCGGGTGTCGCGGTCGAAGAGCTTCACCCCCAACATCCGTTCCAGCAGGGTGATCTGCTGGGACAGCGACTGCTGGCTGATCGTGAGCCGCTCGGCAGCGCGCGTGTAGCTGGACTCCTCCGCGACGGCAACGAAATACCGCAGTTGCCGAAGATCAGGGGTCACAGGAAAAGGCTACAACTGCGACAGGTAGCCGGTGTTGGACGGCGACGGGGTCCCGGGACAACCATCGATCTCGGCGAATACCACCTCGAAAGGAACGGGAATGACGAACGACACACCGGGCCGAGTCTGGCTGATTTCGGGCTGCTCGAGCGGGTTCGGCCGGGAGATCGTGCTGGCCGCACTGGCAGCCGGCGACCGCGTGATGGCCACCGCACGCCGCCCGGAGACTCTCGCCGACCTCGCCCAGGCCGGGGGCGAGCAGATCAGCACAGCGGCACTGGACGTCACGGACGCGGCATCCATCCGGGCCGCGGTCGACGCGACGCTGGCCGTCTTCGGCCGCATCGACGTCCTGGTCAACAACGCCGGGGTCAGCGCAATCGGCGCCGTCGAGGAAACCTCGGTCAAGCACATGCGCGACATGTTCGACGTCAACTTCTTCGGTGCTGTGGAGCTGACCCAGGCCGTCCTCCCCGTGATGCGCGAGCAGGCGAACGGCACGATCGTGGTGATGAGCTCTGTCGGCGGCCTGATCACCTACCCGGGCCTGAGCGGCTACAACGCCACCAAGCACGCGCTCGTGGCTCTGGGCGAGGCGCTGTCGCTCGAACTGGCCCCCCTGGGCATCCGGGTCATGGTGGTGGAACCAGGGATGTTCCGCACGCAGTTCAGCACCAGCCTGCAGTGGACCCCCGAGAACCCGGCCTACCACGCGACCTCGGGAGAGCTGCGGCGGATGGTCAAGGACGTCGTGGGACAGGAGCCGAACGACCCGGCGAAGGGCGCTGCGGCGATCCTCGAGGTGCTCGAGGCGAAGAACCCGCCCCTGCACTTCCTGCTCGGCGAAGACGCGGTCGACGGGCTGCGTGGCCACCACGAGTCCCTGCTGGCCGAGGTCACCACCTGGGAGACGCTCAGCCGTTCGACCACGGTGTCCTGACCGGCACTGGCCCGTAAGCCTTCAGAAGGTCGTGTGTGTGCTGACTGCTTGACGACGTGACTGTGGGTCGGTGCGGCAGGATCCCTGGTCACGTCGTTGGGGTTGGAGTCCTCGTCACGCGAGGATCTCCTCGTGCTGGTCGGGCTGCTCCAGCGGCAGAACGAGAAGTTGGCCGCGGCCAACAAGCCTCTCGGACAAGCGGATGAGCGGTTGACGGCACGCGTGGCGGAGTTGGAGCGGAGGATCAGCCGTAACTCGGGGAACTCCTCGATGCCGCCTTCGTCGGACACCTTCGGCCGTCCGGAGAAGCAGCCGCAGGCGGGGCCGTCAGCCCCGCAACGGCGGATCCGGTCTGGCCGTGGTCGCCGAACCCGACGTCACCGAGGAGCACATCCCGGCGGCCTGCAGTGGCTGCGGCAGCGAGTTGAGCCAGAGCGACAGTGTCGGCTTCGAATGCCGCCCGGTTCGTGACATCCCCCTGAGCGCGGTGACCGTGACCGAGCATCGGGCTCAGCGCTGCCGATGCGTGTGAGGCACGCTCGCACCTGACCAGCAAGCCTCACCCACCGTCACCGATCAGCGGCATTCCTTCTGAATTCTTACTATTTTCGGGCGACTTCACGAGCCCGCTGGGACTCGCTGACGGCATTGCGTCGAAGCACTCTCACGTCGTGACCGTCGAGGCCCCTGCCGCAAGCGGCACCCGTTGCGCATGACAACAGAGCGACATCAGACAGTTCGGGAGTTATCGTGACTAGCCCATCTTCGCAGCTTCCCTCGCTCGGTGACATATTGTCTCGAATCCCGGTGCGATTCCGTGAAGTGGCGCCGGTCGTCCAGGTGGAGCTGCCCGGGGGCGTGATCGCCTGGGCGGTGACGACGCGGGCGGCCGTCCGCAACGTGCTCGGCAACGACGACAAGCTGTACGGGAAGAACCCGTCGCACTGGCGCGCCCTGCGCGAGGGCGAAGTGCCCGCGGACTGGCCTTTCCTGGCACTGGTCCTAGGCGAGCACATGTTGGTGCAGGACGGTCACGCCCACCGCAGGCTGCGCAGCCTGGGTGTCAAGGCTTTCACCAGGTCCCGAGTGGAGGCGCTCAGGCCCCGGATCGAGGAGATCTCCGAACGGCTCGTGGACAAGATGATCCGAGACGGCGCCGGAGGTGACGTGCTGGACATCGTCCAGGCGTTCAACGTGCAGCTGCCGATGGAGGTGATATGCGAACTGTTCGGCGTTCCCGTGGCACGGCGGAACGACGTTCGCGGCTGGACAGAAACGATCTTCTCGCCCAGCAGTGCTCCCGAGGCGGCTCAAGCCGCGCAACGTGACATCTACGCATACCTGACGGAACTCGTTGCGGACAAGCGCCTCCACCCCACTGACGACCTCACGGCTGCGCTGGTCAACGCGCGTGACAATGACGACGTGCTGTCGGAAAAGGAGCTGGCGGACTCTCTCTTCCTGTTTCTCTTCGCCGGTCACGAGACCACGGTCCATCTCCTCGGACACGCGATCATCAACCTGCTCGAACATCGGGAACAACTCGACCGGGCACTGGCGGAGGGGCTATGGGGAGACGTGGTGGAGGAGACCATGCGTCACAACCCCCCCGTCACCAACGCGGTGTTCCGCTACTCGCTTCGGGACGTCGAGATCGCCGGGGTCACCATTCCTCAGGGCGATGCGATCCTTGTGAGCAACGAGGGATCCGCGCTGGACTACGACTTCTACGGACCCGACGCCGCGTCGTTCAACATCGCACGGAAGGAAAAGCGTCACCTGGCCTTCGGCCACGGCGTCCACATGTGCCTCGGAGCGCCACTCGCACGACTGGAGGGAACCGTCGGGCTGTCGACGCTTTTCGGGAAGCTGCCCGACCTGAAGGAGGCCATTAACCTTACGGAGATCTCCTACTCGCCGTCGATCGTCACCCATGGCCCGCTGTCCATTCCCGTGTTCACCGGCAGGCCGGCGCGGGATCACGTGGACGTGCACCCAGCATCTGAGCGGTAACGGGTTCTCGCCGACGATCACTGCGGACGGGGGAAAGCTCTCGATTTCGAAGTCGAGAAAGGCGTGCTCGCGCACCCTCCGGAATTACGGTCTGCACCCACGCCGGGGAGTAGGGACGACGACCACGAAGAGGTGTTCACCGAGATCGGATGTGCGCTGTTGCTCATGTAGACCCGCACCTACCTCGTGCCGCTCCGCGACGTGGCCCGGACGACCGCAGTTCTGCCGTAACCCCGCCGGTCAGGTACGGCATCACATGGGCACGTCGGAACTTCCGCCCTCCGGGGGCGGGGACAGTTCGCCGGCCCTACTGGTACTCGAGGCCAGCCAGCAAGTTCGGTGCGCGTCGCGACGTCGCGCCCGCCGAGGTCGTTCGCTGCCTCCTCGATGCGGTCGAGGATGTCGGAGACGATCCGATGATCGGCCTCGAGCCTCTCGATCACCGGGCCGAGCCCGGGCTCCACGCGACGCAGCCCGGGAGAGAGCAGGGCGTCCTCGGCGCCGTGGTGCATGTGCACGTGAGCGCAGTAGCTCAGGCAGTTCATCCGCAGCTGCCACAGCGGGCCGTTCGTCCGCAGGGCCCGGACGCCGTCCCGGACCAGGGTCGGGCCCGCCCCGTCCCGTACCTTCTCCGCCAGCGCGCGGCAGGTCCGCAGATCGCGACGGATGCCGTCGTGCACCCATCGGAGCTCGTCGAACAAATGCTGCCCGCGTGCGCCCTTCACATGCTTCATCGACGTTGCCATCCGACTTCAGGAGCGCCAATGGCCGGCCTGTCGAGCCGGACGTCCTCGGCATCGCGGGCGGGATCCGCGAGAGGCTCGGCCGTGGTCACTGTTGTGCCCCGGCCCGGCGCCGGGCCTCGGCGACGCGGGTACGCACGCCCGGGACGACCTCGTGGGCGAACACCTCCAACTGCTCGTGGGCATCGGCGAGCGGCCAGAACACGAAGGTGTCGAAGCCGCGGCCGGTGGCCCACCCACTGAGCGTGTCGACCCACAGCCCGATGTCGCCGACGAGGCCCTGGCCGCGGGCCGCCCGGCCGATGGAGCCGATCACGTTGTAGATCCGCCGGACGTCGGCCGGTTCGCGGGCCGCTGCTCGCGCGGCGTCGTCGATGATCTGCTGACGCAGCGGTACCCGGTCGGGCGGGACGTAGATGTTCAGCGGGGAGATCCAGCCGTCGCTCGCTCGCCCGACGACGCCGAGCATCCGCTCCCGCTGCCCGCCCAGCCAGAGAGCCGGTGGGCGCGGCGGCACCGGGCAGGCCGAGTAGCCCTCGACTGAGTGCTGGTCGCTGACGAGCCGGACCGGGCCACCGGCGAGTGCCTGGCGGAGGATGTGCAGCGACTCCTCGGTGAAGGTCACCGTCTCGGCGGGTGTGCGCGGTCGTCCGCCCATGGCGGTGATCCCGTCGGGGATGCCACCACCGCCGACGCCGAGGTCGTAGCGGCCGCCGCTGAGGATGCTGAGGCTCGCTGCGGACTTGGCGAGGACGGCCGGCGGCCACAACTGGAGGTCCGCGACGTCGGTGAAGAGGCCGATGCGCTGGGTCCGCGTCGCAAGCACCGTGAGAAACGTCCAGGTGTCGAGGTGCGTGGGCTGGTAGGGGTGGTCCTGCACTGCGAGGAGGTCGAGGTCTGCTGCCTCGGCGACCGTGGCGAGCAGATTCGAACCACACGTCCCTGCGGTTCTCCCACCGGATCGACGACCACGGGATTCTCGCGTCGATGGGATCGGTCGACGATTCCTACGACAACCGTTGATGGAGAACTTCTTCTCCACACTCAAGACCGAGCTCGTTCTACCGGCGATCGTGGCGGACCCGCGAGGAGGCGGAGAACGCCCTATCGGGCCGCGTGGCGAGCTGACCAAGCGCTCGTGCGCCGCTGCGCCGGCTGGCAGGTAGCAAGCACTCCAAGCTACCGGGGGAACCTCAATGCAACACGCATTCACGTGCTCCAGATTTGCTCCACTCTTCCAGCCACATGCCATTAGCCGCAGACCACGCGGCGTCAAGATCGACAGACCGACGCCTGCCCTCACTGAGCGACGCCGCTGTAGCGCGCCGCGCGGCGTTCCACCCCTGCCAAGCAGGGAGCCGACGAGGAAGTCGGCGTCGTTGACCGGCCGAATCATATCAGATATGTTCCTCGTGATCGAGGTCACACGCCGGGCTGCGCAGCCCGGCGCACACGAGCATCCGCGAGGCCCGGCCTCTTGCGAAAGCCTGCGGAAGATCTGACTCGGGAGATCATCTGATGAGAGCGCGCACCCTTCTCCTCGCGGCCATGGCGTTCTTGCTCACCGCATGCGCAAGCCGGGCCGGCAGCACGGACGGTCCTTCCGCTTCGATCACCGAGAGGACTCTCCCGTCAACCGGCTCGACCACGGCTGTCGGCCGACGGACCCTTCGTGCTCGCGGTAGGCGCCGCCGTGTCTGACCTGAAGTCGCAGACCATCTACCGCGCGCTGCGCGAGCGGATCCTGCGAAACGAGCTCGGGTCCGGGACGCGACTGGTGCTCCGCGAACTTGCCAATCAGTACGAGTCCAGCGACATCCCCGTCCGCGAGGCACTACGGATGCTGGAACGTGACGGTTTGGTCGAGATGGTCCCCTACCGCGGCGCGCGAGTGACCACATTGACCCAACGTGAGATCGAGGAGACCTACTTCATCCGTGGACATCTGGAGAGCATTGCCACCGGGCTCGCAGCGGAACGGATCACCGCCACGGAACTGGAGGCGCTCGACGCGTTGATGGTGCAGATGCGCGACGCGGTCCAGGCACATGACGGACCGCGCTTCTCCGACCTCAACCACGAGTTCCACGAGACCATCGTCGCCGCCTGCGGCAACGAGATGCTCCGCGAGCTCACCATGGACATCTGGCAGCGTCACTCCGGGTTCCAGCGAGTGTTCCGGATGGTCCCCGAGCGGCTGGCACGCTCCCAGTCCGAGCACGAGGGGATCATGGCCGCGCTGCACGCCCGGGATGCCAAGCGCGCGGCGAAACTCGCGCTCTGGCACAAACGCTCGGTGGGCGACACCGTCCGCACGCTCGTCGATGTGCCCCTCGACCAGCCGGGCGCCGAGGTCACCGCATGAAGACCACCACCAGGTGCTCGGCGACAGCGCGCTCCTCTGCCGGTTCTCAACGGCCTGGGTAGCGGCATGCCCCTCGCGGTGGATATCGATCTCACGTCCCACCACGCCCGATCGGATGCCAGCGTCTGACGAGGAGCCAGGATGCAGACCGCAGAGTCGCGGACCGGAACGACCAGCGCCGTCCAGTTCGACCACGTCTACAAGGCATTCGTCGCCAGGGGCCGCGGGAGTGATCCGGTGCTGGCCCTGCAGGACGTCACGTTCGACGCGAAACCCGGCGAATTCATCAGCCTGGTCGGCCCGTCCGGCTGCGGGAAATCCACCTGTCTCAACCTCCTCGCCGGCCTGTCGAATCCTTCGGAAGGCACGGTCGCCCACCACGGCTCCCCGGTGCGCGGCATCAACACATCGGTCGGCTACATCACCCAGGACGACAACCTGCTGCCATGGCGCTCGTTGCGGGGCAACGTCGAACTGAGTCTCGAACTGCAGGGGGTGGAACGCGGCGAACGCCGCCGGCGCGCCGATGACTTCATCCAACTCGTCGGGCTGGGCGGATTCGAGGACCACTACCCGCACGAGCTGTCCGGCGGCATGCGCAAACGCGCCGGGATCATCCGCACTCTGGTCTACGAGAGCGCCGTCGTGCTGATGGACGAACCTTTCGGCCCGCTCGACGCGCAGACCAGGGTGATCCTGCAAGCCGAGCTGCTCAAGCTGTGGGAGCGCTCTCACCCGACCGTACTGTTCGTGACGCACGACCTCGTCGAGGCGATCGCGCTGAGCGACCGGATCCTGGTGTTCACCAGCAACCCGGGGACGATCAAGCGCGAGTACCGCGTCGACCTGCCTCGTCCTCGCGACCCGTTCCGGATCCATGAGACGCCGGGGTTCAGTGAATTGCACGACGCGCTGTGGGGCGACATTCGCGTGGAGATCGAGAAGGCGCGGGGACGGGGCGCGACGTGAGCATCGACGTCGCACCGGCGGACCGCGGGACGGATCGAGGAAAGGATGTCCTGGCCAGGGCGGCCGAAGCCGAGCGCCGCCGCCGGCACCGCGAGCGTGCCCGGCTCTGGCTCGGCACCGCCGGCCTCGGCCTCACGATCCTGCTGTTCTGGCAGTTCGGTATCGAATACCTGGTCAGTCCCCGCTATGTGAGCGATCCGGCCGCGATCGCCGCGCGGATCGGTGAGCTCATCGCGGAAGGTGAGATCATCGAGCACCTCATGGTCACCCTGACCGAGGCCGGACTCGGCTTCCTGATCGGCGCCGGGCTCGGCCTGCTGAGCGCATTCACCCTGGCCCAGACCCGGCGCGGATACGAGGTGTTCGAGCCCTTCCTCATCGGCTTCTACTCGATCCCGAAGATCGCGTTGGCGCCGTTGTTCATCCTGTGGTTCGGGCTGGGCTATACACCGAAGATCATCATGGCCGCGCTGCTCGTCTACTTCATCGTCTTCGTCAACGCCGTCACCGGGATCCGCGAGGTGAGTCCTGGTCTGCTCCAGGTCTGTCGGGTGTTCGGAGCGAGCCGGCGTGACCTCCTGCTCAAGATCGTCCTGCCGTCCGCGGCGCCCGCCGTCGTTGCCAGTATCCGGATCACCTTCACCAGGGCGATCGAGGGCGCGGTGCTCTCCGAGTTCGTGGCATCGACCCAGGGGCTGGGCTACCTGGTCGCACGCGCTTCCCGCGCATTCGACATCGAGACGGTTTTTGCCGGCATCCTGATCATCGCCGCGGTGGTGATGACCGCGAACGCACTGCTGCGGTTGTTCGAGGCCCATGTCTTGCCGTGGCAGACCACCAGGGTCCACGGATGAGCGAGCTTGCGAGCGAATCATCATCACAGTGCCTGCGCGCAGCGCCGACCGAGCGTAGCGAGGGAGTGCGATGAGCGCACCGGCCAACGACACCATCAGCTCCACAGGCGTCACGGTGCTCGCCAAGACTCGCCTCGATCACCTGGCCGCCCGCCGCGCCCACCGACGGTTCCTCATGGCGACTCGCCTGGGCATCGTTGTCGTCGTGCTCGTCGGGTGGGAACTCGCGTCCGGGACACTGCTCCGGCCCTTCTACATCAGCTCTCCGTCAGCGGTGGCCCAGACGCTGGCCGAGTGGGCTGCGAACGGTGAGCTCTGGTACCACGGCCGGTTCACGGTGACGGCAGCGTTCTTCGGCTACCTGCTCGGTGCGGTCGCGGCCGTCTTGGTCGCCTGGCCGCTGGGGATGGTGCGGCTCGCCTACCGGATCGTTGAGCCGTATTTCCTCGTGGCTTACTCCGTCCCCGCCGTCGCCATGGGTCCGGTGTTCATCCTCTGGTTCGGGATCGGCATGGCCCCGAAGATCCTCATCGCCGCGTACTTCGTCTTCTTCATCGTCTTCATCAACACCGTCGCCGGGTTCCAGCAGGTCCCACAAGGACTGCTCGACGTCACGCGGGTGATGGGCGCGTCCAACCGTGACCAGCTGCGAACGGTCATGCTGCCGAGCGCAACCCCGTTCATCCTGGCCGCCCTGCGGATCACGTTGCCCGCAGCGATGATCGGTGCGGTGACCGGCGAGTTCATCTCGTCGAACCGTGGACTCGGCTACCTCACCCGGGAGGCCGCCTCGACCTTCTCCACCGCCGGCGTCATCGCCGGGGTGCTCTCACTCAGCGCGATCGTGCTGCTGATGAACCTCATGCTGCGCCCGCTGCGCAACGCGCTGCGCTGGCAGCAAGAGATCGACGTGCCCCCCACGACCGGGGGCCGATGAGCCGTCCCGTGCGAGACCAGCGACCGACCCGAGCCACAAGGAGAGACCGTGAGAGGACTACGGCAGTCCGCGATCTTGGGCGCACTGGCGCTGCTGCTACCGGTCGCGGCCTGCGGGGGTGACACCAGTTCGGGCGATCTCACGAGGATCACAGTGACCTCGCTGCCGAGCGCGTTCCTCGCCTCGCTGTATGTCGCCGACCGGCAGGGAATCTTCGAGCGAGAGGGGCTCGACGTCGAGATCGTCGAGTTGCAGAGCGGCGTGGACGGCGTCGCAGCCGTGGTCTCGGGTAGCGCCCAGTACGCGGACATGGGGTTCGACGACCTCACCACGCTCGCCGCGGAGGGCGAGGACAGCCTCGTCATGGTGCACAACCTCGTCGGACGCGTCACCTTCGCACTGGTGATGAACCCGGACATGGCGCGGGAGCGCGGAGTGAGCCGGGAGTCTCCCATCGAGGAGCGCTATGCCGCGCTCAAGGGCATGCGGCTCGGCGTGACCTCGCCGGGCGCGGCCACCGACAAGTACATGCGCTACTACCTGCGCCAGGCCGGTCTCGACCCCGAGCGGGATGCAGAGATCATCGCGATCGGGGACGGCGCCTCGCTGCTAGCGGCTCTCGAGACCCGCCAGATCGACGCTTACCAGCTCTCCCCTCCGACGCCGTACGTCGCGCAGGCCGAGGGTTTCGGCACCCTCCTCATCGACGGCGCCGCAGGCGACGTGCCGCTGTTCTCCGAGTTCGTCTACACCGGATTCGCGGCCAACCGGCAATGGGCGCAGGACAACCCGGAGCCGGCACGCGCCTTCAGTCGGGCGCTGAACATGGCCATGAAGCAGGTCTCAGCGGACCCGGCCGCCGCTGCTACGGAGATCGTCGACCGGATGTCAACCGACAATGTCGCGGTCATCCACCAGACGCTCGACGCGCTGATGCCCGCGCTGTCGCAGGACGGCTGTTTCCAGGCAGAGGCCGTACGAACCACTCTCGCCACCATGCGCGATGTCGAGATCACTACCAGCGAGAGCGATCCCGCCGAGGGCGTGCTGTGGACCAACGCCTACAACAACTGCTGACAAGACGAAAGGACATCCCGTGAAAATCGTTCGCTATGAGACAACAGGATCCCCCTCGTGGGGGGTTCTCTCCGATGGAATCGTGTTCGCAGCTGAGGGAACGCCCTTCGTGGACCTACGCTCCACCGGGCGTACGGTCGGCGCAATTCACGAGGTGACGCTACGGGCTCCGGTCACTCCTCGCACCGTGCTCTGCGTCGGGCGCAACTACCGGTCCCACGCGGAGGAATTCGGCAACAAGGTGCCCGACGAGCCACTGCTGTTCCTCAAACCGCCGGCGGCGGTGATCGGACCGGGCGATGAGGTCGTCTATCCCCGGATCTCCGGGCGACTTGATCCCGAGGCCGAACTGGTGCTCGTCATCGGGAAGCAGGCCCGGTCGGTTGCGGCGGCCGACGCCTGGGACGTCATCGGCGGCTACACCTGCGGTAACGACATCACCGCCCGCGACATCCAGAAATCCGACGGCCAATGGACGCGGGGCAAGGGCTTCGACACCTTCTGCCCCATCGGCCCGTGGGTGGAGACCGAGTACGACCCCACCGACGTCGGGGTGTCCTGCACCGTCGACGGCGAACGCCGCCAGGACGGCCGCACCAAGGACCTGATCTTCCCGATCCCTTTCCTCATCGAGTACATCACTCGGTTCACCACACTCGAACCGGGCGACGTCATCCTCAGCGGCACACCGGAAGGGGTGAGGCCGGTACAACCCGGCAACACGATCACCGTTGAGGTCGAAGGCCTCGGGGCGCTCTCCAACCCGGTCGTGGCCGAGGCGGCCGGTCGGTAGGGACCGCGGCGTCCTGATACCCACACGACGTGGAGCGCGGTGTGGGCGCGGCCGAGTACGTCGAATTCACCTACGCGGTGGAACGCATCGGTGGTGGCCGCCGCTGGCGGCGAGAGCGGCGGCGCTTGCTGTGGACGCGCGGGCTCGAGCTCCGCACAGACCTTGGGAGAATTGGAGGTCCTGCTTCCCCTGAAGGGCAGGTAACCCGGTGTGCGACACCATCCTCCCCACTCCGCGATGGACTCAGCGGTCCTGGTCGGCAACTCGGTCGACGTCGAGTGTGAGCCGCTGGAGCTTGTCCGGATTGGACATCCATTGGATACCGGAGATCAGGCCGTCACCGGTGATCTCGAATGAGCAGATCTGCCACTGCTCGCTCAGGCGGATGAGCAGCGCGGGGTCACCGTTGATCTCGACGATCCGGAAGTCGACTTCGGAATGCTTGGCGATGGTCACACCCAGCAGCCGGGTGACCCGATCGGCGCCGAGGATCGGCTGCAGTGCAGCCCGCACCTTCCCGCCTCCGTCGGCCCACAACGTCACATCTCGAGCCAGCAGCGACTGCAGGGCTGCGCGGTCGCCCGTACGTGCCGCTGCGAGGAAACGTTCCACGAGGTTGCGATGAGTGGCCGGGTCCGCGGTGAAGCGATGCGTACCCGCCGCGAGGCGTTTCGAGCCACGTCGATGCAGCTGTCGGGAATAGGCCTCGGAGAGCCCGAGGATCTCACCGATCTCCGCGTACGGCAGTTCGAAGGCCTCCCGCAGGACGAACACCGCCCGCTCGGGCGGGGAAAGGCTCTGCAGAAGCCGTAGCGTGGCCAGGGACAGCGTGTCGCGTTGGGCTGCTGTCTCGGCCGGCTCCAGCGTCGACACCGCGGTGTGCACGGGTTCGGGCAGCCACGGACCGACATAGGTCTCGCGACGGCGGTTCACCGATCGGATGCGGTCGATCGCCAGCCGGGACACCACGGTGATCAGGAACTGGCGGGGTGCCCCGATGCTCGCCCGGTCAACTCCGTACCAGCGAAGCCAGGCCTCCTGGACGACGTCCTCGGCGTCGGCGAGGCTGCCGAGCATGCGATAGGCCAGCCCGAGCAGCGCCGGCCGGTGCTGCTGGAACACCGTGTCGTCGCTGCAAGGTCCCACGGCGCCCGTCTGTGCGGGCGCCGTCCTCCCACTCCGCGACGACGTCCGGGCGGATGCCGATGCGACGATAGTCGGCCTCGGACTGGGCGATGCCTGCTTGCTGGGTCATGGAGTCCTTCTCCCTCAGGGGCCTTGCCGGAAGGACGACGCAGCTGCGGATTTCGTCAGGCTCAGTTCCAGAGCGTCAGCTTTTCCGGGTTGACGACCATGCGGACGTCCGTCACCCGGCCCCCGGTGACGTCCATCGTCACGACGGCGGTCACCCGGCCCTCGATCCACAGGGCGAAACCGAGACCGTCCGGCGTCTCCTGGTCGAGGACCTCGGCTGTCGGGTTCTTCTCCAGCACGCCGAGGAGGAACCGGGCCACCTTGTCGGCGCTTCGGACCGGATTGCGGGCTGCGGTCACGATGCCACCACCGTCGGAGCGGAGGACCACGTCCGGATCCAGCACTGCGACGAGCCCGGCGAGATCACCGGCTCGCGCGGCCGCGGCGAACGCGCGCACTGCAGCGTCGTGCGCTGCGCGAGGGACCGGGGCGTCCCGAGCGCCGTGCACTCGCTGCCGTGCAGAGCTGGCGAGCTGGCGACACGCCGCAGGCGTGCGCCCCACGACCTCGGCGATCTCGCTGAACGTCACCGCAAAAACGTCGTGCAGCACGAACGCGACCCGCTCGGCCGGGGTCATGGACTCCAGCACCACGAGCAGGGCCATGCTGACCGAGTCGTCCAGGGTGACCCGGTCCGCCGGGTCGTCCACCGCCGGATCGGTGAACGCGAGAACGGGCACCGGTTCGGGCAACCACGGGCCGACGTAGCGCTCCCGCCGCACCCGGGCCGAGCCCAGCACGTCGAGGCACACGCGGCTCGCGACCCGGGTGAGCCAGGCACGCGGAACCTCCACGGCGTCACGCTGGGCCTGGCTCATCCGGTACCAGCGGATGTAGGTCTCCTGGACGGCGTCCTCCGCCTCGGCAACGGTGCCCAGCATGCGGAACGCCAGCGACAGCAGGTACCTCCGCTCACCGATCACCTCGGCGTCAATCTCCTGGTCAGTCATGTGATCACCCCTTTTACACTACGACGGAACAGGGTGCCGGATCGTCAGGCGCCTCACATTCTCGTCGGCTGCATCGTCAATAGGGCATGCGAATCTTCCTAGCCGGAGGAACCGGCGTGATCGGAAGCCGGCTCATTCCCGCGCTGGTCGCCGCGGGCCACGAGGTAACAGCGACGACACGGCGCGAGGACCGGCTCGCGCGACTGAACGATCTCGGGGCCCGCGGCGTCGTTTTCGACGTCTACGACGCGGAGCAGGTCGCCGCCGCGGTCGCCGATGCGGCACCCGAACTCGTCATGCACCAGCTCACGGACCTGAGCGAGAACGACCGGGAGGCCAATGCCCGGCTCCGCCGTGACGGCACGGCGAACCTCGTCGCGGCGGCCGAGGCTGCGGGTGTCGAGCGGATGAGTGTTCAGAGCATCACGTGGGCCTACTCCGACGGCGACGCGCCTGCCACCGAAGAGGAGCCCCTCATCCCGGGCCACCCCGTCGCCGTCATGGAGGATCTGGTGCAGCGCCTCAAGCACGCAACCATCCTGCGCTACGGCATGCTCTACGGCCCCGGGACCTGGTACGCGCCCGGCGGGCAGATCGCGGCCGCGGTGACCGCTGGGCGGTATCCCGCGACCGCCACGATCACCTCGTTCGTGCACATCGACGACGCGGTGGCGGCCGCGGCGCAGTCCGTCGGCTGGCCCGACGGCATCTACAACATCGTCGACGACGAGCCCGCCCCCGCGACCGAGTGGCTGCCGATCTACGCGGCCGGCATCAGCGCACCCGCCCCGCAGACGGTGCCGCTGCCGCAGGGTGCCGCCGTCGGCCGTGCCGTCTCCAATGCGAAGGCCTGGGCGGCGGGCTGGACGCCCGCCCACCCGACGTGGCGCGAGGCCTTCACACGGCTGCGCGGGTGACCTCACCCGTGGCCCCGTCAGCCCCCAACCCGTAGGTGACCAGGCCGACCGAGGCCATCGAGGCCGCCCCTGACACCGCGCACGCGGCGCGGTCCCGGTGCTGCGACACCGCAGCACGAATCGAAGTGAAAGGCAGGAAGCACAACACATGATGGAGATCAACGGCACCAAGGTCGACGTCCTGGACCAGCACCCCATGACGGAGCTGCCCGCAGACGGTCATCTGATGACCGTGACCGTCTCGATCCCGCCGAACAACCCGGGAACCCCGGCCCACCGTCACTCCGGCCCCGTCTACGGGTACATGCTCGAAGGCGAGATGCTCTTCGAACTCGAAGGTGACGCTCCGGTTCTCATGCGGCCCGGCGACGCCATCTGGGAACCCGGTGGCGATCGGATCCACTACCAGGCTGCGAACCCGGGTGACACCTGGGTCAAGTTCGTTGTCGTCATGGTCTGTAAAACCGGCGAGGAGATGCTGACCTTCGTCGAGCCCGAGGAGCTGGAGGCGCGCAAGCACCTCCGCCACTCCGGCCCGGTGGTCGACCCGCGCGCCGCGAAGGCGTAGGACCTCTCGCAACTCCGGTGGGCCGGAGGGGCCTTCACACGCTCCGCCCGGCCCGCCGGCCGTCACAATCGGCGCTTGGCCGCATGCTCATCGTCGTCCTTCACGGTCCCGGGCGACGTCGTCGTCGATGTACTCGTCGCCGGCGAAGTAGAGCCTCGCACCTCGACATGCTCAGGAGCGCTCTCGGTCCGAGCGACAAGTGTGCGGTAGAGCGTGGTGTGGGCCCATGACACCACCGGCCAGCCGCCTTCCGGGGCCTGCCCCTTGGGGGTGAGCAACGAGGCGCTGACCTCAATGCTCTCGCCCGCCAGGGACGTCGACCGGTAGGTGATCCGGTCGGCGCGTCCGGCCTCCGAAGCCAACACGGGATCGAGGTTGTTGATCGCAGCGGCCGTCACGAGGGCTCCGGCGTCACCGCGCACGGCGGTGGACCGTGTCTGTCCCGAGTGCTGGCCGCCTCGGAGTTACCCGTGCGAGCCCGGACCAGTTTGCAAGTGTCAACAGCGCCCCGCACAACGAACGCGCCAGCGCCTTCCCGACCTGGCTTCACACCTGCAACCAACGGCCGCGGCCACACCGCACTCGGGACCCACCGTTCGCTTGCCCCGGGACTAACGTTGTGTCAACGTTAACATATGGCAACGTTAACCGGCGGTGTCGCGGGCGCCACCGTGAAGACGGTCGCCGCTCACGCAGGAGTGAGCGCACAGACGGTGTCACGTGTCCTGCGGGGCACCGGCTACGTGAGCGCGGAGACCAGAGCGAAGGTCCTTGCGGCCGTCCATGCGGTTGGCTACCGCCCCAACGCGGTGGGCCGAAGCCTCCGCGCGACCAGGACGCCGATGGTCGGCCTTCTGATCACCGACATCACCAACCCCTTCTACGCCACGCTGCACAAGTCGATCGAGACCGTCTTTCGCGGTCGCGGCCTGACGCTGATGCTGCTCAACTCCGATGACGACCCCGCCACCGAGCGGCAGCAGCTGGAACTCCTGACCTCGTATCGGCCCAGCGGACTGCTCGTCGCGCCTGCCGTCCACAGCACGCTGACCACCGAAGACCTGACCGGTCTGGGCGGCTCCGTGCTCGTGAGCCGCACGCTCCCCGAGCTCGAGGTCCCCTCGGTCGTCACCAACGAGCACGAGGCGATGAGGGACGCCACCCGTGCGCTCCTCGACGCCGGCCACCGCCGGATCGTGGCGGTCCTCGGGCCCGAGGCGGCCTCCACCACGAAGCGGCGGGAGTTGGGCCACCGCGAGGCGATGCGCGCCGCCGGCGGCGAACCGCTCGTCCACTACACGGACCAGACCGGTCCCGGTGCCCGCGCGGCGTTCACCGAGGCGCTCCGCGCCCACCCCGACATCACGGCCGCCATCGGCTTCAACGGCCCCGTAACCGAGGGGATCCTCGCCGGGATGCGGGACGAAGGCCGCACCTGTCCGCAGGACCTGTCCGTCGTCGGATTCACCGATGCGCCCTGGATGGCGTTCTACCCGCCCCCCATCACCGTCGTCCGGCAGCCGGTCGAGGCCATGGGGAGGCTCGCGGCCGAGCTGGTGCTCGATCTCGTCGATGGCAAGCCGGTGGCCGCTGAACCGCACGTCGTCCCCAGTCAGCTGCTGCATCGCCAGTCCGTAGTTGCGCCACCCGCTCGCTGAGCTGCATGAACGCCGCCAACAGACCGCCCGGTTCCTGTCGTGGCACGAACCGGGCGGCCCACCGGTCCTGCTGCCGCGCTGGTAGCACGCACCCCGTCCTCCTGCTCGCACGATCGTGAGGTCCTCGTTGTTTCTCCTGCTTCCCACGTACCGCGCTCCACTCAGCGAGGTCGACGCCATGCAGGCGGGGCACCGCGCGTGGATCGACGAACACTGCGCGGCCGGGCGGTTCCTCGTCGCCGGCAGGCGTGTGCCGCGCGTGGGCGGGTTCATCCTCGCCGCGGACGGTGACCGCACCGAGATCGAACGGATCGCGGCGGCCGACCCGTTCGTCACCGCGGGCCTCGCGCACTACGAGGTGCTGGAGGTCCGACCCACCGCCGGCGTGCCCGCGGTCCTGCGCACGCTCGCCGAGCACGGCGTCGACGCCAGCGCGCCGTCCGGGACCCCAGCAGGCAAAGCAGAACCGACGACCCCCTGACGCGAGGAGGCACGCGATGTACGAGCTGGACATCCTGTTCCAGGGTTTTCCCGGACGCAGCACATGCCACGGCGGCCTGGGCTGGAGCACGGTCGCCCTGCTACGGGGACACGGGGAGACAGTGCTCGTCGATACCGGCGGCTACGGGTACCGGGCACCGCTGCTGGCGCAGCTCGAGGAGCGCGGTATCCGGAGGTCGGATGTCACCGCTGTCGTCCTCACCCACTGCCACTGGGACCACATCTGCAACTTCACATTGTTCCCCGAGGCCCGCGTCGTCGTCCCGCGCCCGGACCTGGCGTGGGCCGCGGCCCAGCCGATCGGCACCTGGGAACTACCCGAGTTCCACGTCGAATGGCTCGCGGCCACCGACCACGTGCTCCGGGTCGAGGACGGCGGCGAGCCGCTCCCGCAGGTGCACGCCGTCGCGACGCCGGGCCACACGCCCGGCCACTTCGCGTACCACGTCGCCACGTCGGACGGTCCGGTGCTGTTCACCGGCGACGCCGTCAAGAACGAGTACGAGCTCATGACCGGTGACACGGACATGACGCTCGATGCGGGCGAGAGTCGCCGGAGCATCGTGAAGGTCCGCGAGATGCTGAGTGCGGACCCGTCCCTGGTGCTCGTGCCCGGCCACGACCGCCTTCTCAGCTTGCGCGACGGCGAGGTCGTCGCCCACTCCGAGCTGCGGGCCGCCGTCCGTGCGTGGCTACCCGGCAAGGCAGAGCCGACGACCACGGTCGATCTCTGCGGCTGACCCCGCACCCAGCGAACGAAGAGGTTCACCCATGAAGACGTCCCGGCGCAGGTGGTTGGTCTACGGCCTGCTGTTCCTGCTGGTCGCGATCAACTACATGGACCGCTCCGCGCTGTCGGTGGCGGCCACCCCGATCTCCCAGGAGTTCGGGCTCACCCCCGGCCAGGTGGGCGTGCTGCTGTCCACGTTCCTGTGGACCTACCTGCTCTGTCTGATCCCGGCGGGGATCCTCACCGACCGGCTGGGCACTCGGTGGACCAACGCGATCAGCATCGCCGTGTGGTCCGCCGCCACCGTGCTCACCGGCGTCGTCAGAGGGTTCGGCACGCTCGTGGGTGCCCGGCTGCTGATGGGCGTCGGCGAGTCCACGACCTATCCCGCGGCCGGCCGGGTCGTCCAGGAATGGGCGCCCGCGGACGAGCGGGGCCGCGTCGTCGCCACCTACAACTCGGGGGCCTACGCCGGCCCGGCCCTGGGCTCCATCGTCGCCGCGGCCCTGGTGACCGCGTACGGCTGGCGCACGGCGTTCGGCGTGCTCGGCGGTCTCGGCTTCGTCTGGCTCGCAGCATGGCTCGTCTGGTTCCGTGACCCCGCGCAGGCGAAGTGGCTCGGCGCAGGCGAGCGGGAGAAGATCCTCTCCGAGCGCGGCCTTGCCCAGGAGTCTCCCCCGCCATCCGACGGCCCCCGCGTCGGCGTGCGCGAACTGCTGCGGCACCGCAGTATGTGGGGCGTCGCGCTGATCCAGTCGGCCGCCGTCTACACCCAGTACATGTTCCTCACCTGGCTGCCCGGATACCTGGAGCAGGCACGCGGGCTGTCGGTGCTGCGGTCCGGAGCGTTCACCGCGATCCCCTACGTCGTGGCAATGGTGCTCGGGATCGCGCTCGGCGTGGTCGTCGACCGCATGATGAACACGGAGGCGCGGGCCACCGGACGGCGCAGGCTCGTGGTTGCCGGCTTCCTCCTGGTCTCCTCCGTCGTGCTCCTCACGCCGTTCGTCAGCTCGTTGGCGGTGCTGCTCGTGCTGATCAGCGTCTCCCTGACGTGCGTGTCCAGCGCGGTGTCGATGAACCTCGCGTTGCTGGCCGACCTGCTGCGCTCGCCCCGGCTCGCCGGCCGGGCCAACAGCATCGCCATGGTCGGCGGCAACGTCTTCGGCCTCGCCGCGCCGATCGTCACCGGATACGTCGTGCAGATCACCCACAGCTACACGGCGGCGTTCATCGTCGCCGGAGTCTTCCTCCTGCTGGGCACCACGGTCGCGTTGACCATGACCCGCGCCCCCATCGGCCGCGCCGACCCCGCGCCGACACTGACGGTCGCGACCGCCTGAGCCTCGCGTCGAACCGAGAAGGGACCCGCATGAAGATCACCGCCGTCGTCCCGCACGTCGTGGTCCAGCGCCTGGACCAGCCGTTCGGGATGTCGCAGTGGCTCTGGGACGTCCGGGCCAGTTGCCTGGTCGAGGTCGTCACCGATGAGGGCGTCACCGGATGGGGTGAGTGCTTCGGACCGGCCGAGGCGAACCGCGCGCTGATCGAGTCCGTCTACGCGCCGCTGCTCATCGGGCGCGACGCGGGCGAGCAGGTCGCGCTGTGGGAGACGATGTACAACCGCAACCGCGAATGGGGGCGCAAGGGCGTCTCGATCGCGGCGATCTCCGGGCTGGAGATCGCGCTCTGGGACATCGCCGGGAAACTCGCCGGCATGCCGGTGTACCGCCTGCTGGGCGGATCGGCACCCGCCGCCTTCTCCGCGTACGCCTCCGCCTTCTACTACGCCGGCCCGTGGAACGGCGACCTCGAAGGCGAGGCAGCGCACCTGCTCGCCGAGGGCTACACCGCGTTCAAGATGAAGGTCGGCGGTCGACCCGTCGACGAGGATGTCCGGCGGGTTCGCCGGGTCCGCGCCGCCCTCGGCCCGGACGTGCGGCTCGCGGTGGACGCCAACCGCGGTTTCACCGCCACGGAGGCGATCCGGTTCGGCCGGGCGCTCGCCGAGGATGACCTCTGGTTCTTCGAGGAGCCGGTGCTGCCAGAGGATCTCGGCGCCTACGCCGACGTCCGCGCCGCGCTCGACGTCCCGATCGCCGGCGGCGAGTCCGAGTACACCCGCTGGGGCTTCCGCGACTTCCTCGCCCGCCGGCCCGTCGACATCCTCCAGCCCGACGCGACGGCCTGCGGGGGCATCCGCGAGACGCTGCTCATCGCGGGCATGGCCAGCGCGCACGGAATCCCGACCATGCCGCACGTGTGGGGCTCGTCGATCACGGTGGCCGCGGGGATGCACCTGATGACGGCCCTCCCCACTGCCGTCCCGTCGATGGCACGCGAACGCCCGCACCTGGAGCTCGACCAAGCCCCCAACGTCTTCCGCGACGAGCTGTCCGACCTTGCCTGCGGGCCCGCCATGACCGTGCCCGAGGGCCCGGGCCTCGGTATCGAGATCGACCGCTCCGTGATCGAGCGGCACCGGCCGTGACCACACGTCCCGTCCCTCCCGCTCCCCCATCACCCGTCACCCGAGCCGCAGAGGAGCGCGCCGTGGGATCGTCCAAGTGGTGGCGCATCGGCGCCATCCTCATGTTCGGGCTGTTCGTGGCCTATCTCGACCGGTCCAACCTGTCGATTGCCCTGCCGGAGCTGTCCCAGGACATGGGCTTCGCAGGACCGTCGTTCGCCGACACGTCCAGCTGGGTGCTTACGGCATTCCTGTTCGGCTACCTCGCCGCCAACCTGCTGGGCGGCTTCCTCACCTACCGGATCGACCCGAAGCTCACTCTGGTCGTCACGGTCGCGGTGTTCTCGACGTGCACGTTGCTCGCCGGGTTCGTCGACTCGATCGGGCTGTTGATCGCGCTGCGCGTCGTCCTCGGATTCGCCGAGGGGATCTACTGGCCCCAGCAGTTCCGCGTGGCCAAGGCGTGGTTCACCGAGCGCGAGATGAGTAAGGGCAGCGCGATCATCCAGTACTACGGCCAGTACACCGCGCTGGCGCTCGGCTTCTTCCTGCTCACCCCGCTCTACGACGCGCTGGGGTGGCGCCCCCTGTTCTGGATCACCGGCCTGGCCGGCCTCGGGCTCGTGGTCCCGCTCTACGTCGCCTTCCTGCGGTCGGCGCCCGCGGGGGCCGCTCCCGCGGTGCCCCCACGAGAACCGGGCACCAGCAGGCACATCCGCTACTCCGACTTCGGTGGTCGGCGTTTCCTGCTGCTGGTGTTCAGCTACTTCGCGAACGGGATGCTTTTCTGGGGCATCACACTGTGGATCCCGCTGGTCATCGAGTCGCTCGGATTCACCGGCGGCAGCCGGGGCCTGCTCGCGGCCCTGCCGTACGTGCTCTCGCTCGTCCTGACCGTCCCGATGATGGCGATCAGCGACCGCACCGGGAAGCGCGTGATCATCGCCTCGTCCGGGCTGCTCGTGGGAGGCGCGTTCGTCGGCCTCCTGCCGCTTGTCGGCAGTCCTGTCGCCACCCTGCTGATGATCTGCGTCGGCATGGGCTACTTCACCGCGACATACACGTCGAACCTGTGGGCGATCGCGGTGACCGACCTGCCCCCGCATCTCGTCGGCCCAGCCACGGGGATCATCAACGGCATCGGCGCGGGCGGCGGCGGCATCGTCGCCGGGTTCGTTGTCGGGCAGTTGCGCGCGGCGACGGGCTCGTACCTGCCAGGCTTCGTCGCGCTCGGCGTGGTGGCGATCCTCGGCGGGCTGGCGCTGCTCCTCTACGGGCGGGCGCGCTCGAACCCAGCGGCCCCGCCGACCGGCGCCGCGGTGGCCCAGGCAGCATGACCACGACGAGCAATCCGTCGCCCGGACGCTGCGGGACCCGGCGGACATGGCCCTCAGCAAGCCCTGTCATACCTGGTCACGGGGCACCTTCTTCTGTCCCGCTGATCGCCTGCGCCGCTCCGCTGCGTCCTAGCGGCGCCAGTTCTTCAGGCTGTCCAGGGCGACGGCGACGATGATCACTGCGCCCTTGATGATGAGCTGGGTGAAGAACGGCACGTTCATCAGGACGAGCCCGTTGCTGAGGACGCCGATGATGAGCGCGCCCACGAACGTGCCGTGGATCCGGCCGCGGCCGCCGAAGAGCGAGGTGCCGCCGAGGACGACCGCGGCGATCGCGTCGAGCTCGTAGCCCTCGCCTGCGCGGGGTTGGCCGGACTCGACGCGGGCAGCGAACATGACGCCGGCGAGGCCGGCCGTGAGCCCGGCGAGCAGGTAGACCTTGAGCAGCACGCGCTTGACCTTGATGCCCGCGAGGCGAGCGGCCTCGACGTTGCCGCCCACGGCGTAGACGTGCCGGCCGAACGTGGTGCGTTCGAGGATGAACCACACGGCCAGGTAGGTGATCACCATGACCACCACCGGCGAGGGGATCGCGGCGATGTTGCCGTTGCCGAGGAGGCGGAAGCCCAGCTGGCCCTCGGCGATCAACGGCTGGCCGTCGGTGAGGGCGTAGGCGGTGCCGCGCAGGTAGGTGAGCGCCCCGAGCGTCACGATGAACGCGGGCAGCGCGAGGTAGGCCACGAGCAGGCCGTTGAGCATCCCGGCTGCTGCACCGACCAGGATCCCGCCGAGCACGGCGACGAGGGCGGGCGTGCCGCCGTTCCACAGCAGCACGGACGTCACCCCGGCAACGCCGATGATCGACCCGACCGACAGGTCGATGCCGCCGGTGAGGATCACGAGCGTCATGCCGGCGGCCAGCACCGCGTTGATCGAGACGGCGCGGGCGACGTTGAAGCCGTTGCTGAGACTCCAGAAGTTGGGCGCGATCACCGCCATGAGGGCGACCATTGCGAGCAGCACGATGATGATGCCGTAGCGGTCCCATACCTGACCGAAGCTGGGCCGGGTGCGCCCGGACTTCTCGAGCGCGGACGTGCCCGTCGGGACGGTCCGGGTCATGCGGGGGTGCCTCCGTTCTGGTCGCTGCTCGCCTCTGTGTCGGACCCGGCCACCCCGGTGGCGTGCAGCATCACGGCCTCCTCGGTGGCCTCCGACCGGTCGAGCTCGGCGACTATCCGGCCGCCGCGCACCACCAGCACCCGGTCGCTGATGCCGAGCGCCTCGGGAAGGTCGGAGGAGACCACGAGCACGGCGACGCCGTGCCCGACCTGCTCATTGATGATCCGGTAGATCTCGTACTTGGCGCCGATGTCGACGCCGCGGGTGGGCTCGTCGAGGATCAGTACGCGCGGGCCGACGGTGAGCCAGCGGCCGAGCACCACCTTCTGCTGGTTGCCGCCGGACAGGTGCCCCACGTCCTGCCACGGCGCGGTGCGGATGCGCAGGGCGTCCATCTGGTGGCGGGCGGCGCCCCCGATGGCGCGGCGGCGCAGGACCCCGAGCCGGGAGAGCCCGCCGAGCGCGGAGACCACGAGGTTGTCGCGGATCGACATCAGCGGGAACAGCGCCTGTTCCTTGCGGCTCTCCGGGAGCAGCCCGATGCCGTCGCGGATGCTGGTGGCGGGAGAGCGGTTGTCCAGGAGCGTGCCGTCCAGCTCGACGGTGCCGCCCCGGGCGCGGTCGGCGCCGTAGATCATCCGGGCGATCTCGGTGCGGCCCGCGCCGATCAGGCCGACCATCCCTACCACCTCGCCGGCCCGTAGCTGCAGGTCGACGGGCCCGATCCCGGCGCCGTCGGTGAGGCCCTCGACGCGGAGCACGACCTCGCCGGGCGTGCGGTCGTCGTGGACGTAGAGCTCCTCGACGTTGCGCCCGATCATCTGGGTGACCACCCGCTCCGGAGTGATGTCGGCCTTCTCGCTGGTGCCGACCGAGCGGCCGTCGCGGAAAACGGTGACCCGGTCGGCGAGCTGCCAGACCTCCTCCATCCGGTGGCTGATGTAGACCAGCCCCATCCCGGCGGCCCGCATCTCGTCGATCAGGCTGAAGAGCTGCCGCGCCTCCCGGTCCGACAGCGCCGCGGTGGGCTCGTCGAGCACGAGGATCCGAGCGTCCTCGGCGAGGGCGCGGGCGATCTCGACCATCTGCTGGTGTCCGACGGACAGCCGGCGCATCGGCAGCCGGGGGTCGATATCGGCGCGGACGCGGGCCAGCTTGTCGGTGGCGTCGCGCAGCACCCGCCTGCGGTCGAGGCCGCCCCAGCGCGTGCGCGGTTCGGCGCCCAGCGCCAGGTTCTCGGCCACCGTCATGTCGGGGACGGTGTTGAGCTCCTGGTGGATGATCGCGATCCCGAGCGCGGCCGCCTCGATCGGGGACGAGACCGTGACCGGCTCCCCGTCGATCCGGATCGTGCCTGCGTCCGGGGCGTGGACACCCGCGAGCACCTTCATCAGCGTCGACTTGCCGGCGCCGTTCTCCCCCATGAGGGCGTGGACCTCACCGGCGCGCAGGTCGAAGTCGACGCCGCGTAGGGCGGGGACGCCACCGAAGGACTTGGTGACGCCCTTCATGACGACCAGGGCGGTCATCGGGCCTACTGCCAGCCCTTGTACTGCGCCAGGTTCTCCCGGGTGATCATCTCGGTGGGCACGAGCACGGACTGCTCCTCCAGGGCCTCGCCCGCGAACAGCTTCTGGGCCATCTCCAGCGCGATCGCGCCCTGGGTGTTGGGGTCCTGGGCCGCGGTCGCGCGGAACATCGAGTCGGGCTTCTGCAGCTCGGCCACCGCCTCCGGGGATGCGTCGACGCCGACGATCACCAGGCCACCAAGGCCGGCCTGCTGCGCGGCGAGGGTGGCACCCAACGCCGTCGGGTCGTTGATCCCGAATACGCCCTTCACGTCCGGGTGTGCGGTGAGCATGTCGGTGGCGATCGTCAACGCCTCCGCGCGCCCGTTGTCGCCGTTCTGCTCGGCGACGATCGTGATCTGCGGGTAGCCCTGCAGCGCCTGCTTGCAGCCGGTGACCCGGTCCTGCACCGACGAGATCGGCGTGCCGTTGATCAACAGTATGTTGCCTGCGCCGCCGATCTGGTCGGCCAGGTAGGTGCAGGCGAGGTTGCCGGCCGCGGTGTTGTCCAGGGTGACCTGCGCCTCGGCACCACGTGCGGCGACGTCGACCGCGACCACCTTGATCCCGGCCGCCTTGGCCCGCTCGACCGCTGGCCCGATACCGTCGGAGTCGACAGCGTTGATCAGCAGCACGTCGGTCTGCTGCTGGATGAACGCGTCGATCTGCTCGTTCTGGGCGCCGAGGTCCTGCCGCCCGTCCTGCACGTTGACGGTGGCGCCGATCTTCTCCGCCCCGGTCTGCACGCCGTTGGCCATCGACTGGAAGAACGGGTTGGACAGATCCTGGACCATCAGCCCGATGGTCTTGACGCCGGCGCCGGGCTCGCCGCCACGGTCGGTGCTGACTGGGTCGCCCTCGCTACAGGCGGTGGCCACCGTGCATGCCAGCACCAATCCGCTCGCCACCAGCAACCGCTGCCGCAGCCTCATCGCTCGTACCCCCTGCTCGCGCCGTTGCGAGAGGCGATGTTAACCCACACATCGGACAAGATCGACTGCTCGGAGCACGGCCACGAGCAGTCGATCTTGGGCTCCGTTGCCGCGTTCGAGTCGGCGATGCACATGAAGCGACGCCCGCGCCAGGCGGTGCCACCCACCCAGCAGGTGCCGTTGCGCCGCACGGCCGCGAGCACCGCGCCGATGCGATCGTCCGGGCGGACGCCGGTTCCCTCGCGGCAGAACGGACCGCGGTCCTCAGTTGGTCCCCGGAGCCGCGCGCTCCAGATCATTCGGAGTGCGAGTCGCAGCTATCCTGGCATCCACATTCCCGCAGGTAGAAATGCTGATGGGCGGCTCCCCCGACGAAAGGGAACCGCCCATCATGCCGTCGGGACGACAGGATCTGAACCTGCGACCCATTGACCCCCAGTACGGTCAACAGGTCGCGCTGACCTGAGAAAACAGAGAATTCGCTGCTTGGCGTGGTGCAGTACAACGCATCTCAGCGTCGCGCAGGCCAGTTCGGCGCAATGCCGCGCTCCACATTTGCTCCACCCATACCGGACAATGACGAAACCGACGCGATCCCCCCGGCCCACGACCGTCCTGACGTGGCATCTCCCCGTCTCTGCGGACGTATCCGGGTCGCGGCACAGTCTCTGCCTCCCACGCCGTGCGGCGGTAATGCCGAGCACGGCGAAACCGTTGGAGTGACGACCACAGCGATCATGTGAGGCACATCCTCGATGGCGGCGAGCGGGCCGCGCTCCTCGTCTCCGTCGCTTGCCAGATCCCGGCGGCGCTGCTCAACGACCTACGGTCGGCGGCCGGCCGTCTGGCAACGGCCGATCAGCGGTGCCGGCTGCTGCTCTCGGTCGCCCGCCGCCGCCCGCGCCCGGAGTGGACGCAGGACTGGCCAGTCGCCGAGCTCGCCGGTCTGGGCCGCTCCCAGGTCGGCGCCGTCCTGATCGCGGCGGCCATGCCGCCCAGGCCTGCCCTCGCCGGCGTGCCGGGGATGACAGCCAGGCCCAGACCACGCCGCCCACCGCGGACGAGCTTCCTGAGCCCCTGCGGGTCCTGCCCAGGCTGCCCGCAGGGGCTCGGCCTCGGCAACGGTCGTCGAGAATTTCGAGGAAAACTTGTCCGGAAGGTCGACTCTTGACGCTGTGATCGCGCTCTCACTATGGTCCGGTCCGCACATCGCTGTTTCGAAAGTTTCCGACACTGTCGTCCGACGGCCCCTCTCGAGAGGCCGGAACGAGGCGGCCCGCAGCAACGGAGATCAACGTGGATCAGAAGCGGGTTTCCCGACGTTCGTTCCTGGCTCTGGCGATGGCCGCACCGATCGGTGCGAGCGCGCTGGCCTCCTGCGGAACCACTGGCCCGGGCCAGGTTGCCGCTGGTGAGGCCAGCATCTGGTACCTCACCGGCCAGCCTCAGGAAGGCCTCCGCAAAGCCTCGGTCGACGCCTTCAACGCCGCGCACCCCGACGGTCAGCTCGCGGCCACGTTCTTCGAGAACGACGCGTACAAGACCCGGATCCGTACCGCGGTCGGCGCGAACCAGGCGCCCACGGTCATCTGGACGTGGGGCGGCGGTGGCCTGCGCGACTACGTGCGCAACGGCCAGGTGGACGATCTCACCGACTGGTTCGCCCAGAACCCCGAGGCCAAGTCGAAGCGCTTCGAGACCTCCTTCGACGCGGCGACGGTCGACGGGCGGATCTACGCGGTGCCGTGCGAGCAGGTGTCGCCGATCGTCATGTACTACAACAAGGAGCTGTTCGAGCGGGTCGGCGCACAGCCGCCCACCACGTGGGGCGAGCTCATGGCGCTCGTGCCGGTGTTCAACAACGCCGGTGTTGCGCCGTTCTCGCTCGCCGGGCAGTCCCGCTGGACCAACATGATGTGGCTGGAGTTCCTGTTCGACCGCCAGGGCGGCGCCGAGGTCTTCGACGCCATCGCGGCGGGCGAGCCGAACGCCTGGTCGAACCCGGCCGCGATCGCCGGCCTGACGAAGGTGCAGGACCTCGTCCGGGCCGGCGGGTTCGTCAACGGCTTCCAGTCGATCGCCGCCGACGCCAACGCCGACCAGGCGCTGCTGCACCAGGGCCGGGCCGCGATGATGCTGCACGGCGCCTGGACCTACGGCTCGATGAAGGAGGAGGGCGGCGACTTCGTCTCGAGCGGCAAGCTCGGCTGGACCCAGTTCCCGGCGATCGAGGGCGGCGCGGGTGACCCGAGCACCGGGGTCGGCAACCCGGCCTCGTTCCTGTCGCTGTCCTCCCAGGCCTCCGAGGAGCAGAAGGCCATCGCCCGGGACTACTTCGCCAACGGTCTGCTCACCGACGCCGACATCGACGGATGGGTCGCCAGCGGCGCCGTACCGATCGTCAACGGCGTCGACAGCAGGTTCTCCGGACCCGACGCGCAGTTCCAGAAGTTCGTCTACGACTCGGCCACCCAGGCGCAGTCGTGGGTGCACTCCTGGGATCAGGCGCTGCTGCCCGGCCCCGCCGACGTGATGCTCAACAACATCGAGCAGCTGTTCTCGCTGTCGATCACCCCGGAGCAGTTCGCCACCAACATGAACGCGGTCCCCTCCTCGTGACCAGCGGTTCGATCGGTGCCCGGCAGCACGGGTCGCTCACCTGGCTGGTGCTGCCGGCGCTGCTGTTCTTCACGGCGTTCGGGATCATCCCGCTCATCGGCGTTCTCGTACTGAGCTTCACCAGCTGGAACGGCATCGGCGAGATCACGCCCACCGGGTTCGACAACTGGGTGTCGGTGCTCGCCGACCCCGCCCTGGTGCACGCGCTCGGCGTCACGTTCCTGATCATGGCCCTGTCCTGGCTGGTACAGACCCCGATGAGCATCCTCGTGGGCGTGTTCCTCGCGGGCGGGCAGCGCTACCGCGCGGTGCTCGCGGTGCTGTACTTCACCCCTCTGCTGCTGAGCTCGGCGGCGATCGCGATCACGTACAAGGCGCTGCTGGACCCCAACTTCGGTCTCGGTGCCTCGCTCGGGGTCCCGTTGCTGGTGCAGAACTGGCTGGGCGACCCCGTGCTGGCGATCGCCACCGTGGTCTTCGTCATCTCCTGGCAGTTCATCCCGTTCCACTCGCTGATCTACCAGGGCGCGGTGCGCCAGATCCCTGCGTCGCTCTACGAGGCGGCCCGGATCGACGGCGCCGGGCGGGTGCGGCAGTTCTTCTCGATCACGCTGCCACAGCTGAAGTACACGTTGATCACGTCTTCGACACTGATCGTGGCGGGGTCGATGACGCTGTTCGACCTGATCTTCGTGCTCACCCTGGGGGGCCCGAGCGACGCCACCCGGGTGCTGGCGCTCGACATGTACCTGCGGGGGTTCCGCGGCAACATGATGGGCCCGGCGAGCGTGATCGCGCTGATCATCGTCGTGGTCGCGGTGCTGCTCGCAATGGGCATCCAGCGCGTTGGCGGCAAGGACGCGAACGAGAGCCGGATGGAAGGGGCCTGACGTGGCCGCACCGACCAGCGCCACCGCCGACACACGCCCGGCGGCGTCCGTCCCCGTTCCGCGGAAGGCGCAGCCGCCGCAACGGCGCTCCGTGACCGCGGAGCGGCCCAACTACCTCGCGGGCGTCGCGAGCTTCCTGCTGCTCGCGATCATCATCATCCCGATCTACTGGGTCGTCATCACGAGCTTCAAACCGCAGTCGGCCTACTACACGAGCAACCCGATGCTGCCCGCCGAGCCGACCCTGGAGAACTACCAGGCGGTGCTCGAGGCCGACTTCATGAGGTACTTCGCGAACTCCGTGATCGTGACCATCGGCGCGACGGTGCCCGCGGTGCTGGTCTCGTTCATGGCGGCGTTCGCGATCGTCCGCGGCGGCCGCGGCCGGTTCCTGCGGTTCACCAACACCGTCTTCCTGATGGGGCTGGCCTTCCCGCTGCAGGCCGTGATCATCCCGGTCTACCTGATCATCATCCGGCTGAGCCTCTACGACAGCCATCTCGCGCTGATCCTGCCCTCGATCGCGTTCGCCATCCCGCTGACGGTGCTGATCCTGGCCAACTTCATCCGTGACGTGCCGAACGAGCTGTTCGAGTCGATGCGGATGGACGGGGCCAGCGAGTGGGCCTCGATGTGGCGGCTGGCGTTCCCGCTGACCCGACCGGCACTCATCACGGTGTCGATCTACCAGGGCCTGCAGGTGTGGAACGCGTTCCTGCTGCCGCTCGTACTCACCCAGAGCTCCGAGCTGCGGGTGCTCCCGCTCGCGCTCTGGGCGTTCCAGGGCGAGTACGGGATCAACGTCCCCGCAGTGCTGGCGTCCGTCGTGCTCGCGACAATGCCGATCCTCGCGCTGTACGTGATCGGGCGGCGGCACCTGCAGGCCGGGATGACCGCCGGCTTCTCCAAGTGACGGACAATATGTGACGCCGGGTGCGGGGCAGCGCTGCTGACGATCAGGAGCGTCGGCCCCCGTCGTAGCCAACTCCCGGATCAGCCGTGGAACCCGTCCCGTGCGTTCGCGCGCATGTGGTCCGTGTCGAAGTCGAGCCCCAGCCCTGGTCCCGAGGGGAGTCTGAGCAGACCGCCGCTGTTGTCCAGAGGCGTGGTCAGGAACTGGTTGTAGCCGCTCAGGTCGTGCCTGCTCGACTCGATCCGGTAGAAGTTCGGCACCGTCGCCATCACGTGCCCGCCTGCCACGAGGTTGACCGGGCCCGCCGCGTCGTGCGGCGAGACCGGCACGTAGTAGGCCTCGGCCATCGTGGCGATCTTCTTCAGCTCCGAGATTCCGCCGGTCCAGGTCACGTCGGGCATGACGAAGTCGGCAAGCCCCTTCTCCAGGATCGGGACGAAGTCCCACCGGGTGTGCAGGCGTTCACCGACCGAGATCGGCACGCGCACACGCTCGCGCACCTGCTGGAGGGCATGGTAGCTCTCCGGCGGCACCGGCTCCTCGTACCAGTGGATGTCGCCGACCTCGTCCAGTGCCTGGCCCAGCCGGATCGCGGTGGGCACGTCGAACCGGCCGTGCGCATCGATGAGGAGTTCGACGTCGGGGCCGGCCGTCTCCCGGATGAGCGCGGTCAACTCCATGGCCTGCCGCTCCTCGGCGCGGCTCATCCCGCCCCCGAGGTAGCGGTCGTCGGCCAGCGGCACCCCGGGTTGGTGGGGGAACGGGTCGAACTTGATGCCGGTGTGGCCGGAGTCGACGATCGCGCGGATCTCCTCGACCACCCCCTCCCGGGTGCCGAACCGGCGCTGGTTCGGGTGCGTGTAGATCAGCAGGTGGTCCCGGACCCGGCCGCCGAGCAGGTCGAAGACCGGCAGGCCGAGGACCTTGCCGCGGATGTCCCACAGCGCGATGTCGATCGCGCTCGTGACGTTCGTGCCCGCTCCGCGGCTGCCCATGTAGGTGAAGGCCCGGAAGACCTTGTGCCAGGTGTCCTCGATACGCGCCGGGTCGTCGCCCGCGAGCAGGTCCTTCACCTGCCTGACCATTGCCGCGATGCCACGGTTGGCCGTGGGCGTGGTCGTGGTGATCTCGCCCCAGCCGCTGATCCCCTCGTCCGTGCGCACCTCCACGAACAGGTACTCGCCCCATCCCGTGCCATCGGACCCGACCAGCCACGGAACCACGTCGATGATCTTCATCCCACTCCTCACTCGGGGACACCTCAGGCTCGCCACACCGACACACACCGACACACACCGACACCGACACCGTCGCCGTCACAGCGACAGCGAGAGCGCGTCGGAACCGACGGCCCCGGGCGATCGACACGACCAGCAGGATGACGGAGGTGACGTTGCTGATCGCGGGGCCGTAACCGAGGTCGGGAAGGGCCGCCGAACCGAGCGTGCTGCCGGGCACTGATACTGCAGCAACATGATCGGTCCGTCGAGCCCGTTGATCAGCACCTGCGCTCGGTGCACCGGACGGCATCGGGACGCGGACCCGGCTGCCGCGCTCAGCTGCTCGCGCGCACCACCAGCCGGTGCGGTGTGGTGACACTGCGGGGCGGCAGGTCGGGCTCGGCCAGCCGCGAGATGATCATCCCCAGCGCCGACTCGACCACGAACGCGCGGTCGATCGCCACGGTGGTGAGCGCGGGGGTGGTGAAACGCGACTCGGGCACGTCGTCGACGCCGACGAGGGCGACGTCGTCCGGCACGCGGCGGCCGTGGCGGTGCAAGGCGCTCAAGGCGCCGATGGCGAGCACGTCGTTCGCAGCGAACACTGCGTCGACGTCCGGGTGCTCGGCGAGCAGGGCGTCGACGGCGTCGGAGCCGTCCTGGCGGTCCCACTCCGGCACGGTCCGGATCAGCGAGTGCTCCACCGGCAGGTCCGCCGCCCGGAGCGCTTGCGCGTAGCCGAGTATCCGCTGCTCCATCGCCGACTTCGCCCGATCCTGCTGGTGACCGATCACGGCGATCCGCCGACGCCCCGACACCGCCAGATGGGTCGTGGCGCTGCGGCCGATGGCGGTGCTGTCGATGTCGACGCGGTCGGCCTGCGCGCCCGCTCCGTGCTCGCCGAGCAGCACCATCGGGGTGTCGTGCCGGAGCGCGGCAAGCTCGGACGGGGGCATCGAGAGCGGACTGAAGATCAGCGCGTCGGCGAACCGGACGGGCGAGCCCGCGGCAACCTGGCGCTCGCGCTCGATGTTGCCGTCGGTCTGCTCGACCACGACCGTGAGCCCGTGCTCGCGCGCAGCGCTGACCAGTAGGGCGGCGAGGTCGGCGAAGTAGGGCATGTCGACGTGCGGGACGGCCAGTGCGATAGCGCCCGTGCGACCTTTGCGCAGCTGCCGGCCGACGGCCTGCGGGCGGTATCCGAGCTCCTCGACGTAGCGCTGGACGTGGGTGCGGGTCTCAGGGCGCACGTGGACGTAGTCGTTCACGACGTTGGAGACGGTCTTCGGTGATACGCCCGCGGCGACCGCGACGTCGCGCATCGTCACCGGTCGCCGTTGCGTCCCCACGGTTCCAGTCTCCCCTGCGGCGATGCTCTTGACAGCCAAGGGCACCCTGGAGAGGGTATTACCACGATGTAAAGGGGAGTGGTCAATGACGACGCACCGCCTCTCGCGCCGCACCCTGCTGCGCGCGACCGCCCTCGGCGCCGGCGCTGCCGTTCTGTCCTCGTGCGCGCGAGGCCCAGGAGGCGCCGTCGACCTGGCGTACTGGAACTTCTTCGGAGGCAGTGACGGCGAGCTCATGGTGGAGCTCGTCAACGACTTCCGGGCCGAAGCGCCCGGTGTCCGCGTCACCGACACCACGCTCGACTGGGGCCCGCCCTACTACACGAAGCTGGCGATGGCGTGCGCGGGCGGCCGGGCGCCCGACCTGGCCACGCTGCACGCCTCCCGGCTGGCGACGTTCGGGCGCGACCTGCTCGACGAGTGGGACCTGGACGAGCTCGCGGCCCGGGGCGTCAGCATCGAGGAGTTCCCGCAGCCCGTCCTGGACCGGGTGCTGGTCGACGGCCGGCTGAGGGCGTTGCCACTCGACACCCACCCGCTCGTCCTCTACTACAACACCGACATCTGCGAGCGGGCCGGACTGCTCGCCCCGGACGGCACGCTGGCGCCGATCACCAGCGCCGAGCAGATGCTCGACGCGGGCCGGCGCGCCGCCGAGGTCACCGGCTCCATCGGGATCTCGCTCGGCATCGGCGAGAGCTCCCACGTGTGGATGGTGTTCTGGTCGCTGTTCCGCCAGCTCGGCGGGCAGATGCTGCTGCCCGATGGCGGGCCGGCCGAGGTGGACCGGGACGCGGCAGTCCAGGCGATGACGTTCCTGCGGGACATGTGCGACGGGACGATCTGCTCGCCTACCCTCGACGGGCAGTCGGCGCCCGCGGCCTTCGCGAGCCAGCAGGCCGGGTTCCTGTTCGTCGGACCGTGGGAGGTGACCTCGGCCCGCGAGGCGGAGATCCCGTTCTCGATGACGCAGTTCCCCGCCTTGTTCGGGGATACGCCGTTCGTGCGGGCGGACAGCCACAGCTTCGTGCTGCCGACGCAGGCCAGCGTCGATCCCGCTGCCCGCGCGGCGGCGTACGACATGGCGGTGTCGATGTTGCGCAACAGCCTCGTCTGGGCGACGGGCGGCGGCCACATCCCGGCGCTGTCCGCGGTGGCGGCGAGTCCGGAGTACCGGGCGGAGCAGCCGATTTCGAACTACCGAGAGGCGGCGCAGGTGGTGGAGTTCGATCCCGAGACCTACTTCTCCGGATCCGGGTCGACGCTGATGTCGCGGGCCGGGCAGAGCCTGCAGGGGGTGGCGACCCGGGCGCTGACACCGGAGCAGGGCGCCGACGACCTGATCGGCTGGCTCGACGAGCAGATCACCTTCGGGAGCCCACTGTGAACGAGCGTCAGCGAGTGAACCATCGATACAGCGACTCGGCGCAGCCCTCGACCGAGCGTAGCGAGGTCTTCGGATGACGGCGGGGACGGTCGCCGCTCCGGACCGCGTCGCGCCGGGCACCGCCGCCGGCAAGGGACCCAGCCTCGTCGGCGGCCGCGGCGGGATCTGGTTCGTCCTGCCGTTCCTGCTGGTCTACGCCGCGTTCGTGCTGTGGCCACTGGTCTACGGCCTGGGCCTGAGCTTCTTCGACACCAGCCTGGTGCGCAGCGAGTCGCAGTTCGTCGGGCTGGCCAACTACGTGCGGCTGTTCTCCGACCCCGAGGTCTGGCGCACGCTCGGCGTCACGGTGCTGTTCACGATCGGCACCACGATCCCGCTGGTGGCGGTCGCGCTGGTGATGGCGCTGCTGGTGCAGACCGGAGTCCGCGGGCAGTGGTTCTGGCGCTTCGCCTACTTCGCGCCGTTCCTACTGCCGGTGGCCACCGTCGCCCTGATCTGGCAGTGGCTGTTCTCCGGTGACTACGGCCTGCTCAACGGGGTCCTGTCCGGGCTGGGCCTGCCGGCGGTGGGATGGCTCACCGAGCCGGACATCGGCCTGTGGTCGGTCGTCATCCTCACCGTCTGGTGGACGGTCGGCTTCAACTTCCTGCTCTACCTCGCCGCCCTGCAGGCGATCCCCGCGCAGCTGTACGAGGCCGCGGAGATCGACGGTGCCGGCGGCTGGCGGCGGCTCTTCTCGATCACGCTGCCGCTGCTGAACCGCACGACGGGCCTCGTGGTGGTGCTGCAGGTGCTCGCCTCGCTGAAGCTGTTCGACCAGGCCTACATCCTGTTCCAGGCCAACGGCGGGCCGGGCGGGTCGGCGACGCCGATCCTGCAGTACGTCTACGACACCGGGTTCGTGGACTATCGCTTGGGCTACGCCTCGGCCATCTCCTACATGTTCTTCGTGCTGATCATCCTGATCGCCCTCGTCCAGGCCCGGCTCAGCCGCAGGAGTGAACTGTGACCACCGCGCCCGACACCGCGAACCCCGCCACGACCCCGCTCCTGCCGCGGGCCCGTCGTCCGCGCTCCGACGACGGCCCCGCGGACGTGCGGCGCTACACCCCACTGGCCCGCGCCGGGATCATCACCGCGCTGCTGGTGGTGGCGGTGCTCTGGTTGGCGCCGCTGGTGTGGGCGCTGCTCACCTCGCTCAAGCAGGAGGCCGACACCACCACCGTGCCGCTCGAGGTCATCCCCGAGCGCGGGTTCACGCTGCAGGCCTACGCCTCGGTGCTCGCCAACGGGAACCTGGTGACCTGGTTCGTCAACAGCACGGTGGTCGCGCTCGTGGTCACGGTGCTGACGGTGGCGCTGTCGGCGGCGGCCGCGTACGGCTTCTCCCGCACCCGGTTCCGGGGCCGCAACGCGCTGTTCGCGTTGACGATCGCGGGGATCATGGTGCCGCCGCAGATCCTGATCGTGCCGCTGTACCGGCAGATGCTGGCGATGGGCCTGGCCGACACCTACGCCGGCATCATCCTGCCGCAGCTGGTGCTGCCGGCGATGGTGTTCATCCTCAAGAAGTTCTTCGACGGCATCCCGCGCGAGGTGGAGGAGGCTGCCCGCGTTGACGGCGCCGGCTCGCTGCGGATCTTCCTGCAGATCGTGCTGCCGCTGTCACGGTCGATCCTCGCCGCCGTGTCGATCTTCGTGTTCATCCACGCGTGGAACAACTTCCTGTGGCCGTTCATCATCACCTCCGACCCTGGCCTGATGACGCTCCCGGTGGGGCTGGTGCAGGTGCAGAGCGCGTTCGGGGTTCGCTACGCGCAGGTGATGGCCTCGGCGATCCTCGCAGGACTGCCGCTGATCGTCGTGTTCATGCTGTTCCAGCGCCAGATCATCCGCGGGGTCGCCACCACCGGCCTCGGCGGAACGTGAGTCGCACGACCATCCAGGAAGGAACGCCTTGCCCAGCGCACGCCTGACCATCGATCCCGACTTCACGATCGCCCCCGTGCCCCGTCGCCTGTTCGGCTCGTTCGTCGAGCACATGGGCCGCGGCGTCTACACGGGCATCTACGAGCCCGGCCACCCGAAGGCCGACGCGGACGGCCTGCGCACCGACGTTCTGGACCTGGTGCGCGAGCTCGGCCCCACCGTCGTGCGCTACCCCGGCGGCAACTTCGTCTCCGGGTACTACTGGGAGGACGGTGTCGGCCCGAAGGACCAGCGGCCGCGGCGCCTGGACCGGGCGTGGCGCTCGATCGAGACCAACGAGTTCGGCCTGGGCGAGTTCTCCCGCTGGACCCGCGCCGCGGGTACCGAGCCGATGATGGCGGTCAACCTGGGCACCCGCGGCGTCCAGGAGGCGTGCGACATCCTGGAGTACGCCAACCACCCGGGCGGCACCAAGTACTCCGACCTGCGCCGCGCCCACGGCGACGCCGATCCGTTCGACATCAAGCTGTGGTGCCTGGGCAACGAGATGGACGGCCCGTGGCAGGTGGGCCACAAGACCGCCGCCGAGTACGGCCGGCTGGCCGCCGAGACCGCGCGCGCCATGCGGCTGGTCGACCCGAGCATCGAGCTGGTCGCGTGCGGCAGCTCGAAGTACGCCATGCCGACGTTCGGCGAGTGGGAGCGGGTGGTGCTGGAGGAGACCTACGACCAGGTCGACTACATCTCCGCGCACGCCTACTACCAGGAGCACGACGACGGCCCGCACAGCGCGGGCGACTTCCTCGCCTCCGCCCGCGACATGGACGTCTTCATCGAGTCCGTCGTGGCCACCGCCGACGCCGTGCGCGCCCGCGGGAAGCACCGCAAGCGGATCGACATCTCGTTCGACGAGTGGAACGTCTGGTACCAGTCGCGCCACCGTGCGTCCGCGATCGCCAAGGGCGAGAGCGAGTGGGAGGTGGCGCCGCGGGTGATCGAGGACGAGTACTCGGTCACCGACGCGGTGGTCGTCGGCACGCTGCTGAACTCCCTGCTCCGCCACGGCGACCGCGTCACGGTGGCCTGCCAGGCGCAGCTGGTGAACGTGATCGGGCTGCTGCGCAGCGAGCCCGGCGGGCCGGCGTGGAAGCAGACGATCGCGCACCCGTTCGAGCAGGTCCGCCGGCGCGCGACCGGGGACATCCTGGACGTCCGGGTCCACAGCGACCGCTACGAGACACCCCGGTTCGGCGACGTCGACCTCGTGGACGCGTCCGGCACCTGGGACGCCGAGGCGGGCGTCGTCACGCTGTTCCTGGCCAACCGCGACCAGGCCGAACCGGCCACCGTCGAGGCCGGCGTGCGCGGCTTCGGGGAGCTGCGCGTGCAGCACGCCGCGGTGCTCGCCGCAGCCGAGGGCCAGGACCGGCACACCTCCAACGACGAGCAGCACCCCGACCACGTAGCGCTGCGGCCGCTGGACGGCGTGCAGGTCGAGGACGGCACCGCGGGGCTGACGCTGCCGCCGCTGTCCTGGGCGGTCGTCCAGCTCGCCCGCGTCTGATGGCCCCTCCAGGACGGTTCACCGCAGAACTCGGCCGCTCCAGCGCCCATGTCGATGCCAACCCTTCTGGGCGCCGCCGCCAGCGGTGAGCTACGCGCATCGTCCGCCATGACGCGCGAGGTTCACCGCGCGCGTCATGGCGGAGGCGGCCGTGAAGTCGCCGAGGTGTGACTCGCCTCTGACGAGCTCGCGGAGCTCACGCTCTTACGGTGTGGTGCCGATCTGCCGATCATCCTGCTGTCCCGCGCACGGAGCCGGACTCTGGCGGACGCTGTCGCCAGCGGGCGAGCGTGATAGGGCCAGCGCCGCATATCGGCAAAGTGGCCTCGAGATTCGGGCGTCGACCAGCACGAGGACGGGAATGCCACCGGGCGCCAGCAGGGCGAGCAGTGTTCCACTCGGTCAGACCGATCAGCGCGACCGCGGCCCCTGCTCGAGGAGTTCCGCGAGGACCACGGCCTCGCTGATCGAAGGATCCCTGCTGGCGGTAAGGAGCGTCAAGGTCAGCCCGTCGGCCAGCTCGGTCAGGTGGAGCAGGGCGGCGGCCTGCTCACCGGTCCCGAGTTCGAGTCGATATCGGCAACGGAACTCGGTGAAACGCTGCGCGTCGTGGCCGTACCAGCGACGCAGCGCGGTCGACGGAGCGATGTTGCGGCACCATTCGTCGATCTCGGCTCTGGCTCGGCTCATCCCGCGTGGCCAGAGACGATCGACCAACACGCGGATACCGTCCTCCTCGGTCACCGGGCCGTAGATGCGGCGCACCCGCACACTCGTAGGACCCTGCGAGGGCGTCGCCCTCTCCGGAGGCCGTAGAAGTCCGCCTTCGTTTTCCCAGACACGCTCGGCGAAGGTCATGTCACTGCGCACGGGACCCCTCCTCGATGTCGTGTTGCACGGCGTAGGCCGCGATTTCCGATGGAGCGGCCCTGGAGTGGCCCGACCGTCCCCCAACGTGGGCCCCCTCGCGGAACCGCTCGACCATGTGCGGGTAGTGCAGCTCGAACGCCGGACGCTCCGAGCGAATCCGCGGTAGCTCGGTGAAGTTGTGCCGCGGCGGCGGGCAGGACGTAGCTCAGGATCGTGCCGAGACCAGCGACGATGAGGCCGGTGTTCCACAGGTCGGCGCCGGCGCCGGGCGAGCGCACTGCCCGGACAGCGGGACGTAGCCGGTCCAGCCGGAATCGGGTGCGCCCCCTGGGGTCAGGAAGCCTGACATCACGGTGATCCCGCCGAACAGGAACAGCCCAGAGGACGACCCGGAGGCACGGGAACTACCGACCCGAGCGAGGACATCACGAGCCCCGCTGGACGGTCTGGTCCCGGCGACGGCGCAGCAGGGAAATCGCTGTGGCCAGCGCTGCGAAGGCCAGCGCGGTCCCCGGTGCCCCCGCGATCAGCATGAGCACCCCGAACGCCACTGCGACGATCATCGCGGTCGTATATGCCCAGCTCGGCAGGGTGTATACCCATTGGACGGAGTAAATCGATGCGTCTGGCCGGACTGCTTTGAAGGATGCGGCGAAGCGCGGGTCCTCGGAGACGAAACGGTCCTGAACCTCGCGCAGCGTCTCGCGCTCCCGGTCACTGAGCATGACGAACCTCCTCAGACGGCGACTCGACCCGGCACCCGGCACGGCGTGGGCTCGCGATCGCCGATCACGCGGCGACTGCGCTCACGCCTCGTTCGATGACACTCCCCGCCGGGGCGCGGTCAGGCTCAGCCCATCCTGCCTCGCCCACGCGCCGGGGGCACCGGCTGCGGTCGGCCGACTTGACCCCCACCCGGTTGCCGACTCCCGGCAGCCGCGCGCCGCCGGCTGGCGAGGGCGCCGGTGAGGGCTGCAGCGCCACTCGTCCGGTCCTCGCGGACCGAGACCGACACCGAAACTGCCGGATACCGGCAAGCTGCGCCCTGGGTTGTCGGCCGGTGGTAGCCAGTGCCAACGGCGCCTGCGCCAGCCAAGGTTGTAGGTGACGGGCTCGGACACGCCGATCGTGCGACTTGCTGTGCGGACATCGCACCAGTTCCGGTCGTTCAGGTCGGCGCCTCGCGCCTCAGCGTCATTCACTGCGGACCGCCCACGATCGCGTGCCGCCGTCCAGAGAGGAAATCAATGGCTCGCCCGATTCGTCGGCCACCAATCGACCAGGCTGATGCCCGCGCATGCTGGTCGGCCGTTCAGCTTCTCCGCGTGGAGCCAGCGAGCGCCCCGGCCGACGACGAGCTGGCGCCGCTGTCGGCGGAGCTCCTGAGCACTGTGAGCCAGGAGTTGGAAACCGGCGATGAGTCGGTGCCGGGGACGGTGCGATGCGCCGCGGTGCGGCTCGCCGATCACATCGTGCGACGGTCGGTCCCGGTCCCGCCCCGGCCTGGACGCGCCGACGATCCGGTCGAGCACCCTGCCAACCGTGCCGATCACACCACGGACATCCCCTTCAGCCGGTCCATCCGACTCGGACGCATGGGATGAGGGCCCATCCGCATCCCGTCATCGCCCCCCAACCCTGATCAAAGGAGGAACCACTGATGCCGATCGACTCTCAGCGAGCCTGGCTGACCGCGGAAACGTACGACCGGGCCCGGATCGAACTCGCGCTGCTGCGGATGGAGCGGGCGACGGGCGCACACCGCGGACAGACCGACCGAGAACAGCGGGCACTCAGGATCCGGCAGCTTCAAGAACTCATCTCCACTGCAGCCGTCGGGCACGAGCCACCCGATGACGGCGTCGCCGAGCCCGGCATGGTGCTGACCGTGCGCTTCGAGGCCGACGACATCACCGAGACCTTCCTGATGGCCGACCGCGAGGAATCCGCCACAGGCGGCCTCCCGGTCTACTCGCCCGACTCGCCGCTGGGCACGGCACTGTGCGGGGCCAAGGCGGGGGAACAACGTGCGTACCTGCTCCCGGGGGGCGAAAGGATGATCGTCACGCTGGTGAATGCAGTCCCCTACCGGCGGCGCCGCCCGCGCACCGCATGAATGCCGTCCGGCTCACAACTGCCTCTCGACCAATTGTATCGTGTTACGATATGTTTGCCGGAGCCCGGAATCTGGATATGACCGGGCGGGTGCCCCATCTCGAGGAGGTGGACCGTGCTCAGTGATCACGAGCTGAAGACACTGCGTGAGGTCGAGCGCCAATGCATGGCCGACGATCCCGACTTCACCCGCGCCTTCGCGGCCGGTCAGACCCGCTTGTCGCGCCATCCGCACCAGCTGGGAGTCAGCCTCATGGTCGTGGCCGCGGCCCTACTCACCGTCTTCCTGCTGGTCGTCGGGTCGTTGGCGGGCGCAGTGGCGGTCGCGACCTCGACCGGATTGTTCATCTGGGCTGGGCGGCACCAGTCCGCCGACACCAACCGGCACACCCCGTAACAGGTCGCGAAGCACAACCCCTCGCCGTGGGCGTCACACGCCGAGGAGCGCACCGCAAACCCAACCGCTAGGAGTATCGGAGGACGAGATGATCATCATGTATGTCCTGATCGCAGCACTGGCAGTGGGCCTACTGCTGTTGGGATCGAGCGTTCGTGTCATCACCCAGTTCGAGCGCGGTGTCGTTCTGCGCTTCGGCCGGCTGCGCGCGGCGATCCGCGGGCCTGGGCTCGCACTGATCGCCCCGTTCGCGGATCGCCTACACAAGGTCAACATGCAGATCGTCACCCTGCCGATCCCTGCCCAAGAAGGCATCACCCGCGACAACGTCACGGTCAAGGTCGACGCCGTCGTCTACTACCGAGTCATCGACCCGGTGAAGGTGGTCGTCGACGTGCAGAACTACGACCACGCCATCGGCCAGGTCGCGCAGGCCTCCCTGCGCTCGATCATCGGCAAGAGCGACCTGGACGACCTCCTGTCCAACCGGGAGCGGCTCAACCAGGGCTTGGAACTCATGATCGACAGCCCGGCCTTGGACTGGGGTGTCCACATCGATCGCGTCGAGATCAAGGACGTCGCGCTGCCCGAGTCGATGAAGCGGTCCATGTCGCGCCAGGCCGAGGCCGAACGCGAACGACGCTCCAGGGTGATCACCGCCGAGGGTGAGCTGCAGGCCTCCGAGAAACTGGCCCAAGCCGCCGAAGTGATGACCGCACACCCGGCCGCGTTGCAGCTGCGTCTGCTGCAGACCGTGGTCGAGGTCGCCGCGGAGAAGAACTCCACCCTGGTGCTGCCCTTCCCCGTGGAGCTGCTGCGGTTCCTCGAACGAGCAACTCCCCCCGAGGTCGCTGTAGCAGCGGCCTCGACCGAGGCGATCGCGGCATCGGCGCCGGCCTCGACCGACGGCCTGGTCCAAGGCCGGCAGCACGACCGGGCGAGTGAGACACCCGCAATGGACGGGCAAGCGACCACAACCCCGCTGCCAGCATCGGCGGTGCCCGCCGTCGCCGGCCGATGAACCGGGGCGGGGAACAGGGTGTCGTCGTCGCAGTCGACGACGACGGCATCGCCGGCGACGCGGTGGACTGGGCGGCTGCCGAGGCCGCAACCCGAGGCCGCTCGCTGCGGGTCGTGCATGCTGCCCGCCCCCCGCTACCCACGGACCCCGACGGGATCGTCCCGCCGATCGACAGCCTCATCGCGGCGCGCACCGCAGCCGAGCTGCTGCTCGTGGACGCAACGGCCCGCGCCCGGTCGGTGGCCTCCGACATCGCCGTGTCGACACGACTGACGCACGGGTCAGCAGGGTGGACGTTGCTCGACGAAGCCCGCGGCGCCCGGCTGCTCGTCGTGGGCAGCCATGGTCGATCCGGCTTGCGCGGCCTGCTGGCCGGATCGGTCTCCGCTCACGTCGCCGCGCACGCCTCCTGCCCGGTCGTCGTCGTCCGCCCCGCGGACAACACCAGCGCCGCCGGCAGCCCGACGATGGCCGAGGCCCTCGCGCACCGGGCCACAGAAAAGGGTCTCGCCCGGTGGCGCGACGAGTACACCGACGTGCCCGTCGTCACCGCACTCGCGCCCGGCGACCCGGCTCAGTCCCTGATCACCGCATCGCGCGGTGCCGCGCTCGTCGTCGTCGGCTCACGGGTCCGTGGGTCCATCCGCGGTGCGGTACTCGGCTCGGTCAGCCAGACCGTCCTGCACCACGCCCACTGCCCGATCGCGATCGTTCGTCACGACTGCGCAACGGCGGCAGAGCCACCCACAGCGCTGCATCACGGGCGGGCCTCGTGAGCGCCTCGGCCGAGCCGCGTGAGCCCGCACAGGATCGGTCCTCTGTCCACGACCGAGTACCGAAGCAGTTGGCGAGCCAACCGCGCCTGGGCAAACTCGGCACTGGGACCGACGTCCAGCAGGACGGGAGCACAGAAGTGACCGACCGCCACCAGGAACGCACGCGTGCCGACACGCAGAACGGTCACCCGGCATGGCTGAACGAGGTGGCCGAGTCGGCCAGCCGGGACGCCGGTGGCGCGCCGGTGGAACTGCTCGGCGACTACCTGCTCTTGTTGGCCGACGCCGCCATCGCAGGCCGCGAGCCACATCCCTCCGAGCTCGAAGCGGTGGGCATGCTCGGCAGGAGGGCCGCCGAACTCGGGGTGTCCGCGGGCACCGCGGTCCAGCTGTACCTCTCGGCGGCCCGACGGCTGTGGCAACAACTGCCCATGGTGGTCCGCTCCCGCGACAACCAGGCGGTGCGGGTTGCCACCGCCGCGGTTCTGCGCGTCGTCGACGGCGCCGTTGCCAGTCTGGCCGAGGGGTACGCCGACGCCCGCCGCCAGACGGCCCGCTGGGAGGAGACGCTGCGCCGCGAGTTCATCGAGGACCTGCTGCGCGGCGACGCCGACGTCGGACGGCTCGTGGAACGGGCCGAACCCTTCGGCCTGGACATGATCCGCCCGCACCAGGTCGCGCTGGCCGCGCCGACCGGTCGCCTCGACGAGGCCACACCCGGGATCAGCTCCCTGGAACACACGATCGTGCAAGAGGTCGGCGACCGCGACGTCCTCGTCGCGACGAAGGACGGCCGGATCGTTGTCGTCGCACCTCCCGACACAGAAATGCGCAAGCCCCGAACCGGGCCGAACATGCTCGGCGCCCTCATGCTCGCCGAACTGAGCCGCTCGACCCGAGGACGACCATGGCGTGTCACGGTCGGACGGCCCTACCCCGGCTCGTACGGAATTGCCCGCTCCTATGAGGAAGCCCGCGAAGGACTGACGATGGCGGAGCGGCTGAACCTGGACACGCCGGTGATCCACGCCGAGCAGCTGCTGATCTACCGCGTGCTCCTGCGCGATCAACCCGCGATCGCCGACCTCGTCGGGACGGTGTTGGGCGGGCTGGTCCACGCCCGCGGCGGAGCCGAACCGCTCCTGACCACCCTCGACGCCTACTTCGCCGCCGGGTGCGTCATCACAGAAGCCGCACGCCGCCTTCATCTGTCCGTCCGCGCGGTCACCTACCGCCTCGACCGGATCAAAACGCTCACCGGCCACGACCCCACCGACCCCGCACAGCGGTTCACCGTCAACGCCGCCGCGCTCGGGGCGAAACTCCTGGGCTGGCCGAAGCACGACCTGAGCTGAAGACGAACCCGGCGAACCCGAGACGGTCCACGGGATGTCCGTCCTCGACCGCGGCGGGCGGATCGCAGACCGCGCGGTCCTGACGCTCCATCGCCGCTGTGGACGTCCCGCGCGAAAGCTGTCGGTTTTTCGCCGCCCGATCCCGCGGTAACCGGCCCGAGGTTCACGCGGGCTCCGGCCGCGAACCAAGGAGTAGGTTGCGAACGGCGGGCGGCCCTCGCGCCGGCGCGGGAGGCAGCCGTCAGGGGCTTGTCGACTTGTCGCCGGCCGACCGAGTGTGGGCAGGAGGCGCCGTGACCGACAGCAACACCGCGCAACGGCGCGCTGGAGGCGATCTCCGCTCCGAGGGCGACTCGTGGTTGACGGACGTCGCCCGGGGCGCCTGCCGCGAGGTTGGCGACGTCCCGATCGAGCTCCTCGGCGACTACCTTCCGCTTCTCGCCGATGCCGCGGTTTCCGGTCGGAAGCCCGGTGCCGTCGAGCTCGATGCCGTCGGGCTCATGGGGCGGCGGGCTGCCGAGTTGGGCGTGTCGGCGGGCAGTGTCGTGCAGCTGTACCTGTCGGCGGCGCGGCGGCTGTGGCAGCAACTTCCAGCGGTCGTCCGCTCCCGCGACAGCGAGGTCGTACGGGCCGCGGCCGCCGCCGTGCTGCACGTGGTGGACGAGGCCGTCGCGCGCCTGGTCGAGGCGTACACCGAAGCCCGCCGCCAGATGGTGCGGTGGGAGGAGACTCTGCGACGCGAGTTCATCGAGGACCTGCTGCGCGGCGACGCCGACGTCGGCCGGCTCGTGGAGCGCGCAGAACCGTTCGGGCTCGACATGACCCGACCGCATCAGGTCGCGCTGGCCGCACCATCGGGCCGGCTCAACGAGACCGAAGCGACGATCAACTCAGTAGAGCGCGCCGTCGTGCGGTGGGCCGGCGACCGCGACGTCCTGGTCGCCACCAAGGACGGCTGGATCGTTGCCATCACCCCGGCCGACACGGATGTTGCCGGGGCACGAACTGGCCCGAAGACACTCGGTGATCTCCTACTCAAGGAGCTTGAGCGTTCCCGCGGACGGCCGTGGCGTGTCACGGTCGGTCGCCCCTATCTCGGGTCGTACGGAATTGCCCGGTCCTACGAGGAAGCCCGCGAGGGTCTCACGATGGCGGTGCGGTTACGTCTCGACAGCCCGCTGATCCAGTCCGAGCAACTGCTCATCTACCGGGTGCTGCTCCGCGACCAGCCCGCTATTTCCGACCTGGTCCAGTCCGTGCTGGGTCAGCTGGTGCACGCGCGCGGCGGGGTCGAACCACTCCTCGCGACCCTCGACGCCTACTTCGCCTCGGGCAGCGTCACCACGGAGACGGCGCGCAGGCTGCACCTGTCCGTCCGCGCCGTTACCTACCGCCTCGACCGGATCAAGACGATCACCGGATTCGACCCCACGGACCCCGCGCAACGTTTCACCGTCCACGCCGCGGTGCTCGGGGCAAGGCTGCTGGGCTGGCCGGAGCGTGACTTCACGGTGGACCGCTAGTGCGACTCCTGCCGAAATGAGAACCACTGCTCATCAGGGCAGGGTCCCCGACGATGACGTTGGGCGCGCGTCGCCAGGTCAGGTACCGCGCGGCGAGGTTGACCATCGTGGCCAGGCGGTTGCGGCCACCCATCAGCAGGACCACATGCAGGCCCACCCAACCGATCCACGCGACCATCCCGCGCAACCTCACTCCGAACGGCAGCTGGATGACGGCATCGCTGCGCCCGATCGTCGCGGAGATACCGCGGTCCCGATAGTCGAACACCCTGGTGGGTTCACCCGCCAGTAGGCGCCGGACCTGCGCCCCGGCGTGCCGGCCGCCGTCGATGGCGGGACGCGCCAGCTGCGGCAGCGGCCTGTCGCGATCGGCGGCGACATCGCCCACGGCGAAGATGTCGGGGTGGCCGTCCACCCGCAGGTCGGGCCCGATCTGGATCCGTCCGCCGCGCCCCTGAGGCAGCCCCCACCGTGAGACTCCGTCGTCGACCTTCACCCCGGTGGCCCAGATCGTGGCCGCCGAAGGCAGGTGCTCGCCGTCGGCGAGCACCACGCAGTTGGGGCAGACCTCCTTCACCGCGACGCCAAGCCGCAGGTCCACGCCCCGCTCGCGCAGGGCGTCGGCCGCGTACTCACGCAATGTCGGGTCGAACGGCGCCAGTACGTGGTCGAGCATCTCGACCAGCACCACACGCACCCGCTCCGGGTCGATCTCCGGGTAGGCGTACGCGAGGCCGGCGTTGCACAGCTCGGCCAGTGCGCCGGCCATCTCGACCCCGGTCGGGCCACCCCCGACGATCACGGCGACCGGCTCGACGGCACCCTCGCGGCCCTGCGCGTAGGCCTCCAGGTTGCCCAGCACCCGGTCGCGGACCTCGATCGCCGCCGCGCGGGTGTAGGTGGTGCGCGCGTGCTCCGCGGCGCCGGGGATGCCGAAGAAGTTGGCGGTCACCCCGCAGGCGAGGATCAGGTAGTCGTAGCCGACCTCGGCGCCGTCGTCGAGCCGCACACGCCGGCCCACAGGGTCCAGCCCGGTGACGCACGCCCGTCGGAAGCGGGCGTTGCGGAAGCGGCCGGCGAAAGACCGCAGCGCATAGGTGATGTCGCCAGCGTTGAGCGTGCCGGCCGCCACCTGGTACAGGAGGGGCTGGAACGTCGTGTAAAGATCGCGGTCGAGCAGCAGTACATCGGCGTCGATGCCGCTCAGCTCGCGGACCGCGGAGATGCCGGCGAACCCGCCGCCCACTATGACCACCCTCGGCCGCGTCGTACCCGTCGCGTTCGTAGCACTCACCTCCTCGCGTCTCGCCCCGTCGCGCACGAGCAGTACCCGACGGCCGTGCCAGGAAACATGAGGGGCCTGCACGCCACGGCCCCGGCGATGGCCGGCCCCAGCACGTCCCGACGGGAGCGGTGCGGCGCCGAATGGCGGCCGGCCCAGTGGATACCCGTCTTCGCCGGAGAACCACGAGGATGGAGAACAACATGTTCAAGGCCGTCATCTGGTGGTGCACCCGATGTGGGTCGGGGAGGACCTCGACTCCTGCGGCATCGACCACGGCACCTGGTCGGTGCTGACACACGCGTTCCCGGCCGCTGACATCCCCGTCGTGCAGCTGAGCATCAACGCGAACAAGCCGTTCGACTACCACCTGGAGCTGGGGGCGAAGCTGGCGGCGCTGCGGGAACGCGGGGTGCTCGTCGTGGCCAGCGGAAACGTGGTGCACAACCTGAGGGGCATGAGCCGTCACATGACCGACGACGGCTACGACCGGGCCGAACGGTTCGACGAGGCCGCCAAGGCGGTGATGCTCGATGCACCGACCGAGGCCGCGACGCTGGACGCCCACCGCGAGTACCGGCGGGCGGTACCGACCCCCGACCACTTCATTCCGCTGCTGTACTTGGCCGGCCTCGCCGGCGCCGCCGGCGGCGGTACCGAAGTCCTGGTGGATGGGTACGCCTACGGGTCGCTGTCGATGACCGCCTACACCCTGGGGCTGTCCTGTCCCATCGACGGTCAGCTTCCCGGCGCTCCGGCGTTCCCGACGGAGGTGCCAGTCGACTCCTCGAACATATGACCTGCTGTCCAATCGTCCTCCGCGGTCGTCGCTGATCCTGCGAGACGAACTGGTAGGGGCGCCGGACGGTGCAGCGGGGTCGGTGCCGCCGCGCCGCCGGGAAGGCCGGGCTGTCGCGGCAGGGCGCCGCCCAGGAGTAGACATCGCGAATGCCAACCGAGCCGCTGTTGCTGGCGCTGGATCTGATCGGCACCTTCGCGTTCGGGCTCAACGGCGCGTTGACCGCGGTGCGGGCCGCCCGGCTCGACATCGTCGGCGTCGTCGCGCTCGGGGCGATCACTGCGCTGGGCGGTGGCATCATCCGCGACGTCTTGATCGGCGACGTGCCGCCGGCCACCTTCCGCGACTGGCGCTATCTGGCGTTGGCCATTGGCGGCGGGCTGGTGGCGTTCGCACTCAGCCAGCGGCTGAACCGGCTGGACAAGCCGATCAACGTGCTTGACGCGGTCGGATTGAGCGTGTTCGCGGTGATCGGGGCCAGCAAGGCCATGGCCTTCGGGCTCGACGTGGGACCGGCCATCATTCTCGGTGCTGTGACCGGGGTGGGCGGGGGCACGATCCGCGACATCCTCGTCCGGCAGGTCCCGTCGGTGCTGCACAGCGACCTGTACGCGATCCCGGCCCTGATCGCCGCCGCGCTCACGGTCGCCACCATACACGCGGGAGTCTATGGCCTGCCGGCTGCGCTGGTCGCGGCCACGATCTGCTTTGCCATCCGGATGCTCGGCGTCATTTTCAAGCTCAACGCACCGGGCCCACCCGGTGCCCGCGGCGTGCCGGACGAGCAGTGAGTCGGTGGCCAGCCGGGCCAGTGCCGACCACGGCCGGACCCGGGTTCCGGTGTCCAGGATGGGGATTGGATGACCGGGCGAAGCTGGCGGAGGTGTACGCGACCGGCGGCCATGGGGGCTGGCGGGCGGGTTGCCGGGTTTCAGCAATCTGCCGGGGCGTTCTTCGCTGACGGCCACTCCTGCCTGGCCCGCCACGGACGGACATCGTGCGAGGTAGTCGATGGCTGAGCACGCGACGGGGGCCCTGCAACGTGTCGCGGGCCGGCCGCGCGAGGAGGCGTGGCGCCGAGCACGATGATCGCGGTGGCCAACCCTCCAAAGCCCAGGCAAGGGCACCGCAGATGACGTCTCGTTGTCAGGGCCCGTCGCTCCCGGGACCGGGACCGGGAGCCGGGTTCTGCCGGACACGATTCCGGTCAACGCGCCATCCCGGTGAGCTCGGCCGGTCGGCGTTCCACATCGGCGAGCCGGTGGGGCAGGGAACGGCTGTGCAGGGTCTCGGCTATCCGGTCAGCCTCGTCGTGCTCCATGACGATGGTCTGCACCGGGACGTGCGTCGTCGGGATCGTCGGCGTCATAGATCAGCAGTGAGCGCCGCCCAGCCCGGTCGGCCAGAACGCCGAACCACTGCCCGGCACGGGTACGGAACTGGTGCACACTGCCGACGCCCGGAAAGGTGCTGTAGGTGATGTCCACTTCGCTGCCTCCCTCTCGCAGTTTCGGGTCCCGGGACGCGGCGTCCCGTCACGCTGCCTGCCGGAGCTGCCGAGCGGCAGGTGACACCCGGGCCGCGAGATGCTCGGCCCAGCGGATCAGGTCGGCGTCGAGGCGGATCTCGATCCTGCTGAATTCCACGCGCGAGACCTCGACACCCCACTCGCGAGTCCTGGCGTTGACCTTCGACGTCAGCTCGTCGTGCTGGTCTGCCGACTCGGGCAACTCGACCAGGTCACGCTCGGCGACGTACCGCCCGATCTCGACCTCCAACGCGTCGGTGGTCGCCGACTCCGGCGAGTCGGTGGCAAGGGCGTACCGACCCGGGTCGAACACGGAGACGAGCGCGGCGCCGTTGACCGTCACGGACACTCCGTCCCTGGTCTTGGCCTCCAGCCACATCACATCAGCCCAGGTCCTGCCCAGCGGCACCCGAATTCCGCGGTCGATGACAGGCAGCACGACCACGAGCCCGGGACCCTTCGATCGATGGCTCCTGCGGCCGCGCCGGAACCGGACGAGACGCTCGTCTGCGGGAACGACGCGAAACGAGTTCACGGCAAGGACCGCCAGGACCAGGGCGCCCGCCACCATCCACGCGAGCAAGGTTTCGCTCATCGCCATCGTCTCCTCCAATGCCGGCCCCACCGCCGCGGACGGCGCCCCGACCCTCCTCGGATGGCTCTACGACCCCGCACGCGGCGCATCGTGACGGACATCGGCGACCAGGCGACGACTCCGCGCACGGCTCGCACAATGACCACAGGGCCCTGAGACCTGGTCCGACTCACCTCCCACGATGCCCGTCCGCGAGCCCGGCGGCACCGGCTGCCATCGGTCGACTTGACCCCACCGAACTTGCCGATACCCGGCAGTCACGGGACCACCGCCCGCGCGCGCCCCCGGCTGTCCTCGACCTCGCGGACCGCGCCGAGGCCGAGCATGCCGGACGCTGGCAAACCGCGGCGATTACGTCGGCTGATGACAGCTGGTGGTCCGGCACCCCGCCGGCTCGATCGGGCTGGACGGATGGGGTGAGAGGTCAGCCGCCGCGCCGACATCGTCCGGTGGCGGGGCCTCGGTAGCGCCTCACCGCGTCCCGCCGAGCGGCTTACCGCGCCCGGCTGCCACTGGCACCGCGCGTCGTCGCCGCCGCTGACGGCGGGCCTCCGGCCGCGCCGGGGCCCGGTTCACGCAGGAGGCGACGGGTCTGGACTGACCGTCGCTGCGGTCGCTGCCGCCTTGGCACGCGAGGCACAGCGTGGTCTTGGGGATCACCTCGAGCACGACGAGCGGAATACGGGCGCCACACGATCGGCAGTGGCCGTACCGCCCGGTATCCATCCGAACCAGGGCCAGCTCGATGTCGGCCAGTGCTCGTCGAGCGCCGTCCGCGACGAGGGCATCCACCTCACGCATGGCCTGTACCGCTTCCTGATTCCGGCCGTCGATCAGGCCGGCCCGTGCCGGGCGCTCCTGCGTCCCGCCGTTCGCCTCGAGCGTGGTGAGCTGTTCGAGGCGGAAGCGACGCTGCTGTTCCAACCCGGCACGCAGGCCGGGAAGCCGGGACGTCAGGGAATCCGGGGGCCGCTCCGGGAGGCCGGTCTGCAGGGCAGGGGTGGATCTGTGGGCAGAACGCGGTCGAGCCATTCTCGCCTCCAGTCGGGATCGCGGACGCACGTTCGTCTTCGCGCGGGGCGCGCACCAGCGCGCACCCGGGCCTACCGGCACTCTGCCGTGAGCCCGTGTGCGAAGGCAGGGGCCGACCCCGGCCAAGAACGCCCGGAGCAGATTGCCTACGACCGGCAGTATGGACATCGGCGAGGTCCCGGCGGCAACCTTCCGACGCTCGCCGACGCGGAAGATCAGGACCGACGATGCACCGCCTCACACCCGCGCTCGCCTCGGCGAGCGCGTGAACGGCCGGCCGTGCACGGGCTACGCGAACCCGACTCGCCCACCCGCCAGCCGCTCCCCTGCGATCCGGCTGCGTGGCGGTCCCTCGTGCCGGAAGCCCGGACACGATCAACCCGGTGATCCACAACGTCCGGTATGGTGCCGGGCGTCGGCGAAGGCCACGGCCAGCGCCGCACCATCGACCGCAGGTGTGTCCACACCGACGAGCACGGGGCGCCCGCCCGCTTTCGCGCGGTGGCCACGGACAACGGTGACCGGACAGCCCGCGCGCCCGCTGACATCCAACGCGACCGAACCGATGAGGAGCTCCTGCAGCCGTTCCCCACCACCCACGCCGACGACGAGGAGTCGGGCGACCTCAGCCGCCTCCAGCAGGGACTCGACAGGTGGGCGCTCCGTGATGCGGGTCGCGACGGACAGTCCGGGCTCGATGCGGCGGGCGACGGTGAAAGCGCGGGCCAGGATGTCGTGGGCCCCCCGTCGCACGCTCGAACGGGCGTGACCGGCGGCATGCGGTGCGGCGTGCAGGATCCGCAGGGGGAGGCAGCGCAGCCGCGCCTCGGCCCACCGAAACGCATCCAGGGCGGTGCGAGTCCCGTCAACCCGACGACCACCGAGGGTTCGTCGAACCTGCCGGCGCCGTGCTCGATCGCGTTCATCCAGGTCAGCCTCGCTGTCTCCACCTGTGTGCCAGCGTGCGAGGTTTGGCGGGGCGTGAGTTTCGCCTCGGCGTCGAGAACGACCACGCGGCGCTGACGCCTCGCGCCGGTGCCGTCACGGGGCAGCGGCGACATGCGGGTGCGGGGTGATGCTGGCGGTGGCAGCGGCACCGGCGCACTGCGTGCACAGGATTCGCCGGGCGCCGTGCGTCGTCCGGGCGTTCAGGCCGATCCGCGGGGGGCGCACGCGGGTGGTGCGGGCGTGGTGGTCGCAGACTGCAGCACCACAGTAGGCGCACAGCGCGACCACCGGCCCCGCGCCGAATGACGGGTCGGTGCTGGCGGTCATGCAGTTGAAACAATGCATCGGATCTTCGTCCTTCTCGCTCGGATGCAACTAGTCACCGAGTTGCATCTGTCTCCGGCCGATCCGGCTGGGCGCCGGTCCCGCTTACAATCCAATGTGCCTTACCCGCGAGCTCGCCGGCACCGCTGCCGTCGGCCAACTCGCCCCGGCCAGATTTGCCGACAGCCTGCAACAAGCGCCGGTATGGTGCCGGCCGCGGCGTGTGCGGCCACGTACCACAGTCACGGTAGCCCCGAACTACACCGCCGCCGCCGCCGTGCGGGACTGGCTCGCGTTCGGACTTGTGGGCCGGTCGGAGAGCACGACCGCGAACTACAACACCATCGCCGGAGACGCACATCATTGCGCCGCTCGGGGCACACCGGCTCCGCGACCTCTCGGCGGACGATGTCGACCATTGGTTGAGCGCGGAATCTCGCAGGGTCAGCACGCGCACGCTCCGGCTCATGCACTCGCTGCTCAACCGCACGATGCGACACGCGATGGCAGGCGACAAGGTGAAGCGGAACGTGGTGTCCCTGTGCGACGTACCGACCGGGCTCCAGGGGCGGCCGTCGAAGTCGCTGACCTTCGAGCAAGCCGAAGCGGTCCTGGCCGCAGCGGAGGATTCCCCCTCCACGCATACATCGTGATGTCGCTTCTGACCGGCGCCCGAACCGAAGAATCGGGCGCTGCACTGGCGCGAGGTCGACCCCGAGGGGCGTCCGGACGCCAGCCCGCCGATACCCCCCTCAGTGGGGGTCTACCGCTCCGTCCGCGCCGGCGGCGACACCAAGACCGTCACATCACGCCGGCGACTCGCGCACTCCGCCACGGTTTCGTGTCCCTGCTCTCGGCGTCAGGAGTCTGGATGGAGGACATCTCCCGTCTCGTCGGACACAGCGGCACCGCGGTCACCGAGCGGGTCTACCGCCATCAGCTGCAGGCCGTGCTCGACGAGGGCACCACCGCGATGGACGACCTGTTTCCCCACATCGACCCGACAGTCACTCACATAGTCACTCAGCAAGAAACCATGAATCCTGTCGTCCCGACGGCATGATGGGCGGTTCCCTTTCGTCGGGGGAGCCGTCCATCAGCATTTCTACCTGCGGAGATGCTGTGCTGGTGGGATCGCCTGTCGCCTGGGGCTGAAGCCGTGTGGCGCTCGTTCTCGATCGAACCTGCGACCCCTTGACCCCCAGGACGTGCGGGTAGCCGTTTACGCACGTCAAAGGCGTGCATCGTGAGCGCACGAGGCCCTTCCAGCGGCTCGCGAGCAGGCGGACGTACGACGTGTGGTCCCCGCGCGGTCCCCAATGCAGATCGATGGACATCCAGGGCCAAGGCGTTCCCGCCCAGATTGCAGTGACCGGTGGTCGTCCACAGAACGGCACGCGCATGCCGACGCGGACCATCATGATCGGTGCGGGAGTAACGACCAGGGAACCCGGCTGTCCCGCGCCTGACGTCACGGATCCGTACCGCGCGTGATCCCGTGACATCGGCACAACCTCTGCACGGCCCGGCAGAGCGCCCAGGGCGCCGCGGCAACAACCGATCAGCCGGAGTCTGCGACACGCCACCGCCATCGCCCCCGTCAGGAGCGGATCGCCGCCCGAGAGTCTTGCTCGAGGTCCTCGATCCCTCGCGACGCCTCGGCTGCCGCGTCCTGGGTGGCGAGCAGATCGTAGCGCTGAGCGCGGAGCACGAGCGCAGCGGAAGATCCGTCATCACCCGCCCACGCGCTGGCCAACGCTCCGAACCCGGCGCCGAACACAGCCCCCAGCATCAATCCCCACAGCCCGAAAACCACCGCGGTCGCCAACGAAGCCACGAGGTTCAACAACCCGAGCAGCCAGCCGACTATCGCGCCAACGACGGCTCCGGCGACCATGCCGTCCAACATGGCCCGCCCCCGACCGCGTGGGCCTCTCCCCTGCTCCCTGAGCTTCAGACCTGCACCGACGATCGCAAGCCGATCAACCGGGAAACCGCGATCCGCAAGAGCGTCCACGACCCACTGCGCTCTGTCGAAGTCCGCGTAGGAAGCAATGATCACTCTTGTCTCGTTCATGCCCCGGTTGATACTCCCCGACGCCGACGCCGGAGCCGCTCCTGCCATGCGATCACCTTGCGAATCCCCACCCCCCTCAGTCGCGTGCCTGGTCCGCCTCGTAGACGTCGGGCACACCGTCGGCGTCGGTGTCGCGTTCCTCTTCCGTGCACATCCGGCGGTAGTGCCGGTTCCGGACCCGGAGCACGACAGTGGCGAGCAGCGCGGAGATCAGCGATCCCATGAGGACGCCGATCTTGACGTGTTCGTCGCGCTCGCTGCCGGCGCCGAAGGCCAGCTCCCCGATGAGCAGCGACACGGTGAACCCGATCCCTGCGAGCAAAGCCAAGCCGAGGACGTCCCACCAGCTCAGTCCCTCGGCAAGCTGGGCACGGGTGAAGCGCTGCACGAGCCAGGTGGACCCGAGAACACCCACGGCCTTGCCCGCAACCAGCCCGCCGACGATGCCCAGGGTGACCGCGTCTCCGACTGTTTCCCCCAGTCCGCCGGCTCCCGCGACCGACACCCCGGCGGCGAAGAACGCGAACACCGGCACCGCCACTCCTGACGACAACGGACGGAACCGGTGCTCGAAGTGCTCGGCCAGCCCGGGCCCCGGCCCGTCGGCGCGACGGATGACCGGCACGGCGAACCCGAGGAGCACCCCGGCGACCGTGGCGTGCACGCCCGACTCGTGCACCAGCACCCAGGTCAGCGCCGCCAGGGGCAGCAACAGCCACCACGAGCGCACGCGGCGCTGGACGAGGAGGGCGAACAGACCGAGCGGGATCAGCGACAGCAGGAGTGGCACCACCTGCAGGGAGCTCGTGTAGAACACCGCGATGATCGTGATCGCGAGGAGGTCGTCGACAACCGCCAGAGTGAGCAGGAAGGTTCGCAACGCGGCGGGCAGGTGTGTACTGATCACCGCGAGAACGGCCAGCGCGAACGCGATGTCGGTGGCGGTGGGGATCGCCCAGCCGATGAGTGCGCCGTCTCCCGCGCTCGCGTTGATCGCCAGGTAGATCAGGGCGGGAGCGGCCATTCCTCCCACGGCCGCGGCCACCGGAAGCGTGGCCCGACGGGGGTCGCGCAGATCGCCGGCGACGAACTCGCGCTTGAGCTCCAGCCCCGCGACGAAGAAGAAGATCGCGAGCAGGCCGTCGGCGGCCCACTGCGCCAGCGTCAGATCCAGGTGGATCACCGACGGACCGACCCGCAGCGCGCTCAATGCCTGGTAGCTGGCTGCCCACGGCGAGTTCGCCCAGGCCAGCGCAAGGACTGCGGCGGCGACCAGCAGCACTCCACCGACGGTCTCCGTCCTGAGGATGTCGCCGATGCGGCGGACCTCGCGCCAGCTACCGCGGCCGAGCAGTGATGGACCGGCAGGACTGGGAACACCCACGAAACTTCTCCAGGAAGGGTCGACGACAGAAACGCCGACCAGACTTCCCGGCACACCGCTGACGACCCTAGTCGCTCCCGCAGCGTCATGTGGTGACGTAGTGACGAAGCCGGCCACGACTCCTCGCCGGAGATACCCGCGGCAGACGGTTCCTAGAATGACTGCTCATCGCCGACGGGGGGCATGTGTGACGCCGCAAGACCTGCCGGACTCCCGGGGCGTCGCCGCCGGGAGACCGGTGTCGACCTACCGGCCGGAGCTGCAGGGGCTACGTGCTCTGGCCGTGGTTCTGGTCGTGGTCTACCACGTCTGGATCAACCGGGTGTCCGGCGGCGTCGACGTGTTCTTCCTGCTGTCGGGCTTCCTCCTGACCGGGCAGTTGGTGCGAGCGGCCGAACGCGGTGCCGTGGATGTTCCGCGACGGTGGAGCCGCACGCTGATGCGACTCACCCCCGCCGCCGCGATCGTGCTGGCCGGCACAGTCGTGGCGAGTGCGGTGGTACTTCCCGCCGGACGCTGGCCGCAGACCGTACGCGAGCTTGCCGCGGCGGCGCTGTACCTGGAGAACTGGCAGCTGGCCGCCGACTCGGTCGACTACGCCGCGCGCAACAACATGACGAGCGTCGTGCAGCACTTCTGGTCCCTGTCCATCCAGGGCCAGTTCTTCCTGATCTGGCCGCCGCTGATCGCGCTCGTGGCACTCGCGTCCCGCGGCGCCGTCGAACAGTTCCGCCGAAACACCACACTCGTGCTGCTGGGCGTCTTCGTGTCGTCGCTGGCCTACTCGGTGGAGCTGACCGCGCTGCAGCAGCCGCTGGCCTACTTCCACACGCTGACCCGGCTCTGGGAGTTCGCGCTGGGCGGGCTGCTCGCCCTGCATGCGGACCGGATCGTCCTCTCCGCGCGCGCTCGCCTCGCTGCCGGCTGGGCCGGCGTGCTGGGGCTCGTGGTGTGTGGGATCGCGCTCCCGGTGGGAAGTGTGTTCCCCGGTTTCGCGGCACTGTGGCCGACCGGATGCGCGGCACTCGTGCTCCTGGCCGGGCACACCGGCGCGCCCGGCGCGGCGGACCGACTTCTCGCCGGCCGGCCCGCCCGGTACGTCGGTGACATCTCCTACGCGCTGTACCTGTGGCACTGGCCGGTGCTGATCCTCTACCTGGCAGCACGCCAGGAGGAGACGGTCGGACTGGGCGGCGGAGCACTCGTCATCGGGGTCTCCGTCGTCCTCGCGGTCCTCACCCACCACCTCGTGGAGCGACCGGTGCTGAAGCGCCCCTCCCGCGTCCGCACCGGCTACTGGTCCGGCGCCGTCGGCACGTCGGCGGTGCTGCTGCTGCTCGTCGCCGTCTGGCAGGTCATCGGCACCCAGCACGGCGAGTCGGCAGCGGAGCTGGGCGACGGGGCCCATCCCGGGGCACACGCGCTCCTCAACGGAGCGGTCGAGCCCGCACCGCTGCTCCCCCCGCCTGTCTCGGTCTTCGAGGACTGGGTTCGTATCGAACACTGGAACTGTGCCCCGATGGCCGCGTTCCCGATGGACGTGTGCAGCCAACCGCTCCCCGCCGTCGAGCCCGCCGAGGGCCAGGACACCACCGCGCCACCTGCCCGGCGGATCGTCGTCGTGGGTGACTCCCACGCCCAGCAGCTCACCGGCGCACTGATCCCCATCGCGCAGCGGAACAACTGGCAGCTCATCACCATCATCCGGGGCGCCTGCCCGTTCTCCACCGCGTCCGAGGTGGTGCCCGAGGAGGCCGACTGCCTCGCCTGGAACGCCGCCGCCGCCGACGAGATCACCACCCTGCGGCCCGACGCCGTCGTCACGCTGGCCAGCCGTGACGTACGGGCCGGCCTCACCGAGCAGACCCCGCAGGGGTTCGTGGAGCAGTGGCGCCGCCTCGACGCCCAGGGGATCCCCGTCATGGCCCTGCGCGACAACCCCCGCTTCGACCACTCCATCCCCGACTGCGTCCAGAACCGGCTCGACAGCGTGGACGAGTGCGGGATAGCCCGCAGCGAGGTCTACGCCCCGGTCCCACCCTGGACCGCTCTACCGGACCTACCGTCCAACGTCACGTTCGTCGACATCGCGGACGCCGTATGCGATCCCGGCCGCTGCCCAGCGGTGATCGGCAACGTGCTGGTCTACCTCGACGACAACCACCTCACCGCCACCTACAGCACGTCGATGGCGGACCTGCTCGCCGACCAGGTCCACGCCGCCCTCGGCTGGTAGGGCGAGCGCCTCGACGAGCCACCAGCAGCAGGCCGCCACCGACAATAGCGGTGCCGAGAAGTGCAAATACCGCCGCTCGCCAGCCTTGCATGAAGAACGTTCCAACGACTATAGCTACCGCAATCAGAAAAAAGAGCTGAGCACGGTTCAGTATAACATCACCGACCAGGTGGCACACCAAAAGGAAGAATTGTATCACCGCATGAAGCTCTTCTTATCCACACTTCGGATTCCCTTCACCGGCGGGCTCAATATACATCACGTCCGCCGAAGAGTGGTCAGCTCTTTCTACGGAAGGGTGGTGGGCAGTCGGCGGGCGGAGTAGCTTCCCCGTTCAGGTGCGCCGGGAAGCCTGGTCGGCAGTCGTTGTCGGCTGTCCGAGATCGAGGTTTCTCATGTCCGCTGCACCAACCCCGTGCCCATCCAGCACTACGCGTGGGCCGGCCATCGAAACCACCGGGTTGACCAAGCGGTTCGGCCGCACCACGGCGGTCGCGGATCTGTCGCTGTCGGTGGAGCCCGGCGAGGTGTTCGGGTTCCTCGGGCCGAACGGAGCCGGGAAGTCCACCACGATCCGCCTGCTGCTCGGGCTGATCCGACCCTCGGCAGGTACCGCCCAGGTGTTCGGTGTCGACGCCGCCGACGTCCGCCGCGCCCACCGGCACCTGGCCTACGTGCCCGCGGACGTGGCTCTCTGGCCGAACCTGACCGGCGCGGAGATCCTGGAGCTGTTGGGCCGGGTCGGCCCCGGTATCGACCCCGCCTACCGGGCGGAACTCGTGAACCGGTTCGACCTTGATCTCGGCAAACCTGCTGCGACGTACTCCACGGGTAACAGGCAGAAGGTGGCACTGGTGGCCGCGTTTGCGACCCAGGCCCCGCTGCTGATCCTCGACGAGCCCACGAGCGGTCTGGATCCGCTGATGGAACGGGAGTTCCGACACTGCGTGGGCGAGGCGCGAACGCGGAACCAGACGGTGTTCCTCAGCTCCCACCAGCTCGCCGAGGTCGACGCCGTGTGTGACCGCGTCGCGATCCTGCGCCAGGGAAAGCTTGTCGAGGTGGCCCGGATCGCCGAGCTGCGCCGGCTGCGCCGCACCGAGGTGGAAGCCTCCTTCACCGGCCCGCCGCCGGACCTCACGGGGGTGTCCGGGGTGCTCGGGGTCGAGGACCTGGGTGGGTCCCGGTTGCGGTTCTCCTTGGCCGGTCCACCCGCATCGGTGTTGCGTGCGCTCGCCACGGCTGACGTCACCGCGGTCGCGATGCGAGAACCGACCCTCGAGGAGATCTTCCTCGACTACTACGGCGGGACCGCGTCATGACCACCGAGGCGGTCGGCAACAGGCCATCCACCCCGGCGCCGCGCATCGTCACGGCGCCCCCGGGTGCGGTGCGCTCGGCGGTGACCACTCTGGTCCTGCGCCAGATCCGGCGCGGCGCCGCCGTCCTGATCGTCACGGCGGCGGGGATGTCCGCTCTGGTCGCCGTCCAGTACCAGAGCACCTTCGCCGGGGCACTGGACGGCCCGGCGCTGCAAGCTCTCGCGGCGAACCCGGCGATCCGGGTCATGTTCGGCCCACCGCTCGCGCTGGACGACCCGGGCGGGTTCACCGTGTGGCGCACGGGCACGCCGGTCGCTGTCCTGGTCGGCGCTTGGGCACTGCTCGTCGCCACCCGGATCACCCGGGGCGAGGAGGACGCCGGCCGGTGGGACCTGCTGCTCGCCGGACGGGTACGCCTCGCCGACCTGGTCACCCGGTACCTCGCAGTACTGGCTGCCGTGGCCGCCGCGGTCGGAGCCGCCGTGACCGTGGCGCTGCTGGCCGCAGGGACCACGGCCATGGGTGGGCTGCTGCACGGCGCCGGGATCGCGGGCATCGGGCTCTGGTTCGCCGCGTTCGGTGTGCTGGCCGCGCAGGTTCTGCCCGCCCGGGCTGCCGCTACCGGCACGTCTGTCGCTGCGCTGGCCGTCGCGCTGCTGATGCGGATGGTCGCCGACGGAACCGAGACGCTGGCCTGGCTGCGGTGGGTGACGCCGTTCGGAATCCTCGGTGAGGTGCAGCCCTACGCGGCCGACCGGCCCGCTCCGCTCGTGCTGCTCGTTGCGGTCGCGCTGCTTCTGGCCGGGGCTGCGCGCACTGTCGCCGGACGCCGCGACAATCGGGCCGGGTTGTTCGAGGTATCGAACGACCGTCGCCCACGCACGCGACTGCTGGGCTCGGTGGGCGCATTCGCAGCGCGCCGTGCCCGCCCGCCGTTCATCGGGTGGACGGTCGGGGTGCTCGCCTACTACCTGCTCATCGGCACGCTCACCGTCTCGATCACCGAGTTCCTCACCGGTAACCCCCGGTTCGCCGAACTGGCCGCCGGCGCCGGCTTCGTCGCGCTGGGCTCGGCCGAAGGGTTCGCGGCAGCTCTGTTCAGTCTTCTCGCGATCCCTGCCGGGCTCTACGGCGCCGCGCGGATTGCCGCCACCGCGGCGGACGAGACAAGCCGTCGCGCGGTGCTGCTGTTCGCGTTACCTGTCTCCCGCATCCGGCTCGTCTCCATCGACATCGCCGTGGCGACGGCCGGCACGGTGCTGCTGCTCGCCGCGGCGGGACTCGCGATGTGGACCGGCGCCGCCACGGTCGGAGCACGGCTCGATGTGGGGGACGCGCTCGCCGGTTCCCTCAACGTCGCCCCGGTGGCGCTGCTGTGCATCGGGGCCGCGGTGCTCGCGCTGGGCTGGGTACCGCGCGCCGTCCTCGCGGTCGGGGCGCTACCCGCTGCCGGCGGGTTTCTCCTGCACGTGCTCGCGCGCAGCAGCGGTGCCCCGGAGTGGGTGTCCCGGCTCTCCCCGTTCGCGCACGTCGCCGGGGTTCCGCAGGCCTCCCCCGACTGGGCGGGAGCGGCTGGGATGTGCGCGGTGGCCGCGGTTCTCGGAGGGCTGGGTGTACTCGGCTACACGCGCCGGGACCTCACCGGGTAACTCGTCATGACTCAGTTCCAACCGAGCCCGACCGCGAGGTCGCGCTCCGGGGCCTCGCCCGCCGCGTCCGCGATCGCGCTCAGCGCGTCGATCACGAGCTCGTGCTGGTGCACGGGCAGGCTCGCGAGCAGCCGCTCGAACTCCGCGCGGCGTCGTTGCGTGACCTCGGCGACGAGGGCCCGCCCCTCCGCCGAGAGACCGACCCGGTAGGACCGGCGGTCGGCGGACAGTCGCTGCCGCCGCACCAGTCCGGCCCGGACGAGCCGGTCGATCAGGCGGGTCGCCGACGACGGGTTGACCCCGAGCGCAGCGGCCAGGTCGATGGCCCGCTGGGGGCCCTGGGTCGCGAGCAGCACCAGGACGCGGTACTGGGGCAGGCTGACGTCCCCGGCGGCGGACAGGGATCGGGCAGCGACCGCGACGAGAACACGGCTGGCGCGCATCACCGCGTCGACGAGCTCACCACCACGTTCGGAGTCGCAGCCGCGCTCCGTTCCGCTGGACTCGGTCACCTGCGGAGCCTCTCACGGTGTGATGTCGCACCAGACGACCGGCCCATGTCTTTGCCCGATGCAAAGATATGCCTGTGCAACAAGACACCGCTCTCGCTCCGATGGCAGGTCATCGCCCTGGCCGGTGGGTCCTGCGCGCCGTACCGGAACAGGTGCGCGGCGCTCCCGCCGGCCTCGTGGGCATGGCCGTGCTCGTCGGCGCGTGCGCCGGTCTCGGCGCGGTGGCCTTCCGGTACCTGATCCTCGGCTTCACCGAGCTGTTCAGCGGCCACGCCGACTACAGCGCAGCAGGTCGGGCGCCGAACCCGCTCCTCCCCGCGCTCGGACCATGGTTCCTGCTGCTCGCCCCCGTGGTCGGCGGCCTCATCTACGGTCCGCTCGTGCACCGGTTCGCGCGCGAGGCGCGCGGCCACGGTGTGCCCGAGGTCATGTACGCGGTCGCGCGCAAGGGCGGGCGGATCCCGGCGCGGGTCGCGGTCGTCAAGTCGCTGGCGTCGGCACTGTGCATCGGCTCGGGAGGTTCGGTCGGACGGGAAGGGCCGATCGTCCAGATCGGGTCGGCGATCGGCTCGTCCCTCGGTCAGCTGCTGCGGGTGCCACCGCACCGGCTGCAGCTGCTCGTGGCCTGCGGGGCCGCAGGCGGCATCTCCGCGACGTTCAACGCGCCTGTCGCGGGCGTGTTCTTCGCCCTCGAGATCATCCTGCGTGCCTTCACCGCCGAGGCCTTCGGCGTCGTCGTGCTGTCGTCGGTGACCGCCGCCGTGGTCGCCCGCTCCATCCTCGGCAGCGCGCCGTTCCTGCAGCTGCCCGCGTTCGCGCTGCACTCTCCACTCGAGTACCTCTTCTACGCGGCGCTCGGGCTGCTGGCCGGCCTGGTCGGGTGGGCGTTCGCCCGCGTGCTCTACGCCGTCGAGGACGCCTGCGACTGGGCCTGGCGCGGCCCGGAGTGGCTGCGGCCCGCTGTCGGCGGATTGCTGCTCGGGGCGCTGCTGCTCGTCCTGCCCCAGATGTACGGCGTCGGATACCCCGTCCTCCAGGCCGGCGTCGCCGGCCGCTACGCGCTCGGGTTCCTGCTGGTCCTGACGATCGGCAAGATGCTGGCCACGAGTCTCACGATCGGCATCGGCGGCTCGGGAGGAGTGTTCGCACCGTCCCTGTTCATTGGAGCGACGGCCGGCACCGCCTTCGGGCTGGCCGTGCAAGCGGCGTTCCCCGCCCTCCACATCGCGCCGGGGGCCTACGGGCTGGTCGGGATGGCCGCGGTGTTCGCCGGGGCGAGCCACGCCCCGATCGCCGCGCTCGTCATCGTCTTCGAGCTCACCGGCGAGTACTCGATCATCCTCCCGCTGATGGCGGCCGTCGCCCTCGCCACCGGCGTGAGTCACCTCGTCTCCGGTCGCACGATCTACACACTCAAGCTGCTGCGCCGCGGCGTGGACATCGACTCCGACACCGATCCCGGTGCCGCGACGTCCGGCGACCCGCTGCAACGCCTCACCGTCGCCGATGCGATGCGGCCACCGCCGGAGCCGCTCGATGCAGGCGCGAGCCCGCGCGAGATCGTCGCCCGGCTCGGGAGCGCCCGCTACGGCGCCCTGCCGGTGCACGACACGGACGGCTACCGCGGTGTGGTCGCCGCGGCCGCCGTCGACGACCTCGACCTCGCCGCCGACCACGAGCCCGTCGCAGGAGACCTGGCAGTCGCCCTCCCCGAGCTGCGACCGGACGCCAGCCTGCGCAGTGCGGCCATCGCGTTGCACGACCACGACGCCACGGGCCTACCCGTCACACCCGCACCCGGAGAGGCGCCCGTCGGCTGGTTGGACCATCGCGACGTGCTCGCCGCGTGCACCGCTGAGGAACCGGATCGGGGGGTCCGAGGGGGATCCGCGTCACGCACATCGGTTGCCCGGCCTCCGCGCCCGGCGGTCACGGAGAGCCCCTGAGCAGCACGGGGCGCGGATCGTCAGGGTTTCGTCAGCGAGCCGGCCCGGTCCGGAGCCTCCGTCGGAGGAAGGTGGAGTCGTCGACGAAGGAGGGGACACCGTGACCTGCCACGACGCCGACGGCCACGGAGTGGAGCTTCGGACGACGGTCGATCGGACGACTGCGACAGTGTGGGGAGAGGTCGATCTCTGCACCGCACCACGGTTCGGGCGACGACTGCTCAGGGCGGCACACAGCACCAGAAAGACACTCGTGATCGACCTCGCCGAGACGTCCTTCCTCGACTGCGCGGGCCTGGCCGCGCTCGCGGGGACGCGCGAGGCGCTCCGGACCGAGAACCGAACGCTGGTGATCCAGGGCGCGCAGGGCGTGGTGCGCAGGGCGATCGAACTGAGCAACCTCACAGACCTGCTCTCCTCCGAGGCGGCGCCGGACTCGCGTCACCTACCACTTCCCGGGTAGCTCACCTCACCGCTCGGACGGCACGGCCGGAGGTGACGTGGTCACTACTGCCGAGGACGGGTCCGACGCACTCGGAGGTCCCGGCGCTGACTCGCGACGGGGCGACTGCGGGGCCGGACCGGGCCGGTGGGTGACCGTCGGGACGAGGACCGGCGGGCTCGACGTCTCCGTCAACGGAACTGGCGTCGACTGGGCCGTGACCCCACAGCCCGCTACCCCCAGCAGCGCCACGAGGACCCCGACGACGAACCGGTGCCGTCTCATCGCTCGACCTCCGGAAGCTCGACGACGAACCGCGCGCCGCCTCCCGGCCGATCCTCGACCCACACCGCGCCGCCAGAGCGTCGGACGTGCTGCGCCACGAGCGCCAGGCCGAGGCCGCTGCCGTCTCCCTGCCCGCGGCGCCCGGCCAGGGCACCTCGGGTGAACCTCTCGAACACCTGCTCGCGAAGCTCCTCGGGAACCCCCGATCCGGCGTCGTCGACCTCGAGCCGGGCGCAGGAGCCGCGCCGCATCACGGCCACCCGGACCGCGCCGCCTGCGTACTTGTCGGCGTTGTCCAGCAGGTTCGCGACGACACGATCGAGTCGCCGCCGATCTCCCTGCACGACCGGTGACGGTGCATCGACCTCGATGACGGGCCGGGCGGCGGGCCGCGGATCGATGACGTTGCGCACCAGCTCCCCCAGGTCCACGGCTTCCCCGCTGCCGTCGATGGAGTACTGGTCCTCGCGAGTGATCTCCAGCAGGTCCACGACCATCCCCTGGAAGCGGGTCACTTCGGACAGGAGAAGCTCCAGGGCGCGGTCAGCGGTGTCCGAGAGCTCGCCACGGCGCCGCCGCAACACCTCGCCGGCGTTGGCCATGGTCGTCAGCGGCGACCGCAGCTCATGGCTCACGTCTCCGGCGAACCGGGCGTCGCGGCGGACCCTGGCCTCCAGCGCCTCCGCAGTGTTGTTGAACGCCGATGCGAGGGGGGCGAGGTCCGGGTCGTCCTGCTCCGGCAGCCTGGCCCACAACTCACCTGCTGCCACGCGGGATGCGGCGGCGGTCAGCTCGGTCAACGGGCGCAGAGCACGTCGGCTCGCCCACGACCCGATCGCGATACCCAGCAGTCCGCTGGCTGCGACGGCGGCCACCAGCACCGAGCTCAGGAACCGGAACGTCCTGTCCAGCTCGGACAGCGGGAACAGCTCGACGTAGACGACGTTCTCGCTGTTCACCGGAAGGGCGACCGCAGCAACCGGCACCCGCTCGACGAGTAGCCGCTGCCTGGCCGGGACCCCTGCCTCCGCCAGCTGCAGCAACGCTCCTGGCAGGAGGGCGGGATCGATCTGACGCCCGCTGGTGAGCCATCCCTGCGGGCGCCTGAGCAGCACGGTCGAGTCGGAGTCGGTGGTCAACCCCGTGAGCAGGTCCTCGAGTCCCTCGTCGTGGGTACGGAGGGAGCTCTCGACCAGCCGAACATTCACCTCGGCCTGTCGCGTGGCGCTCGACTCCCGCTGCTGCAGCATGTACCCCGACGCCAGATTCCAGGTCACGGCGGCGAGGGCCCCGGTGAGCAGGAGTGCGCCCAACCCGAATGCCGCGGCCACGCGCCAGCGCAGGCTGCGCCACCGGATTCCACCGGTTCCTCGACTCACCCCGCGGAGCAGGCCTTGTACCCGCGTCCGCGCACCGTCAGCACGCACTCCGGGTCGTCCGGATCTCGCTCGATCTTGCGGCGCAACCGGCGAATGTGGACGTCCAACAGACGGGTGTCGCCGAAGTAGTCGTAGCCCCACACACGTTTGAGCAGCTCCTCCCGCGTGACGACCCGCCCGGCAGCCCCGGCGAGCTCAACCAGGAGTCTGAACTCCGTCCTGGTCAGATGCACCTCGGTACCCGCTCGGCGGACGACGTCCTCCTCGGGGTAGATCTCGATCTCCCCGATCCGCAGAGCCAACCGGCCGGTGCTGTCCCCGGGCTGACGGCGGCGCAGCAGTGCCCGGATGCGCGCGGCGAGCTCACTGGCGATCAGCGGTTTGCTGACGTAGTCGTCCGCGCCGGCTTCCAACCCGGTGATCACGTCGGCCGTATCGGTTCTCGCCGTGACGATGATGATGGGCAGGTCGCCCTGTGCCCGTAGGGTCCGGCAGACCTCCAGGCCGTCCACCCCGGGCAGCATGAGGTCGAGCAGGACGACGTCCACGCTCGTGGACGACAGCAACTCCAGGGCTTCCTCCCCGGACGCTGCCTCCACCACCTGACAGCCCTCGTCCTCGAGCGCGAGCCCGAGAGCCAACCGGATCCGCTCGTCGTCCTCCACCAGCAGGAGTCGAGTCCCCACCTCCGGTCCTCCTCCCCCTTGCGCAGCAGATCCAGCTCCGTCGTGGCGCGCTGTGGTGGCACTCATCGTCCCGCCCCGGCACGTTCGCGCAACCGATGACCAGCCAACCGGTGGAGCATCTCCTCCCATGCACCCGCCGGGACCTGGCCGCGCAGCTCCAGTTCCGCAGCCTCGACCTCCGCCTCGACCGCGACCTCCGGGAGGAGGCCGTCGAACTCGACCGCCAGGTGCTCGGCGACCTTGCTGCGGCGGGCGTCCAGCAGGTTCGGGTGTCGACGCATGGCAGCTCCTCTGATCGCATGCTGTGCACGCGATCCTCACCGAAAACGCGACATCGTGGCGCGGTTCCGGGGGCCGGGAGCCGGTTTGCAAGCCGACCGTCAGGTCGGACGCCGGGTCACCGGGTCGCCGTCCGTCCGAGAGGGCAGTTGCACGTGGCCCGCCTCGTAGGGCCGACACGCGGACATCCTGACGATCTCCTGACGGATGTCGGTACCCCACGTGCGCCCGCTGTTCGGGACCTTGGCCGGCGCGCGGCTCGTCCTGGGCGAGGTCGACGCCATCGACCTGCAACGACGCCGCGTCGGCTGGACGGATCCGGAGGGAGGTCGCGGCGAGATCGGCTACGACCGGCTCGTGCTGGCCACCGGCAGCGTCAACAAGCTCCTGCCGATCCCTGGCGTAGCCGAGCACGCGCACGGCTTCCGCGGCATCCCGGAGGCGCTCTACCTGCGCGACCACGTCACCCGTCAGGTCGAGCTCGCCGCAACGGCGCGCGATCCACGCGAGCGGAGGGCGCGCTGCACGTTCGTCGTCGTGGGCGCCGGCTACACCGGCACCGAGGTCGCCGCGCAAGGCGCCCTGCTCACCGATGCGCTCGCGCGGACCCACCGAAGCCTGCACGGCGAGCGCACGCGATGGATGCTGCTCGACCTCGCACCCCGAGTACTGCCCGAGCTCGACGAGCGACTCTCGCGGACGGCCGACAGGGTGCTGCGTCAGCGCGGCGTGGAGGTGTGCACCGGGGAGTCGGTCGAGGAGGCTTGCGCCGACGGCGTCCGGCTGACGACCGGCGAACAGGTGACCACCCGGACGGTGGTCTGGTGCGTCGGGGTACGCCCCGACCCGCTCGTCGAACAGGTCGGCCTGCCCACGGAGAAGGGCAGGCTCGTGGTCGACCTGGGCTTCGTCGTCGAGCTCGGCGGGCGCGATGCTGCGGCGAACCCGTTGCACATCCCGCTGTCCGGTCTCCCGGCCAAGGCGGTGACGCGCGGATACCACCTGGTCTCGATGCCCGGAACCGGCTACGTGTCACCGCGGACTGGATGCTCGATGCACTGCTTCCACGCCAGACCGTACAGCTGGGACTCGTCCGGTCCCCCCACGTCCCGTTGGAGACGTCGACGCCAGAGGTCGCGCATGCCGCAGGCGGCGGTGCGACCTGACCGCTCACGGCCGTGGGGCGAAGACAGTGCGGGCGCCCTGTGCTCCGGACGCAGGCGCCGCGTCCGGAACCGCCATGACGGCAGCCAGCTGCCGGGCACTCGTCACCAGCCCGACGTGGCTGAACGCCTGCGGGGTGTTGCCGACCTGACGGCCTGCGTCGGTGTCGTACTCCTCGGAGAGGAGCCCAACATCGTTGCGGAGGTCGAGCAAGCGCTCGAACCGGCTACGGGCGTCGTCGACGCGGCCAGCTCCCACAAGGGCGTCGACCAGCCAGAAGGAGCAAACGAGGAACGCTCCCTCGCCGCCGGGCAGCCCATCGACGTCGTCTGTTTCAGGCCGATAGCGCAGCAGGAGACCGTCCCGCCCGAGTTCACGGGCGACGGCGTCAACCGTTCCCACGACGCGTGGGTCGTCCCACGGCAGGAACCCGGACCTGGGGATGAGCAGCAGCGCCGCGTCGAGGCCGCGGCTGCCGTAGAACTGGGTGAAAGTCCCTCGATCTGTGTCGAAGCCGTATTCGAGCACCTCGTCACGGATCTCCTCCCGCAGCGCCTTCCATCGGTCCGCCGGGCCAGGAAGGCTGAACTGCTCCACTGCGCGTACGCCCCGGTCGACCCCGGCCCACGCCATGACCTTCGAGTGCACGAACTGCCGCCGGCCCCCGCGCATCTCCCACAAGCTCTCGTCGGGGTCCCGCCAGTGGCCCTCGAGGAAGTCCAGCAGTGCGCGCTGCAGGTCCCACGCGGCGTCGAGACCCTGAATCCCGGCTGTCCTGGCGTGGTGCAGCCCGTCGAGGACCTCGCCCCACACATCGAGCTGGAACTGGCCCGCGGCGGCGTTACCAACCCGTACCGGTGAAGCCCCCTCGTACCCGGCGAGCCAGTCCAGGTGGTATTCCGGCAGGCGGCGGGTCCCGTCGAGCCCGTACATGATGCGCAGGTCCCCGGGGTCACCGGCCACGGCGCGCAACAGCCAGTCCCGCCAGGCCGTGGCCTCTTCGAGATAGCCCGTACCGACCAGCGCCTGCAGCGTGAGGGTGGCGTCACGCAACCAGCAGTACCGGTAGTCCCAGTTCCGCGAGCCGCCGAGCTGCTCGGGCAACGACGTGGTGGCCGCGGCGGCAATACCGCCGGTAGGGGCGTAGGTGAGTGCCTTGAGCGTGAGCAGCGAGCGACGCACAGCGGCTGGGTAGGGCCCACGGTAGGTGCACCGCGCCATCCACTCCGACCAGTAGGCCTCAGCGCCCTCGATCGCAGCGGTCGCCTCCACCGGGCGCGGCTGCGGATGGTGCGACGCCGCGTGGGTGAGTACGAACGGAACGGTCTCCCCCGCGTGGACGACGAACTCAGCAGTGGTCATCACGTCGTGCCCGTGCAGCTCCACCGGCGTCCGCAGCCAGACCGCATCCGGACCCGCGACAGCGGCCAGCTGGTGGCCGGCCCGGCGGACCCATGGCACGACGTGCCCGTAGTCGAACCGCAGCCGCAGCTCCATCCGCACACGTACGGCACCGGAGATGCCCTGGACGACCCGGACGAGGTCGGCCGCCTCACCGCGTGGCGGCATGCAGTCGGTGATCCGCACCGTGCCGTCGGTGGTGTCCCACTCAGTGTCGAGGACGAGGGATTCCCCTCGGTAGCGTCGTCGCGTCGATCGGCCTCCGGACGCAGGGGCGAGCAACCAGCGCCCCGCCGTCTCGTCGTGGAGCAGCGCAGCGAAGCAGGCCGGCGAGTCGAACCGGGGCAGGCAGAGCCAGTCGATCGAACCGTCCCTGCCCACCAGCGCCGCGGTCTGCAGGTCCCCGAGCAGGGCATAGTCCTCAATGGGGCCAGCCACCGTCACGCCTCCATGTCCAGCACGACCTTGACGTCGTCACCACGCTCGTCCAGTGCGTCTTGGAACCGGGCCAGCGACAACCGGCGGGTGATCATCCGCTCCAGCCAGCCGATGTCCGCGCTCGCGAGCGCCCGCGCGGCCTGCTCGTAGTGTCGGCGGTTGGCGTTCACAGACCCGAAGATCACATCGTTCTGCAGTACGATCCCCCGGTTCAGGGCGCCGATGTCGAGGTCGACCGACCGCCCCGTCGGCGACACCCCGGTCAGGCACACGACAGCGTTGTGCCCGTTGTGCTCCATCACCTCCGCCACCAGCGGAGCCGCTCCGGTGCACTCGATGACGATGTCCGCCTCCGCGTCCACCTCGGCCACGTCGGTGCAGTAGTCGGCGCCGAGGTCGGCGACCAGTTTCGGCTTCGGCCCGGTCTCGACGCGGTCGAGCACCTGCACGTCCAGGCCACGTTGGACCCCGAGCAGTGCCGCCAGTAGCCCGACGGGCCCGGCCCCCGTCACCAGAACCCGGCGGGGAGACCAGGCGGCCCGGTGGCCGATGTGCTCCAGGTGCTCCCAGGCCTTCGCCACCACCGTGGTCGGCTCCAACAGCACCCCGACACTGTGCAACCCTGGCGCGTCGAGGCGGACGGCGAACTCCGGGTGCAGCCGGAACCGCTCACTGGCATAGCCGTGCAAACCCTTGATGCCGCGCTCGGTGTAGCGGCCGTTGCGGCACATGTCCCACTCCCCGACCGCACAGTTCGCACACGGCACAGGGTCGGGTCGGCGCACGATCCCCACCACCAGGTCGCCGGCCTCCAAGTCCGACCCGTCCGGTGCCTCGGCCACTCGGCCGAGGGACTCGTGCCCGATCACCAGATGGTCCGCACCCGGCGGCGCCTCCCCGTACCCACCGGCCATGATCTCGTGGTCAGTGCCACAGATGCCGACGGCAAGGGTGTCGACGAGTACCGCACCGTCGGAATCCGGCGGCTCGGGAACCTCACGGACGGCGGTGGAGTCTGGACTGCCCGGGACGACAGTAAGTGCTTTCACAGTTGAGCATTTCCCGGCCCGGCTCCTTCGAAACCCGATGCGTGAGCACAGGAGAACTGGATGAAACGAATGAGCGTCGCCAAGCGGAACGCACCCTGACGATTTGCTGACGATCAGTAGATGCAGGCCTCCGGCATTTCGCAACAGGCAGTCATCGATCAGAGGATGGGCTGTGCTCAGGTCGCGCGGTTCGTCCTCTCGGGCCAGCTCGACCGAATGACATCAGCATCTCGGGCAGCCCAGCTCCGACCGAGTGGCCTCCCCGAGAGCGAGTACGGACTCGACTGCGCCAGCAGCTCGTCGGGATCGGGCTGCAGGAGGCGGCGGGGTACCCACCTCACGGTTCCCCCGGCGGCTGGCCAAGGCCCACACCGGCCGGTGGCCTGAAGCATGAGGAGAATTGTGGAATTTCAACAGGTCGTCGAACTGGTCGGCAAGGGCGTCGATGCGGTGGGCGTCGCCGCGATGGTGATGGGAGCGCCCGGCGCAACCGCCATTGCTGCCGCACGGCTCGCTCGCAGGCACACCAATGTCTACCGCTCGTGCCGACGCCACCTCGGACGCCATCGAGCAGGGCGCCGATGGCGATGCGGCGCCGCTTCCAAGCTCCTCCTCCGAGAGTTGCTGGTTCTGCCGAGCGCTTGCGGTGCCGTGCGCGGGTCCAGGAGGGTGTTGGTCACCACGTACACCACGGCCCCGGCAGGAGCCCGATGATCGTGGCGGTCGCGCCGCCCTGCCGGACGGCTTCCTCGACGAGCCCGAACGCCAGGGCGGCGATCAGGACTCCAGCGCCGAAGGCCATGATCCCGGCAATGATCTTCGGTGTGACCCGCACCCACCACGCGATTGCTGCGCCCGGAACCAACGCCGCGACGGCGACCAGGCCCACAATCCCGCGAGCCACGTCGGCACCGGCACCCCCAGCCCGCAGCGGGGCACTCGCCCCTGCGTTCACGGGCTACCCCGCGAGCGCCCGGCAAACCGTGGGCAGGGCACTGCGCGCCGAGCCGAACGGTCCTGCGCGACGCGGTCGGAATCGACGATGCCATCAGGGGCCGCCCCGAAGTTCGGGTGGCGGCCGTGTCATCGTCAGCGGGCTCGCGGCGCTGATCAGTTACCTGACGCTGGACGGGGTCTCCGCCCCTGTCGCGGTGCACCTTGCGGGCAGGTGACCCGCCCGGAGTACTGGGCTCCAGCTGACAGGACACCGTCAGGTCCACGGCGGAGTCAGGTGCCCTGCCGCGGGTAGTGCACCAGGCATGGACGAACCGCTGAGAACCTCACATCCGACGTCTACCTCCGTCCGCGTCCGACGGCGCTCGTGCATCGCGCTCGTCACGAGCCTGCTCGCCCTCTCGCCGGTCGCCGCCGCGTGCGGTGCCGGCCAGAACGCGCAGACCGTCCAGCCCGCGATCTCGGACGCGGGGGGGCGGGTCGGCAACATCTCGGTACTCGACGTCGAGTTCTTGTTCGACCCCCCGGTGGCCGGTGACGAGGTCTACGGGGTCGGGGAAATCGCTCCCCTGGCAGTCACGATCGTCAACGAAGGCCGGGAGGCCGACCGACTCGTGCGGGTGTCCAGCCCGATCGCCACCAGCGGGATCGTGGTCGCCGACGGCGTCAGGATCCCGGGCGACCAGACGCTGACCGCGGGACAGACCGGTCCGTTGGCCTCCGTGGAGGTCCCCTACGAGGACGACGCGGCCTTGATCGCGCTGGCCGGGCTCCGCGAGCCGCTCCGTTCCGGTCTGACCTATCCGGTGGTGTTCGGCTTCGAGCGGGCCGGGAACGTGCTCGTCGAGGTGCCGGTCGACACCCCCGACTTTCCTCGGCGCGAACCGATCGAGGGCGCGTGAGGAACGTGGCCGGTCCCATCCGGGGGTGAACGGCGACCTTCGTAACACGACCGCCAGGTAGGTGCCGCCAGGGCCGGGAACGCCTCAGTCGTCACGCATTCCGCTGCGGGAGAGCAATCACCCTGTGGCAGCAGCCGCAGACGACGACATGGCGGGCGCCGCAAGGGCAGCACCGACCAGGAGGAAGTGATCATGAACATCGCATCGCACCGAGGACGTGCCCCCCGTGCCGGCGCGCTCGCCGCGCTGGCGGCCGCTGCCGGCCTCGCACTCGCCGGATGCGCGGGCGACAACGTGCCCGCCGCGCCGGCGCCGGTCCCGCAACCTGCGCCGGCACCCATGGCGCCAGGGCCCGTGGACGAACCGGCTGTCGCGTGGACCGGTACGGTCTGCAGCGCACTCGTCCCTGTGGTCGGCACGCTGCGGACCCCACCGCCGATGGACTTCACCGACGCGGCGGCGACCCGGCAGACCTATCTCACGTACATCAACGACGCACTGCAACGGAGCGAACAGGCCCTCCAGGAGGTGAACACCGCCGGTCCACCTCCGGTCGAGGGCGGTGAGGCGCTCGCACAGGACGTGCGTGACCAGGTCACCGACCTGAGGAAGGACCTCACCGACGCCCGTGCGCGGCTCGAGGCAGCCGACCCGAGCAACGTGACCGACCTCGGGCAGGCCGTCGCCGCCGCGGGCAACGTCGTGGGCTCGGTGGGCAACAGCGCACAGGCGGTGGGCGAGATCTCCGGTGATCCCCGGCTACGACCGGCCTTCGAGCAGGCCGACTCCTGCCGGCAGCTGAGGACGATCGGAAACCCGTCCTGACCGGCACCCGGCGGGACACCCGCTTCCCGCGCAGCTCAGCCCGGGACGCTCGGGGCCCCGTCCACCGGAGGCGCGGCGCCGGTGGCCGGTGGCCGGCTTGCCTGGGACTCGCACGCTTCCGCTGCCCGCCGCATCTCCGTGCGCAGTCGCTCCACCTCGCCCACCACGGTCCGGAGAGCGCCAGGGTCCAGCGCGGCCATCGCCGCGGCGGCACGGTCGAGCTGGGCGAGCAGTTCGTCGCCACGATCTGCCACCGCGATGCAGGGTGCGGAGGGTGGCGGGAGCTCGGCGGGAGCGGCAGGCGGCACGCTCGGGGGTGCGACGGGCGCGGCAGGCTCGGTAGCCACGCGGAGCAGATAGCCCGACAGCAGCCCGACTGCCAGCACCGCGAGCAGCATCGACCCGAGGAAGAGCCTGCGCCTGCGTGAGCGACGCATCACGCTGCCGTCGTCAGTCATGAGTCCCCCGGCCGTCGCGGGCGCGCGCTCTTCCGATGGCGGGCAGCGTAGGCGCGTGCCAGTGTCAGCGCAGGTCCACGCGAGCCGGAGGTGCCGTGCTGTCGCAGGTCACGCTGATCCCCAGCCGGCGCGCGGTGTGGTGGTGTGACGTTGCGGCAGCGGTAGCGGCCCTGGTGTTCGCGGCACTCGGCGCGGTCACCGGCGCGTACGTGGCGGGGCTGGCCGAGATCCACCGGGCCCTGCTGGAGGGAGCCCACGCCCTCGACCAGGCCGCGCAGGGGGTCGGGCTCCTCGGCCAGGTTCCGTTCGTCGGCGACGACGCGGGCCGGTTGGCGGCTGGCATCGGGGACACGGCGGCCGAGGTGCGCACCAGCGCCACCACCGTCCGGGCCGACCTGCGGGCGCTCGGTGTGCTGATCGGCATCGTGATCGTCGCGATCCCGGTCGTACCGCTCGTCCTGCTCTACGCGCCGCTGCGGCTCGCCCGCCGGCGCGAGCTCCGGCAACTGCGCCGGATGCTCGACGGGCCGGCCGAACCGGCGCTCGTCGAGCACCTGGCCCGAGCTGCGGCGCACCACATCCCCTGTCCCGAGCTGCACCAGGTCAGCGCCCAGCCCTGGCGCGACATCGCCCGAGGCCATCACTCGCACCTCGCTGCGGCTGAGCTCCGTCGCCTCGGGATCCTGCCCCCCGGCTGGATCGGATCTGCCGCCGGCCCACCCCGTGAATGAGCCGGCGGCTGTCCGCGGCCGACTCCGGCGCGCCGCCACCCGTCGCTTCGCCGCCGCGGTGGTTGCCGCTCCGTGGGCCGTCCTCGCCGCGATCGCGGCAGCGACGGTCGCCGCGGTGATGCTGCTACCGGGGCTCGGCAGCTCGGGGGGCGGTCTGGCCGGACTGGTCGGCAGAGGGAACCCGGCCGTCCAGGCCCAGCTCGACGCCATCGACAGGTTCGGTCTGCCACTGCTCAGCCGGACCGTCGTGGTGCAGCGCGACCCCAGCGGACTCGATGCCTTCACCCAGGCCGACTCGGTACTGCGTGCACTCGAGATCAACAAACGAACCCTCGACGCCGGCGGCGCACCGGACAGCGAACTGCTGCTGGCCTACCCACTGGTGAACCTCCCGGCGCTGTTCCCGGAAGCAGGCGAGCAGAACACGACGATCATCACGTACCTGTTCATCGCCCCCACGGCGAATCTCGGCGAGCAGGACGTCATCGCGCGGGACTATGCAGCCGGCCTGGACCAGACAGAAGGTGGCTTCGTCGGCGCCACGGGAACCATCCCGCTGCAGGCGGCGCAGGGCCGGATCGTGACCGAGTCGCTGCCGGTGGTGGAGCTCGCCACGCTCGCCGTGATCGCGCTCATCGTCGGACTCCACTTCCGCTCGGTGGTGGCGCCGGTAGTCACGCTCATCACAGCGGCAGTCGGCTACCTGCTCGCCGACCGGGCGATCGGGTACGTCGGCGAGATCACCGGCGTCTCGGCACCGAGCCAGCTGGAGCCGGTGGTCGTCGCCCTGATGCTCGGGATCAGCACGGACTACTCGATCTTCTTCCTGTCCGGTGTGCAGCGGAGGCTGCGCGAGGGTCGCAACGGCCGCGACGCCGTGCGCGAGGGGGTGGCGGAGTACCTGCCGATCGTCATGGTTGCCGGCCTGACCGTGGCCGCGGGGGTGGCGACGCTGATGGTGGCCGAGTCCGCCCTGTTCCAGGCCTTCGGACCGGGTCTGGCGATCACGGTGCTGGTCGGGCTCATCGTCTCGACGACCGTCGTGCCCGCGCTGATGGCCATCCTGGGCCGCTGGACGTTCTGGCCGGCGACCAGGTCCGCCCCCACCCCCGTGGACCCGGACAACCCGCCGGCACCGGGCCCGTCGAGCCCCGGGCACACGGCCGTTCCCACGCGCTTCCTTCGGACCATCGGGCGGCGGCCGGTGGCCGCTGCCGTCACCGCCGCGGTGCTGGCGCTCCTCCTGGCCGCGTCGCTGCCGCTGACCGGGCTGCGAGCCGCGGTGTCCCCGATCAGTGCGCTCCCGGCCGACGACCTGGTGCGGGTGGCCGCGGAAGGCGCCGCCTCGGGTTTCACGCCGGGGATCATCGCTCCGACCGCCCTGGTCGTCGCGGAGCCCGGCATCGCCGGCCGCACCGCGCAGGTGGCCGAGCTCGAGCGGCTGCTGGAGGAGCAGCCGCCCGTGGCCGGGGTGCTCGGCCCCGGCGACCAACCACTGCCCCTCGCGCTCGGGCTCTTCACCGCACCGGGCGGCGGCGCCGTGCGCTTCCTCGTGAGCCTGGACAGCGACCCACTCGGCGCCGAGGCGATCGACGGGCTGCGCGAGGTCCGCGAGCGGATGCCCGCGCTGCTCGCCGCTGCGGGCCTGCCGGACGCCACCGTCTCCTATGCAGGCGACACCGCGCTCGGCCTCTCCCTGGTCGACACCGCGGTGGCCGACCTCGAGCGGGTGGCGATCGCGGTCATCCTGGTCGACCTGCTGCTGCTCGTCTGGTTCCTGCGAGCCCTCGTCGCCCCGCTCTACCTCCTCGCCACCAGTGTGCTTGCCGTCGGCGCTTCTCTCGGCCTGACCACATGGTTCTTCCAGGATGTCCTCGGCCGTGACGGCCTCACCTTCTATGTCCCCTTCGCCGCGGCAGTGCTGCTCATCTCCCTGGGCTCCGACTACAACATCTTCAGCGTGGGCTACATCTGGGAGGAGGCACGACACCGCACCCTGCGCGAGGCCGTGGCGGTGGCGGTACCTCGCTCCACACGGGCGATCAACGCCGCCGGAGTCACCCTGGCGGCGAGCTTCGCCATGGTGGCGCTGATCCCCGTCGGACCGTTCGAGGAGCTCGCGTTCGCCGTCGCGGTCGGTGTTCTGATCGACGCATTCGTCATCCGCTCTCTCCTCGTTCCCGCGTTGGTCTCGCTCGTCGGCAGAGCCAGCGGCTGGCCCGGACGACGACTCAGAGGCTCCCGCGCCGCTCCATCGAGATGATCCCCGCGCGCTCTGACCGAAGCGAGGAGGCCTCGCCTGACGAAGCACTGACGATTGTCCATTTCCTCTCGTCCGACGATCGGATCGGCGCTAGAAATGGATCAGGTGGTCGGCGGCACTGCGCCGAAGGATGACCGGAGCGGTGAGCGCGGCTGGGGAGCCCGACTCCCGAACCGGTTGGGGCGAAGCATCCGGTCCTGAGCTGTCAGGCGAGCGCAGCCGCCGACCACCACATCGCAGCGTCAGGATGCGTCTCCCCCTGTCATCAGCTGCTCGGGAAACCTGACGACATCATGACGATCCAGCACGAACTGGCCGCTGACGGCAATCCGCCGGGTATGCCGGAAGGCAGGAGGTGACGACCATGACGACTGCTCAACCCGACGATGCGGCCCCGAACCCGAGGCCCGAGAGGCACAGCAACAGCACGGCGCACCACGAGGCGCTGAAGTCACGGCGCGACAGCACACCCACCGGGACAGAGGAACCTCTGTGGGTCCTGGTGTCGATCGTCCTGGGGCTGGCCGCCCTCACCGGATCGATCGCGGTCCTCGTCCTGGTCGCCGTCGCCGGGATGTTCGTCTACCTCGTGCACGTCTCCCGTGGAGAGGCAGCCAAGCCGGGTCGGAACCGGTCCGACGGGCCGAACAGCGGGCCGGGAGGATGGCTCTGAGGAGATCCTGGCCGCCGGATCAGAAGCGGCAGGCGCCGACGTCGACCTCCTCGTTGCGGACGATCGCGTCCTCGACGACGGGACGGGCCTCTCCCGCTGTGAGCGCGTAACCGGTGTCACCGCCAGGGTCACCGGCGAAGACGACGCCGCCGACGAGGCCGTCACTGGTGACGAACGGCCCACCCGAGTCTCCACGCTCGACGGAAGCCGAGAGGGCAAGGATGTCCCGCTCCACCCTGCTCCTCCCATAGATGTCGCGGCCCACAGCATCGAGGCGCCCCCGCACCGTCGCCGGCCGTACCACCATCTCGGACTGCCCCCCGGGAAACCCGAGCGTCGCGCCCTGCGCACCGGTGGTGACGGCGTCACCCGCCCAACCGATCGCGGGGCCCTGAACTCCGGGGGTGGCAAGCACAGCGAGGTCGAGGGCGGGATCGACGTGAACCGCGACCGCGGCATGCTCACCCGCGGCGTCCCTCACCCGCAACAGGTCGAAACCCGCGACGACGTGCGCGTTCGTGACGACGAACCCGGGCCGGATCACGAAGCCGGAACCCGCTCCGGCCACTCCGCCGCAACCGGCAGTGCTGATCTGCACGGTGCTCGGCTGCCCAGCGGCAGCTGCTGCCCGAACCGCTTCGTCAGCCGTCGCCGGGACCGGCGACGAAGCGATTCCCCCACGACCAGGACCGGTGAACACCTGCGGGAAGCCCTGGTCATCGAGATACGCGGTGATCCGGCCGACGACGTCAGGAGCGGGTGGCAGCACTGCGTCGATGGCCTGGACCGCCTGCGAACCGCGAATCTGCTGTGCGAGGACGGGAACCGGTCCCTGCGCGAGCACGTTCGACACCAGCCAGACGACGAACACGAACCCGGCGGCTCCGACAGCCACACCCGCGCCGCGATCGACCTTGCCGACACCGACGCGCTGCGCGGTTCCGCGCAGGCGCCGACCCACGGCCAACCCGATGCCCTGGCCGATCAGCACCACGACCAGCAGGATGCCGAGAGTGAGGATGGCCGGCCCCGGTCCGGGTTCGGCGACGAACACGCCGGCGATCCGGGGCGCCGCCCACACTCCGGCCAGCAGCCCGAGCACGAAGCCGCCGAACGCGGCGACCTGGGACAGCGCCCCCTGCCGCCAGCCACGGACCACCACGTATGCGAGCAACAGCAGGAGCACCGCGTCGAGCAGGTTGGGAGAGAGCCCGCCGGATCCCACAGGGTCACCTTCCCTTTCTCGGCATCGCTTGCCGTCGTGCCGCTCGACCTTCACGTCCAGACGGCGCCGCGCCATGTCCCGGCCCGTGCACATCGGTATGCCCGCCCGCAACGGCACGGACACTCCGGAATTGCGTGTCCGAGAAGCCGGGGGAAATGCAAGTCCGACGCAAGGGTCGACCCGGCCCCGGCCGCCTACGCTGCGGGGTAACCGTTTGCACGCCCCTGTTCAGGAGTCGAGAGGAGCGGGGTGTTGATGAGTGAGAAGACATCGCCCTTCCGACGGGTGAGAGGTCCGGGCCCGAGGGGCTCGAAAGACGCACCCTTACGGAGCCGGACGGGCGGACTCTGGGTCGGGATGATCCTCTCCGCGGTAGTGCTGATATTTCTGCTGATCTTCATCCTGCAGAACAGAGCACCGGTGCAGATCATATTCCTGAGTTGGACCGGCGCCCTGCCGACGGGCGTCGCGCTGCTCTTCGCCGCGATCGCGGGGATGCTGCTCGTGGCACTCCCCGGCGCCGCGCGGATGCTCCAGCTACGCCGGGCTGCGCACAAGGGCACGGATCGGGTGCAGTGAGCCTGCCCTGGTCGGTGATCACGCCCGGCATCAGCCCGTTACCGGCCCGACGATGCGACACCGACAACGTCGGCCGGTCGTCAGTCGGCTGACGCGGAACGGCGGGAAACCTGACACCGGGACGGCGCCACGAAGAGGACGCCGAGTCCTGAGTCCGTGAGGTGACGGGCCGCATCGCCCGGAAGTGAACACTGCTGGACCGGCCACCCGGACGCTGCTGTTCGTCGTCCGGTGACGTCAGGCGCGGGACCCCCGACACCCGACCGAGGTCGCCGGGACACGGGGAACCTCCGGTCCCGGCGACCTCGGTCGCTCACCGCGACGGGTCCAGCCGGTCGGATGACCCGCACCGGCGCCGTACCTGTTCAACGCGGTCGCGCAGCCGGGCCAGGTCGGGTGGCGGCGGGTCCGTGCGCGTGTAGGCGTCCAGGAGCAGGTCGAGCTGGACAACGAGCGAGTCGCCGATGCAGCGGTCACCGGCGAGGGCGATCCGATCGGCGAGATCCACTGCGCCGTGCAGGACGGCGGGGTGCTCCAGCGCGTACACCCGGACGGCATCGAACACGAGGTCCACCAGGTCGCGAGGCTGGACCGCCGGGGCGACCACGCGCAGCTCACCGTCCTCGTCGTAGCGAGCCGCCGACGGTATGCGGCGGGACACGAGCAGACAGAGCCCCGACGCGAGGCCGTCGAGCGCGTTCGTCGCCGTGTAGGGATCGTTGGTCCCCGGAGACAGCGCCCGGATGGCCATCTCGACCAGCTGTTGCGTGGCGAACTCGACGTCCTGCTCCGGGCTCCGCGAATCAGCAAGGGTGATCGTGGCCGCCACGTCGCGAAGGACCCGCGCATCCACACGATCTTCGGGGTGCACCGACGCGAGTTCGGTTCCCTCGACACAGAACCCTCCCGGCCGAACGGACAGCAGGACGGCGACGTCGTGCCTGCGGGCCGCGGCCAGGAGCCCGTCCCGCTTGATCCCCACCACGTATCCAGCCCGCTTGGCATGCACAAGAGCTCCGCCCGCGAGGGCCGGGAGAGCTGCCCCCTCGTGAGCCACGTCGGTGGCGTCCGCTCCGATCTGCTCCGGGTAGAGGCGATTCACCGTCCCCCACAGCTCCTCGCGGACCCGGGCCGTCAGCCTCCATACCTGGATGGAGTCGCTGATGTGGTGGATGAACCAGACCAGAAAACCGATCGAGACGACGGCCATGACCACAGCCACGTTGACCGCGAGATGAGGGACGAAGTCCCGCGTGTCCCCGTCGGAACCGTCGGCGGACGTGTCCACCGTGCGGATGGAGCGCAGCACGAGGAGCGAGTAGAGGAACGTCGCCACGAAGACGCCGAGGACCGCCTGGTTGACGCGGTCCGTCATGAAGTTCCGCACCAGCCTCGCCCCGTACGTCGAGGACGTCAGCGCGAGCACGGCGATGGTGATGGAGAAGGTGGTCGCCGCGACCGCGAGCATGGAACCGGCGATCGCGCCCAGTAGGTCGCGGCTCCCGGTGGGGCCGACGCGGTAGAACAGCGGGCTGAGCGGACCGAGATCCAGTCGAGATCCGGTCTCCGATGTCGTGACCAGCACCTCGGCCAGCACCGCGGCGCCCAGGCACAGCAGGGCCGGGATGAACCAGAACGAGGACCAGATCCACCGCAGTCTTGTCAGCGCTCGCAGCGACGCCGCCGAACCGCGGCGGGGGGCACGTCTGCGTGTGTGGCGGGAGTGCCCGGGGCCGTGGGCCATGTTCACCGGTACCCCGGGTGCCGCCGGATACACAAGTGCGCTGCATCGGTAGCCAAGGTGGCCGCCGGCCAGAGAGGAAGGGGGACCTCTGGCCGGCGGCCGGAGCGTCAACTGCTGGGCACGAACAGCTGACGATGGCACTGTCGAGTGGGTACCCGCTGGTACGCCGTTCGCCCTCGGTGACCGCGAACCGTCAGACAACCGTCAGCAGCGTCGTGACAAGGACTGTTCGGACCGTCCCGATTCAGCCGGCCGTCAGAGGAGCCATCGGTGTCGGCCGCCCGTCGACGAGGGTGTCACTATCCTCGATCCATTCCAGTAGGACGGAGCGAGCGTGCAACGGGACCTTCGCGTGTCGGACGCCGAGCGGCAGATCGCCGTCCGGCGGCTCGAACGGGCGCTGCGGGACGGGCGCCTCACGATCGTCGAGTTCGACGAACGCACGCAGGCGGCCTACGCAGCACGAACTCGCGGCGAGCTCGATGATCTGACCGAGGATCTTCCCCGCGACCTCTGGTGACGGCCCTACTGCCTGGCCCCGTCGCCGTCCGTGCGCAGGCGCTCCACCGCGTTCCCGGAAGCGTCGGCGCTGGGCGCAGCCGGCCGCAGTGGAGCGTCGCCCGGTGCGGCGCCTGTCCAGTCGCCGCCCGAGCTGGTGGCCTGCTCGAAGAACCGCAGCACCTCTACCGGCAGCGGCATGACCAGCGTGCTGTTCTTGTCCGAGGCCACGTCGCTCACAGTCTGCAGGAGGCGGAGCTGGAGTGCTCCCGATGGGACACCCATCGCGCGTGCGGCATCGGCGAGCTTGGCCGAGGCCTGGAACTCGCCATCGGCCGCGATCACGCGGGCGCGCCGGTCCCGCTCGGCCTCCGCCTGGCGTGACATCGATCGACGCATGCCTTCGGGCAGCGCGATGTCCTTGATCTCGACACGGTCGACACTGATCCCCCAGTCCTCGGTAGGGGTGTCAATCACGGCCCGCAACTCCGCGTTGACCTGTTCGCGGTCCGAAAGCAAGGTGTCGAGGTCGGCTCGCCCGATCACCGAACGCAACGATGTCCGGGCGACCTGCGAGATGGCCCCGAGGTAGTTCTCCACGTTGACCACGGCCTTCACCGGGTCGGCGACGCGGAAGTACACCACCGCGTCGACGCTGAGGGTCACGTTGTCCTTGGTGATCGCGCCCTGCGGATCGACGTCCATGACGATGGTCTGGATCGGCACCTTCACCATCCGGTCCGCGATCGGAACCATCAAGCGCAGACCTGGCTGGCGTACGGCGGGCAGTAGCCGCCCGAACCGCAGCACCACCCCCCGCTGGTACTGCTGCACCATCCGCACGCTGCTGGAAAGCAGCAGAAGCACCAGCACGACGACGACGATCAGAATGGTGGTGAGCATTGGTTCCCACTTCCTTCGAAGTTCCAGTGAATCCGGTCGGGCCAGTTCGACAGGAAGCAGCACGGCAGGACCAGGCGAGGACTCGTTCGTGTGGTGTCGACGACGCGCCGGGCCGCGGACCGCGGCGACACCGGCGTCCGTCATCCCGATCAGAGACGGGAGACGAGGTGCTCATGGCCGGTACCTTTCGCGCGACAGCCAGCTACTGCCGACCAGGCTTCCCGGCGCACCTGTCCAGATGATACGTCTTGTCCGCTTCGCACGCCACGCACGGTGGACCTTCACGCCCCGGGGCGTGCTGCTCGGGCCCGGAGCCGACCGCGGCGAAGCCCGCCGTACTGCTCACCACAGGACGAACGGGGGCCTGCAGTGCACGCCATCATGCGGAGTGGCCGACCCGAGGCCGTCCAGGCGGATCCACCATTCGCGTGAACGGGCGCCCACTGGAGCGAGGACCGGGAAACCGTCCGCCGCGACGAGCGGACAGAGATCCTCAGCCGTCACGCAAAGCCCCGCGATCCAAGCAGCCACCTTCCAGAACAACCGCGGGACCCCTACTCCCCGATACTGCGGGTCATCGGCGGCGGATCAGCAGGCGCCACTGGTGAGGTGGCCCGCGCTTCCCTCGCCCGGTTGTTCGATGCGCTGCTCCAGGAGCTTGCGTTGTGCGGGGTTTGTTGTGAGTTCGAGGGCTCGCTGGTTGGCGAGTCGAGCCTGCTGGGGGCGGCCGAGTTCGCGGAGCAGCTCAGCGCGGGTGGCGTGGTAGAGGTGATGGCGTTCGAGGGCCGGGGCGAGGGTTTCCAGTTCGGTGAGCGCAGCGGCCGGTCCGGTGATGTAGCGCAGTGCGATGGTGCGGTTGAGGCGGATGATCGGGGTGGGGGCGGCGTGCAACAGCATGTCGTAGAGCACGACGACTTGCGCCCAGTCGGTGTCCTCCCAGCGCTGCGCCTCGGCGTGGCACGCGAGAATCGCGGCCTGCAGTTGGTACTGCCCGGGCCGGTGGTGGGACGCCGCGCGGGCCAGTAGTTGGGTGGCGGCATGAATGGCGTCGTGGTCCCACCGGCTGCGGTCCTGGTCGCGCAGCAGCACAAGCTGGCCGTGGGGGTCGAATCGTGCCTCGGTGCGGGCTTCGTGGAGGCGGATCAATGCCAGGAGTCCGAGGACCTCGGGCTCGCGGGGCAGCGTCCAGGCCAGCGAGGCGGCCAGCCATTCCGCGTCTTCGGCCAGCAGCCGGGAGTGGGGGCCGTCGGGGGTGGAGGAGAGGTAGCCCTCGTTGAAGAGGAGGTAGACGACGGTGAGGACCTCGTCGAGCCGGGCGGGCAGCTCGGCGTCGGAGGGGATGCGGTACGGGATCCCGGCGTCGGCGATCTTCCGTTTGGCACGGGTGATGCGTTGGGCGACGGTGGTCTCGGGCACGAGGAACGCGGCGGCGATCTGGGCGGTGGTGAGCCCGCACACGGCGCGCAGGGTGAGAGCGACCTGGGCCTGTCGGGGCAGGGCCGGGTGGCAGCAGGTGAAGATCAGCCGAAGCCGGTCGTCGGGCTCGGACGAGATCGGCCACCGCAGCTGAGCGAGCTTCTCGCGGTAGCGGCTCTCGCGACGCAGCACGTCGAGGCCACGGCGGCGGGCCACCGTGAACAGCCAGGCGTCGGGGCGGTCGGGGATGCCCTCGTCCGGCCAGCGCTGCAGCGCCGTCTCGATGGCGTCCTGTACAAGGTCCTCGGCGGCAGCGAAGTCCCCGAGCAGGTGCATCAGGGATGCGGCGAGCCGGCCCGCATTGTCACGGACGACGCGGGCGAGCTCGTCGTGGGCCTCTGCCATCGCCCCGTCCTACTTACGAGGCGGCGGGGCGGATCTCGACGATCGGGCAGGCGGGCCAGGACCTGGCCACCGCGAGGGCCTCGTCGAGGTCGGCGACCTCGATCTCGACGAACCCGCTGACGATCTCCTTGCCCTCGACGAACGGGCCGTCGGTGATCTCGGAACTGCCACCCTCCAGCCGGAGCGTGGTGGCGGTGTGCGCGGGCTGGAGGTGGGTGTGGTGGGTGATCGTGGCGGCGTGTTCGGCGAACCACCGTCCCACCTTCTCGTAGGCTGCTCCCCGCTCGCCGTCACTCATGGCCTGGAGGTCCTTGGCGTACTGCTCGGTCTCGATGAACATCAGCACGTACTTCATGCGCCTCACCTTTCTCCGGATGACGTGTTTCGGGCAGTACCGGCCGGGGTGACCCGGGGTGAATGGTCAGCCGGCGGGCAGGGTGGCGTACAGGTCGATGCCGTTGCCGTCCGGGTCGGCCACGGTGGCGTAGCGCATGCCCCAGAAGGCGTCCCACGGCTCCTGCAGCCTGCGGTAACCGGCCTGAACCAGCTCTGCGTACTTGTCGTCGACATCCGACGGGGCGCGGAACTCGAAGGCGAAGAAGGCGCGGGGACCACCGGCGGCGGGGCTCCAGTCGGTGATGGTCTTGCCCCGGAGGTTCTCGGTGTCGAGCATGAGATGCAGGCCGTTGGGCAGGTCGCACTGGGCGTGCTCGGGCATGTGCGCGTCGATCTCGAACTCGAGCCCGAGTCGCCGGTAGAAGGCCATCGTCGCTTCCAGGTCGGACACCACGATGTCGATCGCGTTCATCGTCGGGGACATCACCACTCCTCGTGTCGTCAGCAGGAGACCCGAGCCGGGCCCTACCAGCAAGACGTTCGGGAGAACGCCCGATACGACACCCGCCAGAAATCTTGTGGAGAGCGCTCACCACCGCGGCGCAGGGCGAGTTCGTCGTCGTCTCGTTGCTGGCCGACACCCCGCAAGCCCGCACGCTGGGTGGGCTGTCCCGGGTGGACGCCACGCTGCGCTGGTCGAGGCAGGACTGGCAGGTGCGCGTTCCACTCCCCCGCGCCAGCGTCCAAGCCGACACCTCCGGCTATCGCCTGCTGGGACCGACGCCGTGATCGTCCCTCTGCAAGCTCCGGACGACTGCGGCACCTTCGACCTGGGGTGCCAGGCCGGCCAGGCGTTCGGATCAGTGCTGCAGAGCATGATCAGCGAGGTCGCCCGAGGAGCGGCCGAGCTCGTGGTGACTACCGCGCTGGAGGCTGGCCCGAAGCGCTCCCGCGTCGGGTCGGGGCTGACCACAGGCAGCACATGACACCTACGGCTCTCGTCGACGGCCCATGGCGTCCGTGGTCCAGGCTGCACAGCGCATCCCTACTCGGTTGAGGTCTGGACCGCCAAGGCCAGAAGGTAGGACCGTGCGACCTTCACCCGCCGACGCGGGTCAAGCGGCATCTCGACCGCGGTGCAGCCGCCTCACCTCGCCTTTCAGGGCAAGCGGAGGTCGCCGCCGGTAGGCGCCGACCCGCTCCAATCCAGGCGCTACCAGGCGCAGCGCCTCAAGCAATGGACTTGACAGTCCGGTTTTTTCCTCAGATAATCACGTCGTTCGAGCGCGAGTGGGATCAGGAGAATCCGTTACGGCAGCTCGATGGTCACTTTCAGCACCGCAGCGTCGCGGATGATCTATGAGCTTGCGTCCAAAGCAGCGCCAGGGCTGACGGCCCGCACGTCGCGGCCTCCGGGGCACGCCGCCCGCACAGGCGAGCAACGTTGAGGAGCCGAACGGCACCTACCAGGCCACCGGACCCGGTCCACCCACACCTCCGAGCCGAGGCCCGGAGCAGACGAGTCGGACCAGGGCGGGACGTTCGGCAGACCTGACAGAACCGATTAAGGAGCACATCGCCGCATGGCACGACTCTCCGGCGTCGACCTCCCCCGTGACAAGCGGATGGAGATCGCACTCACCTACATCTTCGGCATCGGGCGTACCCGGTCGCTGGAGATCCTCAAGGCCACCGGGATCGACAAGGATCTGCGGTCGAAGGACCTGACCGACGAGGACCTCGCCGCACTCCGCGAGTACATCGAGACCAACCTCCGCGTCGAGGGCGACCTGCGCCGCGAGGTGCAGGCCGACATCCGACGCAAGATCGAGATCGGCACTTACCAGGGGATCCGGCACCGCCGGGGCCTGCCGGTGCGCGGCCAGCGCACCAAGACCAATGCCCGCACCCGCAAGGGGCCGAAGAAGACGGTCGCCGGCAGGAAGAAGACAGGTAAGAAGTAGTGCCGCCCGGTATCCGCTGCGCTGCCGTCGCTGAGTAGCCCGCTCGAGGGCGGCCGCGGCGGAGGGGTGGGTGCGGCGTTGCATGGCGGCCGTGAGACCGGAACAGTGCTGGCGCGACGCCCCGTCCACCGCGACGTGAGTTCGTGAACTGGATCAGGACGCTGTGGAACTGGGCTTCCTGGTCACGTTCCTGTTGGGTGGGCTCACGGGCGTCCTGCTCGCGTCGCCGCCGCTCGACTTCCACCTCTCGGACACCTATTGGGACCCGCGTTCACGCTGACGGAGACGCGGTGCGCGCCGCCGAATCACCAGGCTGGCGCGCGGTGGTCCGGCCCCGACGCTTCTGGCGGGAGCGGCAAATCTGATCGGCAGCCCCCGTTGTCGTTCAGTTCATCCCCGTCCCGCTGCCGAACACCTGCGCGGTCACGGCCACATCACCCTGCGAGTGGAGGAGCTTTCCTGCCCACCGACGACACCCTGATGACTACGGGGGAAGGACCTCGCGGCCACGGGCTCTGCGATCGGTCAGGACTGCCTGCTCGAGAAGGTATCCGAGGTTCGACATCTCCCGCAGAATATTTGACGTCCGATCGCAACGACCGAACGTCCAATGAGATGTCGTCGTCGAGCGCCGCGTTACGGTCCGCGTGCTCTACTCGCGGGCTGTATCTCGGCGACGAGCTTGACCTCCATCAGTTGGTTACAGGACGCCAAGCTCGCCATGCCGATCTACCGCCCGGCGATCGCGTCGCCGGTCCTTACCCGCGAACGCGGATGACGGTCTTCCCCTCGAACACCAGATCGACCCGGCCGACGTCTTCCAACCCGTCGTGCTGAATGTCGACGAACTCCTGCGCGCCGAAGTCGAGCGCCGTCTGAGGGTCGGCAGCACGTCCGGTACCGATGACGTAGGCACCCGCCTCACACGCGAGCTGCGTCACCATCGAACCGACTCCACCGGCCGCACCGTGCACGAGAACGCTCTGCCCCACCTGGACGCGGCCGTGCACGAACAACCCCTGCCACGCGGTCAGACCCGAGATCGGCACCCGCTGACCCACCGACAGCCCCGTCGTGCCATAGCCGGTCTCGCAGCGCTGCGACTCTAAGATTCACTTACGCCGGCCGGCGGGTCCACGGTGTCACCCTCTTTTTCGGCGCCGAATAGATCGCTGTACTCACCGTACCCTTCGCGCTCTAGGTCAGCTACGGGCACAAACCGGAGTGCGGCGGAGTTGAGGCAGTAACGGCGCCCACCCATGTCGCGCGGGCCATCGTCGAAGACGTGTCCCAAATGACTGTCCGCATGAGCGGATCGGACCTCGACCCTGCGCATCCCGTAGCTCCGGTCATCGCGCTCCGCCACATTGCGCTGGACGATCGGCTTTGTGAAGCTCGGCCAGCCGGTATGGCTATCGTACTTGTCGAGAGAAGCAAAGAGCGGCTCCCCGGAGACGATGTCCACATAAATGCCCGGCTCCTTGTTGTCCCAGTAAGCATTGCTGAAGGCGCGTTCGGTTGCGCCCTCCTGGGTGACGCGGAACTGCTCAGAGGTCAATCGAGCGATGGCCTCTGGTGATTTACCGTACTTCGACTCCAAGTCATCTCCTCCGTTTTCGCTGTAGCTGGCACCGCGATGAGGGGTCGCCCCTGGCCAACCAGAGACGCACCCCGCTCCTGATCGCAACCGCTGGTGCCGGGTGGCAGGCAGCCAGCCAGCTCGACTGGACTGCCTAGTCCGATTATAGAGGGGCCTGTAGCGGGCGTCGAGGCCCTCGCCGGTGGTGAACCCGCGGACCTCCTCCGCCGCGACGCCGCCCTCGAGGCCGGCGTCGACCGCGATCTGCTTGAGCAGGGCCTCCAGAGCCACCTTGACGATGTTGGCGCCGGTGGCCTCGTCACCGTCTCCAGGCCCGGGTTCCTGAACAGGCCGCCGACAGGACCCAAAGGGTCTGGACGAGGCCCCACAGCCCCGGTTCGGCATCGAGCGGAACGTGCGAGCCGCCTACCGCGACACGATTCACTCCATTATGATGAGAATCATACTTTGTTCGAGCGCGCCCTTCGGGCGTGCCGGACTACTGCTCGTCCGACCCCCTGACGCGGCGGGGCCTTGGGTGCAACACCGCGATCGTCATCGTCTGCTCGCGCTGGGGACGCCGCTCACCCGGTGACGTCGAATTCTTTCGAATTCGCGGGTCTCGAGCCGCGGAATGATCTCGCCCTGCACGAGATTCTTGAAGTGGTCGATCACGCAATGAGCGTCCGGCACCTCTTGCGACGCATAGGGCTCCAGGAGCACATGGCTGCGCTCGTCGTCGAGGCGGCTGCGAACGCCAGGCAACCGGGCTCAGCGAGCCGATGGCGGCTGTCGCGTCAGCGTCGGTTATTGTTGGTCAGCAGACGCCCGTTCCTCTTGATCGGTCGCCGAGCCGAGCGTCACATCTGGTTGGCGTCGGCGGTCGATCCGGATGCATGCCCGCGGACGCGGTCCAGCGCCATATCTAAGGCAATCTCCATCGGCCTGACGTCGCGCTCCGCCTGCGCGAGCAGGTAACCGCCCTGCACGGCAGCCATTATCCCCGTGGCCAGCCATCCGGGATCAGCGTCCGGACCTAGCTCGCCGTTCTCACGCATCCGCGCGAGCCCGGCAGCGAGCAGGGCCTTCCAGGTACGAAGGTGGGCAGCCAACGCGACTCGCGACTCCTCGTCCCGATCGGCGAGTTCGTTCACAAGTGAGCCCAGCTCACAGCCGTATGCACCGTTACGGAGGGCGTTGCGCTGCACCATCGCGTCTCGCCAGAGTTCGAGCCCGCGTAAGGAGCTCAACCGCTCCAGCCGCCGACGCTGCCGCTCAAGCACCCGACCGGCCTGCAATGAGATGACCTCACGCACCAAGGCGTCTTTGTCGCTGAAATGCTGGTAGAGCTGCGACTTGCTGGTGCCACTGGCCACTCGGACGTCATCCAAGGTCGTTGCAGCCACGCCCTTGGCGTGCATCAGATCTGCAGCAGCCTGCAGGATGCGCGCTCGGGTGGCCGCGCCGCGCGCAGTAAGTCGCGGCGACTGACCCCCGCTGTCCGAATGCGCCACAAGAAGGGACGTTACCAAGCAAAGGGTGCAGCAGAACAGTCATTCTGAACATTGGGTCCAACTGCAGCAGTCCGCGCTGATGCGTGGACATGGCCAACGAAGGGCGCGGGGACGGCCCCCATGCGTGTGGGTCGGATCCGCACCTCCGACCGGCGGGAACCCCCCCCAACGATTTCGCACCCCACCACGCCGGACGGCCGAGGTCAACCCTGGTGACCTTCGACCCTGGCGCCATGCACGTCGTGGTAGTCAGCACCCGACCGACCGCTGCGGACGCGTGCTTACCGTCGAGCCGGCCGCTGCCTTTGGCTGTGTTGAGTCGAGACGGGTGTCGATCGGCTCCATCTCGCCGCCGTCTCGCGGGCTGAACCGGACATACACGGAGGGGCGCGAAATCCGCGAGCCGCTCCTTCCTAATGCAAGATCAAGCTCTGGCTATCGCATGCAGTGGCCTGGGTGCCGCGTCACGTTGCTGTTGCAACCAAGCCACTCAGACCGGCTCGGCGAAGTATCGAACATGCTCGAGAGCCATGTCGAATGCGAGCTCCATCGGCCGCACGCTCCGCGCGGCCCGGGCAAGCAAATAGCCACCCTCAACGGCCGCGATGATCCCCGTGGCCAGCGCAGCGGGATCGGCCTCAGGCCGCAACTCGCCCCGCTCCCGCATCCGGCTCAGGCCGGCCACGAGACAGAAATACCAGGTCCGAAGCGACACATCCGGCAAGCTGCTGCGCTCGGGGTCTGTACGGCCAACCGACTCACCCGCCGCGGTGTCCTCTCCCACCCGGTCGTCATAGCGCTCCCGCACCCTACGTAGGACGACGTCACGCCAGCGCCCAAGTGACTCGAGGGAGTCCAGGCGCAGCGGGTACGGTTCCTGCTCGAAGAACTCCCATGACCTCAAGCTCGATCACCCGGGTTGTCCATGTGCCAATCTCTGACCTGTAGCTGCAGGGTGCGAATGAGCCGAGCAAGGCCGGCGGTCCCGAGCTGCCGCTCGGCGACTCCCCTCCGACCGTACCTGCCGCGAACAGGAGTGGCTTTCAACCAATCCGGGTCCAGGAGGGCTGTCGAGCGACAAGCGGTGCCGCACGGCAACTGCATGCGTGGACCTTCGGGAGCATCGCGACCAGACGCGCTACGACAACTCGTCGGCCGCCGCACTCGACCAACGCCGTCACCGAGGAGATTCGATGCCGCCGAAGGGAGCCGGACCGGTATCCGCACCGCTTAATTGTCCGCATGGCGCGCCAAGGCAGGGAAGCCTCTTGCATCAACCACAGAATCAGACCTGCTGTGCCGATCCAGCGCCATCCCTGACGGAAGACGACGGCTCTCCCCTGCCGACGAGGCGGCCAATGCGAAATCATCCGTCTCAGCGATGGGTGCGCCACTACCAGACCGCTCGCTGCGGACGGCGCTGGACGGGATCAGGTCTGGCCATAGCCGGCCAGCTCGCTGGGTGCCGAGTCGAAGCCTCCCAAGCGTTGACCTCAAGAGGCGAGAGCTGTCTTCATGAATACTGTCGGCACTGCACTGTGTGACACATGCGCCACCGACCGGGGGCAACATCCTGCGGCGCAGCCGTCGACGCACGGCGCCACCTCGCCTCCTCTCAAGACTGGACCAGCTGGTCCTAGATTACCGAGAGGTCTCAGACTGTCAAGTCTGGTACCAGCGCACTGATGCTGGACTCGAAGACCAGAGGCGTGTCTGCACGCCGGGCTCGCTGGACCGCTGTGGCGATCGTGCTGTTGGTTCCCGACCGGTCCGACAACCAGCAGCCGACGCAGCCGCGCCGGCGTCGCTCCAATCGACAGGGCATGAGGTTGTGTCGCGAGGGTCGGCGCCGCCTCAAGCGAGACTCACGGGACTGTCCATCGAGCACTTAGTAGCAGAGTTGCCGGTGACATCGAGGAGGCAACCGCGCCGCGAACAGCGCCCTCTACACCGCTGCCGAAGGCCTCAGCAAACGAGAGATCATCCGCTACCTGAAGCGCTACCTCGGCAGAAGATCTACGCCGACCTCCCTCGACCAGCCACAGAGCCGAGCAGCTCGGCGACTTGACGAACATCGAGTGGTTCCACCGCACACTCGTCGACGGGTGCGCCTTCCGCAGGCTCTACGCCGACGAGTCACACCGTCGAGAAGCCCTACCCAGCTGGATCCACGAGTACAGCCACTACCGACCCCACACCGCCTGCGGAGCCCGCCCGCCGATCACCAGGTTGAGCAGCGTCGGCCGGGCCGTGCGGGCGGGTGTACCCCCTCCTGGCCGCCCTCTCGCACAAGGAGGACCCTGTCCGATCAGTACACCTAGTTCCGGCCCGCCATGACCCCGCCGTCGACGTTGAGAATCGCGCCGGTCACCCAGGCCGCATGGCCGGACAACAGGAAGGTGATCGCCGAGGCGACGTCCTGCGCGGAGCCGACACGCCCCAGCGGATGCAGCCCGCTGAAGCTGTCGAGCGTCTCCTGTACCTGCTCCGGCGGGATGAACCCTTCGTACAGTGGGGTGGCGACGACCGCCGGCGCGACCGCGTTGACGCGAATGCCGTGTGAGGCGAGCTCGATCGCAAGGTTGTGGGTGAGCGCGTGGAGCCCGGCCTTGGCCATCGAGTACCCGGCCGAGGGCGTGAGGCCGATCGCCTGATGCGCCCACATGCTCCCGATGTTCACGATCGAACCGCCCCGGCCGCCCGCGATCATTCCGTTCACCACGGTCTGTGTCAGAAAGAACAGCGCACGATTCAGCTCGAGATAAGAGTCATAGAAGGCCGGGTCGTAGGCAACAAATTCGCGAGGGATGAAGAACCCGGCAGCATTCACCAGGAGCGTGGCGTCCGCATGTTCACCCGATAGCTGCTTTTGCACATTCTCCACTTCATCGCGCCGCGTGATATCGGCGGTGATACCCCATGCTTTGCCCGGCGACAGGTTTCTCACCGTGTCTTCCACGCGCCCTCGATCACGCCCGATGATCACGGCGCTACCGCCGCCCGCAACTACATCGAGCGCGGCGGCACGACCCATACCGCTGCTCCCCCCGACTACGACGAGCTTCTGACCCTCGAACCCCTCAGTCATCGTCCTGTCCCTCCTCGCGCCCATCCGTGATCGAGGCGCAGATACAGACGACACGAACTGCCAGTAACGAAGGCAGGTGTGCTGTGCCGCCGCTGTCGTCGATTAGTTCAGCCGGCGCAACCCGTCCAGCCGCGTGACTGCGCAGCCAACGCGAGTGCCGGCGCCGGATGCCAGCTATGAGCCGCCGGCCACGCCACACGCCAGCAGTAGCCAGCGTCGAGGATCGACATGCTGACTAAGCCGCGCAGGAGCTTCTTACCCAGCCGAAGTAGGACTGTCAAGTCCAGTACGGGAGGTTGTTCGCAACAGCATGCGTGCGGCGACGCCCGCGTCCACCGGCGATAGACCAGGAGATAAGAGACAAACGGCGGTCGACGGCCTGGCGTGCGTGATCGATCTCGGACGCCGACGCGTCCCGGTGATGGACTTGACAGTCCGTTCACGGGGCGGCGATAGTCGGCTGGGCGACCAAGCGACGCGTTCACTCGTCCTACCCGACCCGACGGCCGTTCCCAGCGGTGGGGTCAGACCTGTGGATCATCGGCTTGGTCGTCGGAGGACTGGGCACGATCCTGGGTGCCGTCAATTTCGTCACCACGACCGGCTGCGTGCGCGCCCCGGGCAGGACGATGTCCCGGAGCTGATGGATACGGTTGGCCAGCGGTTCGTCGGCATCAAGGTGGCGCTTTGATCTCGCAGGATGCGGATCAAGGTTCACTGTCATCCGACTAACGCAGATTGAGGTCGATCGCAGGTCGGCGCCCCGCAGGACTGAAGCGTCAAGTTTTGATCCGCGCTAGGGCGCCACGAAACGTTCTGGGCGATATGGTTCGCATATCTCGGCAAGGCGAGGAAAGGGGAGGTACATGAAGTTTCGAAGAGCGGCCGTCGATAGGGGCCAGGCCATCGGAATGGCGACCATCCGGTACGGTCTTGCATTAAATCTCGCGGCGATCGGCCGGCTCAAGTTCGAGGACTTCGAGGTCGAGAACATTCGTCCGCTGATCAATGGGAGTCCTCCCTTCTCACGACTCGCGACCAGGTTCGGCGAACGAGAACTGGCAAGGTTCATCGGCGTCGTTGAGATCGTGATCGGCGCACTGATCGCTGCGAAGCCGCTCTCCAGTAGAGCGTCCGCCCTCGGTAGCGCGGCAGCGGCGGGGATGTTTGCCACGACGCTCAGCTTCTTGGTGACGACCCCGGAAGCGTGGGAGGATCGGCACAGGGATCCCAGATTGTCTCCGGCAGGGCAGTTCTTGGTCAAGGACATCGTCTTCCTCGGCGCTTCGTTATTGACCGCGGGTGACGCCATGGCCGCAGGCAGGTCGCGTAGTCATCGGGTTGCTGTTCACGATCAGGCCGGCGGGTCGGCCGGCGGACCGACGGGCCAGCCGACCTGATGGGGAGACGGCGTTGGTTGATCCTCTCGGGCGCGCTGCTGTTCGTTTCCGGGTCCGGGCGTGCGGGAGTGCCGGGCTTGCTGTTTCTGCCGGGTGCCCCAAGATGAATCGTCGGGTCGGGAACGGGTCTCAGTCCGCACCGGACGGGCAGCGCGTGCAGGCGGGCGAACGCCTCGCGAGCTGGTGGGCCCAGGGCCAGGACTGCTGGATCCGGACCCAGTCCGGCGCTGACCGCGGGTGATCCGGGCAGCGACGTGCGGCCGGTAGCGCAGCGTCTTGGGTTCGGCTTTCGCGAGAGGCCCGTTGAGGGCGAGCTGTTGGGTCCAGGCGAGCAGGTCGACCGCGAGCAGCACGACCGTGAGCCAGGCGGCGTTGATCGCGAAGGTCCGGGATGAGGAGTGGCTCAGGCCGGTGTCTTTCGCGGTGCGGATGCGGTCTTCGACCTGGGGGTGGGCGCGGTGGCGGGCGTCGAGGGAGGCGAGCTGTCCGAACCGGGTGTCGGTGGCGAAGCAGGTGTGGCGCCAGCCGTCGTGGGTCTCCGTCAGGTCCAGCTGCGCGCCGGAGTGCGGGTGCTCTCGGCGGACGATGATCCTCGTGCGCTCGGGGTAGCCCTGCATCGCGGCGGAGGGGAGCACGCTCGGTGAGCTCGGCCAGACCGGCGCCGGTCCCGGTGGCTGCCGTGGCGGTGCGCGTCAGGGATCTGCGCGAGGGCCTGGTCGAGCAGCCGCCAGCATGTCGAGTCCGACGCCACCGTCCGAACGGTGCGCCCAGCCCACCCAGGTCGTGTGCGCAGCGTTGAACTAAACGGTCAACGCCAACGTGCGCCCGACTCTCGTCCATCTGCGACCCATATCGATCACCTCCAGCATGGGGCGATAGCCGGCGATAGGTATCCGGACAAGCGGGACGACCCGCTGCGGTGCCCCCCCAGCAGCTCGGTCGTGGGTCCGCCACCTCAGTTCGGCAGACCTGGACGCCAACAGCACCCTCCGCCCGCTTCGTTGGTGCTAGATGGTCCATCGACGTATCGCTCTCCGACGTGGATGGGAGAGCGCGGCAGCAGGGCGGACGATCGAATCGGAGCGTCGCCGGTCCCATGGGCGTATGCCCGGGTCCTCACCGTTGCTGGGAGGCCAGGCCCGCGTCCCCTGGTTCATGCAGGTGAGCGGGTTGGGTGCGCGGCCACCGAGATGCCTCACACGCTGGTTGGAGGACGCCTGAGCGCTGTGACGTGCGCCACTGTTAGGCCTCCTGTAGGCCACCTGTCTGATGCCATAGTCTGGAACAAGCAGTCTAGTTCTGATGCCGACTGCATCTACGAGGGCCTCGTCCCGCCCTGAGTGGATCGACGGAGCGCTGAGTCGTACCCGACGGGGAAGTCGTGGACGGCCGCAAGCCCGGCCGGAATGCCAGGGCGGAGGCCAGCGCCCCCGGAGATTCCAGAGTCCAGAGAGGAATTCACGTGGCAGACGACCGACTTGCTGCGCTCACCGCGGCGGGTGTTTCGATCTGGCTCGACGACCTGTCGCGTGATCGCCTGGTCAGCGGCGATCTTCGGCGACTCATCGACGACAAGCACGTCGTCGGTGTCACCACCAACCCGACCATCTTCGCGGCTGCGCTCGCGCACCGAGGGGTCTATACGCCGCAGATCCGGGAGCTCGCTCAGCGTGGGGTGACGGTCGGAGACGCTGTTCGAAAGCTCATGGTCGTGGATGTCCAGCAGGCCTGCGAGTTGTTCCGCGGCGTCTGGGAGGCGAGCGACGGTGTGGAAGGACGGGTGTCACTCGAGGTCAACCCCGATCTGGCCGGCAACTGTGAGGAGACGGTCCTCGAGGCCGTGAGCCTCATGCGAGCGGTCGGCCACCCGAATCTCTACGTGAAGATTCCTGCGACGAGGGCGAGCCTGCCGGCCATCACGGAAGCTCTCGCGCTTGGCATCGACATCAACGTCACGCTCATCTTCTCGGTGGAGCGGTACCGGGAGGTGATGGCGGCGTACCTCGCCGGCCTCGAGCGGGCACTCGACGACGGCGCGCCTGTGTCCGGAGTCCACTCGGTCGCGAGTCTCTTCGTCTCGCGTGTCGACGCTGAGGTGGACAAACGCCTCGAACAGATCGGGTCGGATGAAGCACTCGCGTTGCGGGGCATGGCCGGTATCGCGAACTCGAGACTTGCTTATCAAGCATTCCGGGAGACGTTTGCCGGTCCGCGCTGGGAGCGCCTCGCGGCAAATGGCGCTCGGGTTCAGCGGCCGCTCTGGGCTTCGACGGGCGTGAAGAATCCTGCCTACCCGGACACGCTGTATGTCACCGAGCTCGCGGTTCCCGGAACCGTGAACACGATGCCCGAAGCAACGCTGAGCGCCTTTGCCGATCACGGCTCACTCCGGAGAGCCGACAACGGCGACGCAGTTACCGGCCGTGCCCCCGAGGCCCGTGAGATGATCGACGCGATAGCTGCCACAGGTGTCGATCTCGCGGAAGTCTTCACGGTCCTGGAACGTGACGGCGTTGATCGGTTCACCCGCTCCTGGGCGGAGCTGCACGAGACCGTCAGGCGGTCCATGGAAGCGGCGGCCGAGTAAAGGCTCGCGCCGTGGCTGGGCGCTGGTGGGTGTACGAAGCCAAACGAGATCATTCCCAAAGAGTGTCAGTACGAACCGTGAATGTGGAGGAGGTCCACCGATGACCGCAACTCAGGACGGAACGGATCGAGTCTCACCGTCGAGCCAGCCGGGGCTGCATCAACACGGGGGAGGCGAGATCCAGAAGTTTGGGACCGTGAAGCAGTTCCCCGTCGGATTGTCCTATGACGCGCGCATGTACGCGGGCGAAAAGCTCAACCGGACATTAGCGGACACTCAGATTCTTCACGCGCTTTACAAGAAGAGCCACTGGAATGTCCGAGGTGCGACCTTCTACCAGCTCCACCTCCTGCTCGACAAGCACGCTGACGAGCAGCTCGCTCTTATCGACGCGATCGCCGAACGCATCCAGAGCCTAGGTGCCGTTGCGGTAGGCGATCCCCGCCATGCAGCTGAGCTGAGCGGCATTCCGCGACCGCCGGATGGTGTCGAGCAGGTTCCGGCGATGCTCTCTCGGCTGCTCGACGCGCATGAACGCATCTTGATCGACGCCCACAAGGCGGCTGCCAAGAGCGCGGAGCTAGGCGACGATGGAACCAACGACTTGCTCGTTTCGCAGGTCATCCGTACCGGAGAGCTGCAGTGCTGGTTCCTGGCCGAGCATCTGGTCGACGCGCCTCTCGTGCGCATCTGAAGGTCCAATCGTGCTGGTTCCGTCCCCGGTGTGCTTCGCACGGCGTCGTCGCCTGGCTGTCGCTGTTGCGGAGCCGATCCTGCGACCGATGGCGTGCGGTGCAGGGCACCGTGAGCAGCCGCGTACGGCGGCGGTCGCGACGTTCGTCGAGGCAGTTGTCCCTCGAAACCGCACCGTCTCTCCTGAGAAGGCGTCATGACCCAACTCGCCCCAGCCCCGGTGGCGCAACCGAACTCGACCCGCCGTTCGGCGAAGGGTTCGGTGTTCTCAAAATGCTGGATGCGCGCGAAGGACACGAGGAGGGCTGAATCATGGAAAGCATGACGGCGATGCGGGCGCACACTCAGGGTGGTCCTGAAGTGCTGGTGTACGAGTCGGCGCCGCGGCCGACTCCGGAGGATGGCGAGGTGTTGATCGCGGTCCACGCGGCGGCGATCACATTCGATGAACTGGCCTGGCCCGAGACGTGGGCCTCCGGGGGTGCCGACCGCACTCCGGTCATCCCGTCCCACGAGTTCTCCGGGGTCGTGGCCGAGGTCGGCGACGGTGTCACCGGATTCTCGGTCGGTGACGAGGTGTACGGACTGGTGCCGTTCGACCGGGACGGCGCCGCGGCGGAGTACGTCAGCGTGCCGGTCACGAGCATGGCCGCCCGGCCGCGCACGGTGTCGCACGTCGTCGCGGCGGCCGCCGTGCTCCCGGCGCTGACCGCCTGGCAGGCCCTCGTCGAGCATGCGGCAGTCCAACCGGGCCAGCACGTGCTGGTACACGGTGGCGCCGGCGGTGTCGGCGCCTTCGTCACCCAGCTGGCGACCGCGCTGGGAGCCGGTGTCACATCCACAGTGCATACCCCCGACGTGGGATACGTCCTCGGCCTGGGTGCCGAGCGCGTGATCACCACCGACGCGGAGTCGCTCGACGCGGAGACGGGCGTCTTCGACGTCGTGATCAACGCTGTCGGCCGGGACGTACCGGAAGCCCTGTTCGCGGCGCTGCGTCGTGGCGGGCGTCTGATCACCCTCCAGGAGCCTCCCTCGCAGGAGTTGGCCGACAAGTACGGCGTCAGCGCTCAGTTCTTCATCGTGACGGCGGAGCGGGACGGCCTTGCCCGCATAGCCCACATGATCGACACCGGCAAGTTGAAAGTCAGCGTGGCCGCGACGTTTCCCCTGACCGAGGGTCGGGCCGCTTACGAGAGCGGCGCCGTCCGCAGGTCTCGCCCAGGCAAGACCGTGCTGGTCGTCCGGGACTGACCTCTGTGTGGTTGAACCTCCGGCGGCAGATGTGACGGCGGGGAGTTCGCCAACTCGACGGAGATACGCCGAAGGCGAGCGCTATTACGAAGGAGATGAATGTCCACTTCTACCAACATGAGCCAGCAGGATCTACTGGAGGTCGTGGCGCCGTTCATCGCGCAGGGTTCCTCCGCGATGGTCCGGGTCCTCGAGCTGCCCCCGGGTGACCCCGGTCTCGGTCCTCACCGTCACTCCGGCCCCGTTTTCGGCTATATGCTGGAGGGGGAGATGTTGTTCGAGCTCGAGGGTCAGGCACCTTATCCGATCAAGGCGGGAGAGGCCTTCTGGGAACCGGGCGGCGATGTCATCCACTACACGGTCGCAAACCTGCTGGCCGACCGGACGAGCCGCTTCGTCGTGGTCATGCTGTGCGCTCCTGGAGTCGAGATGATCACAATGGTTTCCGATGAGGAGCTCGCGGAGAAGGCGAGCCTGCGGATTCCTGCGCCGACTCGGTAGTCACCAGGGCCTCACTTATCCGCGTGTTCGGCCGTCGCTCGACATCCCGCCACCGCGATCGACGAGCACGTGCCGGGCCGAGGGCGACTTCTGACAGTTCCGGCGTTGAGGTCTGTGCCACTTGCCGCGATCAAGCGACGCCCCTGGTCAGACGACTGGCGAATGGTCCGTCGGACAGCTGAATCCGACAGACCGAGCAGGCCGGGGCGCAAGGCAGACAGCGTCGCCGGCGCATCGGTCGGCAAGAGGGACATGGCCGGGCGCATTGCCGCCAACCCCCTCGAAAACCGCCGACCCGCCTGAGCCCGATGCTGCGAAAAACGCTGTGAGTCCTGCTTGCATTCAGCCGTACGCGTGTCTTATCGCGCACGGCTGCCGAAATGAATCCCCAGTGACCGAAGGAGACGACAGTCATGTTTCATGACTCCGGTCCGGTGTTGTCCGGTGATCTGCTCAAGACGTTGCACTCGCGTGCGGGTGGCTACGATCGGGAGAACGCCTTTTTCGCTGAGGACTTGGCAGACCTGCGCGAGGCCGGATACTTGCGGGCTGCCATTCCCGTCGATCGTGGCGGGCTGGGGCTCGATCTCGCGGAGCTCAACCGGGAACAGCGGCGGCTGGGCTACTGGGCGCCGGCTACCGGGGTGGGCATCAACATGCATCTGTACTGGACCGGGCCGACGGCGGACCTCGCCCGGGCCGGGGATGCCGGGGTGGACTGGCTGGTCGAAGACATCGTGGCAGGCAAGGTCTTTGCTGCCGGTCACGGTGAGCCCGGCAACGACATGGGTCTGTTCGACTCGTTGACGGCGGCGGTCCCGGTTGCGGGCGGCTACCGGGTCAGCGGGCACAAGGTGTTCACGTCCCTCTCCCCTGCCTGGGACTGGCTGGGCATCCACGCCCGCGACGACAGCGACCCGGAGCATCCCAAGGTGGTCCACGGGTTCGTCGCGCGTGACAGCGAGGGCGCGCGCACCGTGCCCACCTGGGACACCCTCGGCTTGCGCGCGACGGCCAGCCACGACACGCACCTGGACAACGTGTTCGTTCCGCACGAGCGGGTCGTCGGGATCTTCGATGTGGGTGCGGTGCCGGACGGGTTCGTCTTCGCCATCCTGCCGTGGGTGTTGCCCATGTTGGGCAACGTCTACCTGGGCGTCGGCCGCCGGGCGCTGGATCTGGCGCTGGACACCGCGCGGCGGCGCACGACCAGGAGCACCGGTGATGCGCCGGTGGCTACTAAACCCTTCGTGCAGTACCTGGCGGCGGAGGCCGAGCTGGTCCTGGAGGGGGCGACGGCGCAGTTGGACGAGCTGACCGCGGGCCTGACCGCGGGGGTCGACTACGGCGAGCGGACCTTGCCTCGGCTGTTCGCGGCGAAGGAGAACGCCACCCGCGCTGCGCGTCAGGCCACCGAGCTGGCGATGGAGATCGTCGGTGCCGGCTCGCTGCACCGGCGCGGTGAGCTGGAGCGGCTCTACCGCGATGTCCGCGCCGGGGCGTTCCATCCGCCCAACAGCGAGGCGGTGCACGACTTCATTGGCCGCTCCGCACTCGGGCTGCTATAGCCGAGTCATGTCGTTGCGTACGCCGGGGTAGATCCCCCGGCGGCACTTTCGGGCGGCCGTCCACTGAGCCAGGACAGGAGACGCATGAGCAGCGTCCGTCCGCGTGGATGGTTAGCGCGCCGGCCGAATTGGAGCCCCGCGAGCAGAGGTGCAGGGCACTGCCGCGTTCTGGTCCCGTGTGGAGCCGGCACGTGCGGTGGGGAGGGGGCACCAGGAGTGGCAGGCGCCTGACGCGCCTTCGAGCGCCATGCTCGCCCGTTAGGCGCGAGGACTGATACAGAGAGCTATTCCAATGAAATCGATAGCGGTGACTGACGGGGCCGCCGGAACGGCTGGGATGAAGCTGGATGTGGGGCCGCAAGGTGGGAGAGCGACAGGGCCCCCGCGAGGGTTGTGTTGCAGCGAACGTCAATGGCCGAAGGTCTCCGGGAAGAGTCGGAAGTCGGGGCTGGTCGCCGATCGAAAGGAGCGGGCATGAGCCCGGAAAATGATCGAGTCGTCGCGACCGCGCGAGCGACGCTGCTGGCCACCAGTCGGCTCGAGACCGAGGTCCGGGCGGGAGAGTTCGTGGGCCTGGCCGACGACCCGGGTGCCGGTGCGCCAGGCGCGGGACCTACCCCGACCGAGTACTTGATGATGGCGCTTGCCTCGTGTACGGCCATCACGCTGCGCGGTTATGCGGATCGCAAGTACGACTACGCCGGCGACATCACCGTGGACGTCGCGTACCACGAGCCGAGGGTGGTCGGGGCGTCGCGCTATCTGCATCGCACTGTCCGGTTGTCGGAGGAGATCCCCGAACAGGACTTCCAGACCATGATCAACATCGTGGAGAACTCCCCGGTCACCCTGCTGCTCCAGTTCGCGTGGAGTGTCCGGACCGACATCACGAACGGGCCGAGTGAGCTCTCCGCCTCGACAACGCCCTTGTCCTGAGGCAGGTGCCTGCCGATCTCCGGAACGAGCGCCGCGCTGCATGTCCGCTGCTGCGGGGGGCTGGATCAGTGCCGGAGACGTCATGACACAAACTGTTCCGACGCTGGCGTCCATTCTCATGCTCGTCAGGATTTGACGCTCGAGGACCTGCTCGGACACCGCCCCTTCACTCAGCGTGAAAGGCGGGAGAACTTGAGTACGAATCAGGGTATGGACCCGGGTCGCCATCATGCTCGGAACCCGGTCGCGGCCGCCGACCGAACGGCCCTTAGGTGCATATCCGGAAGACGGAAAATTCGGCATGCCTTATCTCGAGACTGGTGACTCAACACTTTTCTATACGGCTACGGGAGCCGGAACGCCGGTCGTGCTCGTGCACGGCTGGACCGCTGACTCGATCGACTACTCGTGGCTCATTCCGTTGCTGCAGCAGAACTTCCGCGTAATCGGCTACGACCTGCGCGGGTACGGGCACTCCGCGCCGGCCGACGGGTACGACATGGATCGGCAGCTCGATGATCTGACGGCCGTCATCGAGCAGGTCGCCGGCGAGCCCGCTCTGGTCGTCGGTCACTCGCTCGGTGGGGCGATCGCTTCCTCGATGGCGGTGGAGCGGCCGAAGCACGTGCTCGGTGTCGTTGTCCTCGACGCGTCCTACGCGGCGGACGAGGCGGGTCGCGTCAGGGTCGAGAGGACGAGGGAGCAACTGGCCGGGGAGCACCCCGACGAAGTCGTGAAGTCGTGGTTCTTCAGCCAGGCCAGCTTCACCGATCAGACGCCCGAGTGGCTGCGCACCCTGGTGCTCCGCCGGGTGGACTCGGTGTCACCCGCGATGATCCGGGCGGGCTTCGCAGCGCTCTGGGACCACGCTCCGATCGCGTTCCGGCCGGAGACGGACCACTACCTCGCCCGGCGCACCGTTCCCGTGCTGGTCATCCACAGGAACTCGGCCAGAGCGGCGTACGAGAAGACGACCTTCCAGCATCCTGCCTCTCGTGCGGTTGTCATGCCGGGAGGTGGCCACTGGGTGCAGGTCGAACGCCCTGAGGACGTGAACGCGGCGATCCAGGATTGGTGGAAGACCGCACGCGCCGGGTAGCGCCAGTGTGGGTGGTGGACCTGCGGCGGATGGAGATGTAGTGGAGAGAGCGCCGACACGCAAGGGAGCGGCGACGCGGGCCAGCGTCCGTCGAGGGTGCGGCCAAGGGTGCTGAGGGACTGAGGGTGGCACCACCACCCTCGACGACATCCGTCTGCGCACGGCCACCGGCAAGGGGCAGTGGTCGGAACATTCGCCGGTAGACGCCCGAGCCGCCTACTCCCTGACGCACCGTTCCTCGGTGACGGTGCATGCGCTCGCCAGTCGTAGTTCCCGGACTCAGAGACTCCGAGCACCCAGCAGCCGAGCTGGGCCGGCAGGCCTGGGACAAGTCGGTCTCGTCCGAAGGATCGCGCCGCTCCACGCATCTCAGCCGGTCGAGGGCATCGCCCCCTCCGCGAGCTTGAGCCGGGTCCAGATGTTCATGTTGATGACCACCGCCACGATCTCAAGCATTGCGGGCTCATCGAAGTAGGCGGCCAGCGCGTCGTGATACTGCTGGAACGCTCGAGCGACCGTGGTGTCGGCAGCGCGTGTGAGAGCCTCGGCGTACTGCAGCGCGGCCCGTTCGGGGTCGCTGAACAGCTTTGTCTCCCACCACGTGGTGAGCAAGTCGATCTTTGCCTGCTGGATGCCGGCCTCGCGAGCAGCGCCGTAGTGCACGTTGAGGCAGTAGGCGCAGTTGTTGATCTGGGCCACTCGCAGTCGCAGCAGCTGGGCCAGCTGCTGGTTCAGGGCGAGTTCCGCGGTATAGCCGAAAGCGGCGGCGCCGGCCTTGGCCAGTGCCATCAGCTCCGCGTTGGCCGTGGCATCCAGCCGCGTGGTGTGGATCTGCACGTCGTCACTCATACCCATGTCCTCTCCCTGCTCTCCGGCCGTCTTCCGAACTGCCTCCTGGGCCTGCTCGTTTGAGTACCACCAGCTGGTCGCCTGCCACCGTGCTGCGGGCCACCGCACCTCCGTCGGGGGCCAATGCCCACCAGATCCCCCGGTGCAACGCTGCCCGAACTGCCTCCATGGTCGCTCGGAGGAGGCGCTCCATTTCGTCGTCGGCAAGCCAGTCCACAGGCGCGCCTGTGGAACCCTGGAGAGGCGAAACCGCGGCCACCGGTGGGTCCATTCGGCCGACGTGAGGGTCGGTGCCCCGTCGCCCGCCACGATGCGGCGGTGCAGCACGGCCCACGGTCGGACTTCGGCTCGGCGGGTGTCGCGAACGTCAGGACGACTGCGACGCCGACTCCGACATTGCGTCGCTGCGCCGTGGTAGCAGCCATCCCGGCCGCGGGAAGTGGCAGGTGTAGCCATTGGGGTAATGCAGCAGGTAGTCCTGGTGCTCGGGCTCGGCCTCCCAGAAGGGCCCGGCCGGCGTGACCTCGGTGACCACCTTGCCTGGCCACAGACCCGAGGCGTCGACGTCGGCGATTGTGTCCTCCGCGACGCGACGTTGCTCGTCGTCGAGGTAGAAGATCGCCGAGCGGTATGACGCTCCTCTGTCGTTGCCCTGGCGGTTCTTCGTGCTCGGGTCGTGGATCTGGAAGAAGAACTCCAGCAGGTCTCGGTAGGTGGTGGCGGACGGGTCGTAGATGATCTCGATGGCCTCGGCGTGCGAGCCGTGGTTGCGGTAGGTGGCGTTGGGGGTGTTGCCACCGGTGTAGCCCACGCGGGTGGCCAACACGCCGGGGCGGGAGCGTATGAGGTCCTGCATCCCCCAGAAGCAGCCCCCAGCGAGGACTGCCTTCTGCTGCTCGGTCATCGTCGATTCCTTTCTAGTTAGTTGACCTATGCGTTGTCGAGCTAGATTTCTCAGCGTCACGTGTGTCAGCTACACGCCGAGGATCAGGTCGTCCGCGGGGCGGGCTCAGCGGACGAGTACGTCGCGGTCGGCCGACTTGCTCCAGCGATCCGGGGATGTACGTCGCTGTCGCGCCCAGGTCGTAATCCTGTTGACGCACAGGCCAGGCGGACAGGCCAGCTTGCGCTCTGATGATATGGATGCAACGTCCTCCGCCATGAGGCGTCCGGTGGGCGGACCTGCCCGTCCGGCGCAGCGCGAGTGAAGACGATCGTGGTGTCCCGCCCCTGCACTTCGGCGGCGTGCGCCCGACAGCAAGCGGATGTCCTCCCAGCTCCTCCGACCCGACTTGTCGCCGAGACCGTCGATCTCGAAGCTCCACCCGGCCGTGTCGATCACAGGGGTGACCTCGCCATTCCCGACCGTCCAGTCCATACCCGCGCCATTCGGTAAGGGAGGCAGTCGCGGGTCGCGCACGCCGCGACGATGGGCGACGATTCCCCTCGTACAAGCCATCTGAGTTCCTATCTGCGATCTTCGCGGCCCGACAGCGCAGCCGACCGACGCCCGCGTAGAGTCCTGCGGCGACCTGGTCCAGTCGACTATTGGCGAAGCACTACTGGACTGTCAAGTCCGGTCGTGACGGCGTCCAGGGAGCGTGAGAGCTTCAGCTCGCCACCCTCGGGGCGAAGCCGCTGAGGGCCAGCCGAACCTCGACACGGCCGATCGCCGCCCCCATCAGCGGCGAGCTGCGCGCCTCCTGGGAGAGCAGGTAGTCACGTGGAAAGCGGCCATGGTCGCGGCAGCGAGCCCGGAGGGGTCGGCCTGCCCGCCGACGTCCGCCCGCTTCTGCATTTGGCTCAGTCCGGCCGCCAAGTAAGACCGCTACGTGCGGAACGCGGCGTTGATCAAGATCCAGGCGCGCTCCGCGCGGTCCGCGAGTTCGCCGGAGACGAGCCCGTGGTGCACCCCGTTCCAGTCCATGCTGGCGTCATACCGGTCGGCGCAGCCACAGGCCGCGCACGCCGCGGGCAAGGCCGGCGTATCCTCCCGCAAGGGCAGAGCCAGTTCTCATCTGCGGTCCTCGCCGATCCGCGGCAACGGCGGTACCGGATTCGCGCGGCGGCCCGGCTTGCCTCGGCCGGTCGCCAATCGCGCTACCAAACCTGGACTGTCAGGTCGCCATGTCGAAGGGGTCCAGACCCCGAACCGATCAGCTTGCTGCGCCGGATGCGCGTTTCCGCTGTGGCGCGAGCGCCTCCACATTGCGGATCGCGAGGTCGAGCGCCAGCGCTATCGGCTGCGCGCTTCGTCCGGCTTGCGAGAGGAGGTAGCCGCCCTGGTAGGCCGCCATGATCCCGGTGGCGAGCGCAGCCACGTCGGTCTCGGTATCGAGTTCGCCGCGTTCCTGCATCCGGCGGAGCCCTGCAGCAAGATACGACTCCCAGGTACGGAATGTGGCGTCGATCAGGATCCGGGCCGGCTCGGAACGATCCGCGAGCTCACTAGCGAGCGAGCCGATCTCGCAGCCGTACGCTCCGTGGCGTTCCTCGACGAAGCGAACGATGGCATCGCGCCATCGCCGCAAGCCCTGCAGTGAGCTGAATTGTTCGAGGTGGGGCTCTTGTCGCTCCATCACCCGCGCGGTCTGCATCTTGATCACCGCGACGACCAGAGCGTCCTTGTCGTCAAAGTAGTGGTAGAGCTGCGACTTGCTGGTGCCGGAGGCCTCGATCACCTGGTCCATGGTCGTGCCGGCGACCCCGTTGGCGTGCATGAGATCAGCCGCGGCGCGGACAATGCGCTCGCGGGTGAGGGCACCGCGGGCGGTCAGGCGCCGCCGCGCGGGAGGCTCGGCTCTGGCACTCATCACGGAAGTGATCCTAGCCCGACGACTTGACTCTTTGCCCTGAACACGATATCACGGACTGCCTAGTCCAGAAGAGACTAGGCAGTCCGCGGAGCGCCACGTCGCCTCGGATGCACCGTCCAGGGCTCGACGATTCGAACGGTTGACGGTCATCTCAAAGCCGAGACCTGCAGTTATTCGTCAGTTCTACTTGCTCCTGGGGTATCGCCCGAGGCGTCCGCAGGGCAGCGAGGGGCACGGCACTCCGATCGGTGACCGGCGTCGAAACCCCTTCAACTGGACCAAACAGTACAGTACTGTACAAGTAACTCACTCTCCGTGAGACCACGCGCACGGAGTTGGCCATAACGAATCCGCCTACCCTCGACGAGAACTCGCGCGCCGTGGTTCACGAGCCGCGCGAACAAGGGATGGAATCGGCAACCTCCAGGGCCATCTGCGATGGTCCGTCGGCACCGATCTCCACCCCGGCGTACGAGCTCAAGGCCCACCGCGCTGAGTGATCATCGTCCTGACCAATTATCCGGTTGAGGGCCTCCGCGGCGGCGGGGTGCACTCGGCCGGGTAGCGGTTGTCAGAGCCGCGCCCATCCCGAACTCAAACCTGCGTGCAACGTCGCTCAGTCAGCGGCATGGTCAAGCCAGGGCGGCAGGTTACCCGTCTGGGCACGCTCTTCCCGGTTCGACTTCCCTGCAGCAGGCACGTAAAGACGCCACGCCGTGTCGACCGCATCTATAGCCCAACGCCGCCCAAAGTGACCGGCTTCGCATGTGACGCTGGGTGCCAACTTGTCGAGCACGTCGAACATGGCTTGGTTCTCGCGGTTGAAGACCGACAGCACATGTTGGCCGATGTACTGGAGCTCGTAGGACGTTCGGTCGTTCCGATCGGACTTCAGATATTCTTCGGCGAGGTGCCGAACCCCGTGTACCTTCTCGAGCAGGTAGTCCTCGCCCGTCGCGCAGCCCGTAGCCGCGAGCTCCTTCCAGTAGTCAGGGTGCCTCCACGCGGGCAGCATGTCCCATAGCTCCAGAAGGTGCGCGAGGTCGGCGCGTACTCCGCAGTCGCTCTCGTCGGCGGACAAGAAAGATCCTCCACTCGTAAGGTGAAGTCCCGTGATCGCGCAGGTGGTCGGCAACGGGACAGGGATGGGGTCAACGACTCCAGGGCTGTCGAACATGCGATTGATCGCAGTGCGGCGGATGTCATCCGCCGGGCGGCATTTGGCAACCAGATCCTCGCAGTAGCGCCCCAGGGATCAGATTTGCCGCTCCCGCCAGAGGCGTCGGGGCCGGACCGCCGTGCGCCAGCCTGGTGATTGCGCGGCGCGCACCGCGTCTCTCCGTCAGCGTGAACGCGGGTCCGAGGTGGGTTGCGTTTCCCGCGCCGTGGCCTGAGCCGCTACTTCGGAGGGCAATGCCCGGCGGCCGGCGTGCGCCTCGCGGCGGTAGCGCTCCACCATGTGTGGGTAGTGCAGCTCGAACGCCGGACGCTCCGAGCGGATCCGCGGCAGCTCGGTGAAGTTGTGTCGCGGCGGCGGGCAGCTCGTGGCCCACTCCAGCGAGTTGCCGAAGCCCCACGGGTCGTCGACGGT